>DEFJ01000029.1 GCA_002350725.1 Cyanobacteria bacterium UBA2855 | reverse complement strand
GCGTGTTCAAATGCGTAATTGAAACCATAATTCATAGTTGTCTGAGCTGCCGCTTGCGTTGCCACAGGGGATGTCAATACCGCAGGGTTAAATGATTCTGATGAATTCTTTGAACCAATTCCGTGTCTTACAAATGAAAAATATCCTGCCTCACCAATTTTGTCATAAGAAACATCATACAAATATATCGGCGAATATGCAATTTCTGCATTACCACTATATGATACGGCACCTGCCAAATCTTTGTTATTTGTAAACAACAAACTTAAACTAGGTTCTGTTGTCGGTGAAAGAATATTGATTTTCTCTACATTGATAGAACCGCCGTTTACGGTTGCTGTCGCAGCAGAAATTGTATCCATCTTCTGATTTGCTAAATCCGCATCTACTTTCATTCCTAAGTCGCCATTTAACGTTATATTATTAAAATTTAAATTTCCAACAGCATTATTCTCTATATTTATATGAGATGGTGTATCAACCGTTAAATTTCCTAATAACAAGCTTTCTTGAGGTAAATTAACAGTTGCATTATTTAAAATTGTATTTACACCTATTATTTCTTGTTTTACATCTAAGGTAGAATTATTTATACTTAATTTGTTTTTTTCATTACCTATAATCCTTGCATCCAAGTCAACTTCATTTGTATCGTTTATATTTACGCTCGCATTATCTCCTGATAAGATAATGTCCTCTTTTATAATACTTCCGCCCGAAATATTAACAGTACCCTTCGTTAATATTCCATTTTCGTTTCCGGATAGCTCAGCATTATCCAAATTTATAACAGAATTTTCATTATTTGAACTTACTGCCTGTGATGAATTTGTCAATTTTACGTCTTTAAGAGTTAATGTTGTATCATCATTATTTAATGTAAAGCCCTTGTTATTTTGAAAATCGATTGTAGAACGTTTATCACCCTCAGCCTGACCAATTATTGATAATTCACCTGCTGCGGTTGTTCCGATATCTACCTGAGCACTCCCATCACCAAGACTATATACTTCTTCAGCATTATTTGCCTCAAATGTACGTTGTGTTATTGCTGCGTTATTGACTTCAGTCAATGTTTCCAACGGAATATCGACGGTCGCAGACTCCGTGCGAGAAATATTCATACCGATACTGTCATTTGTGGTATCTTTTGTTGTAAGCCCGATTGTTCCATACACTTCCGTTGTCGTTTGATGATTAAAATATGTATCATCCCACTTGGTTACAGCTTGTACATAATCATAGTTATCCGTAACGTTTGTCCCGATAAGCCTTTCTGTATCAAGGTCGCCTGCCAATTCATCACTCAATGCCAATTGTAAATCATCATTTTGCGTTTTTAATACTTGAATATTAAAATCTTGGTCGGTTACCGTATCAAAATCTCCCGCAATTACATTTAAACCATATAATGTTACCGTTCCGCTTGAACCTGATAAAGTGGTCGTTATATTATCAGCTGTCTGCTCATCAACATTTACATCTATATACCATTTAGCATTACTGTTTGAATTTAATGAACCAAATTCATAATCATGAATATCATCATTTGCTAAATTCATAGTTAAGGTTTCACCGTCAGGGGCAACTGATACCGCACCCTTTTTCACATCATTATACAGATTAATCCTACCGGTATCATCTCCCTTGAAGGTTACCAAGTAATTATCCTTCTCTCCGTTAATATAGTCATCTATTATGAATTGTCCGTTATTTTGAGCAATAAAGTTTAGAGAGGCATTTGTACCAACATAAATAGCTTCATTGCTCATTGTTTCTCCAATTTGTATATAGTTGCCTGAAATCTTTGAAATACCGCTATTATGTGCTACGTTACCATCTGCAATTAAATTTAACGGTAAACTACTTAAATATATAGCACCGCCATGTGTATTTGTATTTGAATAACTTCCTTTTGCATAGTTATTTAAGAAATTTGTATTTATAATACCCCCTTCAGGATGCCAGATATCATTATCTGTCAAAGTTGAAGTTGGGTCTGTTGTTATATATGTACCGCTTGCTATATTATTTTGAATATTATCCCATTGACTGTCAGATGCCTGATAACTGTTGCTGTATAATGAGATTACAAGTTTTTTGCCGGCAGCAATGGCATTATCTATACTTGTTTTAGTTGAGGCATTCCAATATGTAACAGTTTCACCCGTACTGGTTTTGGTATAAGTATATTGATATACATTCACCTTTTCTGCATCATCTGCATTTGAAGCAATTAAACCCCATGTGCCTATTGCTCCACCCTGAGCATAATTATATAAAGAAGTAGCTGAATTGTTTGTAAAATCACCTATAATATTTTTTATGCTTCCATTTGCATTAGAAATTGCTCCGCCGGATACTGTATCATAATTTTGTCCGTTGACGGTATTGCTATCAAAATTCCCTGTTATATTACCAATTGTACCTACAAGATTAAAAATAGCACCGCCGTAACCTCCTCTATTAGATTTTGCTGTATTATTTTTAAAATTACCGTTTATATCACTGATAGTCCCTCCATTAAATATAGCACCACCGCCAGTTGTAGACCCATTACTGTCATCGGTCATATTAGAAATGAAATTCCCTGTTATACAACCTATTCCAGCATTATCACTATAAATTGCACCACCGAAAGTCTCTTGACCTTTTGCTACATTATTTATATAATTTCCATTAATTTCTCCAATACTGCTACTTCCATACCATCCCTGACTTTCATTAAAAATAGCACCACCTTCTGAGCGATCGGTACTTATAGTAGAATTACCGATGAAATCACCTTCAATTTTATCTATAGTTATTGTAGGATTCTGACTTGTGTCATAACTTGCGACAAAATTAGAAATTGCGCCACCTCCATGATTTGCCATATAATTATCAACAGAGTCTTTAAGCACTTTATTTCCAATAAAATTACCTTCAATAGTGCCTATATGTATATTACCATTGGATCTAGTTATATTATTTGATATAGCTCCACCGTAATTAGCTGTTCCTGCACTGGAATTTGCACCTTTACTTGAAATATAGTTTTCTATAAAACTACCTTTTATTTTATTTATTGTTATGGTTGGGCTATAAGATGAATAATATGCATTTATAAAATTGGCAATAGCACCACCTTGGGAGTATGAACTGTTTTGAGTACTTTCAGATATAGCATAATTACCAACAAAATCACCTTCGATATTACCAATCTGTATAGCACCCTGAGATTGATAAAAATAGTTGGAAATGGCTCCACCTAATGCTGTTGCATTTGCCGATTTTACATGGTTACCAATAAAATCGCTTTTTATATTATTTATTGTTATTGATGACGTATAACCTGAATAATAAGTTCTGGAAAAGTTCGATATAGCTCCGCCTAATGCTGTATTTACGGCATCAACATAGTTCCCGACGAAATTACCACTTATCTCTGATATCAATGAAGTATAACTATATTGATTTGCTGAATTTGATATAGCACCGCCAAGTGCCGCATAGTAAGGATATGAACCTGTTGATTTTGATAATACCCTATTGCCTATAAAATTACCTTTAATATTATTAATAGTATTATTAGAAGTTGTTGCAATCGCTCCGCCTTGTGCAACATAACTATTATCGTGCAAATAAAGTGCCGCATTATTGATAAAATTTCCGTTAATGGCATTAATAACACCGGCATGACTTATTGCACCCCCGGCGACACCACCGGTCCCTGATACGCTATTAGCAATAAAATCACCTACAATAGTTTCTATACCCGGGTTATTACCTGATGAATAATTATAAATAGCACCTCCTGAATATGTGGAACTATTTGCAATAAAATCACCTACAATAGATTTTATCCCCTTTCCGTCCGAATAGGTGTAATTATATATAGCGCCACCGGAAGAATTTATAGAACTGTTACCGACAAAATTACCGAAAATTGCATTTATACCCATTCCACTTGAGTATGAATTATTATATACAGCACCACCGCCATAATTGTATGAATTACCAATAAAATTACCTCTTACGGTATCCAAAGAAGAATTAGAATTATACAGTACAGAACCACTTGTACCTTGGTTATTTCCGACAAAATCACCGTTATAGTTACTCCCTGATTTTGTTCCTTTAGATGCGGCACCACTTATTGTCGTATTCAATTTGTAATTTTCATCATCCCAAGAATAGTTAATAGTACCGTTTGCATATGTCTTTTGCAAGATATCAATATATTTGTCATGAGTATCAAGTATTCCTTTTGTCGCACTGTCTATTTCATATTGAGTTATCGGAATTACTCCGCTATCTCCAATAGAATATGCACTACCGTTAGGGTATGCTTCCGGGTCGCTTTCATGCAAAACATCCAATGTCCCTTGCTCAGGAACTAATTCCGATGCAGCACCGGTTATAATACCGTCAGCATATTGATAAGATGAACCATAGTTTTCATCTGCATTGGCTGCGTTTGCACCAAATAACATGAGTCCGGCTAATGTCGCTGCAGATAAAACTTTTGAACCGAAATTTCCCTTAGCATTTTTACGTTTCAAGCTTTTATAACAACCCTTTTTCATCTCTTTAATCCTCATGCCATCTACACATACCTTTATATCGGCACATGCAGGGGTAAACTTTATACTTCGACCATTAATCGTTACATATTTTTATATTAGATATATTATATATATAATTATAACATACCGTATTTTAAATCGCAAGACACTTTATAAATTTTATTAAAATTTATGTAGTTTACTTTTAGGTATGTTTAATATACAATCGGGTAGTAAACAGAAGTGTATAACTAACAGGCGGGTGTGGGTATAGAAACCCGCAAGAAAGGAAAATTATGGCAATACCTGAAACTAAAAAGTTTGAAATTGAAATCGGCGGTAAAACCGTTACGGTTGAAACAGGGAAATATGCTAATTCTACTAACGGTTCTGTTACGGTAAGATGCGGTGATACAATGTTATTTGTTCACTGCGTAGTATCAAAAGAACCAAGAGTTGGTATTGATTTCTTCCCGTTACTTATTGATTACGAAGAGAGAATGTCTGCCATCGGTCGTATTCCGGGCGGATACAATCGTTCGGAAGGTAAATCCAGCGACAAGGCTATTCTTATTTCAAGATTAATCGACAGACCAATCAGACCTTTATTCCCAAAAGGTTACAGAAATGATATACAAATTGTTGCACAATTATTCAGCTACGATCAACAGAATCAACCTGATACACTTGCTATGTTAGGTGCATCTTGTGCGTTAATGCTATCAGGAGCTCCGTTTGAAGGACCTATCGGTGCAGTCAGAGTAAGTCGTGACGAAAACGGAAACTTTATTGCAAATCCTACACATCAGCAAGCAGACAAGTCTGACTTGGATATAGTTGTAGCAGGTACTCACGATAGCGTTATCATGGTTGAAGCAGGATGTAAATTCGTTACTGAAGACGATATTATGAATGCTGTTGAGTTCGCTCAAGGCGAAATTAAAAAACAATGTGAAGCTCAAGTTGAATTCGCAAAAATGTGTGGAGTTGAAAAAGAAGTGTTCGTAAATCCTTACGATACCTCTGAAATCGCTAAAATTATTGAAGAAACTGCACACGATATGATTCACGATGCATACCATAACTTCGATAGAGAATACAGACAAAACAAATTGGAAGAAGCTAAGAAATTAGTTAAAGAAAAAATTGAAGCTCTTCCTGAAGACCATTACATCAAGAAAATTATTGAAGAAACAGGTATTGACTTTGTAGCAGAAGAATTTAAAGCTGCTGAAAAACACGTTATGCGTGCAATGATTCTTGATGAAGGTGTTCGTGCAGATGGTCGTAAATATAATGAAGTTCGTCCTATCTGGTGCGAAGTTGGTGTTATTCCAAGAGCTCACGGTTCTGCGGTATTTACAAGAGGACAAACCCAAATTCTTTCGGTTGCTACTCTTGCAGGTCCAGGAATGAAACAAGAACTTGATGGCGTTGATCCTCAAACAGAAAAAACATATATGCATAAATACATATTCCCTGGATTTTCTGTAGGTGAAGTAAAACCGTTAAGAGGTCCCGGCAGACGTGAAGTTGGTCACGGACATTTGGCAGAAAGAGCAAACGTTCCGGCACTTCCTTCTCAAGAAGAATTTGGCTATACAATTCGTGTAACGTCAGATGTATTGGAGTCAAACGGCTCTACATCAATGGGTTCTACTTGCGGAAGCTCAATGGCTTTGATGAACGCAGGTGTTCCTGTTAAATGTATGATTGGCGGCGTTGCAATGGGTATGATAAAAGAAGAAGGCTATGAACCTGTTGTATTAACAGATATTCAGGGGATTGAAGACTTCCTCGGCGATATGGACTTCAAAGTTACAGGTAACGATACCGGTATCACAGCTTTACAAATGGATATGAAAGCAAAAGGTATTCCTAATGAAACATTAAGAAGAGCCTTATTCCAAGCAAAAGAAGGAAGATTGCATATCTTATCGAAGATGAGAGAAGCTATCACTGAACCGGGACCGCTTTCTCCGTTTGCACCAAGCATTACAACAATGACAATTCCTGTTGAAGATATCGGAACGGTTATCGGACCGGGAGGAAAGCAAATTCGAGCAATCATTGATGCGTCAGGCGCTGAAATTGACATTCAAGATACTGGTGTTGTAACTATTACATCAAATGATCAAGAAGGTGCTAAGATTGCGACTCGTATGATTAAAGAATTGACCTTCAAACCTGAACCGGGAATGATTGTTAAAGGTAAAGTTGTAAGAATTATACCTATTGGTGCGTTTGTTGAACTTGCGCCGGGTAAAGACGGTATGGTTCATATTTCTCAAGTTTGTAACGAGAGAATTGAAACGATTGAGCCGCACTTGAATGTTGGCGATGAAGTTATCGTTAAAGTTATAAAAATTGACGATAAAGGCAGAGTTAACTTAACTATCAAAGGTGTTAGCGAAGAAGAAAAAGCACAATTTAACGGTTAATAAAATTCAAACAATATAACAAAAATCCCTAAAATTTAGTTTTAGGGATTTTTTATTACGCATAAAATATTTATATTAATTACTCAACGTGAATACATTCACCGGCTCTGTTAAGGTCAATATACTCAGTGTATAAACCATCTTCAGGGAATTTAGTTTTTAAGACATTACCTATTGATGAATCTTTTGAAAACATTCTTGCAGAATCAATATTTGCATTCGTTGCTGAACCGTTTGTAGCCATTCTTACAAGCTTTTGTCTGTTATTAAGCACCCTTACCATAGTTTTTAAGAAATTTGCAATACCCTTAAACCCTTTTTCCATCAATAAATAACCCATTGTATCTCTGCCTACGGCTTGAGTAAGTTGGGAAGTTACTTCCTGCTCGGGATTAAGTCCGAAACAGTATTTATCACCTTGCTGCCACATATACAAAGTATTATCAGGCATATCTTTCGTCATTTCTCTCAAACAAGTTCCTGCTTTTTCAAAAGTCTTTGGGCAACCTATATTATCTGCTAAGGCTCCAACCATTTTAAGTTTCGTTGAACCGAATGACACATTGTTGTTAATTGAGTCCATAATTTCTCCTTTTCACAAATTTTCATCCATTACAAAACTCGTGAATAAATTATTTTGCTCATTTAATTACGAAATATTAAGAGAAAATAAAAAAATGAACATTTTCATTTTTAATTCGTTATCATAATATAGAGGTTAAAAATATGACAGATAAATGTAAACAATACGAAGGACTTTTTATCTTTGGTGATGACGAAAAACTGACATCACATCTTGAAACTTGTGAAGATTGCAGAAAAGAACATGAAAAAATGCAACGAGTTTCAGACTTGATAGCAGAAGTTGCACCAAAGATAAGAGAACAAAGAAGAACAAGTGCAAGATTAAAAATGGCTTGTGCATCTTTTGCCCTTGTTATTCTTGTTTCGACGTTAGGGGTAATAAATTTCAACCCTGATGTACACGATACTATCCTGTACGGACAAACAATGACGGTAGAAGATTATGGTTTGCCTGTTGATTCGTACGGGCTAATAATGGTGGATTAATGAATTTAAGAGAAATAATAAAGACGAATAAAGAAAATGTCAGAAATATAATAAAAATGATTTCCGGCGAACAAAATGAAGACCTTGAACAAGAAGTATATTTAAAGGTATGGAAGAATGCCGATAAATATGAAGAAAGAGGAAGCATAAAAAGCTGGATTTCAACCATAACCAAAAATGTAACCAAGGATTATCTAAAATCATCCGTGGTAAAGCATGAAAAACTTATAAATGAGGACGACAATACGTTTGATGTCATAAAAGACAAGAAGGAGACTCCGGAACTACGACTTGTCACAAATGACAGACAAAAAAGAATAACTCAGGCAATAAATAACCTGAAACCAAAATTCAAAGAAGTAATATTGTATTGTGAAGTATACGGACATACATATGAAGAATGCGCGCAAAAATATAAATGTCCGGTAGGAACAATCAAATCAAGACTTTTCAATGCAAAAAAGCAATTGGCACAAGAATTGGAAGACTTACTATAACAAATAGAAAGGGTTTAGATATGAAAAAATTATTAGTATTAACGGCAATTTTAGCTATGACGGTATCGGCTCAAGCCTTTGCCGCAGACGAAAACACAACAGTAACTCAAAAAACAGCCAAACAACAATGCACAAGCTGTCCTAAGAAAATGCACAGACCACATATGGCTCCGGGTAAAGTTGATTTTGATAAAAAATTAAAATTAACAGACGAGCAAAAAGCTAAAGCAAAAGAAATTCACCAAAAAGGGTTTGAACAAATCAAGCCTATAGCAGACAAACTTGCTCTAAAACGTGAAGAAATTGCAGCAGTAAAACGTTCTCAAGCTACTCCGGAAGAACAAGCTCAGAAAATTGTTCAATTGAGAAAAGAATGCAGAGAATTAAAACATCAAATGAGAGAAATTCAAATGAAAAACATGAAAGAATTTGAAGCAATCTTAACTGATAAACAAAAAACAGAACTACAAAAAATTAAAAAAGAAGGCAGAAAGAAATTTGAAAAGGCTCACAAAAAATCCCCTCTAAGAATGCCACCAAGAGGTGAATTTGAGGACAGACCTGTTCCGCCTCAAGAATAAAAAGATAAAAACTATTTGTCCTAAGAGGATTGGGCAGCAAAGGCAGGATAAATTTATCCTGCCTTTGTTTTGTAAAATTTATCCAATCGGAGAATAGATATTTAGCTCTTTGTCAACGTATACTCAGAACAAACAAAAGGAGATAACAATGACAAAAAGATTTGAAATTTATAAATGCGAAGTCTGTGGGAATGTAGTACAAGTCTTATTGGATAGTTTTGGAGAACTTGTATGCTGCAATCAACCTATGAAGAAATTGCAAGTACAATATGACACAAATGAATTAGGCGAAAAACATGCACCCAAAATTGAACATAGAGATGAAAAAAAATATGTAAACGTAAACACTCATCCAATGATAGCGGAACACTACATACAATTTATAGAAGGTATAGATTCAAAAAACAACGAATTGCATCTCAAATATTTCTATCCGGAAGAAAAACCAGAATTTGAAGTAAGTTACACCTCAGATGCAACAAAATTTATAGAATTTTGCAATATACACGAACTTTGGGGTGAAAACAACAACTAAAATTTATTCATAAAAATTAAAATCACGCGGCAAAGAATCTTCAACCATCTTGATAAACTCTGAACACTTTAACCCAAAGGCATTTGATAATTTCCATAATGTTGAAATTCTTGAATCGGCTTGCCCGTTCTCAAGTTTAGACAATAAACCGTTACCTATATCATACTCATAAGAGAAAACGTTTATACCCTTATTAAGATGTTTTCTCTCTTTACGTATAAGGCTTCCTATTACACGCAAAAGTTCACTTTTGCGTGCATTAATAAGTTTTGTATCAGATTCATCCGCATAATCTTGCATATAATTTTATTTTAATCTAGTATTGAACATGTTCTATTGATAATAGTGTATAGATAACAGAGTATGATTAAGAAGAGATACATTATAGCATTTATTATAACACTGGCTGTACTTGCCTTGACAAATAAATTCTGGTTGATTTTCAAGGCAGCACATCACGCACACTTTGAATTTTTTGTATTTACAATAATTCTGATTTTATCTTATTTGTTTGGACTGAAACTTACGGAATATCTTGTTGACTTTAAAGAAATAAAACATCAATCAAGAATTGAGATTATATTTTTAGCAATATTTTTTGTGATGTTATTTATTCCTATGAGCCATATAGATACAAAATCACAAATATCAGAAAGAGAGAATCGAACACTTGCAAAATATAAACCATTTATAACAAACGGACAAATTAACTATACCTACGGCACAGATTTTAACAATTGGTTCAATGACAGATTTAATTTAAGATATGCCATTACTAACTTACGCACTTATATAATGTATTTAATAGCAAATAAGTGTGACAATGGTTATTTTGACAAGAAAACCAAAACTACATATCCTAAATGGAGTTTTGGACACATGGATATAGATACTATAAAAAGCAATTTCAAAGCATTATATGACTTCAATGATTGGTGTAATAAACATAATATTAAGTTATATATACTAATTGTTCCACAAAAAGCAGATATACACACAACACAGCTAAATTATATTAATGACACTAATAAACATACAGTATTTTTAGATTACATAAAAAGAATAAACCAAGAAAATAAAATAAAAATAATATATCCGTATAAAGAAATGCTAAATGCCGTAAAGAACGGGAAACAAGTATACTTTAAAACAGAGCACCATTGGACAGATGATGGAACATTCATTGGATATAAAGAATTAATGAAAGAAATTATAAAAGATTATCCAAATATAAAAGTTTTAAAAAACAATGATTTTAATCATACTTATAACAAGATGATTAGAGGAGAGTTTCCGAGGGATTATAATAAAGGGCAAGATTGTTGGAGACTTGGACTTCCTGATTTTATATGTAGTAGTTACCATAATTATAACTACACTTATTATAAACATAAAGACTTTAACAATCTTAAAGAAACTATTATTGATACAAAATACCACCGTGGAAAAATCTTTAAATACAATTATGGTGCGAATTATAGAGTTATACAGTTAGGCACAAGTATGAATGAAAATCTAACCGAATTTATACCATTCACATTTAAAAATGTTAAACGCATAAGAAATAACAACGTAAAAAATATAAAAGCAGAAGAAGAGTTCAAAATTATGAAATATTATGAGGAAGAAATACTAGAATATAAGCCTGATATAATAATCTTTTGTATTACTTATGGAAATATAACATCGCTACATAACTTATTTAATATGGAGTAATTTCTATGCTATTTTCATCAATGACATTTGTATTTATATTTTTACCAATACTTTGTGCAATATATTTGCTAAGCAAAAAAGAATATCACAACAGCATTTTACTTGTTGCAAGCATAATTTTTTATGCGTGGGGAGAACCAAGATACCTTGCTATTATGCTTTTGTCAATAATCATCAATTGGCTTGGTGCAATACTCATTTATAAAACTAAAAACGGTCATTATAATGTTTCTAACAATTTGGATAACGTGGCAATCCAATCAATAAAACAAACTATACTTCCGAAAGTTATATTAATTATAACAATCATACTTAACCTATCAAATCTCATATATTTCAAATACTTTAATTTTTTGATAGAAAACTTTAATACTCTTTTTCACGGACACATAAACCTTCTTGAAGTTGTTATGCCGCTTGGCATTTCTTTTTATACTTTTCAAGCATTATCTTATGTCATTGATGTATATAGAGGGGATTGCAAAGTTCAAAATAACATATACAAACTCGCATTATATATCTGCCTGTTTCCGCAATTAATAGCAGGTCCTATCGTAAAATACCACGATATAGAAGAACAGATTGACTCAAGAGAAGTTTGCTTTGAAAAAGTTGATGAGGGGGTAAAAAGATTCATTATAGGATTATCAAAAAAAATGCTTATTGCAAACACAATGGGTGCAATAGCTGATAAGATATTTGCTCAAGATCCTCACACATTTTCTCATTGTATTGCATGGCTTGGTTCTATTGCATATTCATTACAGCTGTTTTTTGATTTTTCCGGATATTCAGATATGGCAATCGGATTAGGCTTAATTTTCGGGTTCAGATTTATGGAAAACTTCAATTATCCGTACATTTCAAAATCCATTACTGAATTTTGGAGAAGATGGCACATATCTTTATCGACATGGTTCAAGGAATACGTGTACATACCTTTAGGCGGTAACAGAAACGGAAAAATTAAACAACTCAGAAACCTTGGAATTGTATTTTTATTAACGGGAATTTGGCACGGTGCCAATTGGACATTTATAATTTGGGGTATTTGGCACGGATTTTTCATAATAATTGAAAAAATAACGGGATTAAACAATGAAACCGAAAACAGAATTGCTAACTTCTTTAAACATATATATTGCATTCTTGCATTTGTTATAGGCTGGGTAATATTTAGGGCTGATAATATGAAGTATGCTTGGGATTATTTGATGAATATGTTCGGGTTACTGCATTTAAGACCTAATGAATTTTTATATTCAATCCAATATTATGCGGACAGATTTGAGATAATAACATTTGTAGCTGCAATTTTATGCTGTATACCAATATTTAAAAACATGATAAAAATACAAAATAAAATTGCACGCACCGCAATAAATATTTGGCTTTTAATCTTGTTTATATTATCAAGTGCGACAATTGCCGCAAACACATATAACCCGTTTATATATTTCAGATTTTAATTTATTAAAATTAATATAACAATAGCCTCTCCTTTTTGGAGAGGCTATTTACTACTACTACAGGATTTTAGCTCTTATCTACTTCTTTGAAAGCGTATATGTTGTATGCTCTTGCTGATACTTGATACCTTTTCTGTGAGCATCTTCAACACTCTTTGCAGAACCGATATATGTACCGTCACAAGTTCTTACACCAATCTGCTGATTAGCATATCTCAGGTTCTTACCGCCTGATTGAGTAGTCATTCTTGCAACTCTGCGAGCGATTTCTTCCTTATCTGCCAAACAAACCTTTGTACCGTCGCTTAACGTTATTTCGTTTTGAAGAACTTTCGTTTTCCAAGAGTCACCTTCTTGTATTGATGAGCCGTCATGTCCAGGTTTCAATAAGTTCTTTAATTCGTTAAGTTGTTTTCCTGTTAACGGTTTACCTGTATCACAATTGTTATACAATTGTGCATAGTGCCAAGGCCCACCGTATCTTATTGTATCAACCGTTACACCTTTTTCAAGGTTATAACAAGGAGCTTGTTTCTCTAATTTAAAATCTTCTATTTTTGGTTCTTGAACAAATGAAATTCTAGGCGGAACTTCTGCCAATTGAGGTTTTTGAGGTTCCGGCGCAGGCTTCTGTTGGAACAACTCTGCCGCATCCTGACGATGATTTGTTTTACCGTCTTTATCGTGAATAAATGGAATAGCTCCGGCAAGACCACCTGCACATAATAACGATGCAAGTCTGTTGTGAACAACCGAATGCGCTGCCGCTACTGTAGAATTAGCAGCACCCCCTGCCCAAGCTTCTGCAGTTACTCCGCCAAAGACTAATGCAGCCAGTGCAGCAGTTCCGGCTAAAGTTCTATACAAACCTGTATTATCACGTCTGTAGTCCAAACCTGCTGCCTTAATTGCATTCTTTTCAGACGAAGCTGACATTCCGCGACGTTTTGCCGCACACTCTCTTTCGGCAAGTTGGAGTTTGTTATCCAAACCTACATCTTTACCGAATTCTGCTTTAAATTTATCGGAATCAAATATGTATTTACCGTTTTCATCTTTTACCAAATTACCTTTGTCATCAGTTTTAAAGAATTTCTTATAATTTGCTTCTTTTTCTTCTATTGTTTTCAATTTGTCGCCATTGATATGTGCAAGAACTTCTTTATCCGTTATCAATTTAAAATTATAAAATTGATCTGATCCATCTTTCTGAGCTTTTGCAACTGCAGCATCATATTCATTTTTATCAATAAACTGAATTGTTACTTTTGCTTTCTTCTGAGAAATTTCGTTTTCTAATTGATATTTAGCAGCCTTTGCAGCCTCATCATATGTAAAACAGCTATTACCTTGTTCATCCTTTAGTCCTAAAAGATAAGCCGTAAGTTCTTCTTGACGAGCTGTTCTTAAAGATGAGTTATTCAAAAAATTGTGAATACTAACAGCTTCAGATTGTGATGCTGTTGAATAATCCTGTGCCTGCATAAACTGTACATCGTGATTTTGCACAACATAACGTGCAATGGTGTCTACGTTCAATCCCATAGTATCCCTTTTCCTTTCCCCAAAGTTATTTATTTTCCCTGTACACATGTAAAAAATTTTTCTGCTAAAAAATTGCTTGTTTGTATAAGTGCTTTTATAAATAAATTCCTAAAACGCAATAATATCAATAAAAAATCGCTATAATTTGAGTGTTACAAAACTTAATATTTAGTATAATTAGTATATATTTCATAAATAGTATGTGTCTCATTTTGATATTTTAATTTGCTGTATAACATATTTGTATTGCTACTTTGTGCATTATAACAATACTTGCCTTTTGATAAAAATTTTTATATAATTAACTCAAAGAATATCAAGAGGGTTACACAATGAGAGAATTAATAGATAAAAATCAGAGAGTTACAATTATTCCAAGTGATTTTAAATGTGCAAACAAGGGTACTGTTGAAGATGTTTCAGCAGAAGGGTTTACCCTAAAATTAGACTATCCAGCCGAAGGAATATTAGTTAACAACTATTGTGAATTTTATACCGATACCAAACATGGAACACTCTATTTTGAATCGTTTGCTAAAGAATTTGTTGATGACTGGACTCTCAAGATTGCGAGTCCAGCAAGACATAAGTTTTTACAAAGAAGAAGATATACTCGTATAAAGTTCATACACGAATTGTCTTTAACTGCTGAGAATAAATCTCACAAAATTAAAACTCTTGATATATCTGCCGGTGGTATGAAATTTAAAACAAGCGAAAATATTGATATAGAAGGACGTTATACAATTGTTTTACCGCTATCGGAAACAACTCAATTGGAATGTTATTATCGTCCTATTAGAATAGAATTATGTGATGACGGTTCTTACACGCACTCCGGACGTTTTGAGTTTAAAGATACAAAAGACAGAATGACCCTTATACAATACTGTACAAAAAGAAGTATAGAAATAGCAAATAAATAGGTGTTAAGGTGGGGCTTGGAAATTTATTAAGAAAAAAGGTAAAAACTGCTCTTTTTACAACCCCTTCGCATTCTCAGAAATTTTATATATTGCACAAACTGAGAAATATATATAAATATGATATTTCTGAAACAGATGCCTACGAGCCGCAAGATGCTCTTTTATGCGCAGAAAAAAAAGCTGCTGAAATTTATAAAACAAAATCGACAAAATTTTTAATTAACGGCTCTACCAGCGGCATTATTGGTGCGGTGTTAACATGCACAAAAAGAAACGATAAAGTTCTGATTTGGAAGAATGCTCATCACTGTCACCATAATGCAGTGAAACTTGCAGGTGCAGAACCTGTATATTACGAACCCGAATATGACAAAAATTGGGGTGTTTTTACCAAAACAAATCCTGAAACTATAAGGGACAATTTAAAAAACAATGAAATTAAGACCGTAATAATTACCTCTCCGACATATGAGGGTTTTGTGTCAGATATTAAAGAAATAAAAAAGATTTGCGAGGAATATGGAGCATATCTTATTGTAGATGAGGCGCATGGTGCTTTGTATCCATTCTCGGAAAAGTTACCCGAAAGCTCTGTCAACATTGCGGATTTTACGGTACAATCCTTACACAAAACAGCAGGCGGATTAAACCCAACAGCATTATTACACAATAATACAGACTTATCTTCCGAAAATGCTCTTGCCTTATTTATGACAACATCTCCGTCCTATCCGCTACTGGCATCTGTTGAGGCAAATATAAATTATCTGAATTCTAAAAGAGGTAAAAGAGATATAGAAAATTTGATTAATAATATTCAAGAGCTAAAAGAGCATTGTCAAAATTGTATTTTTGGCGGAGATGATATAACTAAAATTCTGGTAAAACATTCGAATTTTTCAGGTGAAGCTTTATCTGAATACTTATATAAACGTAGCATAGAAGATGAAAAAACGAACAAAGTATCTACAATGTTACTTTGTGGTATAGGGACAACTAAAGCAAAATTATTGCGTCTTGAAAAAGTCCTAAAAGCACTACATTGATAAAAATACCCTCTGATACAAAATCAGAGGGTTATCAGATTAGTTATAAATTTTTCTAGTCAAATCGGCTTTTCTGATTCTTACGTTCTCAGGCGTAATTTCAACGAGTTCATCATCCCCGATATATTCAAGACTTTCTTCCAATGACATTATCTTTGGAGCTTGCAATGTTACCATTACATCGGCGGTTGAGCTTCTCATATTTGTCAATTTCTTCGTCTTACAAATATTTACAACAACATCTTGCGGTTTATTACATTCACCAATAATCATTCCACGATATACTTTTGTTTTAGGAGTAACAAAGAATACGCCTCTGTCTTCAAATTGTGCCAATGCATACGGGATAGCTTCACCTTCTTCGTGAGCAATAATTGAACCGTTTCTTTGTCTTGAAATATCTCCCGCATAAGGTCTGTAGTTCAAGAATGTATGGTACATAATACCTTCACCTCTTGTCATACGAATAAATTCACTCCTAAAACCAATCAATCCGCGCGCAGGAATATGAAAAGTTAAGGTTGTTCTTCCTTTTGCATTTTGCATATCTTTCATTTCGGCTTTTCTGTTTGATAACCTTTCAATACAGCTTCCTGCATTACTTTCCGGAACATCCACTATAAGATTTTCATACGGTTCGCATTGGACACCATTTATGGTCTTATAAATGACTTCAGGCTTAGAAACTTGGAATTCGTACCCTTCACGGCGCATGGTTTCAATTAAAATACCAAGATGGAGTTCCCCTCTTCCGCTTACTTTAAATACATCAGTGCTGTCAGTATCTTCAACTCGTAAACTTACATTTTTTTCCAATTCATTATATAATCTTTTTCTTAACTGGCGAGATGTAACAAACTTTCCTTCTTGTCCTGCAAACGGACTGTCGTTAACGGAAAAATTCATCTGCAATGTCGGTTCATCAACATGGATTAAAGGTAGCGGCTGAGGATTTTCTAAAGCGCAAATGCTTTCACCGATTTGTATATCAGAAAAGCCTGCAATCCCAACGATATCTCCGGCAGAAGCCTCTTGTATTTCAACTCTGCCTAAATCATGGAAACCGAATAATTTGGTAATTTTACCGCGCTCTTGAGAACCGTCTGCATGGACAACACAAACTTGTTCTTGAGAGCTTACCTTCCCGTTTACTATACGACCGATGACAATTCTTCCGACATATTCGTTGTAATCTAACGTTGTTGCCTGAAATTGTAAAGGTAAATTTTCATCACCTGACGGCGGCTGAATATTTTCCATAATACAATCCAAAAGCGGAATCATATCTTTTCTCTCGTCATCCAAATCTTTAATTGCAAAACCGTTCAAACTGCTTGAAAAGATAAACGGAAAATCTATTAAGTCTTCTCTGTCCGTTAATTCCGTAAACAAATCAAAAACTTTATCCAATGCTGTTAAAGGTTCCCCTGCCGGTTTATCAATTTTATTAATTACAACAATAATTTTTAAGCCGAGTTCTAACGCTTTTGACAAAACAAATCTTGTTTGAGGCATAGGTCCTTCAGCCGCATCAACAATTAATAACGCCCCGTCAACCATACCGAGAACTCGTTCTACTTCTCCGCCAAAATCTGCGTGGCCGGGAGTATCTACGACATTGATTTTACAACCCTTATAGTTGATTGAAATATTTTTGGAAAGAATTGTTATACCTCTTTCTTTTTCCAAATCATTACTGTCTAATACCCGTTCCTGAACTTGTTGGTTATCTCTAAACGCACCTGCTTGTTTTAATAAACAATCAACGAGAGTTGTTTTCCCGTGGTCTACGTGCGCAATAATTGCGATATTTCTTATATTCTGATTTACATTTGTCATAAATTTGCCATCCATTTTAATTTTGTGCGTTTGCACGTTGGGTAACATATAAAAGTGTATATTCTACACTAAAAGTGTAACGCAATTGTTTGTTTTTTGCAAGTGTAAATCGTAAAATATGGATATTTGTAAACAAATAAGTTATTCAAATAATGCGTTTATTTTATCAATAATTTCTTGCGGGTCCATTTCATTCGTCACATAATTAATATTCTGGGCACTTTGATAGAGTTTTGCAGCCTCAATTTTATCACCTGTAATTGCAATTGCTCTTGCAAGATTAAATAACGCCAACGCATAATTTGCATTACATGCTATAGCTTTTTCAAAATAACTTATTGCTTTTTTAACATGACCCAAATCATCAAGATATATAACACCAAGATTATTTAATGCAATATCATAATCGGGATTATATTCAATTGCTAATTCATATTCTTTTATGGCTTCATCAATGTTTCCGTTACTCCAATAGAGAAAACCAAGATTGCAATGAATTTGGGCATTTTTCGGCTGCAAGTCCAAAGCGTTACGGTAAACAGCTAATGCATTATTGAAATCTTCCTTATCATAAAAAGCACTACCAAGATTTACATAAATATCAATATCCTTAGGTGTTTGAAGATATGCACTCTGGTACGATGTAATTGCAGCATCCAAATCTTGCTTCGTTTCCTGATAAATGAAACCTAAAGTTTGATTTACAACACTTGTCCATTCTTTTTTAGGGTTAAGGGTAATTGCGGTTTGAAAATGCGCTATAGCACCGTCAATATCTCCTTTTACAAACAATATATTTGCCATATTTGAATGAACATCAGGCATGTTTGGCATAATTTTTACTAATTTTTCATATATTTCTATAGCGTTATCATAATCACCTAATTCTTCATACGCATACGCTAAATGACGATACGCCTGAACATTTAAGCAATCAAGCCAAATTGCCATTTTATATTCTGTAATTGCATCCTCAAATCTGCCTAACGAGCAATAGACATCTCCCAACAAACCATAAAAAGGTACAAAACCGGGAGCTTTATCTATAGCATCAATATAAACTTGAATAGCATCCTCTACACCCTTTGAATTTGCAAGCCATATACCTTTTATCCAAGTAGGAATAAAACGCAAATAAGAAAGGCTTTGACATACATTTTTTATAGCCCTCATATCATACGGCAAAGTCAACAATGATAATATGTATTCCCATTTTGATTTAAGTTTTAATTTTAACGATTGGACAGAAGACACACTGTACAAATTTGACAATAAATAATGAGCACTTGAATTTCTGAAAGGTTTTGTTTTAATAGATTTTTTAGCATTCAAGATTGCATCATAAAATCTTGCTTTTTTGGTATTTGTTTCTGCCAGCATATAATATGCTTTTGACATTTTCGGATCTTTTTCTAAAGCCGTATCAAAATAATTAATAGCTTTATCCAAATCGCCCTTGAAATAATGAGCCTGCCCGATTTTAAAATATACTTCCGCAGAGTCAAGATATGTTTCGGAAGCTCGTTGATATTCGGTAATAGCCTCATCGATATACTGGCAAGAATTTGAGATATCTAAATGCCATGCCAAATACAAATCACCTAAGCGCATATGTAAATCAGCATTTGTCGGATCCTGCTGCAGCCCGATTTGGCATAATTCTATTGCACTCTTTACATTTCCGGTCTTACATTCTTTGTTAATTTGCTTTTCTAATTGCTTTGTATTGTTCATATTTTTATAAATTCTCTTGACATTATATTATTAATGCTCATACTATTTATTGTAAATAATTTTCGGTAAAAAAGCAAGTTATTTTAGTAGTTCAAAAGGAGTAAAAATGAAAGATAACAGAATTTACTTTGTAGACGTAACAAATCGTGACGGTGTACAAACCTCAAGATTAGGATTGGCAAAATTGCAAAAAACCATAATTAATCTTATGCTTGACGATATGGGAATTACGCAATCGGAATTTGGTTTTCCTACTACAAAACACGAATTGAACTACCTTAACGGAAATCTTGAACTTGTAAAAAGAGGAGTAATAAAGAGAACAAAACTTTCAGGTTGGATGAGAGCGATACCTGAAGATGTAGAGTTATCTTTTTCTAATGTGCCGGAATTAAAAAACTGTAATCTGTCACAATCAACCTCAGAACAAATGTTATACGGTAAATATCAAGGCAAAAAGACATTTGATGACATCTTAGGCTTGACGGCGGATGCTGTAAAATGTGCAGTATCAAAAGGTGCGGAAATTATAGGAATAAACGCAGAAGACGCTTCAAGAAGTGATTTGGATTTTCTTATTAAATATGCCAAAATTGCAAGAGATAACGGAGCTCAAAGATTCAGATATTGCGATACATTAGGGTATGAAGACCCTCAGACAACTTATGACAGAATTTATAAAATTGCAAAAGAAACGGGAATGGCAATAGAAATGCACTTCCACAACGATTTAGGAATGGCAGTAGCTTGTTCTGTTATGGGCGCAAAGGCAGCAATTGATGCAGGAGTTGACGCATATATAAACACAGCAATCAACGGAATGGGAGAAAGAGCCGGTAATGCGGATTTAGTATCTTGTTTACTTGCGATACTGAAATCAGCAGGCTTCAGTCACAAATATCATATTGATTCTAATATTGACTTAAGTAAAGCATGGCAGCTTGCAAAATACACTGCGTATGCCTTTGGAGTCCCAATACCTATGAATCAGCCTGCCGTTGGAGATAATGCTTTTGCCCATGAATCAGGTATTCATGCAGACGGAGCACTCAAAGACAGAAGGAATTACGAATTATATGATTATGAGGAATTAGGCAGAGGAGAGCCTGAGATTATTGAAACAGGACGAATGATTACGACCGGCGAGTACGGCGGCATTAAAGGATTCCGCAATGTATACGATAACCTTGAAATAGAATTTAAGGATGAACACGAAGCAAGAAATATATTGGAACTTGCACGTTATGCAAACGTACACACGCAAAAGCCATTAACATCCAGCGAATTAAAATTCATATATTATTATCCTGATATTGCAGCGCAAATAATGACTGTATCACCATACTACGAACCGCAAGGTGCAATAAAAGAACGTGTAGATGCAAAAATTCTGACCCAACCTCACCACATCGTATAGTTTTTAATTACATAAAAAATATTATCGGCACGTTGTGAGGATAATATTTTTTTATGTAAATGAAAATTAATAATTGGGAGTTTGTTTTTAGTTTTTGTTGTATAATTGTTTTGTACGGTATTGGATTTTTGGGTTATATAAACGAATTTTTATAATCTGTTCCACTCCGATAATGTTGATAAGGGAAAGAGGTATTAATTATATGGCAATCAGATTTGATGCAGGTGAAATTATTACGGCTATGGTAACCCCATTCAATTCAAAAAGGGAAATTGATTTTAACAAAGCCGAAGAGTTAACGGATTATCTTGTCAAAAACGGTACTGATGCACTTTTGGTTGCAGGAACTACAGGAGAAGGTCCTACCCTTACTCACGAAGAAGAATTTGAACTCCTTAGTACAATTAAACGTGCAAACCGCAACCGAGCTAAAGTAATTATGAATGCAGGTTCAAATTCAACAGAAACGGCCATTCGTTCTGCAAAATGGGCAGAAAAAGAAGAAGTTGACGGGATTTTATCAGTTGTTCCATATTACAACAAACCTTCTCAAGACGGTATGATTGCGCATTTTTCAGCAATCGCTGAAGCTACAAGTTTGCCGATAATTATTTATAATATTCCCGGCAGGACAGGCGTTAATATGCAACCTAAAACCGTTGCAAAACTTGCTGAAAAATACTCAAATATTACAGGGATAAAACAAAGTTATGCTGATATGGATGCAATTACAGAAATGAAAATGCTTTGCCCTGAAGATTTTGCGATATATTCGGGCGATGACAGTTTGACTCTTCCTATGCTTTCTTTGGGCGCATATGGAGTTGTATCTGTTGCATCTCATATTGTAGGTCTGGATATGAAATCTATGATTAGAAACTATAAAACAGGTGATATAAAAGCCGCATTAAATATGCACAGAAAATTATATCCGATAATGAAAAAATTATTCATGGCACCTAATCCTTGCCCGATAAAAGCTGCATTGGCACATCTTGGAATAATTGAAGATTACGTTCGTCGTCCGCTGGTAGAATTAACAGCAGACGAAAAAGAAGCTCTGTTTGAAGTAACAGACAAATATACCGTATCGTATAATCCCATGGGATAATCGAATACAAACTAAAACTTAAATATAATGAATACATTTAATAAGGGGAATAAAAGTGAAAAACAGAATTATCATGTTTTGGGCAATAGTTTTAATAGCAATAGCAGCTATATTTGTTATTGTTACTAAGCCTACAAAATTAGGACTTGACCTTGCCGGCGGATCAAGGCTTGTTCTTGAAGCTCAAACAACAAAAGCAATTCCGCAAATTACAGACGAAGTAATGGATACATTACAATTTTCAATAGAAAATCGTGTAAACAAACTCGGAGTATCAGAAACTATTGTACAAAGAGTTGGTGACAAAAGATTATTGGTAGAAATTCCGGGAGAAACCGATTTACAAAAAGCAAAAACGTATATCGGAGAAACTGCACAATTAGAGTTTAAAAAACCGGGTGTTGGAGCAAACGGTGAAAGAATTTGGCTTGATGCAGATTTAACAGGTCGTGATTTGACAAAATCAACCTTAACAACAGACTCTGCAGGACAATGGATTGTATCTTTGGAATTTAATGCCGAAGGCTCTAAGAAATTCGCAGAATTAACAAAAAATCTTGTAGGTCAGGAAATGGCAATATTCTTCAACGGGGAATTGCAATCCGCACCTAGAGTAAATGAAGCAATATATGGCGGCAAATGCGTCATATCAGGAGGCGGCGAAAGCGGATTTTCACAAGAAGAAGCTCAAGAAATGGTTAACCTGTTAAATGCAGGTGCATTGCCTGTTCCGGCTAAGATTGTTGAAGAAAATACAGTTGGTGCAACATTAGGTGCTGACAGTATCGCAAAATCGAAATTTGCAGGTATGGTCGGATTAGGCTTTGTAATGCTGTTTATGTTGTTTATATACAGAGCTCCGGGTTTAATCGCCGATATAGCTCTTGTATTATACAGTTTAATGTTGTTTGCATTATTTAAGGCTATTCCTGTAACCTTAACACTGGCTGGTATTGCAGGTTTTATCCTTTCAATAGGTATGGCGGTAGATGCTAACATTTTGATTTTTGAAAGAATGAAAGAGGAATTAAGAGCCGGAAGAAATTTATTTACGGCAATTAATTCAGGTTTTGACAGAGCTTGGACGAGTATTCTCGACTCAAATATGACAACAATTATTGCTTGTTTAATTTTGTATTATTTCGGTTCAAGTATCGTTAGAGGATTCGCATTAACACTTGCAATGGGTGTTATTATCTCAATGTTTAGTGCAATAACCATAACAAAGAACTTTATGCACTTAATATTTGGAGCAGGCGAACTTAAATATCCTGCACTGTTCGGATTAAAAGCATCCGAAATCGGTCAAGGATATCAAGCAACAGAAACAAAACGCGAAAATGCACGTTTTGGTATTTTGGACTAAGGAATAAGAGGTAATTAAAATGGCAAATGAGATAACATCAAGAAACATAATAAATATCGTAAAGTATAAATTCGTATGGCTTTGCGTTACGGCAATATTACTTCTGCCCGGAGTCTTAGGGCTCATATACGGCGGAATTAAAAATCATTCACCGTTGAAAGTAGGTATTGACTATACCGGCGGTACAATTTTACAGTACGGTGTACAAGAGGATATTTCAAATACAGGATTAGCAAGCTTAAGAAGCAGCTTAGAAAAAGCTGGCATAGAAAATCCTGTTATCCAAATTATTCACGCTAACGCAGAAAGTAAAGATAACAACACTAATATTAAAAATATCGTATCTATAAGAACAAAATTTATAAGTGAAGATACTGATACCGAAAACAAAATTACGGATGTAATTATGAAAAGCCATCCAAAAGCGGAATTAATGTCTGTATCATCGGTTGGTCCGACATTAGGGAATGAATTATTCAAAAAATCTATTATGGCATTAGCTATAGCAATTTTAGGTATGGTAATTTATTTGACTATCAGATTCAAATTCACATACGCATTAGCGGCAATACTGGGACTTGTACATGATACATTGTTTGTATGCGGAGTTTTTGCTCTTCTCGGTATATTCTTCGGAGTAGAAGTTGACAGCTTGTTTATCACAGCTATTCTTACGCTTATCGGTTTTTCAATCAACGATACCATAGTTACTTTTGACCGTATAAGAGAAAATTTAAGATATTATTCAAAGAAAATGTCTTTTGGAGAAATCGTAAATGCTTCGGTTAATCAGACACTAACAAGAAGTATTAATACATCATTCTCCACATTGATTACATTGTTGGCTTTGTATTTCTTTGGCGGAGTAACCACAAAAGATTTCGTTTTGGCAATGATAGTCGGTGTAGTTGTCGGAACCTGGTCAAGTATATTCTTCTGTACGGTACTCGTATCAATATGGGAAGACAAAACACCAAAGGCAAAACCTGCAGTATAAAAAATATACTTTTTACAAAACCCAACCTTCTATATTAATCGAAGGTTGGGTTTTGATATTATTTAATCTTCAATAAACACGTGCGCACCGTTCATTGTAACCCAATGCCCGTTACCGCTCTTTTGATTTTGATTTGACTTAAATATTCTGCTGAGTTTTTGATTGTTTTCTGATTTTATGGATTTGAACTTTTGTCTTAAAATATCAGAAAAATTTTTTGGCGGTTCTGATTTTGGCTTAGGTACACTTGAATATTTGTATGGGGATGGATTACTTATCGGTGCCGCTTGTCCGGTTGTTGTCCCTTTTTTCAATTTATCATCATCTATAACATTTTTCTTTGTTAAATGTTCTATTAAACCTTTATATTTTCTTTTATCATCAGGATGATTAATTAATTCACCATTTCGCATTTTCACTATTGTTTTTGCGGCAATAATGTTTTCACATTTTTCAGGATTTATATCGTAAAAATCTTCTCCATATTATTTGAAAGCTCCATCAATCTCGTTTCTTAATCTTTGAGCTGTTAATTTTTCTTTTAGTTTATCTATATTGGTCATTTTTTCTCCTTTGATTTTGTGATACAAATTTTTTATGAGGTTTCCAAATTTTAAAAAATATTATTTTTCTTATGTAATTATTTTTTCAGTGTTTTATTTTATTATATATGGTATAAATTTATGCAAAATTAATGTTTTACATTCACAAAAAAACCGAGATATAATATCTCGGTTTTTGATAATTTATTTTGTACATCGATTAAACACTTGCAACAGCAACTTTCATTGTTTTTGCAATAATATCATTAAAGCTGTCTGCTTTTAATGATGCGCCGCCAATCAATGCACCATCAATATCAGATTTTGACATTTGTTCTTCGATTGTAGAAGGTTTTACAGAACCGCCGTACAAAATTCTGATAGAATCAGCAGCAGAAGAACCTGCAATTTCTGATACAACACTTCTAATCATTTTGATTACTCTGTTAGCTTCGTCAGCATCACAAGATTTGCCCGTACCGATTGCCCAAATTGGTTCGTATGCGATAACTGATTTTGCAACATCTTCTGAGGAAATTCCTGATAAAGCTGCTCTTATTTGACCCGCAATCCAAGAATCAGTTTCCCCTGCTTCTCTTTGTTCCAAAGATTCACCACAGCAAATAATAGGAATTAATCCGCCTGCTAATATAGCTTTTGCTTTTTTATTTATCATTTCATCAGTTTCTGAGAAATATTGTCTTCTTTCAGAGTGACCGATAATAATATAATCACAACCTGCATCTTTTGCCATTTCAACAGAAATTTCACCTGTGTATGCTCCTGAAGATTCCCAGTGACAATTTTGAGCTGCGATAGAAATTTTGTTTCCGCCGCAACCACAACTGCAAGGAATTGATTCAACAACACTTAAAGAAGTAAATACAGGCGCAATTACAACTGTAGGCAATTCAACTGCTGTATAATCTTTTACAAAATTTTTAATACCTTCATATAAATCTTTAGCTTCAGATTTTACAAGGTTCATTTTCCAGTTTCCTGCGATAATTGGTTTTCTTGACATGTTTTATTCTCCTTATTTTTAGTCACAAAGTCACATGTATTATATATTGAAAAAATTTCACATGCAATGAGATAGAGGGGTTATTGTCTATAAAATTCCGTTCCCATAAGAACTTTGTCTTTTAATTTCTTTAAACCTACGCCATAGAAATATTTTAACTGTTCCGGGAACTGTTCTGCAATATCTGTTATATACATATCTTGAACAATAAAGGCTTTTATTAAAAATACGATATCGGTATTTTTTGTCCAAACGACATTAGGTTCTTCTGCCTTGCTTCCTGTTTCTATTTTACCAAAAGCACCTTCTGTATTGTCAGATGCCACAAAAATCATTCTCCCGCCAAGTGTGGGAATAATATATTTGCCGGTAACATGTCTTGATACTGTCCCAAAATTACACATAAAACTGTCATAACCGACAATTTTTACTTCAACCCCCCTGTTGTATGCCTCAAACAACTCAGCTTCAAAATATTTGAAATCCTGACTCCATACAGCAATAAAAAGTTCTTTTTTTGCGTTTTTTATAACATCTAAAACTTTCGAAACAACTGAATGCAATCCCTCAATATTCATTACCGGTTCGGTATAATTTTCCTTCACATTAGGTAATTTTTTATCAAGATAATCGAGTGTATTCGTAATTTTTCTTCTATAACGTTTCGTAAGCTCAGACGGCTTTATCGGAGTATAAGTAATCGGTTTTGTCGGAGATGAAATTACTACAAAATCATTTTCCAGCGCCTTTAATGTATCATATGCCCTTGCTTGAGGAATATCTGCAAGTTTTGAAACTTCGTAACCCGTTGCAGGATATTTTTTCAAAAGAGCCAAATACACTTTAGCTTCATATGAATTCAAACCTATATCTTTTAGTTTTTCAACAAGCTGATCCATATTTCGATTTTAGCAAATTTAGTGAGTTTGGGCAATATTTGGAAAATATTCATCAAAAATAAGGTAACATTTTTGTTACTTATTATGAAAAAATATTTTGAAGTTTTATAATAGAGCATGTCTGTAAAATGTATTTTATATGTGGAGGAATAATGGAAGGGTATAGTTTTGAATTAATCACAGGTCCTATGAGCTGCGGTAAAACAGAAGAACTATTAAGACGAATTAGACGTTGCATAATCGCTAAGAAAAAAGTAAAAGTAATTTCTCCGGATATAGATACAAGAGCAAAAGGTGACTATATTGAATCTCGCAACGGATTATGGCTTGATGCAATAAAAGTTAAACATGCAATTCAAATCTTTTCTGTAGTAAAGCCTGATGATGAAGTGGTCGCAATTGATGAATTACAATTTTTTGATTCAAATATAGTAAAAGTTATTTCAAAATTAATGTCAGACGGCAAAAAGGTTATTGGGACAGGCTTGGAGTTGGATTTTAAAGCTGAACCGTTTGGCAGCATGCCTGAATTAATGTGCATAGCAACAACGGTTGATAAATTACATGCTGTTTGCATGAAATGCGGATGCGAACATGCTACAAGAACGCAAAGATTAATTGATGGGCAGCCTGCCGATAAAAATTCACCTCTGATTATGATAGGCGGAGATGAAACGTATGAAGCAAGATGCATCAAATGCTATGAATTACCTGACGCAAATAAAGACAAACCTAAAAAATCAAATGTAAAAATTTTACCGTTTTGTTTTAAATAAATCTTCTGCCGTTTATTAAGAATTTTTAAACAAACCATAAATAAAAGCAAAATTGTATGTGTTTTGCTTTTATTTATGTGGAAGGTTTATTACAATGAAGAGTCAAAGTATGATAAATCTGACTGCATCACGCTTGTATAATATATGCGGTTATAATACGACAAAACAAAATTCCGAACTGGCTGTCAGACTGGGACAAGAAGTTTTAGATTCTTGTAAAGGTCAATCGCTTGATGATAACTTGTTGTTTTATTGCATGAAAAAATATTGTCCGGGCATGAAAATTAGTGTGTATTCGGAAATCGCAAGTAAAATGCGTTGGAACCATTGTTCCGACAAAAAGCTTAATATTATTATCGGAGAAGACAAACTTAGGAGTTATCTTAAGTCTTTAAATTATCCTAAAAATATAATTGAAGCAGAGGTAAAATGCAAAGGAATATTCTTTCCATATGCCCCCGGATTAAAAGGCGGCACAATATATTTAAAAGATGAAGGAAATTTAAAAGATTTAAATCGATTAAAAGTATTTTGCCACGAATTTAATCATTTTTTGGATTACAATTATTCAACATATTATACAAAAAGAAAAATAAAAAATTATCTATTTAAAAAATCAACATTAGGTAAACTTCTAAAAAGAATACACAAAAGTAAAACCTCGAATGAAGAACCCAAATACATAATTGTACATGAAAATTTGGTTGAAAGGTTTGGTTTAAAAGATATAAACCTACAACAGTCAACATACATTCCTAATACATCTAATACTCCTGATGGGATTTTAAAGTTTTACGGAGGGGCCAGCTATAAGGGACTAAGCAACTCAAAACGTGTAGATGCATATATAAGAGCTATTTTACGCCACAGTATTAATCCTAAAAATAAAGATGCCATAAAAGAGCTAAAACTTTCTAAAAAAAGATTATCCTTTGAATACAGAGCCTACAAAACATCCGAAATAGTAGAAAGATATGGTACAAAAAATTATAACGAGATATCAGTTCAAGGTTTATGCATCGATACTATTAAACGCCTTCTAAAAATTATTGACAAAGAAATTTGGGTTGCTCGCAAAGAAAGATTTTTAAACCTTTTCGGCATTCATTCCAAAAAATCAAACACTACCGGTTTACCAATATCAGCCTACATTAAGGAGTAATTTAAAAGTTTTCAATATTAAAGAGGATTGATTTCTTTCAAAAAACTGTTATAATACACTGTATGAAAAGGATTTTAACAGCATTAATTTTTGGTATGTTTATGATTTCTATAGCCCCCGGAATTTCACAGGAGCTTGAAAATCTCCATCTTGACGTGAGAGATTATAACGGAATTGAATTACCTGCAGGAACATTTGTATCTGTAGAAAGTGCGCAGGAAATCTCCACGCAATATTGCCAAAACGGTTACAAAGCATACTTTATTACAACAAATGATTACTATATAGGGGACACGAATGTAATACCTGAAAGCACAATGTTTGTCGGGTATGTAGAAGATGTTCATGACCCTATCGTTGGGACAAATGCTTCCTTCAAAGTTAAGATAACAAAAATGGTACTTCCAGACGGATATGAAATGAATGTAAACGGCTATATTTATTCTGACAATAAAAATATAATTGGAGGAGAAATGACGGCACCTGCAGAATGGAAAAAAATGCCGCATTATCAAAGTATGCTAAGATTCAGCCAGATTTCATTACAAGTAAGGCCTGCACGACAAAGACAGAAAGGGTCACATGCGGTTATTACCTCAGGTGAAGATAAAATTATTGTACTAACCGAGCCGGTTACAATTACACATACCTTAACGAATTGACAAATCCTTTTAAACTTAATACAATGTATAATAAGAGAGTAATGAAAACTATGTGTATTACACAGGGAAGGATTGTTATATGTGCAAACGCTTTATATCAGGTATAGCACTTACTGCATTATCAATAATCAGTTTATGTTTACCTTCTTTTGCAGAAACAGCAAAGTCAGCAGTTATTACTGTACCTGCTGGGCAAACGGTTAGGGTTGTAATTACATCTCCTGTTTCATCAGACACCGTGTATTTAGGACAACCTATAACAGCAGTTTTGGCAAATGATTTTGAATGCAAAGGAAAAGTTATAGCGCCATTCACAAGTGTTGTGTATGGGACTGCATTAGAAGCAAAAAAAGCTGTTGCAAATAATCCGGGATTCATAGATGTAAGATTTACCCAAATAGTAACACCTGAAGGAATACGAGTTCCTGTTTCAGCAATAATTAAAACAAAAGACCAAACAGGAAGAATCCTCGGAGTTTCAAGAAAAGCTTCCTCGACAGCTGAAGCTGAAATTCCGGTAAACGCAGTATATGATTTGGTACTTACCCAACCTATTACGGTAAATCCTGCGACATATAGTTACTAAAAATACACTCTTGGGTAATAATTTTATTTTAACTTTTAAATAAAATTTAATTAAGTTAATAAGGGATAAGTTGATAGGGAAATATAATGTCAATTTTAAATTATAAAGACAATATTGAAGAGGAGCAAGAACTGGCCGATAATAGAGGATTTTCTCTGCCGGCGGTTGTTCGTGAAGACAGAGACAGTATGTCAATGGAAAAGGCATTTGTCCTTTCCGTAATAATTCATATTTCAACAGCTCTTTTGGCCTGGTTGTTAAGTGTCGTTTTGCTATGGCTAGGAATAATTGTTCCGCTGGCGCAAAGACCAAAACCTAAAATGAATGATATAGAATTTGTACTTGTCGATAAGGAAGATACTCCAATAAACAAGCATACTCCATATCGTGCAGATAGAAATTCAAGAGCCGGGGGGCAACATGACCCGACAAGAAAGGTTTCAATGCCATCATCAGCGCCGTCTCCAATAACGCCGAAACAAGCTCCGGCAGCACCTCAGCAGAGAAATTCAAAAACTCCGCAAGTCCCGCAGCCGAAGCAATCACCAAAAACTCAAAAGACTCCGTCTATATTGGATAGAATTACAAAAGCTGTACCAAAACCAAATGTAACGGAAGCACCGGCACCAAAAGCAGCACAACCGGCTAAGCCAAATCCGCCTACAGCAAGGCCATCACTTAAACCGCCAACAACTCCGAAGGCTACAACAAAACCTTCTTCTTCGTTCCAAATCCCTGTACCATCAGGCGGAACCAAAAGCGGTTCGTATGCAACAGGTCCTGTTAGCGGCTCAGGAACCGCAGCAAATGGAGGTTCCAAAACAGGTGGTTCTTCATCAGGGACAGGTCGCGGTAAATTTACCCCTGCACCTAGTTTATCACCATCAGGCAGAGGTACTGGCGGCTCAGGAACAAAACTTGGCTCCGGCGGAGGTGGTTCAGGAGTTGGAAATCCGGGACCCGGCAATCCTGGAGGCAGACCGGGAATTGATGCAATTAAAGAACCTGATTTCGGACCTTATATGAGAGATTTACAGCGTCGTATTAAAATGAACTGGAATCCTCCGAAGGGAAATGAAAGTAAACGTGTAGTTTTAGCATTTACGATTGCAAAAGATGGCAGATTGTTAAAATGCAGTGTACACAAATCATCAGGACTACCAAGTGCCGATCAGGCAGCACTTGATGCAGTAAAACTTACTGCACCGTTCAAGCCGTTACCGGCTGAATACAAACAAGGCAGCATAGATATATTGTTTACATTTGATTACAATGTATTTGGTGCTACAAAATATTAAAAGATAATGTATAAGAGAAAATAAGAGGATTAAAACTATGGAACTTTTATGGAATTCAATTAAAATGGATTGGTTTGTACTATTACCGATTCTTATTTGCGCAATTTTAGTTGTACAAGTTGTACTGCAAAGAATGTCCGTTTACAACAAAAATAAACGCGATATTCAAGTATTAATACCGAGAATACAAAAGGAATTAGCAAGAAACAATCTTCAAGGCGTTCAAAATCTTGCAGTTCAGTGCGGTGGTGTTGTTGGTGAAGTTATCGAAGAAGCTGCAAGAATATTCTCTGATCAAAGAGAGGGTTTTGCTCGTTCTTTTGATATTTCGGCATCACTTGCTATAAGAAAATTGGAAAAACACCTTACAATCCTAGGTACAATTGGTGGTGTTGCTCCGTTTTTAGGTTTGTTTGGTACAGTATTCAGAATTTTGCTTACGTTTGATGTTATGGCGAAGGCAGGAAACCAAGCCGCTGCAGTAGCTTCAGGTATAGGTTCCGCATTGATTGCTACCGCTTTTGGTTTGGCAGTTGCTATTATTGCAGTTATTGCATTTAATACATTCCAATCCGTAGTAAAGCATTATGAAGACGATTTCCAATTAATTAAGTTATTATTCTTAAGCTTTGTAGATTCTGAAGACGATGTTTCTGCACCTGTATCAACAGCATCTTCAACTTCAAGCATAAAATAGAAAAGAGGTCAATATAAAATGGCATTCGGTAGAAAAGCAGGTAATAAAATATTTACTGAAATCAATATAACGCCGTTAACAGATATCTTTCTTGTACTGTTAATTATAATGATGGTAATTGCGCCTTCATTCCAATCCATGGATAATGCGGTACAAGTACCGGAAATAAACAGCGGGGTTGCGATTGAACAGCACAATGCGACAGTTTCGATAACAAAAGAAGGTTTGATGTTTATAAATGGCAAACAAATTCAACCTGAAGCATTAACTGATGAACTTATTGCCCTTAAACCAACTTTAGAAAGTCCTGATGTTGTAGTGAAAGCTGATGAAACAGTAAAGAGTTCAGAAATATTAAAAGTTATGAATGCTGCGCAGGATGCAGAATTTAAAAAGCTTGTAGTTGCAGGAGAACCACTTAGTAAGAAAGAACAAGAATCTTTGGAAAATAATAATAACGAAGATTATGTTGATGAGGGGGCATAGAAAAATGTCAGATAGAGAAAGAAAAACTTTTAACGAAATTAATATTACACCGCTAACGGATATTTTTCTTGTACTACTTATTATAATGATGGTAATTGCACCGTTATTAGATCAACAAGGGTTGAATCTTACCGTCCCTGAAAATGTCGAACAGGAACATCTTACAAATCAGGAATCTAAAATTTTAACAGTCAATGTAACAGAAGACAACAAATACTACATTGATGGAGAAGAGATTGCTGCTGAAGATTTACAAAGCTATTTAAAATCGCAAGCACAAAATTATCCTGACGGAATGATGATAGAAACAGACGGAGATGCGACACACGGAGCAATTGTAAAAGTGATGGATTGCGCAAGAAATTCAGGCATTACAAGTATTTCGGTAACTGAAATGTAAAATTATACATAGTTTTAATCACGAAAAATAAAATGAGTAAAAACTCATCTTATTTTTTTATATCTGCCATGCTCAAAAACGACGCTATGTTTAAAATTTTTGGGGCAGCAGTTATTTTCTTACAAGCAAGCAATCCTTGCTTTAATCCTAATATACAAGCGGGACATTCTGTTAAAATAATATCCGGATTTACAGACAGAGCCTTTTCTATTTTTTGTTTTGACAAAGCCTCAGATAAAGAATGGTTTGTTATGGCAAACTGACCGGCAAAACCACAGCACTCATCATATCCATCCATCTCAATATATTCAATATTTTCGCAATTTGATAAAACTTTTTTTACAGCATCATAATTTTTCATATGACAAGGTTTATGAAAAGTAACTCGATACTTTTTATCAAATTTGAATTTTATATTTTCCTCAGCAAAAAATTCAACAAAAGACAAAACCCGCTTATTCAGAGTTTCGTATTTTTCAAGCGAATGCTTACAGCTTGCACAAGAAGTAACAACACAATCACAATCGGAAGAATTTATTAACATTGTATTATGCATCTTTACATCTTCTGCCTTTTCAAGGTATCCGGAAGATACAAAAGGCACACCGCAACACTTAAAGTCAGAATTTTCTACATTATATTGCAAACCTGATAAAATATTTTTGAAAGCATTTTCTTCTGCAGGATTTATTTTATCAGCGCAGCCTCTAAAATATAACAAACTTTTTTGAGTATTCGATTTTGATAAAACTTGATTTTTTCTTTGAATTATTTCAAAAAATCTTAGGAAAAAATCAAACGTAAACTTTGAAAACAGCAATTGAACTACTCTACCTTCAAAATGATTTTTTAAATAATCGTGTTTTGCGGAAGAAAATATTCTGCATACATCAATTCCACTCGGACAAAACTCAGAACATTTTCCGCATTTTAAGCACATCTCAAGATACTTATTTATATTCTTATTCAGCTGCAAATCGCCTTTTACAACCCCATTAAGCATAACAAATTTTCCTTTAGAAACGGCACAATCATTACCGGTAAGCTTATATAAGGGACATACCGCTTGACATAAGCCGCATTTTGAACATTTATTAATTTCCTCTGAAAAATTCTCTAAGCTATCCATACAAATATAATAACACGAAAGTCAAATGTAAACTTTGATAACATTTTTAATAAAAATACTCAATTATTTTTCTTTACTGACTTAAAATATCTGTACAAAGTTTTAAGGTTAGCGCATGTCTCAATTTATAGAGTCAATAAAAACCGTAGGTAAAAACTACACAAAATATGATGCTTGGGAGCAAGCACAAGCAGATGAGCGTGCCAAAAAAGAATATCTTTCTAAAACTCTGACACTACCAAAAGATAAAGTTGAACTTTCATCAAAAAAAGCTAACGTAGTAATTCGTGCAACCGAAATCCTTGACAGATATTCCGAAGATAATTGCGAAGATATGGAGCAACTCACAGGATTAATTTCGGTAATTCCTATTACCATAGCCGCAACCTTAGGACAGGGAATATCGTACGTAATACAAGAGAAAAAAGACAGAGAACTCAGCGACAAAATATTTGAGCTTAAAGAAGAATTACTTCCGCCGATAGATAAAAAGGGGCAAGAATACGTAGATAAAGCTGCACAATTAAACCTTTTGGAAAAGAAACTTAAAAATGTAAGAGCTAAATATCCTTATTACGGACTTATATTTAATGCACTTATTGCTATTGGAACAGCAAGCTCTATGATTTTATGGGGAAATTCAAAACAAAAAGAAGCCTCAAGGATTGGCAGATATCAAGCAAGACAAAACGATTTAAAAGACATAAAAAACTTTGTACTATATACTCCTGAACAAGAGAAATCCGCCGAAGAAAAAGCTAAAAATATTCCGGAAGCAAAAGAAAAAAATAAATTTGTCAAAATGATAAAAGAGCTTAAGGCAATACAAAAAGACAAATCCGCATATAAAAAATGGAGAGATTCAAGAGATACAAACACTATCGAGAAATTAAAAAGCAGAAATTTGACTAAAGAACAACTTTCAGCAGCAAATGAGGATAGAGAACTAATAGTAGATGCAGTAAAAGAAATAAATATTCAGGCAGAAGACTATTCTGAAAATATGGAAAACGCTTTTGATACATTAGGGATGCTATCTTGGATTATCGCAACCCCTCTTGGTTTTGGGATAAATTCACTGTTAAAACTTTTCAAAGTGTCAGGAAAAACCAGAGCTGGGATATCATTCGGTATCCCACTTCTAACAAGTTTAGGGATATCAATTTCAGGTACCATGGCGCAAAAAGAAGCTGCAAAAATAGGAAGATACAAAGCCAGAAAAGACCTGACCTCAAATCCTGCACGACTAATGCCATACACAGATGATGATATGAAAAAAGCCGCAAATATTAAGGCCACAACACAAAAGAAAACTCTAAAAGATAAACTGCAGCAAAGCTTTAAATTCTTTACTCAGTTCTATAAAGACAACAAAGAATACAAAGAATACAGAAAAACACTTCACTCTAAGCAAGAACGCATACAAAAAGCATATAGCCAAATTAATATAACTGAGGAACAAAAAAAGAACGCTGAAAATTTACAGAAAAAAGTATTTCTTGCATTTGATGAAATAGACGAAATGTCACAAAGATACTCGGAAGACGTTGAAGCAGGAACTGAAATAGCAAAAAACATTATGGGACAAACAATTTCCGTAGGGGCATCTATTTCTTTAGGGTTATTTACTTACGCATTAATCAAAGGAAATATTCCAATTACAAAACTTGCACATAAAATTTCGAATTGGAGCTTCAAAAATGATTCTACACTAAAAAAAGCCATGGATGATTTTTATGAAAAAATAAAATCAGATAAAAAACTTACAAAAGAATTTCAAAAATCTATGCTTGACGGAACATTAAGAGATTTTATGCAGCAAGCATCAAACAGGGAGCTATTACACTCATTTAATGTATTAAAACGAGAGTTAAAAACAGTATTCAAAGGTATGGATGAAACTAATATTTCCCAATACAAAGATAGTCTTAATCCACATATAAAAGACAACATAATCGCAAAATGGGCGAAAAATATCATAATGGAATCTTCAGAAATTTACCTGAGAGGCAAAAGCAACAAAGAACTCGGGAAATCTTCAGATTACACAACAATTATCGGAACAGGAATTGCCTTAGCCTTACCAATTATGGGAGTTATAGTCGGAATACCATATGCATTCAATTCATGGCTTACGGATATTCAAAAAAAATCAGGTAAAATCGGTATTATGAAAGCAATGGAAAAAATAGACCATCCTGAAGTTTTTGCGGACTAATTAACGCAACAATATCGCCGCAATTACTAAAACAGAAACCCACATCATCAAATTTCTGGTCAAATATAATCTTAAATAAAAATTTGCGGTTGTGGTATTTTTTATATTTTCCCAATTATCAAGCGGATAATACCACCATTTTACAGTCTGGACAACTGATTTATCACTATTATACAAAATTAAGAGTTTGAATATATCAAGCGGAAACGGAATTGTAATCAATGGAGTTAAAAACAAAAAATTTCTTGTATAAACAGCCAACGGAATACTCATAAGATATCCGACAGCACTTATCAATAAAATACCTGAAGCAGCAGTGTTTTTATCCTTAAATTTGGTACACAAAGATTTTTTACCTGAAGCCTTATCCGTATCATAATCCAGTAAAGAATTTAGATAAACAAGCAGAACAGTAAAAGAAACTATTACCATAGACAAAAGAAGTACGGTAAAAGAAAATTTACCGCACATAACATAATAAACACCCTCAAACAGCAAAGGTCCAAAAGCCGTACCCACAGCCAATTCACTGAAACCGTTGGAGGATAATTTTGCATATGTTAATGTGATAAGTCCGCCTGTTATGGCTAATATTACTACTTCAAAACCCACTCTAAAAGTCAAAAATACCCCAATCAAAAACGCGATACAACAGTATACACAAACAACAAACAAAAGTTCTTTTAATGAAGCTTCCCCATTTTTCAAATACGAACATTTTGATTTTGATGTGTTATTCATAAATTCCTGATTGGAAGAAAGTTCTTTATAATCAACATAATCATCGAACAAGTTTGTAGCTAAATGCGCAAACGCAATACCGATTAAAGCTAAAAACCCATTTAAAATATTCCCGCCATACTTTAGGGCATAAACAAATACGACAAGCCACGACATAATCGTCATTGGCAAAGAAAACAACCTTGAATTACCTAACCAAAATAAAATTCTTTTAAACATATAAATATTATATTATAAAAACTACCAAGACAAAAATCTGGACATAGAAGTTGTATTACCAGAACGAACTGTATTTATACCGTTACGCACGTAATTTCCAAAATATTGTTCAGTATAAGTATGACTGCCGTTACCTGTATTAATCGTAGTTGTTTGGGTAGTTATCGGGGGCGTTGTGTAATAATAATACCCGCCGCTTGGATAATACCCGTTACCATAATAATATGTCATAGAGGTATTTCTTGCAGGATTATTTTTATACACAACATTTGTCCTGCGCTGAACAGGGGGATAATAAATATTATATGGTGCAACCGGCATTGGGTGAGTTGATGGAATCATATTATGAGCATTTTGAGATATAGAATTTATTCTATTCAAGCTATTTCTATTTGACAAAGAATTATAACGACGCATATTATTTACGGTCGAAGCATTTGTCCTTGGCATCTGCGTATACGAATTTCTGCCATACATACCGTTACTGTTTGTAATTGGCGTACTTATATTAAGCGCAAAAACATTATCGCTAAACACGAATAAAGTCATGACAATTATAAAAATTTTTAAATGTTTCATTTTCTCACAATCTTTCCGTTGTATTACTAACGACGTAGTAAATAATTAAGTTCAAACTCTTTGCTTATATTAAGAAATATTAACATTATTCAATAGTGTAAAATGCACACTATCAAAATGTTTTCGGTTAATTACATAAACATTATAACATAAATTTTGATAAAAAACTTGTCAACGCAGAAAAAATATACTACAATTGTAGCATAAGTTAAATTTATTACGCATACAAATACTTATACTTTTCAGACCGTAAGGTTTGAACAAAAAACTCCTAAATGTTTTAGAATTTAAACCATCCATCGGCTCCGTCAGGAGCCTTTTATTTTGCCCAAAGCCGATAAAAATTTTTCAATGTAACAGATATATAAAAATCATTAAAGTTTTTACACAAAAATCCGTAATTTACATAGTAAAGGTTTTATGTGAGGAAAAATCTATGGGTATTGATAAGGTTTCAAACAAAGACGACAAGCATTAAAATTGCCGGATGGATACAGCCTTGAATAAAAAAATATGCAAAATAAAACAGGCAACTCACAATAAGCGTTGCCTGTTTTATTTTCCCGGAAATGGATTCGAACCACTGTTGGATGATCCAGAGTCATCAGTCCTGCCGCTAGACGATCCGGGATTAATGACATTACAATTATAGAACAAAACTTACAAAAATCAAGAGCCAAAAGAGTTCTTATACTTCTGAAACTCCCTCCGGCACCGTTTGCAAATTATTTTTTACCCAATAGCCTTCTTGATTTTCAAAGGCGGCATCCTTTATATAGTAGGTTGAACCAGAACCTGACATTACAGAATCGGGGTATTTTAATTTTATTGCTTGCAATTGCTCATAATCATCAATTACAGCCCATTCCAAATCATTTATATAATTCTCCCGCCCTGAATGATTATTCGCAATTTTCTCGGAAAACTTTGTATATGCCTCTTTTGCACTTATACCGAGATTAAGAGGTTTTATAAGAGAGATTACGCTTTTTTCAAACTCTTGCGGGGTAAGGATTTCGCCACGACCTGTCGTCAATTGCCGTCCGCCTTCAAGACAAAAATTAAGATCTGAACCTAATTTTGAACATAACTCGTGTAAAGCCTCTTTATTTAGCGGAGAATTTAATAATTTATTTAAGCCGAACAGAGTTCCCGCAGCATTTGTACTGCCGCCGGCAAGCCCTGCCGCAACAGGAATATTTTTTTCAATAAAAACATTCACTTTATATCTGTTATCACCTATTTCATCAAAAAACAGTTTTGCAGCTTTATAAACCAAATTTTTTTCGTTATATGGGATTTCGTCACTTGTTCCGCTCAATGATATATCTAAACTTCCTGACCTTGATATTTCAATTGTAAGATAATCATAAAGACTAATTGTCTGCATAATACTCTCAATATTATGAAATCCGTCAGAGCGTTTACCAGTTATTTTTAAGGTTTGATTTATTTTTGCGGGACACTGAACTTTTATTTTAGGCATTTTTCAATATCTCCGACAATTTACCGAATGTTTCAATGGAAAGTTTTTCACCTCTGATATTTTCATCCAAATTAAGCTCTTTTATCGCATTTTGAATTGACTCCTTTGAAAAACCGCCGCTTAGCAAACAGTTTTTCAAGTTTTTTCTTCTCTGAACGAATGCTGCTTTTACGGTTTTTCTAAAATGCGAGTAATCACTCAATTCTAAAAGGGGATTTTCTCTCACTTTTAAGTATACAAGCGCTGAATTAACTTTTGGCGCAGGATAAAAAGACCGTCTTCCGACAAACTCTTTTATTTCAACATCAGCCCAAAATTGAGACAAAATAGTCAGTAACCCATACTGCTTTGACGGAGAATTTTCCGTTGCGACCATTCTCCTTGCAACTTCCTCCTGCACCATAAGAAGAATTTCCGAAACAGAATTTCTGTTCTTATTGTTTAAATCATCAATTTCGCCTAACAAATGCGCAAGAATCGGACTTGTAATATAATACGGAATATTCGCGACTATTTTAACTTTTTCATCTGACAATTCTGATAAATCCGTTTTTAAAATATCCTTATGAATTATTGTAAGATTAGGCGCTTGGAGTTTTTCCAACTCCTTAACAGCTTCTTCATCAAGTTCAATTGCAATAACTTTTTTTGCTCTTTTTACAAGCTGTTCAGTCACAAAGCCAACCCCGGGACCGATTTCAATAACAGTATCCTCCGGTTGAATATCAGAATATTCCAAAATATTCTGAATAACTTCCCCATTTATTAGAAAGTTCTGTCCCAAACGTTTTTTTGTTTTAAAATATCTTGCTCTGTCGAAGTAATTCATCTTGAATATAATTTTACCACAAGCAGGCAAATGATAAAATAAATGTTTTTTGTTATTTTGTTTAGTGTTATAATACAAACACGGAGGCAAACGTGAATATTACGGTTACTGAAGAAAAAAGTCTTACATACAGTCAAATAAAAAATATATATGAGTCAGGATATAAAGAAGAAAAAGATTTCAAAATAGGACTTGAATACGAAAGGGTTCCGGTGTGGTCTGACTGCGGACAAGCCGCCGATTATTATTCTCCGAACGGCATTTGTAATTTTCTAAGAGAATTTGCTAAACAAGAAAATTGGGATTACATAACAGACAATTCAGAAATTATCGGGTTAAAACAATTTCACGACACGATTACGCTTGAACCGGGCTGTCAAATCGAGTTCAGCCTTGAACCGCAAAGAAAAATTTCTGATATAGAACAAAAAGTTCAAGAATTGGATTCTCAGATTATACCTATATTGGATACTTTAGGAATAAAACTTTTGAATTACGGAGTAACTCCTGTTTCCACGTATCAAAATATAAAATTGATACCCAAAAAAAGATATCATATAATGGCAAAATATTTATGGGGAATACTCTCTGACGTAATGATGAGAGAAACCGCAGGACTGCAATGCACTTTTGATTTTAAAGATGAAGAAGATGCCATTAAAAAATTTAGAATTGCAAATATACTGACCCCTTTTGTAACTGCGATGTTTGCGAATTCTCCAATTCGAGGGGGAGTAGACACAGGTTATAAATCTTTTAGAGCACTTAGTTGGCTTAATACCGATAACGAACGTTGCGGCTTTGCGTATAATTTTGAAAGCGATTATAATTTTGATGATTATATTAATTACACAATGGAAGCACCTATGTTATTTATAAATAGGGAAAACAATCCAATTAATATTAACGGCGCAATCAATTTTAAAGAATTTATGCTTGGCGGCTATTCACACAACAATGCAGAAATAGACGATTATTTACTACAAGCAAACTTATGTTTTCCGGAAGTCAGATTAAGAAACTTTATCGAAATCAGAAACCACGATTGCTGCGGGAAAAATTTGCAATACGCATTATTGGCACTCTATAAAGGAATTTTATACAATAAGAGTGCTATTGAGGAAATAGAGGATTTAATAGGAAAAACAGACATTAATGAATTCAGTGACCTTCGATATTCCATTCCGCGACTGGCACTTGATGCAAAATTTAAAAACCACTTCGTTAAAGATTATGCCAAAGAAATTATAAAAATTTCAGAAAAGTATCTAAAAAAAGATAACTTAGAAGATGCAAAATATTTGGATTACATAAAATCTTACACTATGAATAACAAATGTCCGGCAGACGAGATACTCTCAAACTGGTACGGATGCTGGAATAAAGATATACGTAAATTAATTCACCACACACAAACTTTATAAATTATTATGATTGTTTTTTTAATATGTAACAATTATTTAACACCCTAGCAAATTAATTTATTTAGAGGATTTAATATAGCGTTAAATCTTCTATACTAAACACGTAGGTAGAATATTTAAAATTGGAGATAGAGTAAACAGATTTATCGCAGATTATAAATAAATCAGGGACTTATTCTCCAAAAAATAACAGAGGTCAATGAATCATGGTCGATAACAGAGCAGCAGGGTACTTTGGAATAGGCGGCGCTTTTAATTTTAAGAGTGGCGATATTTCAGGCACTGCGGCCAGAACCCAGGATGATAAAATGGGACAAGGCGGAGAGTATTTTGCTCAACAACAACAAGAAGAATTTGAACAAGCTGAAGGCAATAACCAATACATGGATAGAAGTGCCGTACTTAGGGCAACGCTTAATTCTCTTGCTATGATGAATGTGGCTAATGTTATTAATGCACGTAAAATTGAAGCTAAAAAACAAGAAGACCTTATTGCTATGCAAAAACAACTTTTAAAGAAAAAACACGAGGAATCATTACATGGAAGTATTAATAGTAGTGAGGATGTAAATTTAAAAAGTAGTAGTGAGGATGAGGTCGAAGATATCGTAGACTAAGCAAATATACTTGTTGTAATTGCCTGTTTTTCGTTTCCGCTATCTTCTTTATGACCTGAAGAGTTTTCTGCCATCAAAAGTTCGCCGTGATAGAACGGGTTTGAACCATTCTTATCTTTAGCCGCTTCATTTGTGACAATTCTATTATGTGAATTTACCGGAGCTGTTTGCTCTTTAAGGGTAATCTCATTTACTGCAATTGTTAATTTCCCGTCTACATTTTTTTGAGTAACTGCAGCTGCGGTATTCAAATAATTAATTTTTGCTAGAACATCTTGGCTCAATTGGACTTGTAAACCTGAATTATTAAGAGCAATTTGATTTGCAACTTTTAAATCAACTTTACCGTTATACAAGTCAACACCAATGTCTCTTTTTTGGAAAAAGTTCTGAGCGTTATCGACATTATATTGGCTGTTCTTTTGCTCAGCACGTTTCAGGATAGACTGAGATACTTGCTGTAATGTAGCACGGTCTATATTCAAACCCATACTATTCAATTGTTCAGTAACATTAATTGCCATTAGTCTTATCCCTGAGTTTAATTTCCTTACTGTATATTTATCGGCAAATTAAGCATAAACTTTAGGTTTTTTACTGATTTCTTTACATAAGTTTACAATAATAAAAAATTTAGCAATTATTCAATTAGTATTTACTTTATATATATACAATTTAAAAGAAAGCGAGAGGTACTATGGGCTGGGGTTCAATCCAACAATCATTAGCACACACAAATGACTTATTACGATTTGCAAACGACGTTACCAAAGGCAAAGATTTAACTGAATCTGCCATGAATTTATTTGGCAATAATCTTGCAACAATGAATGCAGCTTCTCTGAGAAATGCCACAGGCAGCAGTTTAGGTTATATGGGCAAATATGCAGCCGGTGACAATGCCGGACAGGCAGTAATGAATACCGCAAATGCCAGCATGTACACTGCATCAATGCTGGCACCTCCGATGTTTGGATTCGGATATGGAATGAATACCGGATTTTTCCCTGCACAAGGGTATCAAAGAATGATGAATACGGCAACAGGCATGTCAACATTTAATCACCCGTTCTTTATGAGCGGCGGCGGTTATTATTGCTAATATAGCATAGGACTTTTTTAAAACAGGCAGAATAAAAATCTGCCTGTTTTTGTATTTGTACAGTTTGTTATACAATACAAATATGATTACATTTGACGCTCTTACACTAAAAGCATTCATACAAGAAAATCAAGAATTTCTTACAGGAGCAAGATTGCAAAAAATACAGCAACCGACAAGAAGAGATTTTATATTTGGTATACGCAAAAACGGCGAAAACAGGAAATTATATATAAACATAAATCCACAATTTCACCACCTATGTTTTATGAATAAGGAAAATGAAGTAAAGCGCAGAATTGAAATACCAAAGCAACCGCCAATGTTTTGCATGCTTTTGAGGAAATATTTGGAAAATTCAATAATAAAAAAAGTTAATCAACCGGAAAACGAGAGGATACTCGAATTTTATATTGAGACCTACAATGAGATTGGAGAGCAAATATATTTGTGCTTGGCGATTGAACTTATGGGAAAACATTCAAACATTATTTTGTACAATTATGATACAAATATTATTTTGGGCTGCGCTCACAATGTAGGAGCAGAAAAAAGCAGAGAAAGAGAATTAGCCGGGACTTTGCCGTACTCATATCCGCCTAAACAGAACAAATTTGACCTTTTACAATACAATGGCGGCTTGAATTATGAAACACTTAGTAACGATTTTTATTTGATATCAACAGCATTTGGGAAATTATGTAATGGAAAAAGTCTTGAAGATTTAAGAAACTATATCACACTGAAAAATTTGAATCCTGCAATCAGCAAAGATTACTCCTATTATTCATTGTACAGCGAATTGCTTGAGAATAACATTTCACAAAAAAGCGTAAATGATATGATAGATAATTATTTTTCTCACTATCAAGAAACGGATAAATTCCTAACACTCAAGAATCATTTAGCTTCCATATGCAGACAGAGATACAAAAGAACAATAAACTCCATCGAAAAAATGTCCCTACAAATTCAACGAGAAGAAAATAGCGAAAAATACAGGTTGTACGGAGATTTAATAATGGCCAATCTGTGGGACAAAAAGGATTACTCTGCTGAAATAGAAGTCTTTGACTATGAAAACAATAAAAATATTACAATCGAGCTGGATGAAACTCTTACATTAAAAGGAAACGCAAATAAGTTTTATAAATTATATAATAAAGGAAAAACATCAAAACAAAAACTTGACGAACAAAAAAAAGAACTTAATTGTATAAAAATTTGGATTGAACACATTGATTACTCTCTAAATTCTGCACAAAACTATTACGATTTAGAAGAAATCATGCCGGAACTCATAGACAACAAAGAAACCTTTGGAAAATCTACTAAAACAAAAGCAATTGAGCCTAAAAAAATCGAATTGGAAGGTTTTACTGTATACGTTGGGAAAAACAATAGGCAAAATGATTACATCATATCGAAATTGGCGAAAGACGAAGACTTGTGGTTTCACACAAAAGATTGCGCAGGCTCACATGTTCTGCTAAAAGGCAGTAACCCGACAGAGGGACTCATATACAAATGCGCAAAACTTGCAAAAGAAAACTCGTCCTGTAAAAACTCTTCTAAAATAGGCGTTATATATACAAAAAGCAAATATCTAAGAAAGCCTCCAAAGTCCGCACTGGGATACGTTACCTATAAAAATGAAAAAGAAATAATAATAGATTAATTCTATTTTTCTAATCTTGAAGTATTAATTTTTCCGAATTTTGCTGACAAATTGTCTACAAGGTGGATAAAATACAACTCGGGCTCTATATCTTTTTGATCCAAATCTATAATTGCCCCCCAATCACTTCTGCCATGGTGTGCTGCTATCATTCTTGCGACAGGCACAAAGCCCTCATTCATACATAGGCAATACCCGTATTGAGAGTGAGTTAACCACGTTTTTTGAAAATCTTCTGCGTAATCTATTAAACCGGATTCCATATCTAATGTATACTCAAATATTTTACCGATATCATGGAGAATACAAGCCGCAAAAATTTCATCACGATTAAATTTATACTCGCTCATTTCCATATTCAATTCCGCATACTGTAAACATTCCAAAGTATGAACCAGCAAACCTCCTATATAATTATGATGCATAACCTTTGCCGCAGGACAAACTTTTATTTTTTCTTTATGTTCCATAAAGTATCTCATCAAAAATGAGTTTAGTTTTTCATCACCTATTTTATCAATATATTCAACAATAGATTGATAATACTGTTCACGTTGTTCTTCGTCTAACCCCATTTTTGCTTCTTTTAAAACTTGGAATGTAGTAATTAGACAATTATTAAATTTCTCATTAAATGATGCAGTTATAAGTTTTATAATATTACCTGAGCGAAATACCTTGCTATCATATCTGTTTAATGTTTCCTCCCACAAGATACAATTTAAAACAGAATTGTCATCCATGTTTTTTAATTGCAATTTTCCCATCTTCGTGCCGGCTTTTGTATCCCCCACGGAATAGGACATTATCTCGTATTCAGACTCCATATTGAACATATTTTACCCCGCTTAGTTTTTATTTCTGTCTATTATTTTGTTTTCATTATTCCACTTAAAAGACGAACGAATTTCTTCTCCGACTTTTTCAATCAAATGATCAGCATTTTCTTTTCTTAAAGTATTAAAGTTTTTACATCCCGACTTCATTTCATTCATAAATTCATCAGCAAAAGCTCCTGATTGAATATCTTTAAGTAAATTTTTCATAGCCGTTCTTGATTGTTCACCAATAACTTTTGGGCCTCTTGTCATATCTCCATACTCGGCAGTATTTGAGATTGAGTACCTCATGTCAGCCAACCCGCCCTGATTAATCAAGTCAACAAGCAGCTTCATCTCATGCAACACCTCAAAATACGCCATATATGGTGAATAACCTGCTTCAACTAACACTTCAAATCCTGTTTTAATAAGAGCTGAAACACCCCCGCAAATTACAGCCTGTTCACCGAACAAATCTGTCTCAGTTTCCTCTTTAAATGTGGTTTCAATAATTCCGGCACGACCGGCTCCAATTGCAGAAGCATAAGAAAGAGCAACGTCTTTTGAATCACCGGCTGCATCAGAATACACTGCAATTAAGCATGGAACTCCTCGTCCAAGTAAGTATTCACTTCTTACGGTATGACCGGGGCCTTTTGGCGCAACCATAATTACACTTACACCTTCCGGCGCAGTTATTTTCTTATAGTGAATATTAAACCCGTGAGAAAACATCAAATATTGCCCCTTTCTTAAATATGGCAATATTTGATTTTCATAAACTTCAGATTGTATTTCATCAGGAATAAGAATTTGAACAATATCTGCCCACTTAACAGCATCTTCTATTGTCATTGTCTTAAAACCGTAGTCACGGGCTTTCACATCGGATTTCCCGCCTAATCTCAGTCCGAGAACAACGTCACAACCACTGTCTTTCAAACATGTTGATTGTCCGTAGCCCTGCGAGCCGAACCCAATAATTGCTATTTTTTTTGATTTAATAAGTTCTGTATTAATATCCTTGTCTAAATATATTTTTAAATTTCCCATAATAACCTCACATATACTGATTTCAAGATAACACGAAGAAAACAGCCAGTCAAACAAAAATAAAGTATATGCTTGACAATAATTATAATTAAATGTTAGCATACGAACGGGAGAATGAATTGTTATGTTCAAAGATTTATTTAAATTGAATAAAAAAAGAAATTTTATTGAAGCCTTAGGGTTTTTTATAGTATATTTTATTTTTGATATGCTAATCTGCATGGCCATCGGAATAATTACAAACATTTTTTGGCATACAGGGGTAATGGAAAAAAATTTTGCGGTTAATATTGCGGTAAGTGCCGGTTTCATTTTTTCTTTTATATTTTGTACCGCAATGGCTATTGCCATCATTACAGCAAAAAGGCAATTTAAAAATATTTATGCAATATTATCCGTTATTGTTACTATTATTGTAACTTTTTGCATTTTTGATATGTTAGGAGCTTTTATGTTCTCCTTATTAACTATGTTTGAAGATAAATCTCAAATAAAAGAGGTTGAAAAACAAGAAGAACAAACTAACGAATAAATGCTATAACTTATCTATAAGCTGCGGAATGATTTCAAAAGCATCCCCTACATACCCATAATCAGCAATTTTAAATATCGGGGCATCTTTATCAGTATTTATAGCAATTATCTTTGACGATTTATCCATACCGATAGTATGCTGCAAAGCACCTGAAATTCCGCAAGCTATATAAAGTTTTGGAGATACCGTTTTCCCGGTTTGTCCGATTTGGCATTCAGGACTTGCCAAACCCATTTCAACAGCCACCCTGCTTGCCCCAACAACCCCGCCTAATTTATCGGCTAATGTCTTTAACAAAGCAAAACCTTCTTTTGTTTGCATACCCTTACCGCCTGCTACAATAATTTCCGCACTATCAAGAGAATTTATATCAGAGCATTGTGTTTTTACAAAATCTAATATTTCAATAGTTTGTTCAAAATCATTCAATACACAACTTATACTTGTGAACTTTGTATTTTTACGCACTGAAGATACCATCGGGGTAAAAACTTTTGGTCTTACCGTTGCCATTTGCGGGTATTTCTTTGATAAAATCGTTGCCATCAATTGTCCGCCAAAAGTTGGGCGTGTAGCTGCAAGTTTTCCATCCTCTGTTACATCAAGTTCAGTACAATCAGCGGTCAAACCTGTATGCATATAAGTTGAAATTCTTGGCGCTAAATCTCGTCCGTTTTCGGTTGCCCCAATTAATACAATTTCCGGATTTATTTCTTTTACCATATGCTGAGCCAACATTGAACACAAATCGGATTTATAAAAATTTACATCACAATCAGAAATATAAAAGACTTCATCAAAACCGTTTAATTCAAAAGCTTCTCTATAATTTAAGACTTTACTTTCTTCAAGCATAACAAATGCCATAACAGGCGAATTATCCATCTTTTTTGACAGTTCATTTGCTTTATTCGCCAATTCAAAAGTCACCGGATGCAAATAGCCATCTCTTGTTGCTTCAGCCCAAATGAGAATCCCTTTACTCATCATTACCTCCACAGGTCCATATAATCTCAGCTAAAGTCTCGGCATTATCAACAAAATCACAATCAACAACCCTTGTCTTAGCCCTAAAAGCTTTACTTACATACGTAGGAGAGCCTTTTAATCCGACATCATCAGCAGAAAGCGTTATATCATCAAGTCCTTTCATCAATATTGTTGCTTTATTTGCTTTTATTACACCATTTATAGTAGCTCTTGAGGGGTCATTCTCTCCTTTAATCATACAAACAGCAGCCGGAAGTTTTACTTTTACTGTTTCACAGCCTTCTGAGGTTACTCGCTTGACAGTTAAATAATCCTTTTTGAAATCAATAATTTCTTTAGCAAATGTAACCTGAGGCATATCTAAAAAACTTGCAATACTAGGACCTGTTTGTGCTGTATCACCATCTACGGCAAATTGTCCGCATAATATTAAATCATAAGGTTCATTCATTGTTTTTATTGCAGCCGAAATCGTCTTTGCCGTTGCATAAGTATCAGCACCTGAAAATTTCTTATCAGACAACAAGACGGCTTTATCAGCGCCCAAAGCTAAAGCACGTTTCAAAACTTTCTCAGCTTGTTTCGGACCCATTGATATAGCAGTTACAGTTACATTGCTCAAGTTTTTCTTAATTAACAGAGCCGCATCAAGAGCATAAGCATCATAAGGATTCATAACACTCTCCAAACCCTCTCTTTGGATAGTGTTATTTTCTGTCCACTTTATATCGGAAGTATCCGGCACTTGTTTTATACATACAATAATATTCATAATGGTTGTTCTTTCTTAGATTAATGTAATATTATCTTTATCTTACTTCCAATATTTAAAAATATATTATATACGTTTCTTAGGAACCTGTTTAGTATTTGCATCCAATAACGCATTAAATGCCATGATATACATTGAGCATCTTTTTACGTTTGGAATATACCAGGCGCATCTTTCTTGAGTACAAACCATATCAACTTCAGAACCTGCACTCATCAGCGGACAAAACGGAATAGAATTTCTATCAACTGCCATAATTTCTCCTTTTTAAATATTGTAACCTTATAATTTTGCTTGCTTTAATAAATTACAATTTTCATCTCGTTGACGCTCATAATCTTTATATATCTTAGTTCTGTTGATAACCTCGTCAAAATCAATTTGATGAGCATCAAAATCAGGACCGTCAACACATGCAAATTTAACCTTACCTCCGACAGTAACACGGCATGCTCCGCACATTCCGGTACCATCAACCATAATAGGATTCATACTTGCTTCAGTATAAATTCCCCTATCTCTTGTCATATTTGCAACAGCTCTCATCATTGGCATCGGACCAACAGCAATTGCATAATCTATTTTTTCATTATTCATCAGGCGTTCAAGAACACCTGTCACAAAGCCTTTTTCCCCCATAGAACCATCATCTGTAGTAACAAAAAGCTCCGTACAAGCTTCTTTCATTTTATCTGCCCAGAATATTAAATCTTTATTTCTTGCACCCATAATCATATACACTTTATTACCGGCTTCTTTAAAAGCTTTCGCAATCAAATAACAAGGTGCAGCACCGTACCCGCCTGCCAAACAAACAACTGTTCCGTATTTTTTTATATCTGTTGGTTTTCCCAAAGGACCTACAATATCCGGTATTTCATCCCCTTCATTAAGCTCTGCTAATTTTTTCGTAGAATAACCAACCGCCATAAAAACAATCGTCAACGCCCCGGAATTTTTATTGATATCAGCAATTGTAAGCGGAACTCGTTCGCCATCTTCTTCCGCTCTAAATATTATAAACTGTCCTGCTTTGGCATTTCTTACAACATAAGGTGCATCAATAACCAATTCGTATTGATTAGGACAAATCTCCTTTTTTGATAATATCTTATAGCCCATAACTTCTTACCTATACTCACATTATTATAGTTTAAATTCAAAAATAACGCAAGAGTCATAACTATAATATTTTTTCTGCTTATCAAAACACGCCTTATAAAAATAATATTTGTCCGTATAAAAAAAATGTGTTAGTATAAAATTAACAGCAGATAAGGAGAATTCAAAATGAAAATAGAGGAATTAAGAAAAGAAAACGGATTGATAGATTTATTCTGCACTTTAGCAGAAATTCCATCTCCGTCATTAAAAGAACACAATGTTGCAAATTATATAAAATCGGTTTGCGACAGCAACAATATCCATTGCGAATTCGACAGTTACAACAATGTATACATATATATACCGCCAACAGACGGAAATAAAGACCCCATCCTTTTATCCTCACATATGGATGTAATTGGAGATGATTCTCCCGTAAAAACATATCTTGATGATGAAGGACTAATTCACGCAGAAGGCAGAACTCTTGGTGCGGATGATAAAGCCGGAGTGGCTAATGCTCTATATTTTGCACTATATTTAGCAAAAAGTGATTTAAAACACGGCGGTCTTGAAATTATATTCACAAGAGATGAAGAATCCGGAATGTCAGGAATTAAAAATTTTGACAAATCAAAAATTAAATCAAAATATGCTCTCGTTTTGGACAGCGATTCATTAGGACAATTTATGACATCAGGAGCAAGTTATACCCTTGCAACTATTGATGTAGAAACCTTTAAAGGCGGACACTCCGGTATAGATATCGGTGATCCTAAAAGAGAAAATGCGGCTAAAGTTATAGCTGATGTAGTATCGGACTTACCACAAGGGGTTTTTTACTCTGATCCCGAAACACATCAGGTTATTACTTCTTGTAATATCGGAGGAATATCCGCAGGAAATGTTGATGTTACAAACATTATCAATCAACACGCAAAAGCGACTTATTCTATAAGAAGCTCAAGCAGAGATAAAGAAAAAGAATTAAAAGATTTAATGCAAACCATTGTTGACGGCATAAATGATGATTATAAAGGGCTGGCAAAAATTACTATAACATTTAAAGAACACATTCCGCCGTTTGAAAAAGGTTGGGATAACTTTGTGCCGCAAATATTTGAATGTGCAGCCAAAGCCGTAGGCGTAACTCCTGAAATCGGATCTTTCCACGCAGGCGCAGAAACTCACATTTACGCAAACAGCTACAATTCAAAAAATGAAAAGATATTACCGTTTTTGGTAGGTTTAGCAGACGTTCACAATATGCACTGCAAAGAAGAAAATGTTTGCTACAAATCGATGATTAAAGGACAAGAAGTTCTCAGAAAATTCTTTGAAGAATTTAACAAATAAAACACTTTATTTACAATAATTTACGAACTAACACGGACATGTTTACAATAAAACATGTCCGTGTTATTATGCACATTGTGTCAGGTGTAATTGGTAGAAAAGCCTGACAGAGTTCACTAATATACCATAAGGAGAAAACACTATGTCACGTATTGGTAAAAAACCGATTGACATTCCGCAAGGAGTCGAAGTAAAAATAGACGGACAAGAAGTTACGGTTAAAGGTCCTTTAGGACAAGAATCCGTTTCTGTTCGTTCTGAAATTAAGGTAGAAGTAAAAGATAACCAAATTCTTTTAACAAAAACAGTTGATACCAGAGTAGCAGATGCATTATACGGTTTATCAAGAACCTTAGTTGCTAACGCTGTTCATGGTGTTAAGGAAGGTTTTGAAAAGAAACTTGAAATCCAAGGTGTTGGTTACCGTGCGAATATGGAAGGCAAAAACTTAAATTTAGCATTGGGTTATTCTCATCCTGTAATAGTTGAGCCACCTGCCGGTATTACTATTTCAGTTGAAGCTAACACTAAGATTTCAGTAAAAGGTACCAACAAACAAACAGTTGGTGACGTTGCAGCATTCATCAGATCAAAACGTCCTCCTGAAGTATACAAAGGAAAGGGTGTAAGATATGAAGGTGAATACGTAAGACGTAAAGCCGGTAAAGCTGGTAAAAAATAATATATAGCACTATTAAACCTTAATTACTATTAGGTAATTTAAAAATATCTGGCCCACATAAACTCTTGAAGTAGGTTCTCAATGCGGTTTGGGTATGAAAGGAAATACAAAATGATTAAACAAAAAGTTAGAAAACCACAAGTACAAAAAAGACACCAATCTATCAGAGTAAAAATTTCAGGAACTCCTGATTGCCCTAGATTGGCTGTATATAGAAGTACAAAGCACATTTACGCTCAAGTAATTGACGATGTAAATAAAGTTACTTTAGCATCTGCTTCATCAATCGATAAAGAATTGAAAGAAAAATTAGCTCACGGCGGAAACATTGAATCTGCAAAAGCTGTTGGTGAAGCTATTGCAAAAAGAGCTCTTAAGGCAGGCGTAAATGATGTAGTCTTTGATAGAGGAGGATTCTTGTATCACGGACGTGTTGCAGCTTTGGCTGATGCAGCTCGTGAAGCAGGTCTTAACTTCTAGTTTCTCAATAAAGAGATTAACTTTTATAAATAACTCTTAGTTCATACTAAGAGTTATTTTTTACTAAAAATTAAGTTATGTAAGACTATTGCAAATTATTAGTGTTTATAGTACACTAACTATATATAGGTAAATTCTAATCCATAACAAAGGAGGAAATATAAGATGGAAACTTATGGTATTGAAAAGTTAGGTATTACTTCTCCTTCTGCAGTACACAGAAACTGGACTCCGGCTCAGTTAACAGAAGCTGCTTTAAGAAGAGGGGAAGGAACATTATCTGAAACAGGCGCTTTAGTTGTTACAACCGGGAAATACACCGGTCGTTCACCTAAGGATAAATTTATCGTTGATACCCCAAGCATACATGATGATATAGCATGGGGCAAGGTAAATCGTCCTATTTCAAGAGAAGCATTTAATTCAATCAAATCAAAAATGATTAATTACTTAAACGGTAAAGAAGTATTTATTTTTGATGGTTTTGCTGGCGCTGACAAGAAATACACTCAAAAATTCAGAGTAATTAATGAAATGGCATCTCAAAACATGTTCATTCATCAATTATTAATCAGACCAACCGCAGAAGAATTATCTTCATACGGCGAAGCTGATTACACAATTATTTGTGCTCCTGGTTTCAAATGTGATCCGGCAGTTGACGGAACAAATTCCGAAGCATGCATAGCAATTGACTACGAAGCTCACATGATTATCATTGCAGGTTCTCAATACTCAGGTGAAATTAAGAAATCAGTATTTGCGACTATGAATTATGTAATGACTAAGAAGAATGTTCTTCCTATGCACTGTTCAGCAAATATGGATCCTGAAACTCATGAAACAGCTGTTTTCTTTGGTCTTTCAGGAACCGGTAAAACCACATTGTCAGCAGATCCTAGCCGTAAGCTAATCGGTGATGACGAACACGGTTGGTCACCTGATGGCGTATTCAATTTTGAAGGCGGCTGCTACGCAAAATGTATCAACCTTACAGAAGAAAACGAACCTGATATTTATAATGCTATTAAATTCGGTTCATTGGTTGAAAATGTAATAATGAACCCTGAAACAAGAGAATTAGATTTCTTTGATAGCTCATTAACAGAAAACACTCGTGTTGGTTATCCTGTTAACTACATCAACAATGCTGCAATTCCTTCAATGGGCGGTATTCCAAAAGTTGTTGTATTCTTAACTGCTGATGCATTTGGTGTTTTACCTCCAATTTCGAGATTGGATAAAAACGCAGCTATGTACCACTTTGTAACAGGTTTCACATCAAAATTAGCAGGTACCGAAAGAGGTATTACAGAACCTGTTCCAACATTCTCAACATTATTTGGTGAACCATTCATGCCAATGGATGCATCAGTTTACGCAAAAATGTTAGGTGACAAATTAGACCAATACGGAACTAAAGTATACTTAGTTAATACCGGTTGGGCAGGCGGCAGCGCATCTTCAGGTGCTAAGAGAATTAAGCTTGCTTATACAAGAGCAATGGTTACGGCAGCATTGAACGGATCATTTGATTCTGTTGAATTCAAACACCACGATGTATTCAATGTTGATTACCCTACATCTTGTCCTAACGTTCCTGATGAAATGTTGGATGCAAGAGGTATGTGGTCAGATAAGGCTGCTTACGATGAAGCTGCTAACAAATTGGCTCAAATGTTCAACGATAACTTCACTACGAAGTATCCGAATATGCCTTCAGAAATCGTAAATGCCGGCCCAAAGCCATTAAGCTCAGTTAAGTAATTTATAAAAATTACTATATTATACAAAAAGGTTCTGTAAAACACAGAACCTTTTTGTTTGGTCTGTTTAGGGTATAATATTTATATGGAGATTTTTTCCGAAGTTACAAAAAAAGAAAATTTGTCATTGGCACTGGGATTTTTTGACGGAGTACATATTGGGCATCAAAAAGTTTTGTTGTCAGCCGTTAATTACGCAAAAGAACACGGATTAAAATCTGCAGTTATTACTTTTAAAAACCACCCGTTCTGCTATTTAAAAAAAGTCGCTCCTAAGTATATATTGACAGAAGCAGAACGCAGAAATAAGATTGCCGAAATAGGAATTGACTATCTTTTTGAATTAGATTTTGAAAAAATAGCATCGATGAGCGCAGATGAATACTTAAAGAATATTATTGTAAAGAATTTTTCACCCAAAGCAATATCTACAGGATTTAATCACAATTTTGGGAAAGACAAAATTGGTGACACGAAATTTTTAAAGAACAATGCATTAAAATACGGATATAAATATTTTGTTATAGAACCCCAAAAAATTGAACACGAATTAATTAGCAGCACACAAATAAGAAAATATTTAAAAGAAGGAAACCTTAAAAAAGCCAATAAAATGTTGGGATATAAATTCAAAATTACCGGAATAGTTATTAAAGGTAAACAAATTGGAAGGCAATTGGGATTTAGAACAGCGAACATCCTCATGCCGGAAAAGATTACAGACATGCCATTTGGGGCATACTCAACCGATATAACGTATAAAGACAAAGTTTACAAAGGTGTTACAAACTACGGACTGCGTCCTACAGTTGGGGAAACGAGTTTAGCGACAATTGAAACTCATATTTTAGATTTTGATAAAGATATTTATGGAGAGGAAATAACGGTCGAATTTACGTCAATGCTGCGTCCGGAAAAGAAATTTTTATCATTGGATGAATTAAAAAAACAAATATCGGAAGATATAAATTTTATAAAATAAATTATCTAAACTCTACCGTAAATATCCTTATATCTGACTATATCATCCTCCGATAAAACCTCTCCGGTTTGTATTTCTAAAATTTCCAAATCCGAATTTTTAGAATTCCCGACAGAATGAATAGCTTTAAGCGGGATATCCAGACTTTGTCCGCTCGATAAGGTTATTTCATTTTCACCCAATAAAACATCCGCCTCACCTTTAAGAACAAACCAATGTTCACTCCTACAATTGTGAGACTGAACAGAAAGTTTTGCTCCGGAATTTACATGCAAAATTTTTGATAGATATCCGTCACCTTGCGCAATATTAATATAATAACCCCAAGGACGCATATATTTTTCTTGAACAAACTTTTCCATTTCCAAGCTCTCCAATCTGTTATGTTCATTATAATTCAGTATATATATTTTGTAAACTTTTTGTTTAGTGTTTTAAATTAACAACAAATTATGCTAAAATATATAGTATGATTAGCTGGGATACGTTTAAAAAATATGTGTATACTGTAGCCGCAGGTACTGCACTACTTGTATTAATGGTATATTTTGGGTTGAGCATATATCAACCCGCAACAAAAACAGATGAAATATATTCTCAAGCATTAAAAGAGTATAATGCCAAAAATTACTCTCAGGCATATTATTTATTTTCAAAAGTAAATATCATTTCGGATTTGAAACCGCTTGCAATATATCACCAGGGAGTTGCAGCAACAGATATTGATGATGTAAAATCAGCAGAAAAACAATATAAGTTTTTCTTGATGTTATACCCTAAACATATGCTGTCCATTAAGGTAAGATATAATCTTGCACAAATTATTACCGACTCAAATCCACAGGCTGCAAAAAAGCATTTTGAATACATAATAAATAAATTCCCGCACTCCGATTATGCAATAGCCTCGGAATACTACCTGGGACATCTAATGCTAAAAAAATATGAAGGAGAAAAAATTTTTCCGCTTTCAGCAAAAGAAGATATTCAAAATCATTTTAGGCATTATCTTAAAAAAGCCCCTGCCGGCAGACTCGCAATGTCAGTCATAAATGATTGGAACAAAATTGACGCAACGATTTCTAAAGACGATTACCTGCTAATGGCAAAATCGAGTTATAAATTGGGGGACTACAAAAAAGCTGATGAACTTTCAAAAAAATCAGAAGTTAAAAACAGTTGGGCATTTGATGTAATTAATGCAAAAGCAACAGGAAACAACGCTCGAATAAAATTTTTAACCGAATGGGGATTAAAAGGAAATGCTGATTACATTGAAAAAGAAGATGTCTATGAAGCTATTGATGCTTATATGTCAATAGTACCTTCAAAATATCAGGCTGCAATTAATTTATTAGGAATTGCAAAATCTCGAGGTAAAGACTATTTAATGGTAATAAAATGCCGCTATGGAGAAGAAAAGGATAGAGCTGATTGTTACAAAAACCTATACTTATGGTATCCTTCAAGCGATTTTACAGCAGAAGCACAAGCTAAGATATTCTTAGATATGGTTAATAAAAACAATATCCCTGATGCACAACGTATCGGTATAGATTTTCTGAACAAATATAAAAATGACCAAACCTATGCTCCAATAGTAATGTACTATATGGGCAGGGTAAGTGAAAGAGCCAAGGCTTATCAGGATTATGTAAATTACTATCGTGGGGTTATATCACGTTTCCCTGACAGCTATTATGCCTTTAGAGCCTTTGTAAGATTAAAAAACAATAAAACTTCAATTATAGCAACAGGAATTAAAGAAAAACCAATTGAATTTCCATATGAAAGGCGTCATTACTTTTTAGACAAACTTGTATCTTTAGGAGATTGGGATGTTCTGGATGAATATACATCCTACGATGAATTCTTAAAGAGTTGGGCTCTTTATCAAAAAGGAGAAAATAGCCATGCTATGCTGATTGCAAGGAATGCAATGGACAAGCTGGAAGAAAAACCACATAGAAGTGATTTAAGATGGAGGCTGGTATATCCTGTATTTTTCTATGAACAAATCCGAAGTGCCGCAGATAGAGCCGGAGTAAATGCCCCGTTGATGCTCGGCTTAACAAGAGAAGAAAGTTATTTTAATCCAAATGCGCAAAGCTCTGTAGGCGCAAGAGGACTTATGCAATTAATGCCGACAACGGGGGCCGATACGGCATTCAAACATGGTATTACAGGAGTTAATTTATTTAATCCTGATATGAATGTCGTCTTAGGATGTTACCATTATGCTGCAGTAAGAAGTCAACTTGACGGAATTGAAATATCGTCTGTTGCTGCATACAATTCCGGAGTTGGTGCGGTTAAGCAATGGAAACAATCTTTGAATTATTTTGATCCTGATTTATTTACCGAACAGATTCCATATCCTGAAACAAGAGAATACGTAAAAAAAGTATTCCGCTCATACTGGAATTATGTAAGGATTTATGAATAATAAATTTTATTATTTTATCAACATTTGAACTTCTTTGAATTTAGGATGAGATGCACCTCTTAGCCATTCAAAAAGAATTATTTCAAGACAAGAAATTTTTGCACCATTTGCATGCATTCTCTCTATTCCCTGCTTAAACTCATATTTATTACGGCTTGCACACGCATCTTTTGCGATATACACTTCGAATCCGGCATCCAGCAATGCCGCCGCAGTTTGATGCACACATATATGTGTTTCAATCCCACACAAAATAATTTGCGTTTTACCATAAGATTTAATTTTATCTAACATACCCTCTTCTTCCAAGAGTGAAAATGAAGTTTTTTCGACTACTTCAGAATTTTGAGGAAGTTGATTTTTTATTGCAAAAATTGTTTGTCCCAAACCTTTTGGGTATTGCTCACTTACTATTACAGGAATATCCAAAATATTTGCAGCAGCGACTAGCTTTGCGGCTTTTGATACAACCGTATCTTTTTCCAAAGCGGCTACAAGTTTGTCTTGTATGTCTATTACGATTACGAGTGAATCTTTTTCATTTAACAATTTCATATGACCTCATCTATATATGTCTGTATATTCCCATAAATTCATTTATAAAACTTTCAACAATCTCATCGATTTTTGCTTGAGTTATTTCTTTTAACGGAATAGTAATAGTACGATTTTCAGGAGAGTCAAAACCTGTATGTGTAATTGTGATAACAAGTTTTGAATATCCAGGATATATCATCGTTAAACGGCTTTCATTTTTCCCGTTAATAATTCTAAAAACACTTTGCTGTTCATCTGTAAATTGCTCTATATCAGCATCCCCTATTTTTTCCTCGTATGTTTTTTGCAATCTAAAAAATACAGGAGCAATTACATTTTCAATTTTTTGTCCGAAAGCTTTTTTATAAAATTTATACGTTTTATCTTTATCTTCCGGAAAATCTAACCAATTTTCGGAAGAACTTCCTTCTGCAGAATATATAACATATTCTTTATCAGATAAAATGGCACTATTCAATGCACTTATAGTCTTTTTCTTTATCTCATCAAATTTATTTGAATCAATAGCCGTAATACCGGCTCTTAAGTCATATTTTTTATCAATCAGCTCTGCTTTTATCTTTTCAAAAACTTTAATTGCACCCTCAATATCATCTTGCAACAAAATACCGTATTTCGCACCTGACGGACCGGAAACAATATCATTTATCCTCAACACATTTTTTAATATAGTATTCATCTTATCTGTCGAAAAATCTTTTTTGCAATTTTCAGTTGGAGATAGCATCATATAGCTGCCATTTTCATAATTTTCGCGAAGCAATTCCGTACTAAAAATTTCATTTTCGAACTTCGTGCTGTAAAATTCGCTTGATATATCAATAATATTATAAAACTCCAAAATTTTTTCAAATCTTTTTGCTTTAGATTTCATCCCTGACATTTTTATACTGTTAATAACACGTATAAGGATTTCAGATGGCTCTGATTGCAGAGTAATATAATCATTAATACCCTCATCGTATGCTTCTAAAATAAAATCTTTATCATACACATTGGCAAGCAAAACAATATTTGAATTTGAAAATATTCGTCTTTCTTTTAGATATTTTATTATTCCGATAGTTTTCTCTCTTCTCTCGTGTTCATGCAGGATTACGATATCGGGACGAATATCGTACAAAACATCAGGAGCATTATCATAATTTACGGACAACAACCTATCTGACCCTCTTAACAGAACCAGATTTTCTTGCATTTTTAGTTTTATTTCCTCATAATCCGTAATTATTATAACTGTATTCATATACTACACTTGCAAATGTTTCTTAATACAAAGTAAACTACCACCGGCACCAAATAATATACCCATTGCAAACATTGTTAGAGTAACCGATGTTTGTGCATACTGCGGTGTCGGAACCATAAAAAATTGGTGCGCTTTTAATAGCCAATTCTCAACAAAATGTAATGGTATAAAAGCGATTATCGAGCCCATAAACCCATAAAATGCGCCTTGCATCAGCAACGGAAATCTTATATACCAGTTGCTTACACCCATTAATCTCATAATCTCAATTTCATCTTTTCGAGATTGAATTACAAGCTGTATGGTATTATTTATTATTGTAATTGTCAAAATACCAAGGATTATGACAACAAGCACAGTTATAGTATTTACTACATGATTTAATGCCTGAATTTTCTTCGCAAGCTGTTGTGCATAACTCATATCCTCGACAGTATTAAGGTTTTTAATTTTTGAGAACACCAAATCAATATGTTCAGGCTTATCAACTTTTACATGCAACGTATCCGGTAACGGATTTTCCAATTCCGGTAATTTCATTTCTCTTTTCAAATCTGCCCACGATTTTGCCTTTGGGATAATCTTTACATTTTCGACATGCTCAATTTCATTTACTCGATTTTTAACAAGATTTGCATCAGCATCCGCTTTCAAATACACTGAAATTTCCAAAACATTACCTAATTCATGCGCAAATGAAGAAATCGTCATTGCCGAACGGAAAAATGCACCAAATATAGTTAAAATTGCCGCCATAGTTGTTATGATTACAAGATTGACTATACCTGTTCTTTTGATATCATTCAATGTTTCCATCGAAAGCCTATACAAAATTCTGAGCTCACACAACCAATCTTTCGGTATATGTTTTTTTACTTCTTTTTTTATCTTTTGTTTAGTCATAAGTACCTGCTTGAATATCCCTGATTACTTCGCCTTTATCAAGAGTAATAACCCTTTTTCTAAAATAATCTACCATTGCATTATCATGAGTAGATACGATAACTGTAATTCCCCTTTGATTAATTTGATCCAAAATTTGCATAATTTCTAAAGAGTTTTTAGGATCTAAGTTACCTGTCGGTTCATCCGCTATCAATAAGGGAGGCCCGTTTACAATTGCTCTTGCAATACCTACTCTTTGTTGTTCACCACCGGATAATTCCGATGGAGTCGCATGAATCTTATGTTCTAAACCAACAATCTTTAATGCGCCCATGACTCTGGCATTAATTTCTCTTGTACTAATTCCAAGAGTTCTTATTACATATGCGACGTTATCATATATACTCATATTCTGCAAAAGCTTATAATCCTGAAAAACAATTCCCATACATCTTCTCAGGCTGGGAATTTTATCATTCGCAAGATTAGCTATATTAATCCCACCTATAGTAACAGTGCCGCTTGTAGCACACTCTTCATGGTACAAAAGCTTCATTAATGTTGATTTTCCTGCCCCCGAAGCACCTACAACAAACACAAATTCACCGGGCATTATATCAAGATTCACATTTTTTAATGCGTAATTGCCATTTTTATATTTTTTTGTAACCGATCTGAATTGAATCATTTCTATACCTTTTACTTATTTTACAAGCCTAAATCTGTCTATTTGTTTTTTTATTGTTTTTGCCAGTTTAGATGCGCTTAACCCATAATAATCAAGCAACTCATCCCATTTCCCGCTTTGTCCGAATGTATCATTTACCCCAAGTCTTATAACAGGCATAGGAGAATTATATGATAACAATTCGCAAACTGCGCTTCCTAACCCTCCAATTATGGAGTGATTTTCAACTGTTATAACAAATTTTGTCAATTTTGCTTTTTCAATAATTGTCGAATCGTCAAGAGGCTTTACAACAGGAGCATGAAGAATTTGAATAGAATAACCATCCTTTTCTAATTCCCGTGCAGCCAATATAACCTCAGCTAAAGTTTCTCCGTTTGTAATAACAGTAACATCTGAACCTTCCTGTATTACATTTACTTTACAAAAATCAAATTCATAATCCTCACCAAATATATCGTACACATTTGTTCTTGGTATTCTGATATACATCGGACCATAATTTTCAGCAGCAAATTTAACTACTTCCTCGCATTCTCTGCAATCAGCAGGAACAATTACCGACATATTCGGAATATTTCTCATGAGCGCAACATCTTCAAGAGCTTGATGACTTGCTCCGTCTTCTCCAACGGTTACACCCCCATGCGTTCCCACAATCTTCACATTAAATTCCGGATAACATATAGAATTTCTAACTTGATCGTAGGTTCTTGCAGTTGCAAACATTGCAAAAGTAGCAACAAAAGGCGTTTTACCTACAGAAGCCAAACCTGCGGCAGTAGACATCATATCTTGTTCTGATATACCCATATCAAAAAATCTGTCAGGAAATTCCTTTCCAAACATTGCTGTTTGAGTAGAGCATGCCAAGTCTGCATCCATTACTACTATATTAGAATCTTTTCTCCCGGCCTCTACAAGCGCCTTTCCCAAAGCACTTCTTATAGACTTTCTTTCTTTTATCTCTGATAACATATTAATCTTTAATACCCTATACCTGTATACACACAATTATATGCATATTGTATCACAAAATATTTAAATCTCAAAACAATAAAAAGGGCATATTTAGTTATTTTTCAGTCCTATCATGTTAAGTTTTGTTAAAACATGAAAAAAATATGGCAATTATTTTTCTTGAGGAGTATTTAAAGGGTAGAATAGGAATAGACAAGAATTATTTATTGAAAGGAAAAAATAAAGATGATGCAAATTCCAAATTTACCCGCATGCGTACAAGCACCACAACAACCAAGCTATAACGCAGTAAAAATTGATGTACACAACCCGATGGTCAACGTACCTGCGCCTCAGCAAATGGCAGCACCTCAGTATGCACCACAATATGCAACTCCGACAATGCCATATTACAGTTACCCGCAGGCTCCGGTTCAACCTTATTACATGCCACCGTGCATTTCAGCTCCGGCAGTAGTTCCGCCAACGGTTACTGAAACACCGGTTCAACCGGCTCCTGTTGCGACTGCACCTGTTCAAGAATTACCTGTACAACCTGAAGCTGTACCTCCTGCACCGGTAGTAACAGAACAAGTTAAAGCAGAAGAACCAAAAGCTGAAGCTCCTGCACCAGCAGAAGAAGCCCCTAAAGCTGTGGCTGAAGAAAAACCTGTAGAAGTTGTAGAACCTAAAGAAGTAAAACCTCAGGTCGATTTAAACGAATTTATAGCAAAATTAACAAATAATGACTACGATGTACAAGCTGCAGCAATGGAAGAAATAGCTAATATGGTTGATAAAGAACCACAAAAGGCAACAGAACTTCTTGATACAAAAGTAGTTGATGCATTAACCAACATAATGACAGCTGATACAAGCGCTCTTGAAGGTCCAAGTGCCGAACAACAAGCTGCAAGACAAAAAATGTTTGCAAATGAAAAATTAACAGAAGATGAACAAAAACTTGCAACAACAATTTCACCTAAAGAACAGGCTGAAAGAAACAAGAGTTATGCAATGTTCACTGCCGCAATAATGCAAAAATTATACGGAGATGAAGTCCAAAAATTAACTAATTCAGTTGTTCCTTTAACTGAATTACCGGGTGCTGTAACTATTGTTGAACAATTAAAGAACAACCCTAACCCAATGGTTAGAACTTCAGCAGTAGAAGCATTAAGTTACATTCAAAACCCAAGCTATAAGAAAGATTTAGAAACAATCTTCACAATTGCTCAAAATGATAAAGACAAGAATGTTAAAGATGCAGCAACAGCAGCCTTAGCTAAGTTAGCCGAGGTATAACCCCTACACAAAATAACACACACTAAAAACTAAATTCCTTTCTTTAAATAAGACAGCGAAAAAAGCTCCCGAGAATTCGGGAGTTTTTTACATCTGTAATTTAAATATTATTACACTTCAGCCGGAACTTCTTCCTTTACAACTTCCGGTTTCGGGTAACAATTTTCATAATTTGCGTTTTTAGAAATTTCTTCACACCATCTGTATGCAATTTCTTCTGCGGGTAATTTGTATGAAATAGGTTTACAAATATGTAACCTTACCGTTTGTTTTTTAAAAGGTTTTAATTGCGGATATCCTGAAAAATCTGCTATTGCAACAGGAACAATATCAGCTTTCGCATTTTTTGCAATCACTGCGAACCCCGGTTTTATACCGTCAAGTTTTCCATACGGACGAGTACCGCCTTGCGGAAAAATTCCCAAAGACCATCTGGTTGTAAAAATATCCCTTACCGTTTTAAAAGTAGCAATTTCAGGTTTTGTTCTATCGACTGAAAAAGCGCCTAATGAAATTATTAATTTACTGAACTTTTCAGAAGGATCAAACAACTCTTTCTTAGCCATCCAAGCCATTATACGCTTTGTCGCAAATGGAATTAAGAAAGGATCGAATATGGAAACATGATTTCCGCAATATACATATTTTGAGCCTTTTTCGTTTCTAGGCAAATTTTCTCTACCTGTAATTTCATAATTATAAAATATAGAAAAGAACGGAACTGTTACACAATACAAGAAAATCATGTACCAAATCGATCGCCAAAAACCATACTCTGATGCATAACGTCTATTGTAATTTCTTTGTTCTTTTTCTTTTTCTGATACTTTACTCATTTACTTATCAACTCCAACTACTTTTTCTTCTGACGCATTTTCTGCAACAAACTTAAATCCGGTAAGCTCTTCTACAGCTTGTCCCCATTTATTAACCATCTCATTTAAATTATCACTATATGGAATTGGTTTTCCAATATTCACAACTATTTTACCCGTAAACGGTATTCTTTTTACTTCATTTGTTCCTGTTAATCCTACAGGTAAAATTGCGCATTTAGTAATTTTTGCAAGCCCTGCAAAACCACTTGATACATTTTTTATTTCACCGGGAATACCACGAGTTCCTTGTGGAAACATTCCTAAGACCCAATCACTATTCTTAATTTTCATTACAGTTTTTATTGTTGACGGTGCAAGACTTTCTCTGTTTACGGAGAATGCACCAAGCCAATCAAGCCACCAACGCAAAAATTTTATATCAAACAACTCTTTTTTTGCCATGAACGCAACACTGCGAGGAAATATTCCCGCAATCATCGGTGGATCTAATGTCGACAAGTGGTTTGGACATATTATATAATTATTGTCTTTCGGAACATTTTCTAAGCCATTTACTTCCAATCTATATACCAGTTTCAATCTTATCATATAAAATATTTTACACACTAAGAACTGACAAAAACTACGCCATTTATTAAATTGCTCAGCATTTCGTGTTGAATACGATTTTTTTTCTTTATTTTTAGCCATATTAAATTTACTAGCTCCCTAATCTGATCAAATTATACCATAAATCACAATAATAGTAAAGCTTATACCGTAATTACCATTTCTAATCATATCTTTAAATGATTACATTTATTCATTTTAAAATTATAATCTCGGAGAAAGGATTTATATTATGGAAAATATTACATCGGAAAGTTTGGTCAAAGTGTTTTATTATACAGCACTCATATCTACAACTCTTTATATTTTAAAGATGTTTTTATTCGCTGTATTTGGAGGCGACACAGAGGTTCACACTGATTTTAATTCATCATTTGAAACTGATGACTCTTTTGATTTTTTATCAATACAGTCAATCTTGGCATTTTTGATGGGCACAGGATGGATGGGATTAACCGCCATAAAAACATGGGGAATGAAATCAATTATGGCAAGTGCAATCGCAATAATATTCGGCCTTGTAATAATGACACTATCCGCATACCTAATGTTTTGCGTCAAAAAATTAAATAAAAGAGTTATCAAAGATTACACAAAAGCTGTGGGAATTATCGGAAAAGCTTACACAAAATTTGAACCAAAAGGGATGGGGCAAATTGAAATAGAAATTAACAAACAATTATCAATTGAAGAAGCTGAAAACACAAGCGACGAAACAATTGAAGCCTTTAGTCCCATAAAAGTTGTAAAATACGAAAATAATAAATTATACATAGAAAAAGAATAAGAAAAAGGAGAGAAAAATGGACTATTTATCATTTGTAACATGGGTTCTTGTGCCTGCATTGATTCTTTTAGCGGTATTTATTTTTATCGCAAATCAATACAAACGCTGCCCATCAAACAAAATCATCGTTATTTACGGTAAAACCGGCGGGAACAAGACCGCAAAATGTGTTCACGGCGGCGGTACATTTGTAATTCCGCTAATTCAGGACTATTCGGTACTATCCCTTGAACCGATGACAACTGATATAGATTTAAAAGGAGCGTTATCTAAAGGCAATATTCGTGTTGCCGTACCTTCAACATTCACTTTCGGTATTTCAACAAAAGAAAATATTATGATTAACGCAGCAGAAAGACTTCTTAACTTATCTAAAAATGATATTATCGTTCAAGCAAGCGATATTATTTTAGGTCAATTACGTCTTGCAATCGCAACATTAACCATTGAAGAAATAAATCAAGACAGAGAAAAATTCTTGGAGCAAATTAACGCAAATGTAAATACAGAGTTGAATAAAATCGGTCTTGAAATAATTAACGTAAACATCAAAGATATTACGGATGAATCCGGATATATTGATGCAATCGGTAAAAAAGCCGCAGCAGAAGCTATTAACAAAGCAAAAGTAGAAGTTGCACAACAAGAAAAACTTGGTGCAGTCGGTGAAGCTGAAGCTAACAAAGAAAAAGAAGTACAAGTCGCAGAGCAGACAGCTCAAACCTTAATCGGTAAAACAAACGCAGAAAAAGAACAACGTGTACAAACTGCAAACATTAACTCCTCAGCAGTTATCGGAGAAGCTGAGGCGGAAAAAATCAGAGAAGTACAAGTCGCAGAGCAGTTGGCTCAAACACAAATCGGTAAAACCGAAGCACTAAAAGAACAACGTATTAAAACTGCAAACCTTGAAGCGCAAGCTGTCGAAGGTGAAAATATTTCAAAAGCAAACATTGCTGAATATAATGCAACATTAGCAGTAAAACAGGCTGATGCATTTAGAGAAGGTGAAGTTGCCAAAGCAAACGCACAGCGTGATGTTTTATTGGCACAAAAGGAGCAAGAAGAAGCAAAATTGAAAAAAGAAGAACTTGCAAGACAAGAAGTTGAAAAATTAAAGATTCAAGTTCAGGCTGATGCAGAAGCTGAAAGAGCAAGACGTATTGCCCTCGGTGAAGCAGATGCGATTAAAGCAAAATACTTTGCAGAAGCTGAAGGTGTAAAAGCCGTATTGGAAGCAAAAGCTAAAGGTTATGAAGAACTTGTTAAAATCAGCAACAACAGGCCTGAAATTGCAACAAGCTTCTTGATGATTGAAAAAGTAGAAGATATTGTTGCAAAACAAGTTGAAGCTATCAAAAATATTAAATTTGACAAGATTACGGTATGGGACGGCGGTTCCGGCTCAACTAACGGCTCAACAACCGCAAACTTTATGAGAGATTTGATTAAAGCACTTCCTGCAATGCACGATTTAGCAAATCAAGCAGGTATTGAGTTACCTCAAATTTTAGGTAAAGTAGATAACGGACTCGATAAAGAAATTGACGAAAAAGCCGTTGTATCTGCTAAAACCGTAGATAAAGAGCAAAAGAAATAATCGTTAAATCATATATTAATAAGAAAAGACTCCTGTGTACATTAACAGGAGTTTTTTTATATTCCAATTAATACACAATTTACAGCGGCATGTCAATTGCAAGCGTCCAACAAGAGCGCCGCAATCAATATTTACACACCGGATTGCCACGAAAATCAAAGATCTTCTTGTGATGACATATTACGAACTGTCCTCCAAAGTCGCAGGTGGTGCGTTTATCGTAACGTTATTTTTCTAATTCTTTCAACTTAGCAACAAGTTTTTTAAGCTCTTTAACTTCTGCACTCTGGCGAGTTTTATTTGCTAAATCAATTACTTTTTGTTGGTAATTTTGTTTTTGTTCAAGCAAATCTGCTATTGTACGCTCAAATTTCTTTATTTCACCCGGAGCCATCTTCGCATCATGGTATACCGTAAGTATCTCTTTATTTGTATCGCCTGATAAATATAAGTTATTAACGCTTATCTTGTAACCCAAATTCATCCGAACAAATGTTGAACGGTTATAATTAACCGGATTTGTTTTTTTAACAAGTTCTTCTATTTTCTTAAATTCTTCGTATGTATTTGGTGATTTTATCAGTTTTATAGCATCTTCTACACTTAAATTGAAAATTTTTAAATATGCAGATGTTTCATTATTTGCTTTTGAAAATAATACTTCATCAATCAATTCTAAACGACGAAAATCGTCGTTATCTTTACATTGAGAAATCTGTATTTTGTGTCTTAATTTTCTTAGTTCTATCCAATCAGAATCATTACTAAGTTCTTGTAATTTTGCTTTCAATACTTTTGGATAATTACTAATGTCTGATTGCCAATCAGCTATTGATTTATCATTGTGATGTTTAGCTTCTTTAATATATTTTATAGTTCTATCAAAGTCCATAACAGATTTAATTCTGTCAGCATTTGGTTTCCCGCTTTTTGCATGTTCCAAGCAATTTCGTTGAAAAATATTTAGTTGAGAGCCATTTGCCGCATCATCAATTTTTTCTCTTTCAGCTGAGTATTTTGTTTTGATGGAATCTTTTAAGGTAGCAATTTTTTCTTTTAAAGCTTTAACCTCGTCAGAAACACCTTGTGTTACAGGGTTGTCGTTTGCAGCTTGGGTAACGTTTTTTGAACCGCCTCTTCCGCGTGTTGCAAGATATATCCCTGTTGCGGCTAATGCGGCAAGTCCTGTTAATATCAATGCTTTACCGGTATTTCCTATTTCTTTTTTGTCCTCTGTTTTTTCCGGTTCAGAAGTAAACGCAGGTGCGTTAAATTTATAATTGCTTTTTACACTGTTAATTGCTGAAATCGTCATAATACTACCTTAGTTATACACATGTATATAAAAACACAAAGATACTATTATTTGCTAAGTTTTAATATGGATATTAAGTTTTGTATATCCGATTTAACGCTGTTGACCTTTTAAGAAATTCCCCCTGCCCCGCCTACGGCGGTGTTTCCCCACAGAAGAAAAATGATGCAATCGACACAAAGCAAATCATCTCTCCTATGGAGAGAAAAGAATTTCAATTTGAGGGGTAAACCGAATATTAGAAATTCAAGAGAGGGTAATTTATCCCCTTTTTACACTATTTACTACAACCTGAATTTTAATTATAATTAACATAGAAGGGGGAACTATGAAAGCTTGCAAAACATCCGAAAATCATCTTGAAAATGAATTATTCAAAAGTGTTTACGAAAAAACACCCGATTACATAAAAAACAGAGAATTGATGGACTTTTCTAATGACGGTGAATTTACTTTTACGCTAAAAAAAGAACACCTAAAACCTTATGATGAAAAGAAAAATCCTGAGGGTTTGAATTTATATGAATGGTTTGAAGGATATGCAAAAGAAGCAAAGGTTTCCACAGCAGGCATTCGAGGTCCTCAAAACATTTTGTTCCCTGAGGATACAAGGTTCCCAATTAACCTTGTCGGAATTGTCCTTGCAACTTTAGCTAAAGCACTTGTTGCAAAAGAAAAATACAAAGACAAAGAAATTTTAAAAATCGCAGGACGTGAAGTCCGCTACAATTCTGACTTATTTTTGGATGCAATTGCAAGAATACAAGCAGCTCAAGGAATAAAAACACTTGTTCCTAAGGGAAGAAAAACAATCCCTATTTGGCTGGCATCATTTTTAGCTTTCAAACTCGATTTGGTTGGAGGAGAATACATTACCTCAAGCCACGGGATATCAGTTAAAAATGCTACAAAAGACTTGAACTCGCAAGGTTCACAATATTTACCGGAAGAGTCATTAGAATTTGTTGACAAAATCCAAGAGATTTTTGATATTACAGAAAAAGAAGGCTCTTACACAATAAAAATCGCAGCAAAAAACAATCCGCTAATTGACGAAAAAATCATGTCGAAGCTTAATGACGGTGTAAATTTATACGTGGAATATTTAAAATCCGGAGTAGCAAAAAAGATTAACCTTGATTTAATAAAAAAATACAAGGGTAAAATAGCTGTTGAAAATGTGGGTGGCTCAGCATATAGAACACTTTCTCGTGTAATAGATAAATTAGGAATAAAAAATAAATTTATTTGGTTTAATACAGAAGAAGATTCTTTCTTTCACGGGATTGGCAAATATGATGTAACACCTAAAGGCGAAAAAGCATTTTACGATTATTCCGTTGATGCAACTGTTGTTGCTAAAAAACTTAACGGAGAAAAATTCTTCCCTGTTATAGAAACGTTAAATTATCAAGAAAAATTAAAAGATTTACCGCTAGGAACGGTTGTTTTGATTACAGACCCTGACCACGACAGATTAACTATTACTCAAACAGAATCAACCGACAGAGAAGATTTTTTGAAAGAAAACGGCATTGACTATATAGAATTATCAAAAGACCGACTACTTACAGTATTTACGGCAAATCAAGCATTTTTAATGCTAATGGATTTTTGGACAAAACAACTTAAAGCCGAAAAATTATGGAATAATCATCCGAGATTTATGATAAAAACAACAGCCTCGGCTCTTTCATGGGATGAATGGGCAAAGAAAAACGGGGTTAAAGTTGTTAACGTTCCTGTCGGTTTCAAAGAAATCGCAAATATTATGAAAAAAGTTGAATTACAACTTAAAAACAATCCTGATAAAGATGTTATAGTTGATGATGTGTTAGGTAATTCAATAAACCTAGGTAAAAATCCTCGAATGCTGTTTGGCGGAGAAGAATCCGGCGGAATGATTATGGGCGGAGAAGATTTAATTAATTCTCTATGCGGAAGAAAAGCCGTTGCAATGAGAGAAAAGAGTGCAACAGAAGCTATAATTGTAGCATCAGCCCTTGTTGCTAAAATAAATGATAAACCATTATCATCATATTTACACGACATATTTAACGAAAACGACATTGTGGGCAGATTTGACACTCGTGTTGACATTGCATATTATAATGAATCAGAACCTGATATTGAGAAATTAAAACTCGAAAAAATTGCAGGCGAAGAAAAAAGAACTAAAAATGATTTATTTTACCTTGCAATGGCGATTGCATTAAAAGAAGATAAAATGACCCTTGAAAATATCAAAGAAGTTCTTAATGATGCCTTTAAAAGCCTCATTTTCGATAACTTAAAATCTGTTAAATTTGTAGGTGACGGTACATATTTTGAATTTACAGATAAATTTATTGAAATAAGACCTTCCGGAACGGATGCCAAAACAAAAGCATACGGCGGAGGTTCGCATAAGAATATAATTGAAACCTACGCAACAGCTATGGGTAATTATGACGGAACAATTACAGAATATTATAAAAAATATATTACAGAAAAATTATATAAAGAGTCTAAAGAAAAAGCTCTTAATTACTATTTAAAATTCGTGGAAAAAGATGCCAATAATGAACCATTTGTTATTCCGAAATACAATTTTTAATATTATAGAAGGTCAGTTTTAAAACTGACCTTCTTGATTTTGTTCTTGAATTACTTCATGTGGTTCTGTCTTTTGAATAACTTTGTCAGCCCCATCTCGAATATGGCGGAAAGTGAAATTTGTTGCTTTCTTTGCACCTTCTTTCGTTGCATTACCAACATTTATTGCGCCCTGTTTTGCAGCTTTACCTGCTTTAGTTGTAATTTCGGTTGCTTTCTCTTTCCCTGTATTTAAAGCATCTCCGGTAGCATACATAGCATCTTCTGTCTTGTCTTGAATAAAGTCGCTTGTTACACTTGCTGCTCTTTTGGTCTTTTTTCTTATCTTTTTAGCAGCATCTTTTGATTTTACCTGAATTGTATCTAACGCTGTTGGAGTGTTATCTTGCGTATGTATCACATACACCTGATCGGAATAACATTCTAACCCGCTAAAAGCAAACGTAAGCATTACACAAAATGATATTAGAAAATTTTTCTTCATAACAATATCCCCCTAGATATTTTTATGCTACCCGTAATTTAAAATATTGTCAAATATATGAAAAGTTCCTTTTATAATCTAAAAGGAACTTTTTATTTACGATACTTATAACAATTTTATACACTTGCAAGAGATGAGAATGAATCGACATCATTCATAAAAAAGTTACTGTTATCTACATCCGGCAGCACAGTTTCTTTTATATTTCTCAAATCTTCCTGCATTAATCTTCTTGGAGAACCTTCCTCCATAGAATGATTTCTCAACAAATAAGACGGATGGAAAATTGTAATAGCTTTATATTCCACACCATCAACGCTTACTGTCATCCATTGTCCTCTTACTTTAGAAATAGTTTGTTTTTTATCTAAAGTAACAAATGACTTTAACGCAGTAGCACCGCAAAGGACAATGGCATCAGGCTTAATGATATCAATTTGAGCTTCTAAAAATTTCCTGCATGCAGCTTTTTCCTCATCTGTCGGAACTCTATTTTCAGGAGGACGACATTTTACTGTATTTATTATATAAACATCTTTTTCTCTGGAAATACCTGCTTCGGTTAAAAATTCCGTTAACAATTGACCGGCTCTGCCTACGAACGGACGACCTGTCATATCTTCTGTTTCTCCCGGAGCCTCTCCAATAAGAACTATTCTTGCTGTAGATGCATCCCCATCAGAAAATACAATGTTGTTTCTTGTAGCTCCTAATGCACATGCTCTGCAATTTTCGCACTTTTGTCTTACAATTTCCAGACAATTTCTCTTCATTTTTTATATCTCCTCTTTCTCAATTTTAAACAAACCTACGTTATATTTCTTACAATATCTCTTTAATTCTTTAATAACAACATCCGAAAGTATGAAAACTGCTATTAAATTTGGGACAGCTAAGAACAAAGTAAAAGCATCAGACAAATTTATAATACTTTGAAAATTCATAGCCGAACCAATAACAATGAATATACAATATATTACCTGAAAAGTACGAGTTGTCAATTTCGTATCGCCAAATAAAAACGTCCAACCCTTAATTCCGTAATATGAGCCGCAAAGCATAGTTGATAAGACAAAACAACTTGCCATAAAAGTTAACAAAATAGGGAAGAACGGGCAAACACTTGCAAATGCTTTAGAGGTCAACTCAATACCGGCAAGTCCGGTATTATCCAAATAAACACCGCTTATAACAATAACAAATGCAGTAGCAGCTCCAACAATTACCGTATCAACAAACGGTTGCAACATAGCAATAAAAGCTTGTGCTACCGGCTTATTAGTCTTAACCGCAGAAAATGCTATCGGTGCAGTACCCAGTCCGGCTTCGTTTGCAAACATAGCACGTCTAAATCCCCATAACATACAAGCAAACATCCCGCCGCCAATAGCTTTTGGCTGAAAAGCTTCGGTTATAATTGTATGTATAGCATGCGGGAAATGATGAATATTAAATAAACAAATTGTGAAAGCTGATAAAACATACAAGCTGCACATTAAAGGGGTAACTTTTGAGGTAAATTTACCAATCGCCTTAATTCCGCCAATAATAGTAACATAAGTTATAATAGCAACAATCAAACCCAACAGCCAACTTTGATTATGGAAAAAACTACTCTCGCCACCCGTAACTTCGGTAATTTGAGTTGTCATCGCATTAATCTGAAACAAATTCCAGCCGCCAATCATCGCAAATATACAACATACAGCATAACTCTTTGCAAGAGTTGGCGCAAAACGCCCCAGTACTTTGTGATGCTTTAAGCCTGCCAAAATATAATACATAGGTCCACCGGCAACACTTCCATCCTTTTTATTTACATAACGGAATTTTATACCCAAAAGGACTTCCGCAAATTTTAAAGCCATCGAAAAAATACCGGCAACCATCATCCAAAAAATTACTCCTGGCCCTCCGATTGACACCGCAGCCGCAGACCCCGCCACATTACCGATACCGGCTGAAGCTGAAATCGTAGCTGTCAATGCCTGAAAAGCAGATACCTCTCCGTGTTTTTTCCTTTGGATGGTATCTTTGTGCTCATAATTTTTTGTAATTAACTTTATAGCGTGCTTAAACCCCCAAAACCCTATAAAACGAGTTCTGACAGTAAAATATATTGCCGCTGCCATCAACAATGCGATAAGAAATTCAATCTTAACCCCATGTATAGTCACAGAGCTAAAGATAATCCCTGAAATTTTATCGGCTATTGGGGATAACAAGCTATCTATTGCGCTATCTAAATTCATAAGATAATTCTAGCATAAACATATAAATATTTACACAGAAATCAATTATGCTTGACTATTTTGTTGCGCAGCTTGTTTTGCTTTTTTACTTTCCAAATATTTTTCGCATATCCAGTTTGTAGGTTTTACAACTACCAACGGAACAAAAAATCTGTATACAAAACCGAATACAAGAATTGAACGCAATGCGGCAAAACCCTTACTCTTAATAGCAAGTTTCTTGAGAGCTTTTTCGTCCACAACATGTTTTTCACCGTAATCAGCAATATATTTATCAATATTGTAAAGAGGTTCTTGCAATTCTTTTATGACTTTTTTGTTTTCTGCCTTTATCTTTTCATTCTTTGCATTCATTCCGTCCCAAACGGCATTTCCTTCAGGAGTAAGTCGTAAGAATTTTTCGTGCTGTTTCTTCCACCAATTCTTCAACTTGTTATCCATAGTATACGCACCTGCTGTAGAAAGAATTAATGTAAAGAATTGATTAACAGCAAGAGTCTGCCGTCTGTCCTTATCCATTTTATCATTTGTAAGGGTTTGTTTCATATACATACCGCTTGTGATAACTGAACCTACCGCTAAAAAATGTTTTACGGCATTTTCGCTATTTCTTATGGAATAACCTAATTTATCAATTAGTTTGTTATCTAAAATCGGGCGGCAAAAATGAGTTCCAACACCTTCGCAGAATTTATCGTAACTTTTTGATACATTAAAACCGGTGAAAGACGGTTGATTATTCGGCGAAACATTATTTGTTGAATTTTTTACCACATATTGATTATTTAATTTAGGAGTTACATTAGCTGTTATATTCATTACTTTGTCCCTCCTGCAAATTTATTTAGCGTTTTCATATTGTTTTTTACTACAGATATATCTGCTTCAGAAGATACTGTCTGCTCTTGAGGTTTTGACTCAACAGGTTTTGGAGCATTTGACTTCTTTTGTACGTGGAATACATATTTCAAAATCGGCGGAATCAACGCAATTGTCAACATTGCCCTTGGTATAGCAATAGCCCACTCTGTAACATTATGAGCTGATGTACTGATACCTTCTATGTGATTTGTAAGGTTTCTGATTTTGTTAAGAATTTCAATACTGTTTTGAGAAGGGTTTGGCTTACTTACCTTAAAGCCCAGCTTTTCTTTTATCTTGTTCCAAAACTTCTTTATTCCTTTTGGCTGATTTTTACTATTTTCTTCAAACAATTCGTGTTCAAGTTTATTTATTTCATCTACTTTATCAGAGATAATCTTGAAAGATTTCTTAAGTTTTCTTGTCGGAAGAATTACTCCGCCATTATCTTTTACATATTTAGCAATCTTTATCGCACTAAGATTATTACCTTTTCTATCTTTTAGGCTTTTGATAATTTCTTCTTCCGAAAGATTTTCATTTGCCATCTTTTTAGCTATTTTTTCAGGTGTAAGATTATTCTTTCTTATATGCCTTGCAAGCTCTTCTACAGATAAATTATTATAATCTTCAAGCTTCATTTTCTTCGCATCGTTGTATAAATATTTAATACCTGCATCTATCGGAGTCGTAATCAACGTTGAGAAACCAAAACCGATAAGTCCGGATGCCATAGAGTGCCCTGCTGCATAAATCTTATCTTCCATATCTTTATCACCGGGAAGAGATACCGTGATTGCAGGTCTTAAGCCTCCTGCTAAGAATAATGCAATAAGAGAAGCTGCGGCTACGTTATGTTCACCGGCAAATCCTGTTAACCAGTTGAATGCTCTTGTATCCATAACCTTCTCCATAAAAGTTTTAGCGGCACTCGCACTCTCACTCTGCAAGTTACCGCTAAAATTTACATTATATCCTCTACCGTTATATTTTTCTCCACACAACTCGGCATTACCATGCTCGTAACCGCTTAGTTGCGCCTGTCCGTACTCGGGCTTTAATCGCCTTTTTCGATTAAATTCATAATTTATGGGTTGTATATTCATGACCTACCATTACTTTGTTATTATGTGTTCTACATTTATTGTAAAACAAATCAAGATAAAAATTGCTACATGGTAACAAAAAATTTACAATTAAATCATTGTTCAATTAGCATACATTTTTCCACATTATAAAACATACTTGCAGCACGTATAAACTTATCCGGAGAAGAACTTACATAAAAAGAATCTGAGCCTTTTTCTGTTTTATTTGATAATAATTGTAAATTTGATAAATCATTCTTAATAAAATAAGCATAATATTCAGCAGGATTAATTATATTTTCTCTGGAAATATATTTTGAAATTTCTTCTGTCAAATACGGATAATGAGTACACCCTAAAACTATTTTTTCCGGTTTATAAGCTGATATCTCCTGCATTTTTTCTCTAACGGATACTTTTGCAATTTCAGTATTTACCAAATTATCTTCTACAAATTTTACCCACATTGGACAGGAAATTTCAATCACTGACATTTTTGGATTATACTTATTTATATTGGCTTTATATGCATGAGAATTTATAGTGGCAGGTGTCGCAAAGACCCCTATAGTATCCGCATTTAACTCTGAGATAATTTTTGAAACAGACTGAATTAGAGGATATAATTTAAAATTATATTTATCTTTTAAATCTTCATAAACTGTTGCAGAAGTAGTATTACAAGCCATAACAACAGCTTTTACTCCTCGATTTTCGAAGAATTGAAAAGCCTTGTTAGAATACTCAATTAATTGCTCTTTAGACTTTTCTCCGTATGGCATATTTTTAGTATCGCCAAAGAAAATTATATCCTCATTTGGTAAGACTTTTCTGAACGCAGATAATATAGTCAAACCGCCAACACCTGAGTCGAAAAAACCTATCGGAGCATTATTATTTTTATTTTGAAGACTTGAAATAATTGTTAATACCCTCCACTATTGCTTTTGCTGTTGCTTGCTTTCTTGCGGTTGTAACTAGCTGCCCGCGTTCTGCAGTATTTGAGATAAAACCTGTTTCTATCAATATTGCAGGAGCTGTAGTATGATTAATTACATAAAATTTTGATTTGAATGTTCCTCTATCATTTGCCTTTATAGAACTTGCAAGAGATGAATGAACGGATTGCGCAAGCGGTATACTCTCCGAATGATAATAATGCGTTTCTATTCCATTTGGAGCCTCATTTGTACTTGAATTTACATGAATACTTACAAATATATCAGGGGCATACGCTTCTGAATAAGCAACTCTATCCTGTAATGATACATAAGTATCATCCGAACGAGTCATCAACACTCCATACCCCTGATTTTTAAGCAGCTTCTCTACCATTTTTGCCATATCCAGAGTTAGATTTTTTTCGTAAATTCCATTTCTTGTTGCTCCGACATCCGAGCCGCCATGACCTGCATCGATAACAACTTTAAATTTGCCGTCAGTACCTTTTGGCATATTTATCGGAATTTTTACCTCTGGAGTAACAGGAGTGGATATTTCAGGCAGAACATCTTTTATGACCTCTCTCGGTTCTTTAATCTGAATTTTTAAGGATTTTCCGTCTGCACCTAAAAATGTCGTAACTAAACTGTCATGCTCAATAGGTACAGAAAGTTTTAAACCTCGAGAAGCTTTTGCCAATTTTGCTTTTGAAAAAGCAGTTCCAAAACAAGTTTTACTAAAATCATCAGCATTATATTCACTCGTATTCAACAAATAAATTATGACTTCGGAATTTGTTCTATCAAAGCCATGGACAACAGGCTTATCAAAATTCAAAGTCAATGCAGATGACAAATTATCTATTTTTGTATGCAAAAAGCTTGTCAAATTTGAGGCAGAACCGGATATTGTAAGTTTACCGAAATTATCGGTATTAGTCAAAACAACAGTTTGATTATCGCGTGAATACACCGGAACATATTTTGTTACATATGGCGTCGTTATTACAATACGGGCTTTATTTACCGAAAACTGACCTATCCGCATAGTATCAGTCATACCAAGGCTGTATTCCTTATTTCTTATCTGTCGGTTTACCATAGTATTCGGGAAATCGAACACTATTCTTGTAGGATTTGACAATATCATAGGTTTTTCAATAGCTGCAGAACCTATACCGCCAATAGTTACCATATCTGAACTCGGAGTAATCCTATCAATATAATATTTTGTATTTAGCCTTAATTCTTGAGAATAATTAAGCGGGGTATGATTACTGAAAGCTTGATCAATCCTTGCAATTGTTTCACTCGGGTTTGCATTCGTTGACACTGTCATATACTCATAGAAATCGTTTGATGAAGAGTGATCATCTCTGTATATGTTTTGCATGAACGGATTTTGTATACTGTTATTTTTAGTCCTTATAAAAAATCCGTTTTTCAATTGCACAAATCTAAGTTTTGATACATCATAATTATCATCATGATATAAAACGACACGAACGATATCAGGAGAAGTTGAAAACTGAGAAATTTTAACTTCTTTTATTCCATCCGTACTAAATATCCAATCCTTTTTATTCCCGGCAAGTACTGAATTTGGAACATCAAAATATGTCCTTGTCGGATTAGATAATTTTACTAATTTTATATCACTTACATTTGGCAAATCTGATAAATTTGCCGAAGTTAAAGAGATTATTCCACCTGAGATATCAAAATTAGCAGATGTAATTTTAAAGCTGCCTTCTGCCATCGTTGGCAGCGTTTGTGTAAACAGCATTAAAAATAATGTTATCAAAGTTAATATATATTTTTTCATATTATATCTATCCCAGCGGCATAAAGCCTGAAAAATCACTTTATTTTTATATTATAACTTTTCAATATCATATTTCAAATTACTAATTTTTGTAAATATTTATTTATTTAGTATAAAGTTTTCTCACAATATTCCGATATATAAAACAAAAGAGGTTATCGTGTACGACAATATCAATACATACTACACTGACGCAAAAGTCTTTATTAACGCAGCAACTGCTAAATCAGTTATTGACGTATTAGAGGCAGATATAAAAGCCGACAAAATGTCTGCTGAAAAATATGCATATCTTTCTAAAGCTTATATTTTTGCCGGAGATGATGTCTTAGCTTTAGAATACGCTCAAAGAGCAATTGATATGAATTCGGAATACTCTTACGGATACATAAGGGTAGCATTCGCTTATGCACATATGGGACAAAAAGAAGAATGCTTACAATATTTAAAATTTGCGGAAGAATACTGTTCTAAAGATAATAATTTAATTATCACGTTTTTAGTTATATTATACGAATTTTGTGGCGATACTCATCGCTCAAATTTGTTTTTGCAATTATTGAAGAAAAATTATACCGGCTCAGCCGAATATTGTTATTATGTAGGATTTATTTATCATCAGCACAATCCTCAAAAGGCATTAGATTGGTTCAAGCGTGCTGAAAGTCTGGAATTTAAAGACAATTTTAACTTAAATCTTTATATGGCTGAAAACTATGAAGAACTTGAAGACTATGATAATGCGGAATTATACGCAGATAAATGCTTAAAAGAAGAAGATACAGCATATTTACTAAGCTTGAAAGCCGATTGTCTGAAAGAGCGAGAAGATTATGAAGAAGCTATTAAGGTTCTGCGTAAAAAATATCATAAATTTGACAAAACAAAAGATGAAAAACTTCAAACACTTTCATTACTGATTTATAATGCTTCAAACATATACAATAAACATAAATGTGAGCGTTATATAAATTTTGCAATTAAAAACTTTGAACCGGACAGCTCTCTTAGTTATATTCTTGCTGCATACTACGAAGGCATTGAAGACTATAAAAATGCACTAATTTACTATAAAAAACTTACAACTTTTGACGAAGACGATGCTACAGCATACGCAAGTTTATCTTTCTGCTATTCAAAACTGGGAGATGACGACTCGGCATTAAAATATGCTGATACGGCTATCAGTAAAGATTCACAGAATGCCTACCCGTATTATAGAAAAGGTCGCATATACTCCAATATGAAGGAATACTATACCGCTATTATATGGTTTATTAAAGCTATAGAATTGGATAATACTGACGTGGATTCTCTTCAATGGATTTCATACTGTTACTCAATGCTCAAAGACTACGAAAAATCATTGGAATTTGCAAATAGAGCAATTCTATTGGACAACAAGGATGCATATTCGTATTTTAGAAAAGCCTGGGCGTATCAAGAAATAGGGAGGTATCAGGAAGCTATACGCTATTATAAAGATTGCATCAACTGCAACGATAAATATGTTGATGCGTACTTGAATATCTCGTTTATTTATTCAAAAATGAAAGATTCTAAACAATCATTATTATATGCAAATAAAGCATTACTAATTAACAAAGATTATGCATATGCTCATTACCGAAAAGCATGGGCTTTGCAAGAATGCGGGAGATTGGATGAAGCATATGACGGCTACAGTAAAGCAATAGAACTTGATCCGACAGATATCTATAACTATCTTGGTATTGCTTGTATTTCTCTTAATACCAATGATAGTTCAGCAGCTCTGCTTTATGCAAATAAAGCAATATTTATTGATAGAAGCTGTGGCGGAGCCTATTACTACAAAAGTCTTGCTCTAAGCAACCTCGGCAAAATAAAAGAATCCGAAGCTGCGTATACAAAAGCAATCGAGCTTGGCTACGTGCCGGTTGTATAACAATTAAAAAATAACCTCCTAAATTAGGAGGTTATTTTTATATATTATACTGTAACTAATTTCTTAACTTCTTTTCGTTTTACTTTATTTGTTGCAGTTCTAGGCAAAGCTTCTTTATGAACGATTACATTAACAGGTCGCTTATATGGGGTCAATTTCAACGCCAATTGTTTAACCTCACCTTTGACCAACTTATCAATCTCTTCGTCATTATATTGAGCAATTATTTCTTCTGTCGGAACAACAACTGCCGTGACTTCCTCGGTACCATCTTTGCTACCGAAGGTTCTTACATGTCCAAACACACAAACTTCTTTAAAATATGAGCTTTTTTCAAGAACAGCTTCAACTTCTTCTGGAAATACTTTTTTACCGCCTGAAAGAACAATCATATTTTTAATCCTACCGGTTATATATATGTGTCCGCCTCTAATTTCAGCAATATCACCGGTATGCAACCAACCGTCCTCAGTTATAACAGTAGCTGTTAATTCAGGTTGATTATGATATCCTTTCATAACCGCAGGACCCTTAACTAACAATTCACCTGTCTCAGAATCAATTTTAGCTTCCAAGCTATTTAACGCACGACCGACAGAAGCCAAATCATGACGTTTATCATAATTCATTGATACAACTGGACTGCACTCGGATAAACCGTAACCTTGATATACTTTTATACCTAACCTGCTAAACCATTTACCTACATGTATATCCAACGGAGCACCGCCTGATAGACATGCCTTAAAATGTCTGCCAAATTGCTTATGTATCTTCCTGAACATCAAACGTCTTACGTTCATAAATGGTATAAATTGAGCCAGATTATATTTTATATTAAACAGAATTTTTTCTACCGCTGAATAATTTTTAAATTCAGCTTCAATAGATGTTTTCAATAGCTTTAGAAATGCCGGAACAACAACCATGAAATTTATTTGCTTTTCTCTCATTATTGAAAGAATATCTTTTGGTTTTAAACTTAGAGCATAATAAACCGAATACCCTAAATTTAAAAAAGTTGAAAACCCAACCGTCAACTCAAACAGATGGTTCATTGGTAATATTGATAACATTCTGCAATGCTTTGAAGGTATTATATGATCCATCACGACTTTCAAATCTTCTAATTGAGAAAAAATATTATTATATGTAATTTCCACACCTTTTGGAGAACCCGTAGTACCTGAAGTATATATAATCAATGCCGTAGACTTTGAGCCCATCCTTCTCCATTTTGCATCACGAGCATTTGGAAGAGCATGAATACTTAGAAACTCTTGATTATATGACGGTTCATCCATTATCAATATATGTTTTATTGATGGAATATTCTTCTGCAGCTCTTTTGCGGTATCAAGATAATGCTGAGATACAAGCATCACCGTAGGCTCACAATCCGATAATATTGAGGTTAATTCATATTTAGTTAACTTAATATCTAAAGGAACAACCGTCATTCCTGCAAGAGCAGCAGCAAACATACACGCACCATACTCCGGTTTTGACTCTGAAAGTATCGTTAGCTTGTCACCCTTTTTTACTTCAAGCGTATCTATTAAATAAGTACCCAACTTTCTGGCTAAAACTCCAACACCTTTATACGTAAATTCTTTCCATCCTAACGGAGTCTTTGTTCCTAGGGCAACTCTGTCATTATAATCATTAGTTTTATCACTCAATAGAGAAAGTATATTTTTTTGTCTCAATCCCATCTTATTCCCCCTATAGTCGCTATTTTCTCTCCTTAAATAATACCTGCTAAATATTCGATTGTCAAACTTTTATCCTTAAATTAATATCAGCTCCCTTGCTCATACTTCCGTCGCTCGCATTAAACGGTACCGCTCTCAATTAAAACGAAAACTCTACGTTTCCGTTTTTAATTGTTCGTCTTTCGTCCTGCGGACTCATACCTCTGCTCGCGACGGATAAAAAAAGTGGGTGAATTTCTTCACCCACACACAGTCATAGCAATTAAAATCTATTACTTAACAATGCTTACATCATCAAGCATGATAACTTTAATTTCTTCGCCATCTTTAGCATGATAGTTCAAACCTTTTGTGATCAAACCAGTTGCTAAACCAATACCTGCACCTACAGGAGTACCGATTCCGATACCTGTACCGATTTTGTGAGGATTTGGTATGAAAGCGATACCTGTACCAGCACCAGCACCAATTGCACCACCGGTTAATGTGCATAATGCCAATTTACCAGCTGTCATCCAAGGTCCTTCTTTTAATTCATAGTTTTTATAGAATGGTTTTGCATTCATAGAAACTACTTGTCCGTTTGGAAGAACTGCTTGTGAAATTTGAGCATATACTCTTGCGTTCTTGTTGAACCATTTTGGATCAGTTATGCTCAATACAGAACCATAGAATTTAGTTCCTGCTGGGAACAATACTGTTCCTTCATTTGTTGTAATATCTTCTTTAGAAACAAATGTTAATGCTTCACCTTCTTGAGCCAATTCAGATCTGAATTTATCATTGAATGCAACATACATAGCGTTACCTTCTCTGATAATATTTCTCTTGTTAGTGATTGTTACATCATGGTTAGGAGCTTTTTTAACAGCTTCTAATGTTTCTGTTCCTAGAACTTTTTCCAAATCAGTACCTACATATTGAGATTTAATCAAACCTGCTTTTAATCTTAATCTGTAAAGAATTACAGCAGCTTCAGCTCTTGATAATACATCGTTTGGTCTCAATTCTGAAGGATTTGGATAATTTACGTAAATGCCATAGTTCAAAGTTTTAGCGTAAGCTTTTGTAGCCCATGCTGGAATTTCCTTTGAATCAGAGAAATTCTTTAACAATGAAGTATCAGCATTCATATCTTTTGTAATATGGCTGATTACTGATTGAGTTTCAGCTCTTGACATCAATTTGCCAGGTTTAAAAGTACCATCCGGATAACCGTATACTAAACCTAACTGTTCAGATCTCAATACGTCTGAATAGAATGAATCAGATGCACTGATATCGCTGAATGAATTTTTGATTTTAACATCAAGATTGTCGTTTGTTAAAACTTTCAATAAAGCTTGAACAAATTCAACTCTTGATACACTGTTTTCCGGATTGAATTTTGAACCGGAAAGAGTCATTACGTTGTTGTCTACAACGTTGTTGATTTCCTTAGAAGCCCAATAGTTTGCGCTTACATCGGAAATGTTTGCAGCAAATGTAGGCACAGTGTTGCTCATTGCTACAACACCAGCTGCAAATAAACCAACTAAAAGTTTTTTCATCTTCTACTACCTCTTTTTCTTTTACTACTACCTAGTAAAAATATCTAAATTATTCTATGCCTAGTATATATTGAAAAAAATTTTTTGTAAAGCAGTTTACATAATTTAGATGATAAATATTTTTTTAATTTTACAAAATCAATAAAAACAAACAATTTTACGGCTATTATTGCATTTTAGTCCTATATGTAACAAAATGTAACAAAAGAGAACAAAATCCTAAAGTTTTAATTTCATTCTGCCGATATATATTATACG
>DEFJ01000031.1:6833-29748 GCA_002350725.1 Cyanobacteria bacterium UBA2855 | reverse complement strand
GACACTCCATTAGAAATGCCTGACAAAATAATTCCACCTCCTCCTGGTCCTGGGCCTTCACCTAATCCTGGGATAAATGTTCCTAACGGAGAAGATGGCAGAATTGCGTTTGAAAAAAGGGATGATACTATAATAGATGCAATTGATAAACGCCAATTTATGAGATTCAGAGTTTCAGAAACAACAAATCCTGTTTTGATGGAAAAACAAGAAAATATTAATAGATTACTTGATGTATCAAGAGGCGGACTTGCAGTTACACACAACAAGAGCCTTAAAGTTGGAGATGTAATTCCTGTTCATCTGAATTATGGCAATTTAGATATTAATGCTCAAGCAAAAGTTGTTTCTGCAACAGACTACAGAGCAGGTGCAGAATTTGTAAACCTGGATAAAGCAGTTGCAAATCAACTATTATACTTAAATATATTACTTGAACAAAATAACAACATGCTTGCCGTAAAATAAAGAATATAATATAAATAAAAGACCGAAATATAAATTTCGGTCTTTTATTGTGCAGCTTCAAGTCCTTTTCGAACTTTTCGCTTTAATATTTCATCAATATTTATATTTATTTTATCAGATTCATCTTTACCCTCATTTGAAGATGACTTAATAGATTTATCTTTTTCATTTCTTTTACCTGTCGCCGGATCATTTTTTACAGAATCGGCTTCATTTATAGCATCCTCTTCACCCGTTCCGTCTACACTTGTTTTATCGAGTGTATCTTTCAAATAATCCGGAATTTTTGAGGAATTAGAAGTATTTACAGAAGCGGTTGAATTTTTTAAAGTCATCGCTTCAGAAGATATTGATTTTGCATTCTTACCTGCAATTTTAGCCTTATTTCCGATATCAATATCAATTTTTGCTATATCTCCGTCTTCATTTGTCGCCTGATTTATCAAGTTTGATCCTATACTAATAGCCTCTTCGCCGTAATCAGCTGCATCATCTATAATGGATTCCTGATCTTTTAATTCGGAATTTATATCATTAAAACTAGATTGAGAAGAAGATGTAACACTTTGACCTTGATTACCAAAACTTTCAAGTTCTTGTTGCAACTCTTTTATCCTTTCGAAAGTAGATTTGTCGGCTTTTCCACCATTTAACTTATCCAATTCAATTTTAAATTCAGCCTGCATTTCTTCAGCCTGAGCCAACAAAGTTTTCATATCATTTTCAAGCGCCTGAATTTCATCTTCCGAGTCAGATTCAAGTAATTTAGACAAAATAGCAGAAACTGAAGCATCTTTTGCTCCGGAATTACTGTCTTTTGTAAAACTTTTAGCCTGTGCCCTCAAATTCCCTCCTGAATTGCTTATAATTGCTCTTCTGGATTTTACACCTGAGACATTTGAAGAATCATCTGCAGGTTCTTCTGTATTATTTTGGGACAAATTTTGACCGGCCTGAGCCTCTGTTATACCTTGACCAGATTTATTTTCATTATCATTGTCTGCCGTATCAGCACCTCCGGAAGATGATACGGCTTTTTCATATGTAACCTCGTCATTACGAAAAGAATCTACTGAATTTACAAAATTTTGAGCCCACTGCAAATACTGATTTGGAACCTCTACTCCCAAATTCTGATACTTCAAAATTTCTCTTGCCGTAAGATTACGCCAATTGATTTTATTAGGATTATAAGCTTCTATTCTTGATACATCCATAGTACGCCCTTGTTTATAATACAAATATAGTCGGAATAAAGACACCAAAACTTTAATAAAAATTTTTAATTTTAAGAAAAATTACATCTTCATATAATTAAATGACCTAATTTATACAAAAAGGATTATAATATATAAACAAACAAGAGGTGCGTTATGACATATGAAGAATTAATGAACAAAGCAATTGAAGTTTCAAAAAATTCATATTCACCATATTCTAAATTTTCAGTAGGCGCTTGTGCTTTGACAGAAAGCGGAAAAATTTATTGCGGGTGTAATTTTGAAAATTCAAGTTTTGGCATGACAATCTGTGCAGAAAGAAATGCTATTGGATCTGCAATTGCAGATGGAGAAAGAAAAATTAAAGCTGTAGCAATTTATTCTCCAAATCAAGACAACTGCCTTCCATGCGGTGCATGCAGACAAGTAATGCATGAATTTTCATCAAACGATAAAGAATTTGATGTTATAGTAAAAAACGGGAAAGAGCTTAAAATATACAAACTAATACAACTACTACCGGAAGGATTTAATCTGTAAATGTATATTTTTGAATGGATATACAAATATATAAAAGGCAAAAAATATAAAAAAATTACACCAGAATATTCTCCTGATAGACAAGAAAATATCCTTGAAACCCCTGAGGAGTGTGAACACCTGTTTTTGCCTCTTGATAATTCTGAAGAATATTTTGCTTGCAAATATTGTGGTTTAACTGTTAAAAAAGAAAACCTTAATAAAATAATAAAATAAAAAGAATCTCTAAGAAGAGATTCTTTTTATTCTTTATAACCTTATACTTTTCTCTTACGAGCAGCTTCAGATTTATGTTTTCTTTTTACGCTTGGCTTTTCGTATCTTTCACGTTTTTTAACTTCAGATAGAATACCTGCTTTTTGAATCTTTTTCTTAAATCTTCTTAAAGCGCTTTCTATGCTTTCGTTTTCGCCTACTTTAACTTCTGCCATTTATATTTTCACCACCTTTAATGGTCTTGTATTTGTGCACGTTTGAATTTTACAACAAAACTTTTTAAAAAGCAAGCTGTAGCATTATATTAATATTGATACAGAAACTGAAACTCTTATTTTTCAATAACTATGCACTCTAATACGTTGTTAAAAAATTTTTCTAACTCTGCACTAATTGCTTCACTCATTTCGGCTTTTTCTTCTTTTACTAAATAATTCATATGCTCTCGCTCCCATTATTATCAACAGTATATACTACGGCTATACTTTTTAAAACTTTAATAATTTTAAAAATTTTGTTACAAAATTTATTAAAATGGAATAATTTATTTATTTTAAAGTACAATTATAGAATAGTTATTTAGCAGGATTAGGTTAATTATGATGACAAGCTACGATTTAGGATTAACAAGTTATAATTATTATTCAAACAGGGGAGATATGGAGCTGATATCTGCTATTGTAGAAGCCCTTAACAAAATCTTAGAAGAAGATAAAAAACAAATTCAACCTCTGTTTTTAAGAACTTCCGATAATCTTATCCTTAATATTGCACGCAAAGTAGTGCAAGAAAAGAAAAAGACATTTTTGATTGGGATAACAGGTGAAAGCGCTTCCGGAAAGACTGTTTTTGTTGATAATACAATTAAGGCTTGCGTAAAAGAAAAAAAAGAAGGAATTTATACCGTAATTCGTTGCGATGATTATTATAAAGACACATCAAAAGAATTGCAAGAAGCCGGCAGCTACGAAGCTCTTTTTAAAACCGGTTTCAGTTTTGATACCCCTGATGTTATTAATCTTGAATTAATGAAAGAACATCTGCTAAAACTAAAGGCAGGAGAAAAGGCAGTATCTCCAAGATACGATTTTGTAACCTGTGAATCTCACCCTGACGGCGATATTAAAAAGCCCGCAAAAGTTGTATTGACAGAAGGCTTATATGTTCTTAATGAAGGCATAAGAGATATTATGGATGTTAAGGTTTACGTATATACGCCGCTTGAGGTAATAAAAGAACGTTGGTATAAAAGAGCTGCAAGCAGAGGTAAAACAGGAGCTGCTGCGGATTTACAGTTTAAAAATGTTAACGAAACGGCTCAACAATATATTCGTCCGACATATCAAATATCAGATGCCGTAATAAATGGACTAGTTTCACAAGAATATATTCAAGAAATAACCGATAATATATTTCAAACTTTGCGTGACATTTGCGAATAACAAAGCAAAAACCCGCTTTTTAAAAGCGGGTTTTTACATATATATTATAACTTACTTAGTTTCAATATATTCTATATTAGGACTATAATTTGATTGTTCCGAATTAATATCTATCTTGTTAATAATGTTAGCTCGTTTTTTGCGGAACAGCATATCTACAAATGCCTCAAGACGCGTAACAAAACCGGCTTCTCCCGTTTGCTCGTCGATAGTCAAATTTATAATCGGTTTGTTATATTGTTTAGCTTTTCTTATAATTCTTTCTACCATTAAAGAATCCGGACCACAGCCAAATGCATTCAATGCTATCATCCCATCAATCTTATTATCTTTCAAATAATGACCTGCGGCACCTGTCATATCGCCTTCATTTGCCCAATACATGCTGTTTTCGCCTAATGTACTAATCCCTTCGACGATTTGCTCATGAGATAGCTGCAATGACGTATAAACTTTTACATCCATAGCCTCAAGTTTTTCAATAATTTTCATACACGCTCTGTCATCAAATATGTTATAACTGTGAGATACCAATGCAACGGATATCGGATATTCCTTGGTACTATTTTCTATAAATACCTTTCCTTGTAAAGCATAATTCAATGCTTTTTTATAACTCATACCGGATTTTGACATAATATGAAAATTATTAAAAGTTCTCCAACCATTTTTTGAAGCTTCCTTAATTTTGTTCATATCAGTTATTCCAAAAGGTTTTACAGCCTCTGACAAAAATTCATATAAACCTTGTTTTTTTTCAGATTTATCTAACGTTGCCTCAATCATCGTAAATGGTTTCTTTACGACATTACGAATTAAGTCAGGCAAACCTCTAATTTTCGAACAATTATAGATTTTTGGTGCTATTGATTGAATTGATGGAACAAAAATTTTATCAATACCTTTATTTATCAAATTCAAAACATGACCTACGTATATTTTGATAGGCAAGCATGTCTCGGTAACAACAAGAGCTGAACCGTCGGACATCGTTTGTTTAGTTGTCATATCTGATAAAACAACCTTTATACCCAAAGCGTTAAAAAAACCGTAATAAAACGGATAATTATTATAAAAGCTCATTGCTCTTGGGATTCCTATCACCATTTCATTATTTTCTGCTTGCATATTCACACATTTCTCCCTGTAAGGTAAATTGTTTTACTACTCATATAATACTTCAAATTATAAAAAAAAACCAGCAACATATTAAAATATATTAATAATTGTGACAATAACCTTTTAATTTTATTTAAACACGTATTCTTGTTTTTAATTGTTCAATTCTTCTTGAATATTTTAGTTCAGGATTTTTCCCGGTTTGTATTAAATAATTCAACCACAGAATTTCGAATTCTATAGCTTTTTGAATTGCCGGCAAATAGTTATTCCCTGATAGTTTATCATACGCGAACAAAACTTTTCTTGTTTCTATCATTTTTAAATTTTTTAATCGACTTAAAAATTTGTCAGCTGCTATAGAAATACCACCTCCAAGAATAAACTCTAAATCGTAACTGTTAGCAACTGATAATATATCAGAAGCAATTTCGAACATTTCTTCACTATTTACATCTTCTTGCAATAAATTTTTCGATGCGGCCATATCAGTTCTTCCCAAAACAATTCCCGATATAACATTATTCTTTATTACCTCACAAATTTTATAAAGTTTCTCATATCCGGTTACAGTTTCGATATTTATATAAAATTTCATATCTTTAATTTCGCATGATGAATAAATTTTTTTTATTGCGGAAATATATTTTCTTGCTGCAAATTCGGACTCAATCATAGGGGCAACGATATTCTTTACTCCAATACGCTTTAACTGGATTAAATCATTTATAGCTTCACATCCGCCAATTTTTACAATTAAATTTGTTTTAACTTCGTCTGATAATTTTTTTAGATATAATATATCCTCAAAATCAGCACCTTCAGCCTCAAGTTCGGATTTTATACCAAACATACCAAAATCAATTTTTAATTCTGATAATATATTTTTTAAATTTTTTTCTATATCAAACATTAATTCTCCTAAAAGCTATTATAATATAACGATACGCTGTCTACCAATGTTTTTGCAACACATAAAGCTTCTTCCTGAATATTTTTATTTGTCCAAAAGTCTTCTCTCAATATAAATTCTTTTACTATTTTTCTTGCATATGAACCTATTGCAACTCCACTTGGCATAATTCCGCATTGATGCGCTAATTTCATTGTCTTTGAATTTGTTCCCCCCGAAATCAATATATATACAGGTAAATTTGCATCCTGAAAAACTTCTGCCATCGCTACAGCCTGTAATGTAGTTTTATAATCATCACAACCTCCTGACATTGGTGCTCCGTCTGCCTGAATAATTGTTGTATACGGCTTTCTTACCGCTAACATTTTTTTTACGCGATTTAATAATTTTTCATTACCCAGTTTTGAACGATCTACACAAATACTTAAAAATTCGGGACAAAACTCATTCAGCAACTGCCACTTATCCATTACCTCTATTTCATTCTCAATCAAAGCATGAAATTCCAAACAATCTATACCTTCTTCAATTATAGGGGGAATAACTTTTTTCAAATCAATTTCTTTCGCGACAAGATTTATTGCCTTTTTAGGACAAGCTGTCAAGCATTTTCCGCAACCAATGCAACGTTTTGATTTTACATAATTAGTTTTAATATCCTCAACAATTGCCCCCTGCGGACAAATCTTTTTGCACTTGTCACATTTTGTGCACAAATCTTGAGTTATTTCAGCTTTATTTATATGTGGATCCCCCTTAATACCGACACTCACACACAAATACCTGTCTATATTTATCCCTGAACGTTCCAAACCCTTTTTAGCAGCACGTACAATATCAAGATTTGCAGACAAGTCAAAAATATTGCATCCTGCCTTTGAATAAAGATAAACAAGCTTTTCCACTTCTTCTACGTCTTCATTCCCTGCGCCGCACACAAGCTTGAAACAATTTCCGCATTTTAAGATATCTGCTAACATATTGCAATTTTATCACAAAATTAAAAAGCCTCGATTGAACATCGAAGGCTTTTTGTATAAATCATATCTAGCACATAAACTTTTGTTTTCCTTTTACCGGGAGTTTTTTATGCTCCGGAGTACGTTCATTTCTTATTAAATTACGTCTTGAAGAATTATAATAAAACATTCCGTCATTGTTCAATATCCTTGCCGGTTGTGGCGCCAAATTCAAGCTGTCATTATAAACATATGGAGCAGGAGTAGAATCATCAACCCATCCGGCATTAGCTAATGGTGCGAAAGTACACATTACGCCTAATACGCATAATCCTATTACTACTTTTTTCATTCTTTATTCCCTTTCCACTAATATTATTGCATATGACTTTATATTATAAAATTGTTACTGAGAGCTAGCTTTTAACGTGTCTTCGGTTGATTACTGCATAATTTTCAATTATTTGTAATCAAGCCTTCGCACTCAGCTCGCTCACGCTCGAACGTCAACCGAACTTCGTTCGGTGCGTTCTCATCGCTCTGATAGAGGTTATTTTTAATTAAATTGGCCCCGGCGCGATTCGAACGCGCGGCAGACGCGGTTTAGGAAACCGCCGCTCTATCCTACTGAGCTACGAAGCCATTTTATTTCATGATAATTATACCACAAATAAAATTTGTGCCTGACGGGAGTCAAACCCGTGACCTTCGGCTTCGGAGACCGACACTCTATTCAACTGAGCTACAGGCACATTCACCTGCCTCAATTATAATATAAAATTGTCACAATGTGCAATTCGTAATTTTAGGTTATTTAATACTTTAAATAACCGCGGAATCACCACCGCTTATAAAATCTATTTATTCAACACCGGTAATAACACAGTTGCCAATGACTTACGACCGCGTCGTGGCTTTTTGAAATATACTACCTTTTGAGTCGGTTCCGGAGTAAATTCTTCTTTTTGATAGTTAATTAAAAACTTCATAAATTCAGGACTGTACATAATTCTCCTTAAAAATTTTTACACATACACCATAAGATTAACTTCTACACATATATAATAAAACATTTACAAGGAATTTTTTGCTATTTTTAAATGAAATTTTACAATATGTTACTTTTTAACTATTTTTGGCGCAAATTCAGAATATACTACATTTAGCTGACTTGCAAGATTTATTTTTGGTGATATAATCATAAAAGAAATTGGAAATTTAATATAAAGGGAAATTATTTATGCAAGTTACACTAGAAAATGAAAAAGACAATGTTGTTAAATTAGACATCACAGTTCCGGCAAAAGATGCTGCTGACGCTTACAATAATGCTGTTCAGCGCATATCTCAATATGTTAATATTGACGGATTCAGAAAAGGAAAGGCTCCCAGAGAACTCGTTGAAAGACAAGTAGGAGTAGAAAGAATTAAACAAGAAGCACTTGAAGGCATGATGCCAAGATTGTTATCTCAAGCTATTGACGAAAACAAACTTGACGTTATTACTCAACCATACATCACTTCATACAATTTTAATGTTGGTGAAGACTTAAAAGTAACAGCTAAAGTAGAAACTCGTCCTGAAGTTACTTTAGGTCAATATAAAGACTTAGAATTAAAAGTTGAAGATTCTCCGGTTGATCCGGAAGCTTTGAATAAAGCTCTTGAAAATCTTAGAAATCAACATGCCGAAATCAAAATCATTACTGACAGAAAAACTACTGACAAAGATCTTGTAAAAATTGATTTCGACGGCTATGTAAACGGCGAAAAAATTAAAGGCGGCGAAGGGAAAAATTATCCGCTTGACTTAGGTAATTCAACCTTTATTCCGGGATTTGCCGAACAATTAGTCGGAAAAAATGTCGGAGAAGAATTTGATATTGACGTTACTTTCCCTGAAGATTATCACGACGATAATTTAAAAGGACAAAAGGCTGTATTTAAAATTAAAATCAATGAAATAAATGAAAAAGTACTTCCTGAATTGAACGATGAATTCGTTGCAAAGGTCGGGCCGTTCAAAACAGTTGACGATTTAAAGTCCGATATTCAAAAATATTTAGACGAATCAAGAGAAAATGCAAACAAAAGTAATTCGGAAAATGAAATTTTTAAAGCAGCTATCGCTAACGCATCTGTTGAAATTCCTCAAGCTATGATTGACAGAGAAGCTCAATCTCTACTTGCCGAATATAAAAACAGACTTGCCGCTCAAGGTATTAGCTGGGAAATGGTTGTTAAAGCTCAAGGCGACGAAGAACTTACGAAAAATCTTAATGAAGATGCTAAAACAAGAATTAAAAACTCTTTAGTTATTGATAAAATTGCTAAAGTTGAAAACATTAATCTTGACAGAGCTGATTTAGATAAAAAGTTTGCTGAATTAAGTGCAGCATACAGAATTTCACAACAAGATTTATACAAACAAATTAGCAAAAATCCTGAAATTCTTTCTTCACTTTCTCAACAAGCTATGAACGACAAGGTTAGAGAATTTTTACTTTCAAATAATAAAGTAGAAATTGTTCCGCCAAAGAAAGATAAAGTAGAAGAAAAATAAGAAAATTTGTATAATTAAATAAGAAAGGGAAAATTAAAATGAGTTTTGTACCTGTAGTAATCGAACAATCCAGCAGAGGTGAACGTTCTTTTGACATATTTTCAAGATTGTTAAGAGAAAGAATCATCTTCCTTGGAACGCCTATCGACGATATGGTAGCTAATTTAATCGTAGCTCAATTATTATTGTTGGATAGCGAAAATCCTGAAAAGGATATTATGTTATACATCAATAGCCCTGGAGGTAGCGTTACTGCAGGATTTGCAATCTATGATACTATGCAGCACATTAGAGCAGATGTTTCAACTATATGTTTGGGACAAGCAGCTTCTATGGGGGCATTCTTGTTATCATCAGGGGCAAAAGGAAAGAGACTGGCTCTTCCTCACTCCCGCGTTTTAATTCACCAACCTTTAGGCGGAGCTCAGGGTCAGGCTACCGATATTGAAATTCAAGCTCAAGAAATTTTAAGAATTAAAAAATCCTTGAATGAAATTCTTGCAGCAAATACCGGTCAGTCAATTAAAAAGATTGAAAAAGACACTGACAGAGATTATATCATGACACCTGCAGAAGCTCTTGAATACGGTATGATTGATAAAGTCATTTCAAGAGATGCAGTTTAGTCTGATGTTATATAGGAGAATATTAATTTATGCCAAAACACGACGATAGCAGATTAAAATGTTCATTTTGCGGAAAGACTCAGGATCAGGTAAAAAAACTTATTGCCGGACCTGAAGTATATATCTGCGATGAATGTGTAGAACTATGTAACGAAATTCTTGACGAGGAATTTTTAGAAGGTAAAGAAAAGGATTCTGAAGAAAAAGATAAAACTTCTGAGGAAAAACCTATTCCAAAACCTCATGAGATTAAAGCCTACCTTGATGAATACATTGTAGGACAGGATGATGCAAAAAAAGTTTTATCCGTTGCGGTTTACAACCACTATAAAAGGTTAAAACACAATAAAACTGCAGACCTGAAGAATAATGTAGAAATTCAAAAGTCAAATATTCTTCTTGTCGGGCCTACCGGTTCAGGTAAAACTCTGCTCGCTCAGACTTTAGCAAAAATGCTTGATGTTCCTTTTGCTGTAGCAGATGCAACAACATTAACCGAAGCCGGTTACGTAGGTGACGATGTAGAAAATATTTTATTAAGACTATACCAAAACTCAGATTATGATGCATCTAAAGCTGAAAGAGGTATTATATATATTGATGAAATCGATAAGATTTCAAGGAAATCAGAAAATACTTCAATTACTCGTGATGTATCAGGAGAAGGAGTACAACAGGCACTGTTAAAATTAATAGAAGGTACGGTTGCACATGTTCCGCCACAAGGTGGAAGAAAGCATCCTCACCAAGAGTTTATTGATATTGATACAAGTAATATTTTGTTTATTGTTGGCGGTGCGTTTGTTGGATTGGAAAAAATCATTGAACGCAGAGCTGATGTGGGACAAACCGTTGGATTTGGAGCAAAAGCTGCAATGTCACAGGCTGAAAAAGAAGCTAATGCGGCAAAACTACTTAAAAAACTCCAGCCTGAAGACTTGCTAAAATTTGGATTAATTCCGGAATTTATCGGACGTGTTCCGACCTATGCCGTATTAGATCAGTTAAATGAAAAGACCTTGAAGATGATTTTAACCGAACCTAAAAATGCAGTTCTAAAACAATACAAATGCTTATTAGAAATGGACGGTGTTGATTTGGAATTTGAACCGGAAGCCGTTAATCTTATTGCTCAAGAAGCAATTAAGCGCAAAACAGGTGCAAGAGCATTACGTTCAATCGTTGAAGAATTAATGCTTGACGTTATGTATGATGTTCCATCAAAAGAGCACGCCGATAAGCTTGTTATTACAGCAGAAATGGTTAAAAACAGAAACTCTGGAGAGTTAATCCAGCTACCTACAAAAGAGTCATCTAAAGAGATTTCAGCCTAACAAGCAAAAGTAACAATATTTAACAATAATGGCAAAAAAAATACTGTTCTGATTTAATATAATCAGGCAGTATTTTTATGATTAATCCTATAGGTAAACAATTTTACACAAAACATCCTGCATTTAACAGCAGACAGATGCAATTTGAAAGCGGTAGCACAATAGACATTCCGCAAAATTCTGCTGACAAATTTTTGCGCGAAATTGAAATAATAAACAAAAAACGAAGAGAAGGTAATTTTTTTAATAAATATTGCTGGTCAACCACTGCTACTCTTACAGGGGGTGCAATCCCGCTGGTATACGAATTAGTAAATGTATACAAAGCCCAAAGATTAAAAACTTCCGGAAACATTCCTCAATTAAAGAAATACAAAAAAGCCCACCTTAAAAATCTTGCGATATGGTCAGGTGTAGGAGTTGTTGTTATGCAAGGTATACAATATATACTAAAATCACAGGAAAACAAAAACCTTAAAAAACTAAATGAAAAATTTACACAGATAAATAAAACTAATGCAAAATTATCTGATGATAAATTTTCATCAATGTACACGGGTGCATATTATGACATAATGACAGGTGACATACATATAAACAGGGACATACTAAATGACCCTATTTATAACAACACTATGATTAAACTTATTAAACACGAACTTATACACGCAAAACAATTTGAAATGATTGTGCGTTCAAAAGACGGTATCAAAAAGCTTAATTATGGAGTTTTAATGAGCGTAATCAACAGCAACAATATGGACGACATTGCAGCCGGGGAATTTAAACAAATATTATATGACATAAAAAATGATAAAATCGGTAAATATGACAACATAACTTTTAAATTAGGCAGCTCAAACGCTGATGTAAATTTTAAAGATTACATTATCGCAGTAAACACCCTTTTGGACAACCCAAAAGCTACATACAATGATATTCCTATAATAATCGACAAAAATCACTACGAAAAAATTATAAAAAACAATCCACCTTTGACTTTGGAAGAAGAAGAAAAAGCTACAAAATACTACAATGCCCTGATAGAATATAAAACTCCAACTGCATGGAGCGCATATAATCCTTTTTCAAAATATCGAACAAACTTGCTTGAAAAAGAAGCATATAAAGAAAATCAATCTTGGCTAATGGGATTATTTAACAGATAACCAAATAACATAATGAAAAAGCTCCGCAGGGTACGGAGCTCCACATTAAGGATTAAGGATTAAGGATTTTAGGATTATTTTTGTATTATTAATAAGGGATTGTTTGCACTATACGAGAAAGGGAAAGGGAATTAATTATTAACCGTTAGCGCTAAATCTTTCTTTTAAGCCTTCTTGAGCTTCTTTTGCATAAGTATCTTTTTGAGCTTTGCAAGACTCAAGCGACCCTTTTAAAGCTTCTTGTTTTTGAATTAAAGCTTTTTCTTTTTCGTGTAACAATTTTTGCTCAAATTTTACGAATTTCCCTTGAGCTTGCTCATAAAATTTTTGATAAGCAGCATTTCTGTACCAAAGTTCAACTTGAGGATTACCTCCTGATTGCTGCATCATTAACTGCTGATACTGCGGTTGAGATATCAACAACTGCAATTGACTTGCTGCTGTCATTTGTGAATACTGCTGAGACGTATTCATAAAAGTAATATGTCTATTGTACATTGATGTCGGAGTTGTCATTAATTCTCCGATAGTGACTCCGCCGTCTGCGATATTTGCAGCATACGATCTTAAATCTTCCAACTCTTCATTGATTTCTTTAAGCTGCTGTTCGTAATCGGCAATTTTTTGAGTCATTTCGTTTCTTTTCAAAATTGCTGTTAAATACATTTTAACCCTACCTTTATCTTTTACCTTTCACTAACCACTAAGAATTATAACTAACCTTACATTTATATAAAAACTTTGCACATCAACAAATTGCATGACATGCAGGAATTAATTTACAAAAGTTAACATTTAAAGTTGAAATAATGAATATTCGGCTTTTAACTAAAGTCCTCAAACAAATCTCTGTCTTTTTTAAAGTTAGTTTTGCGAGTTCTTACTCTGTCATTTTTCTTTTTTACTTTATCTGAGACTTTTCTGTACGCATTATCTATAGAAATTTTAGTAAGAGCCTTACGATTGCGCCTGTCATAAAAAGTCAACCAAAATTTTCTGTTTATATTATCTACCGCAAATGATATATTTCCGATAACTTTGTCCCCAGGGGCAATCTGCTTAAACATCAATTTTGTATCGCCAAAAACAGAAGGTCTAAAAACTGCATTATAGTCATTTACTAAAGCAGAATCTAAACCGGAAATCGTTTTGTCAGAGCGGTTAGTAATTGTAACGGTTAAAGTAATTGTATTAGCCTCGCCAAAAGGGTCTTCCTCATGCTTGATATTTGTAATGGCGATATCTAAACCAGGATAAAAAAGTTCATGCTGCAATAAGGCAGAATCTTTGTATACAGGAAGAGGAACATTCGTATTAATTTTAACTTTTATCTCATCCCCCGGAGCTATTAATACATCATTACCTTTGCGCATTAACGCAGTAGCCAAACCTACAGCACCACCTACAGCAGCACCGCCGGCTAAAGTATAGCCATGAGATGCAATAGCAGCTTCTATACCTAACCAATTTAGAGCAAGGAATCCACCTACAGCACCGCCTGCAACAGTATAACCCACATCCTGCGCTGCAATTTTAGCTACAGAAGCAACAGGATGTAACTCTGTTGACATTTTTCCCTCAATAGGAATTTCGCGACCGTCAGGAGTAATCAAATAATCAAAATCCAGTGATATAGTTGCGGGACGTCCAAGCCGCTTTGCTTCCGTTGTTTTTGAAATTCTCCCATGTGCATATGTACCTTTTGGAATAATAACTCCGGTACCGCCTTTTACGTCATTTACAACTTCTGCGAAAAACTCATCACCTTCAATATTAATATTAGAATCCAATACTTGAGATACCGTCATATGAATTACATCAGAACGTTCGAGATGCTCTATTTTACCGGTAAATAATTCATTTTCTAAATCTTTTCTTACCTCTTCATTTTGCTGAACACCGCCACGCAAAACAGGCTCTGCAAAGCAAGAAAGATTTACAAACGCAAAAGATAATAATATTAATAGGGATATTAACTTATTTCTCATAACACAATTATATTATACTATTTAAAAATTGCCAATATTTTACAATTAACAACTAAAAACATCCGTTACAAAAAGCCATGAAGTATATTTTATGATATAATATCAAATATGGTTAGACTTATAAATAAAAATAACGTTATAGTTTTTAAAAAATTGGTTAGCGGATATATGCAAATACAAAAGTATTATACGCATATACATGAAATCAACAATAATTACATGAAGCCTTGCATATATGCAATGTGGCATTCTGATCAATTCTGCATATACGGAATCCAAGACAAAGGGCATCTTAGTGTTTTGATAAGCAATTCTGCTGACGGAGATATTGTTGATTACGCAGTTAGAGGTCTTGGGTTTAAAACAGTGAGAGGTTCAAGCGGCAGAGGAGGTGCCATTGAAGGTACACTCAAAATGGTAGAACTATTGGAACAGGGCGAGAGTGTTGCGATTATGGTTGACGGACCGAACGGACCTTTACATAAAGTAAAAAACGGAGTTATACGTATTGCAAAACACTCAGGAGCTCCAATTATTCCTGTATGTTGGTATTGCCCGCAAATAAATTTTGTCAACTTACCATCTTGGGACAAAATGACAGCTCCTATTGGCAAATGTAACATTATTAATTTATACGGTGAGCCTATATATGTTCCTAAAGATACCCCACAAGATAAAGAAGTTGAATACAGGAATAAACTAAAAACGGCTTTAGAAGAGTTACAAAGCAGATTACCCGAAGAATATAAAAAGGCAAAGAGCAATAAGGTATGGAGCAAATAAATAACAGAATATATAAAATTGCTGCATTGCAAATGTCCTCTAACATAGGAAAGGTTTCAACTAATAGGGAAAAATTATTGTCCATATTAGATTGCGAGATGGATTATAATACGGATTTTTTGATACTCCCTGAAGTTTGGACAGTAGGTTGGGCATGCGAACATTTTGTCGAGTCAGCAGAAACTTTTAATAATAGCCAAACCATTAAAATACTTTCAGACATCGCTAAAAAATACAATACCAATATATTAGGCGGTAGTCTTATTGAAAAAACTCCCGATGGAAAATATTATAATTCTTGTCCTATAATAAACAGATACGGAGAACTAGTCGCTAAATATTCCAAAATGCACTTATACTCATACTGTGGTTGCACGGAAGGAACATATATCAGTGAGGGTAAAACTCCTGTTATGGTAGAATTAGACGGAATTAAAATCGGACTTACAATATGTTACGATATTAGATTCCCAGAAATATTCAGAGCATACAGAATCTCCGGAGCAGACTTACTTGTCAACATGGCGGCTTGGGGAAGCAAAAAGCCTATTCCATGGGAAACATTAACAAGAGCCAGAGCAATAGAAAATCAATGTTTCATGGTAGGATTAACTCAATCCGGAGAAATAACACCTGAAGAATGGAATATCGGACACTCCAGAATTTTTGACTACGTAGGAGAAACTATTGCTGAAATAAAAGACCAAAAAGAAGGTTTGATGAAATGTGAAATATGTCTTAACGATATGTACAAATATAGAGAAACTTGTACTATACTAAATGATATTAAAAACAAATATGAGGTTAGGGTAATATGAAGAAATTAATTAGTTTATTAACGGTTGTTATATTTATGTTGTCAGCAATGAGTGCTGATGCCGCAAATTCAATCGACAAAGCTCTCAGAGCATCCGGAATAAACAGAAGTGCCGTTTCTATATCTGTTAGAGATTTAAAAACCGGTAAAGAGGTATATAAGCTAAATAACAAAAAACCTGTTAACCCTGCATCTACACAAAAACTAGTAACAGCAGCTGCGGCATTGGATACCTTGGGCTACGATTATTCTTTTGACACAAAACTATATAAAACAACTGATAATGATTTATATTTAAAACTTTCCGCAGACCCATATTTAACTACTAAAGATTTAAAAAATATATTATCAACAGCCAAAAACAAAGAAATTATAGAACCAAAACATATATACATTGATGATTATGTTCTTGACTCTGCATATTGGGGTGAAGGTTGGCAATGGGATGATGATTTAAGTCCTTTAATGAGTAAATTCGGTTCTTATAATTTAGATAAAAATTTACTGACTATTGTTGTTAAACCTACAAGGAAAAATGCTCCTGTAGAAGTATTTTCTAAAGATTTTTACCCTGTTGGATTTGTGAATTTTGCAACAACAGGAGAAAGAGACGATATAAAAATAACACATAATGAAACTATTTCTAACAGATTATTAGAAGTGAACGGTACAGTATCTAAGTATACCGAAATTGAAATTCCCACCGAAAACATAAAATTATATTTTAGATTAAGAATGGATGATGCGGTAAGCGATTCAAAAATATTGTACTACGGAAAATTTGAACAAAAAAAATTACCTGAAAAAAATGTTTATCTTGTAGATTCGGTAAAACGAGATGTATCTGAAGTCGCAAAAGATGTATTACAAAACAGTAATAATATGGCAGCTGAAACATTATTTAAAGTAGCAGGCGGCAAATATGTAAACAATACAGGTTCAATAAATTCTGCCGTAGATATGTTAAAAAGCTATTGCCAAAAGAATAAAATTGATTACGACGATATAAGAATAGTAGATGGCAGCGGAGTATCAAAAAATAACCTAATGACCGCAGCATTTATGACAGAATTTCTTGAAACAACCTCTAAATCAGAAGATTTTGAAAAGTATTACGAATTAATGGCAACACCCGGGACAGGTACACTCAAAGATAGAATGCTTTATTTGGGAGATAAATTAAAAGCTAAAACCGGAACACTATCTGATGTCAGCGCAATCGCAGGATTTATTACAACAAGAAGGGGTAATAAATATGCTTTTGATGTAATGATTAACGACCACAAATCAAGTCCTGCAGACAAAAAACAACTTGAGGAATATTTATTAAGGGCAATTTTTGCTGATATGTAAACAAAAAGGGAACTTTCGTTCCCTATAGTATTCAAAATGGAGTTTAAAATATATCTTTTACTATGACCCTACAAGTCTTAGAGCATCTTCAAGCAACTGCTTGTTTGAGTCGATAAGTTTGTTTGCTACTTCCATCTGTAGTTTTGCCATTTGGTAATATGAAATATTAGCTTTAAAATCTGCATTTGATAGTTCTAACAAGCCGGAACGGATTTCGCCTACACCTAAAAGCGGTTTTCCTGATTCTTCGGTTTCAACAAACTGTCCGGGTTTGAATTCATACAATGCTGCGGCATTATGGAAGTTTCTAGTAGTAATTCGATACAAGGGAACAGTTTTTTTGCCGTTATCAGCCTTACCATATATTGTTCCGTCATTTTTTATTTCGTAATCATCGTATTTGCCTAAATATTTACCATTATTTGGGTCAATCCACATTTTTATATTTGTTGTAGGGACATCCAAAGAACCGCCCTTTAGAGCAGTTTCTTGATACAAATCCGCAGAAATGGACTTTGTCCCCTGCATAATTTCGCCCTTATCATTTAGAATATATCCTTGAACGGTATTACCCGCTTTATCTTTGTACAAGCCTTCACCATCAAAGGTAAATTCACCAAGACGCGTATAAACACTCTTGCCTTCCGGAGTTCTCACATAGAAAAAGCCTTTCCCTTCAAGGAACAAGTTTTCATTTGCAGTACCGGGAGTAGACTTCCCTTGACCAAGGTTTTTAGCATAATCATCTGCAATTGCACCACCCAAAAAGGTTTTAAAATTGACCTGTTTTTCTCTAAAACCCGGAGTATAGACGTTTGTCATATTATCTGCAATTACGTCCATCCAGTTTTCCGTAGTTTTTCTGGTATTTAAGGCTGTTACGTATGAATCATTCATGAGCGTTCTCCTTATTATTATTTTTATTTTCTTGTTCCTGTCTTTGACGGCGAGATTGTGAGTATGTCAAATCTCCATATGCAATATTTTCTTCATTAAATCTTTGGCGAAGAAAATCAATATTGTTTCTGAGATATGCCTCAACGGCTTTATCTCCGGGGATAAAGTTTGCATTTATTTTTCCGCCTTTATCTACTTGCATAATAACAGAAATATCTTTGTCAAAATCAATTCTGAAAGCCTGATGATTTTTGGATGACTCTTTTAACGCTTCAATCAAAGCTATACTTGATTTTGCAGTAGATTGAACCATTTTTACATTTCCTTGCTGCATCTGTTTTTCAAATTCCGCAGCAACCGATGCTGCTGTCATATCTGTTTTAGCAACTAAATCCGCAAAGAACTTTGCATCACCATCTGACATCTGAATTGAGGAATAGTCAACAACAGGAGTCATGCCGGCAATTTGAGAACGTGAAGTAGCAGACATTGGATTTGTTACGACAAAATTCAAATCTACACCATTAGCATTCATGTATGCCTGAATTTTATCTGTTAGCGGAGTATACTCATTTTGTCGATTATCACCTCCGCCTTGGAATAGTTGTCCTGCTTGACTGCCTCCGTCATAATTATCATTAGAAATCTCACCATTCAAAGTTTGATTATCTTGATTATCTTTTTTTGCGGTTTTATCTGTTTTTTTAGTTTCAGTTTTTTTAACTTCTTCTTTTTTAGAAGTTTCTTCTGATTTATCAGCCTTTAGTGCAGAATCTTTAACTTCTTCTTTTTTGGGAGTTTCTTGAGGCTCTTGCTGCTCAGTAGATGTCTTCATTTCAGAAGCGAATGAAGCCGCGGAATCACTATATCTCTTTATTTGAGTATTAGAAATATTTTTCGTCAGCTCATTATTTGTATAGATATTAGTCATTACATTTGATTTAGTTTCTAAATTCATTATTCCTCCAATTCTGCGAGTTGTCTTAGAATTTCTTGTTCTTCTTCCGCCATTCTTTCTTTGCTTTGGGCAAAAAATCTTGTTACACCGAGTTCGGAATATTGCTTAAGTTCCGCTTTTTTCTCTTCTTCTATGTAGGCATCGCGGCACTTTTCTTTATGTTTTTCAAGAACCTTTACGCCTTGCTCTAACTTAATTAATTTTCTGTTTTCTTCATCAAGTATCGCTTGTTTTTCTTGGCGCACCAATTCAAGTTGTTCGGCCTTTTCCCAAAGATGAATCAGGTACTTATCGTATGCCTCATACATCATAGGATCCGCCTGTCGCATGTTCACCTTTGTAGCCTCAATCTCTTCGTTATTTTTGCGGATATTCTCTTCTGCAATAAATACAGCCTGCTGAGCTTTTTGTACTACTAACAACTGTTCTTCTTTTTTGCGGATACGAAAATCCAACACTTTTTGTAATCTGTATCGAAAAGGCATTTTAGACTACACTTTCTTAGCCTAATTATGACTTAATTAAGCAAGATTATAAACATCTAAACGTATGATATATTTAATGATATATTCTTAAAAGTCAAAAAATATTAATAATCTTATTTACGTTTTTTATTTTTATATAAGATTATGCTATATCGTCAGAACCGTCATCCATTACCTGAATACCAAATTTGGTTCTAAACAAATGTTTTACGGTATCTCCTTGAATTTCAAACATCATTGTATTAAACAAATCGTATGCTTCTCTTTTATATTCTATTAAAGGATCTTTTTGACCGTATGCCCTTAGTCCTATACCGTCTCTTAGCATGTCGATATTGTGAAGGTGATCTATCCATTTGTTATCAACAACACGTAACAACACATCTTTTTCAAGATTTCTAACTACGTTATCTGAAGAGAATGGTTCTTGCGGAACAAAATTTGGGTCATAATCCGACAACACATTGTTATAAAAAGTTATAATCTCCATTTCATGATCACGATACGATTGAATAGCTAAATTCTTTAACTTGTCATATAATGCATCAAATCTTACACCTTGAACATCCGATATACCGAAACCACTTAATTGTGGGAAAACAGAATGAATTTCTTTCACCATTGTATTCAAATCGTCAAATACATATTCATCAGGATTTTGCTCTGGAGCAATATAACTTCTCAGCAATCTGTCAACTTCTTTTTCAATCATATAATAAATATCAGACGACAAATCTTTACCAAACAATACGCGTCTGCGCTGAGCATAAAACTTTTCACGTTGAATATTCATTACATCATCATATTCTAATACATTTTTTCTTATATCAAAATGGTAAGTTTCAACTTTTTTCTGTGCGGATTGAATTTGTCTTGTTATAAGAGGATGCTCAATAGCCATAGTCTCATCAACATTCAATGCGTTCATCAAGCTTGTAATCTTATCACCGCCAAATATTCTCATCAAATTATCCTCTAAGGATAAGAAAAATCTTGTAGAACCAGGGTCACCCTGACGAGCGGCACGGCCTCTCAACTGATTATCGATACGGCGAGATTCGTGACGTTCCGTACCTATTACATGTAAACCGCCTGCTGCAACAACTCTTTCATGCTCAGCCTTAGTTATAGCAGTTGCTTCTTCCATAAGCTTTTTCTTCATCTCCTCATACTCAGGAGTATCCGGAGTAAGTCCTGTTTCATCGAGCCTTTCTTTTGCCATATACTCAGCATTACCGCCCAGCAGAATATCCGTACCACGGCCTGCCATATTTGTTGCAATAGTAACAGCACCTACACGTCCTGCCTGTGCTATAATATAAGCTTCTTTCTCATGATGTTTTGCGTTCAAAACATTATGCGGAATATTCAACTGTTTTAACAAATGTGATACATACTCGGATTTTTCAATACTGATTGTACCAACCAAAACCGGTCTTCCTAATTTATTTTGTTCAATAATATCTCTAACAACAGCATCAAATTTACCTTTTTCGTTTTTATAAATTACATCCGGATAATTTATTCTGATATCAGGTTTGTTTGTCGGAATTACGGTAACTTCAAGATTGTAAATCTTGCCAAATTCAGCTTCCTCGGTCATAGCCGTACCTGTCATACCCGAAAGCTTTGGATAAAGCCTGAATAAATTTTGGAAAGTGATACTTGCTAAAGTCTGAGTTTCATCTTGAATTTTTACACCCTCTTTTGCTTCAATTGCTTGGTGCAAGCCGTCAGACCAACGTCTGCCTTCCATTAATCTACCGGTAAACTCATCTACAATCATTACCTCATTATTTCTAACAACATAATCCGTATCTTTTACAAACAACTCTTTTGCTTTCAAGGCCTGCAACAAATGATGAGCATACTGAGTATTCAAATCAAACAAATCTTTTACCTGAATAATTTCTTGAGCTCTATCTATACCATCTTCTGTTAAAATAATATTCTTATTTTTTTCGTCGACTTCATAGTCGATATCTTTTTTTAATTGAGGAGCGACTTTTGCCATCATTTGATATGTCTCAGCAGATTTTTCTAATCTTCCGCTTATAATTAAAGGAGTTCTGGCTTCATCAATTAAAATACTGTCAACTTCATCTATAATAGCGTAATTATACGGTCTTTGAACAAGCGCATCCGCACTCTGCGCCATATTATCTCTCAAATAATCAAAACCAAACTCATTATTTGTACCATATGTAATATCACAATTATAAGCTGCTTTTTTTGCTGCAAAGTCGTCCATTGTCCGACTACCCGACAAGATCACTCCAACAGAAAGACCCAAAAAATTATATATTTTTCCCATCCACTCACTGTCACGCTTTGCCAAATAATCATTTACTGTAATTACATGAACACCTTTACCTGTTAGGGCATTTAAATAGGCAGGTAGAGTTGCCACTAAGGTTTTACCTTCACCTGTTCTCATTTCTGCAATATGTCCGTTATGCAAAAAATAGCCGCCTATTAATTGAACATCAAAATGTCGCATATTTAAAACTCTTTTACCTGCCTCTCGAACAGTAGCAAAAGCCTCAGGTAAAATCTTATCTAAAGCTTCTTTTTCAAGTTTTCTGTCTGTTTTGAAATCACTTGACGTAGGACGTTGGGCTAATATTTCTTTAAATTCTACAGTCTTTGCTTTTAATTCATCATCTGTCATTGCTGCAAACTGTGGTTCCAATGCATTTATATGATCGACGATACCCATCATGTTTTTTATTTTTCTCTCATTAGGATCGCCTAATACTTTCATTAGCAAGTTTAGCATTATTAATTTATCCTCTCCAAATTTGGTAATCTCTTGAGTATATTTTACCATGGACATAGCGTTTTTACAGAATCTTAAGAAAAAAATAATTTTTTTATTACATAAAATATGTTATCGGCACGGTGTGATGATAACTAATTTTATGTAACTGATGTGACATTCTTTCTTTTTCTTGCGATGAAAAGCGTATTGCCGGCAGAGGGCGAACGGACAAGGCGGGTAGCCTTGCCGTAAGACCCGTTTAACGCCGGCAAACAAGCAGAAAAAGAAATAGACGAAAGAA
>DEFJ01000031.1:0-6567 GCA_002350725.1 Cyanobacteria bacterium UBA2855 | reverse complement strand
CAACAAAAAGAAAGAATGTCACAATATTACATAAAAAGATATTATCCTCACAACGTGCCGATAATATTTTTTATGTAAAGAAATTTTTCAATTTGCAGGATGCGTGAAATTCACTATTACAAAAATTTTTTATACATACATAGGTGAAGTGAAAGGTAATATGAATCATAATTTATGTTGTAATTATTTTTCAACGGCAAACTGTTTGATTGCCGAAACGCCCAACCCCCCTGAAGATATTAAACATTTAATGGAGGAATACAACCGCATGCTCTCTATGATTTACAAAAGAAACACTACTAAAGAAGAAATGTCCCCGATTAGTACTAAACCATATCAACTGCCTGAACTTACTGCATCAGAAAAAAGACTTCTCAAAGAACTTGAAGAAAGAATAAAAGCTTCTAAAGGCTACGGAGAATACAAAACCCAACGCCATAGATGGGAAATTTTGATGTAATCTATTTTTTAAATATTGTTTGAGTTCTATCCGGACCAACACTTACTATTGAAATAGAAACACCCAATAACTCTTCTAATCTTGCCAGATATTTTTTTGCATTTTCAGGAAGTTTTTCATATTCGGTTACTCCTGTAATATCTTCCATCCAACCACTATGAGTTTCATAAACCGGCTCTAAATACTTGTGCATATATACATCCGTAGGATAGGACGTATATATTTTACCATTTCTTGTATCTTTATATGCTGTACAAACTTTTATTTCTTCAAATTCATCAAATACATCGATTTTTGTAAGTGCTATCGTTGTTAAACCACCAACAAGTACCGCATATCGCATTGTTACGGCATCAAACCAACCGCATCTTCTTGGGCGACCTGTTGTAACCCCATATTCATGCCCAACTTCTCGGATTTTCACACCGATTTCATCAGTCAGCTCAGAAACAAAAGGACCTTCGCCAACTCTTGTTACATATGCCTTTGCAACACCTACAACCTCATCTATCATCTTTGGACCGTAACCGCTGCCTACTGCGGCACCCCCTCCAATTGGGTTAGAACTTGTCACAAAAGGATATGTCCCATAGTCAACATCGAGCATAACTCCTTGAGCACCTTCAAACAATACTTTTTTACCTTTTGATTTTTCTAATAACTCTTGCCATTCAAAACAAACATACGGTTCAAATATCTTTGCATATTTATCACATAATTCTAAAACCTGTTCTTTTGTGTATGGTTTCAAGCCGTAAACTTGCTCTAAAGTCTTATTCTTTAACGGCAATATTACATCCAATTTTTCAGACAATGTTTCTTTTGAATATAAATCCTGAATTTTCAAACCTATACGAGCGTATTTATCAGTATATGTTGGTCCGATACCTTTTTTGGTTGTACCGATTTTACCTTTTTTAGCAGTATCTTCAGTATATCCGTCAACTTCCGTGTGATACGGCATTGTAATTGATGCCAAAGGGCTGACCTTTAACCTTGAAACATCAATTCCATCTTTTATTAATCCTCCAACTTCTTCTTCAAAATATTCAGGAAGAATTACAGTACCAGCACCAATAAAGCAATCTTTTCCACCGTATAAAATACCGGAAGGAATTAAATGAAATTTAAAAGTTTTGTTGTCAACAACAACAGTATGTCCTGCATTACATCCGCCTTGATATCGAATAATCAAATCCGCATCTTGTGCCAGCAAATCAGTAATCTTTGCTTTACCTTCATCACCCCATTGCGCACCAACTACAACTTTATTCATAACATTTCCCTTCTTTATACAATCTACACGGCTAAATACTTATACTGCCCATAAATAAATTCTAACATAAACAAAACAAATGGGGTTGCCTTTCTAAGACAACCCCAAACTTGTGAGTAAATGTGTATTTATAAAAGTCTATGCTAAGTCCATAAATTTCTGCATATCAGAACCGATAGCCATTACCTGCTCAGGAGTAACATACTTATTTACCATAGCCTGAACATCTGCAGGTAACCCTAATTCTACAATGTTAACTTTTTTGTTACCCATACCAGCGAAAGCTACACCATATAACCCTAAAGCTTCGTTTGAACTTGCTTCAGCCGTTTGCATTTCAGGAGCAACTCTTTTAATCTCCTTTTTTATCTCATTCGGAGCCTTTGCCGCTTGAGCTTCTGCGGCTTCTTTTCTTAATCTTGCAAGTTCCGCAGCATTACTTTTTTCGCCTAATTTCCCGTAATTTCCGTAATCAAATGCTACCATGATTCTATCTCCTTTTATTTACTCACATATTTAATAACGGATTTTTTTTAGGCAACTTTAATATAAAGCCTCATTATGTTACAATTCTTTACATTTAGTGCAAATAAAAAGAGCTGTAGATGTACAGCTCTTTTTTCGTGAGTAAATGTATATTTATAAATCTCTATTTCTTTTATGCTATAGCCATAAATTCCATAAAGTCATTTGAAATTAATGCTTGCTGTTCAGGTGTTACATATCTGCTCACCGTAGCCTGAGCCTCAGGAGTCAAACCTAAACCTGCGACATTGACTTTGCCCAAACCTGTCAATGCGGTGTTATAAAGAGCCAATACATCATTTGCGCTTGCCTCTGCTGTTTTAATTTGAGGAGTATTTGGAAAATTAATAGTTATATCCTTACCTGCAGACTTTGCTAATTGGGTTTCTGCAGCTTCTTTTCTCAATTTTGCCAGCTCAGCAGCATTACTTTTCTCACCTAATTTTCCGTAGTTTCCGTAATCAAATGTTGACATTTTTGAATCTCCTTTTCATTTACTCACGTGTTTATCAATTTGCTTTGCCAATAATTACTTAATGATTAATCAGCATTTTTCAAATTAATATTACATATTCAGACTTACCTCAGTGTTTAATTTCCTATTAAATATCTCTTATATTTATATAAAGTATTTTTATATTGAAAAATTGCGTAACAAGTATATATATGTTACATATTGTTACAATTATTTTTCTTTTTGATGTATACAAAAAGAGCCTTGCTGTAAGTAACAAGGCTCTTTTTTACAAAAAAATAAGACTTTAAACAATTGCCCCGTGGCTTGCATCTGAAACAGTATTTGCATATTTTGCAAGATACCCTGACCTAACCTTTGGAGTATATGGCTTTAATTCTAAACTACGTTTTTTAAGTTCATCCTCGCTAACCAACAATTCGACAGAACGCGACGGAATATCAATTTTTATTTTATCTCCGTCTTTTACAAGAGCAATAACACCACCGTTTGCAGCTTCAGGACATACATGACCTATACAAATTCCTCTGGTTGCTCCTGAAAATCTGCCATCCGTTATTAGTGCACATTTTTTACCCAAACCTTTACCAACAAGCAAAGATGTCGGTGCGAGCATCTCTCTCATCCCCGGACCGCCTTTTGGACCTTCATATCTTATTATTATAACTTCACCCGCTTTTATTTTATCATTTTCCAAAGCAGACATAGCATCTTCTTCACTGTCAAACGTCCTTGCAACACCTTCAAATGTGTAACACTCAGAATCTACTCCGGAAATTTTTATTACACAACCGGCTTTAGCTAAATTCCCATACAAAACACCTAGACCTGCTTGAGTATAGGTTGAATTATCATATTCGGGAATAACATTTTCATCGGCATAAGCATTTTTTGCTATCTGAGAAACTTTTAAACCCGAAACAGTTTTTGTATCAACCAAATCGGCTTTTTTATATAAAGACTTTAATACAGCCGGAATTCCACCTGCCTGATGAAAATCTGTCATTGTAAGGCTTGAGGACGGATTGATTTTTACGATTTGATGAATTTTTCTACTCAATTTATCAAAATCGTCAAGAGTAATATCAATGTTCGCAGCATTTGCAATTGCAAGAGTATGCAAAAATGTATTAGTTGAACCACCAATAGCTAACGAACACTTAATCATATTAGTCATGCTTTCTTTCGTAATTATATCCAACGGCATAATTTGTTTTTTTACAAGCTCGACTATTTGAACGCCACTATCAAAAGCTATTCTGCGTTTTTGAGAAGAAACAGCTGAAGCGGAAGAACAATATGGTAAACTCATTCCCAAGACCTCAGTTAAACATGCCATTGTGTTTGCAGTATACATTCCCTGACAAGACCCTGCCGACGGACAGGAATTTTCTTCCATTGCCAACAAATGTTCTTCACTAATTTCTCCGTTTCTATATCTGCCAACAGCTTCAAAAGAGCCTGTTACCATTGTTAACTTATTTTCTCCGCGACACATACCATCCAGCATAGGACCTGCCGTTACGACAATAGTCGGAATATTTAATCTCAATGCTCCTATCAACATTCCGGGGGTAATCTTATCACAATTGGAAAGCAAAACCAAACCGTCTAACTGATGAGCAGCAGCCATTGTCTCCACACAATCTGCAATCAAATCTCTTGACGGAAGAGAATATCGCATACCGCTATGCCCCATAGCAATACCATCACACACAGCAGGAACACCAAATATAAAAGATTGCCCTCCGCCTGTATGTATACCTTTTTCAATTTGTCTTTCCAAATCACGCATCCCAATATGTCCCGGAACCAAATCCGTAAAAGCACTTGCTATTCCTATAAAGGGTGCATCCATATTTGATTTGCTTACTCCTGTTGCCATTAATAACCCTCTGTGCGGGGTTCTTGCCAATCCTTTTTTGATATTATCACTCAACATATGCATATAATCCTATAATACAACATTTTAATAATTACTTCAGAACTAATATACCTTAAAAAGCATTTACTATCAATCAGTTAACTAAATAAGCCCGAGCTTTGTTAATTTATATACAGCCTGTGTTCTGTCTTTTGCATCCAAAATACGCAAAACTTTTGCGACATGAGCCTTTACGGTATGTACACTTACAAATACTTCTTTTGCTATTGCTTCATTAGTCTTACCCTGCGCGACTAATGCCATAATCTCTAATTCAGGCTCCAATTGCATTTTTAGAGTCTTTTTTAACTTGATGTCCATATTTAAAATCTCCTTACATTATGTCGATTTATCTAATATAGCAACAATTTTAAAAACCTACAAATTTTACATTAATAATATTTCCGAAAAGCGATTTTCTTAACAAAAATTTACAATTATTTTTTAAAATCCAGTGATAACAAGGCTTTTCAAGATTTCATTTTTTGATATTTTGACACCATTTTTCTTCAATTCACATTTAATTTTGTATTGAATTGGCAATTTATTATAAAAAAAAATTCGGGTGCATTTTGAATGCACCCGATTTTTTATATAATTTATTTTTATTTATTCTGCTGCGGTTTCAGGTTTTTTAACCATGCCGTCCAACTGATTATTTAATGTTTTTGCTTTTTGATTTGCACTATTTACTCTGTGTTCGACTTCTCGTGCAGTATTTGCGACTTTAGTGTTTAATTTTGCTTCGCGGTCTGTCAAGGACTGTTCTCTTGCATCTAGCTCATCTTTTTTCTTTTTCAATTGATCTTGTACATTTTTAAGTTCCTGACCTTTTTTAAGCTGCCCTGATTTTATATCACGAAAAGCCTTTTCCCTTAGTTCACTTTCTTTCATATTTGTAGCAATCCCGAAAGTAAAAAATCTTAAATATGGATGGTCATCCTTCCACTTTGATAATTCTTTTTCAACACGCTTGTCAATTTCTATATCTTCATCTATTGTATGTTGTACATAATCTGTTTGAGAGGTATGCGTATCATTATAGAATTTTCTATTATAAGTGTACTCGCTCAATAACGGATATGTACTTCTGCAACTATATTCTTGCAATAATAAACCAATTTCCTGACCCTCATCAATAACTCCATTCCCGTTCGGGTCATATTTTGCCGGATTAGAATTTATCAATGTTTGAACTTCCGGACGAAATTTTGTAATAGGTTGACTCCCCAATTTTTCTGTAATAGGCATAATATTCTCCTTTTAATTAATTTAGTAAATCCCCGTAAAAAATTTTCTCTGCAGTTTTAAATCCCTTACATGTTTAATAAAAATTTTTGCCCGAAAAGATTGCCACCGCCCCGCCCTATCCTATCCTATCCTATCCTATCCTATCCTATCCTAGGAAAGAGTATAAGCGAATTTCAGCCATTTTTAAATTCGTATTTACAATTCGTTACATTTCTCCTTCGGTAGCAGGAAGTTGACATTGCTATGCCAACATTTTATTTGTCGGCGTGGCAATGCCGAGCCAACTCATCTGCCCCTGTGGGGAAAGTACCGACGTAGTCGGGGTAGGGGGAGTCTATTTGAACATACCTCTCCACCGGAGAGGATAAATTCTTAATTGAGGTTGCGTTATTATTTGTAGCAACCAAAATTGTAGAATTTTGGAGAGGGTTGTGTATATTTTTGGGTACGTAATTGCTCTCTCACATTTTTGTAAATTCGTCTGAAGACTCATTAACAAAAATTCTTCTATTTTCCCCTAAGCAAACGAAATTTCAAAAACGTAGGTTGGCATTGCTATGCCAACAACATATTTGTCAGCTTAATTATTAAAAAAAAAGAGAATTAGACTTTCTGTCTTAATTCTCTTTTTTCTAAATTAGGTGCTGGCATCGGGT
>DEFJ01000018.1 GCA_002350725.1 Cyanobacteria bacterium UBA2855 | reverse complement strand
TAACAGGCTCCTTTCGTAGTAATAGGTTTACAGTGCGGATTGTAGATTATACTCCTTTCCTACAACTGCTTTTCAGTTTACCACAAATGAGCCGCAGTCATATATGTATTAGGCGGCAGAAACCACCCTTTACATATTAACTCTTGTTTTTAATTCGTTTTGCAATAGTGAACTGAGGATTTTACAAATCAGGGACGACTTAACAATAAAAAAATACTAATTTAAAACAAAAACTGTTGCAACGATGATGCAACAGTTTTTGTGATTGTTAAAAAACAAATTATTTAATACATTTCACTCAAACATAATATAAAAAATCCCGACTTGCACACAGCACCTAAACGATAGTATAATGAAGTCACTTCGGCAGGAGGTGACATGCATGAAAAACAGGAGCAGATCACGCAAAAGAACACCATGGGACGAGCACAACGATTTAACCGCTACACAGGAGTATTTGCAAATGCATTATGTTGCACGTTATGAAGAACGGCACCCAAGATTAGCTGATGCCGGTGAAGCAGACATGATAAATTCATATATTCCGGCAAAATGTCCGTATTGCAGTTCCGATGATTTTGTGTGCAAAGGTTTTGATTCTATCGGGATAAGAAGATACAAGTGTAGATGTGGTAAGTATTTCAAGCCAACAACAGGAACGATCTTTGATTCAAGAAAGATTCCGATTAGTGAATGGATTGAGTACTGCTTAAACATATTTCGGTATGTCAGCTTGAATGCAGATTCATGGAACAATCGCAATGCTATCTCAACATCAAAATATTGGCTTAAAAAACTATTTTTAACGTTGGAAGAATGGCAGAAAAACATTGTTTTATCCGATACTGTCTGGCTTGATGAAACCTACTATTCCGTTATTATGAGCGATAGAGAGCACAAAGAAGACGGAACACTGCCGAGAGGTCTTTCACGCAATCAAATCTGTATAGGAGTCGCAACAGACAAAAAGCATACCGTTTGCATAATGGAAGGATACGGTAAGCCTTCGCAGAAACGAAGCTATGAAGCGTTCCAAAACCACATACAACCCAATTTGCTTTTGATTCACGACAAAGAAAACACGCATAGGAAATTAGTCAGTGAATTATCTTTGCAAAGCGTTTGTTACGCTTCAAAAGACTTGAAAGGTCTTGCCGATAGTGAAAACCCTCTCGACCCTGTGAACCGAGTACATATGCTACTCAAAATGTTTCTTAACGCGCACAGTGGGTTCTGCCGTGATGATATACAGGACTACCTGAATCTCTACTCCTTCGTTATCAATCCACCGTCAGACCACCTCGAAAAAGTAGAGAAAATCATTAATTTGGTTTTTAAAAATCCTAAATCGCTTAAATATCGCGAACAATTTGGCTTAAACACTTGATTATTAGGTGCTGTGTGCAAGTCGGGATTTTTAATATAAAAGGAACTAATATAAACTGCCATTAGCACTGCAGGATAATGATACAGACATAGAGTAATCTTTTGATGTATAACGCGCAACCGCCCTTGCCGTAGCAGTATTTCCGCTTTTACTCACACTTGAGTTAATTATTGACCACAGGGACCCAGGAGCAGTAGTGCTTTTTGATGCGCTGGTACATGTGGATGTCCTGCCATTATAAGAAAATGTACCATATACTGTGACAGACCACATTATCTCGCCATTTCTATTTTTGTAATTTTTAGTTTTAGAACCAGATTTGTATGTTGATGAAGCCCTATTAAATTTATATTTAATTACAGGCGAGGATATAATTGTCTCTATATGATCGCCATTGTCCAAATACTCAATAACACTTGTCTGCACAACATCATTACTCGTATCCGAATAAGCATAAGCCGTTGGATTTAAAACAAATAATGTACAAAAAACAAAAACAAACGATACTATTACACTAATTAACTTCTTCATTTTTTCTCCTTTAATCTTCTTGTATTATTTCTTCTGAAATTACAACTTCTTGATTTTGCATAATTCGGTATACATTGTGCTGATATATGCAATACGTGATAGTTGCAATAAAGGCTAAAATTATTGTGATAGAAATTGCAAGTTTGATATGAGAAGATACCTTTATCTTCTTTACTATGTATTCAATACCTAATGAAGAAAGATAGTTGTGAACCACTTCGCTTGGAATTCCGTAAATGTCGTATAACATTTTCTTGGAAGAAATGTGTTCTTCTTGAATCAAAGCTTCTATATCTGATGATAACTTTTTTAAATAAATTCTCTCACGCTTGCTTTTTATAGGTAGAATAGCTTTAATTTCTGATAAGTACTCTTTTTTGAAATTATTCATTATCACATATATCCTTTGTTATATTAAATGACTTGAAAATGTTTTGAACTCCATTGGTGGTATCAAAATAATTCTTCTTAATAGAATTCAAATAATCTTGTCCGCTTTTTTCAATATGATAATATACACGCATTCTTTTTTTTCCAACTAATTTAGAATATTCGCTTATTTTTCCGTCACCCTCTAATTTATAGGTTGCTGTATATATTGTGTTTTGAGAAATTGAAAGCAATCCATTAGATAGGTCATTAATTTGTTTTACAATCTCATAAACGTAACAATCTTTTTGTTCTAATAATGTCAAAACTAGCAATTCAGCTATTCCGTTAATAAAAATGTTCTTTGATACATTCATAAACACGCCTCTATTATAATAAACAATTAAATTATAGCATAGTTATTTTGAAAAATCAATATTACGATTTACAAAATATTTATTGACAAAAGTATCTGGCTAATGTTATACTTAATTTGTAATATAATCCCATTATAAGGAGGTTGAAGAAATGCATATAAATCCTCAACGGTATAAGAACGGTGATACTTCACTTTGTATTAAAAAATACTTGATATATCGAATTACAACAAAAGGAGTAAAAATATGAAAACCAA
>DEFJ01000028.1 GCA_002350725.1 Cyanobacteria bacterium UBA2855 | reverse complement strand
GTAATTTAGGAATATATGATTATATGGTTTTTACGCAAACAGAAGATATTAATGACTTAACTTTTTTTACAAATGAAGATGGTCAAAAGCTGGAAGACCGCTTTAAAAGAACACTAAAGGATGTTAAATATTTTGATATATTGGTAGGTTATTTTAGAACGAGTGGTTTCTATAGACTATATAAAGACTTTGAAAATATTGATAAAATCAGAATATTAGTTGGATTAAATGCTGATAAAAAAGCTGTTGAAATAGTTGAAAGTGTTAAACAAGAAAAGCTAAATTTTGAATCCCATTCAAAAGCAAAAGAATATTTTTCAAGCTATATTGTCGATGAATTATATAAATCTGAAGATAATTATTTTGTTGAAGAAGGTATATATAAGTTTATAGAGTTTTTAAAATCTGGGAAGCTAGAAATTAAAGCATATCCCAGTTATAACATACACGCAAAAGTTTATATAAGCAGATTTCAAGAAGATGATAGAGATTATGGGAGAGTAATTACTGGTTCTAGCAATTTTTCCGAATCAGGCTTAAATTCTCAATATGAATTTAATGTAGAATTAAAAAATAATTCGGATGTAAAATATGCTTTAAATAAATTTGAAGCATTGTGGAAAGATGCAGTAGATTTATCCGCAGTATACATTGATACTATAAAAAATAAAACTTGGCTTAATGATGAAATTTCTCCGTATGAGCTTTATTTGAAGTTCTTATATGAGTATTTTAAGGATAATTTAGCAAAAAAAGAGAGTCTTGATATACACCTTCCTAAAGATTTTATGAAGTTGGAGTATCAACATGAAGCTGTAAGAACTCTTTCAGAAATTGTGGATGCGTACAATGGCGCATTTATTGCTGATGTTGTCGGACTCGGTAAAACATATATTGCAGCAATGTATATGCAAAATTTACCAGGTAAGAAACTTGTTATATGCCCTCCTCCAATTATGGATTCGTGGAAGGATGCAATATTTGATTTTGGTGTAAGAAGTGCTACGGTAGAATCTTTAGGGAAATTAGAGCAAATAAAGAAAAAAGGATACGATGATTATCAATATATCTTTGTTGATGAAGCACATAGATTTCGTAATGAAAATACTGCTCAATATAAGTTATTACATGAAATTTGTTTTGGCAAAAAAGTAATCTTAATTACTGCTACCCCTCTAAATAATTCAATATATGATTTTTATCCGTTAATAAAACTTTTTCAGCCTTCAAAAGATAGTGATATACCTGGGATGAAAAATTTAGAAGGATTTTTTATCTCGGCAAGAAATAAGTTGAAACAACTTGATAAAGGGACTCCAGAATATTTTGAAGAAGTTAAAAAAGTCTCAAAAACTGTACGAAATAGAATCCTTAAATACATAATGATTAGACGTACAAGACAAGATGTAAAAGAGTATTTTAAACAGGATATCAAAAAACAAGGTTTAACATTCCCAGAAGTAGATGAACCACACAGAATAGTTTATCAATTTGATGATGAAATTGATGGAATATTTGAACAAACAATAAGTAAACTAAAAGATTTCACATTTGCCAGATATCAACCAGGGAACAATTTATTAAAAGAATATAAATTAACTGATTTTGCACAAACCCAAGAAAGAAACCTTGTAGGGTTTATGAAAACAATGCTTGTAAAACGTTTAGAAAGTAGTCGTTATGCATTTTTACAAACAATAAACAGATTTATAAAATCATATGAATCATTTATAAATATGTATGATAACGGAACTGTTTATATAAGTAAGAAAATAGACATCTTTGAATATCTTGATAATGATAATGAAGAAGATTTAATAAAAGAGCTTGAAAAGGATTCAAAATCAAAAACATATGCTAAAGAGCAATTCAATCCTGTATTTAGAGATAATTTAACTTTTGATTTGAATATTCTTTATTGGATGCGGGATAAATGGTCTAAAATTCCAGTAGATTTAAAAAAGGAACAATTTTTAAAAGTATTAAAAACAGACTCAAATCTAAAGGGACAAAGAATCCTAGTTTTTACAGAATCAATGGAAACAGGTTTAGATTTATATAATTCTTTAGAAAAAGATTATGATAATTCTGTTTTATTCTATTCCAGTGGTGTTTGCAGGCATGGTGGAGAATCTATATCCCCTAATAAAGCAAAGATGCTGATTCATGAAAATTACGACCCAAAAAATGAAGAGAAATCAGATGAAATAAAAATTTTAATTACAACTGATGTACTGGCAGAAGGTATAAATCTTCATAGGTCAAACATAATTATTAACTATGACCTTCCTTGGAATCCGACAAGGGTATTGCAAAGGGTTGGTCGTGTTAATCGTGTAGGAACAAAATTTGATAAAATTCATATATATAATATCTTCCCCACAAAAACTGCTGATAATGAATTAAACCTTGAAAATAATATCAAGGCAAAAATTCAGGCATTCCATGAAACTCTTGGAGAAGATGCGAAATATTTGACAGAAGAGGAAGAGACAACAAACCATAAACTTTTCGGTGAAAAATTCTATGACAAAATCACTAATAAAGACACATATAATGAAGATGATATTGCAGAAAATACAGAATTAAAATATATCAACATTCTTGAAAATATTAGAGATAATGACATAGAACTATTTAATAAAATTAAGTATTTACCTAAAAAAGCTAGAACAGCACGCATATATAATAAACAAAAAGGATTTGATGTTGAGAAAAATGCATTAATTACCTTCTTTAGAAAAGGTGCACTTAAAAAGATTTATATTACTGACGGCAACAAATTCGAGGATTTAGGTTTTGATGATGCTGTTAAGTTCTTTGAATGTAAACCAGATTGTGAAAAACAAAAAATAAATCGAGAATATTATGATTTATTAGATTTTAATAAAACTCAATTCAATAAATCGAGTGAAGATGAAGAAATAATTACTCCGCAAAAAGGTGGTTCATCAAACGAACGAGAAGTGAAGTTAAGAATAGAATATGCAATAAAAGAAGGACGTTTAACTGATTCTCAAGAAGATTATTTGAAGAAAGTTTTGGCATTATATGAACAAGGACTAGCTCCTAAAGAAGCAAGCAAAAATATTAAAGATGAAATATCCAAGACCATGGATAGTTTAGATGTATATAAAAGCGTAAAAAATAATATTGCCGATACATATTTGACAAATAAAAGGGAAACAAAGAAAACCGATAACAAACAAAGAGAAATAATACTTTCTGAAATGTTGCTTATTTAGTATTCCATCTATTTAAAAGTCGTGAATAGTAAAGAGGGTTAAATAGATGGAAAAGGTTCAGGCACAAGATTTAATAAAAAATACATTTAATAAAAAATTTGATAAAGACAATTTTAGAAAATTTATAATAAACTTTTTAGACGGTCTAAATGAAGAAAAATATTTTTCAATAGGTCAAGCACAAGTTAAAGAATGCTACAGACAAAAGATATTATCATATCAAAGAATTGGTCAATATACTGATAATAATGGTAAAATTATTGATGCTTTAGTTGTACATTTATCGGATAACTGTTCATTAGATAGAAACAGGACTTTTTTAAGGAATTTTGTTGCTGATTATATGAGAACAAGACAAAAAGAAAATACTCTTGTTGCTTTTTATAATGACAAAGATTCAGATTGGCGATTTTCTTTTGTAAAACTTGAAATTTCATTGAAACAAAATGACAAAGGAGTTGTAAAAGTCGTTAATGAATTTACGCCGGCAAAACGATATTCTTTTTTGGTTGGAGAATTAGAACCTAATCATACAGCACAGTCAAGACTCGTAGAACTTTTAATAAAAGATTACCCATCTTTAGAAGAAATTGAAGAAGCATTTAATGTTGAAAAAGTTTCAAAAGAATTTTTCGCAAACTACAAAGAACTATTCTTACAACTTGTTGATGATTTAAAAAATATTCGAGCAAATGATGATAGAATTAATACTGAATTTACTCTAAAATCAATTACTGAAGCAAATTTCTGTAAAAAACTTTTAGGTCAGTTAGTATTTTTATATTTTATTCAAAAAAAAGGATGGCTTGGAGTTCCGAAAGATAAAAATTGGGGTGAAGGCGATAAACAATTTTTACGGCATACATTTGAAAGAGCTGTAAATGAAGGTAAAAATTTCTTTAATGACTACTTAGAACCTTTGTTTTATGATGCACTTGCAAATGGGGAACGAGATGAACAATATTTCAATTTACTTGATTGTAAAATACCGTTTTTGAATGGTGGATTATTTGAAACCATAGGTGGTTACAGTTGGGTAGACACAGATATTATATTAGATAACACTATTTTTTCTAATAGCAATAAAACAAAAGCGGACGATATAGGTGATGGAATCCTTGATGTATTTGACCGTTACAATTTTACAGTAAAAGAAGATGAACCTTTAGAAAAAGAAGTTGCGGTAGACCCTGAGATGCTCGGAAAAGTTTTTGAAGAGTTGCTGGAAGTTCAAGACAGAAAATCTAAAGGTGCATTTTATACCCCAAGAGAAATAGTTCATTATATGTGTCAGGAAAGTTTAATAAATTATCTTTGTACAGAATTGAATGTGCCAGATGAAAACAGCCATTCTGAACTTGATTCAGAATCTAATTGCCTGACAAAGCAAGATATATCCGATTTTATACATCATTCTGACAAATTTTCAGAAAGAGAAAATATTGCAACTCAAAAAGATGACTCAAATTCTGTATATGTTCATATATTATCTGACAGTATAAGACAAAACGCACAAAGCATTGATAGAGCACTTGAAAACATCAAAATATGTGACCCTGCAATCGGTTCAGGAGCTTTTCCTGTTGGTATGTTGAATGAGATAGTCAGAGCAAGAATTGCTCTTGTTGATTCCGGGTTTTTAAAAGAAGCTAAGAAACGTTCTGTTTATGAATACAAAAGGCAGGCAATACAAAATTCTATCTATGGTGTAGATATAGAACCCGGAGCTGTAGAAATTGCAAAATTAAGACTTTGGCTTTCTCTTGTTGTAGAAGAAGATGATATTACAAATATCAAAGCACTTCCAAACCTTGATTATAAAATTGTTTGCGGGAATTCCCTCTTAAATGTCCCTAGAACATTGTTTAATGATAGTTTGTATAGAAGGTTAGAAGAGTTAAAACCGCAGTTTTTTGATGAGACAAGAAAAGGCGAAAAACGCAGACTAAAAAAAGAAATTGATGCAATTATAAAAGAATTAACAAAAGATGGAACTTTTGATTTTGAAATCTATTTCTCTGAAGTCTTTCACGAAAAAGGTGGATTCGATATTGTTATTGCAAATCCCCCTTATGGAGCGAATATAGATGCTTTTATAAAATTATTTGAAAAATTATATCCAGATACATCAAAATCTTTTAAGGATATTTATAAATACTTTTTTGATAAATCTTTTAGAATACTTAAAAATTATGGGACTCTAACATTTATTACGCCAAATACTTTTTTACGACAACCACGATATGCAGATTTGAGAAAGTTATTATTAGCTAATTCAATAAAAATAATTGTTGATTTAGGTGATAATATTTTTGAAGATGCAGTTGTTCCAACGGCAATTTCTTTATTGACTAAAAATACAACTCTAAATAATATAGTAAATTTTTGTGATTTAACTATGCATAAAAATCCCAAGTCTAGTATAAATAATCTTGAATATTTTAAAATTGCACAGAATATTTGGAATAATAAACTTACCAATTATTCATTCTCAAAAATTGATATTTATAATAATGTAAAAATCAAACCATTAGGTGATATTTTAGAAATGAAAGATGCCGGTATAAATTATCAGCGTATAAATGTAGGACTTTCTGAAAAGGGAAAGTCTGATTTAGGTAAACGGCTTTTATACGAGGGCTGCCAACGCAATTCACTTGACAAAGAATATTGGAAAGGTGTAGATATAAATGAATACTATATAGCCCCAAATACTCATAAATATTGCAATGCATTCATAAAATTAGCAGAAAATGAACGCGTTATTATAAATAAGAAATATTTCGCTATTATTCCAAAACTTATATGGAGACAAACGGCACAATATCCTATTGTAACAATAGATTATAATGGTGTTTGGTTCGGTCGGAGTATCCAATCAGGAATAATAAAAAGCAGTTTTATAAACGATATTGATTATAAATATTTATGTGCATTGTTAAATTCTAAATATTTAAGATTTAAGTATAATGAGTTTGTCAAAGAAACTGGAAGAATATTCCCTCAAGTTAAACTTGAAAAATTAAGACCATTGCCGATATTTATTCCTGATAATAAAACTCAAGATAAATTTGTTTCGGTAGTAGATAAAATTCTTGATATAACACAATCTAGTGATTATCTCGAAAATAAAGAAAAACAGGACGCAGTCAAAGAATACGAAAAACAAATAGACCTTATGGTCTATAAACTCTATGACCTGACTTATGAAGAAGTTAAATCAATAGACAAAGACTTTATTCTGTCAGAAGAACAATATGCAAATTATCAATTATAAAAAAGAGGTATTTTATGTCAGAAAATTTTGAAATTGAAATAAATGGAAAAAATTTAATAGTAGAAAAAATAGAGAACCATTTTTATTTTGCAAAACCATATTATGAAGAGATAGACTTGCAAGATACAATGAATAATAAAGAATTAAAACAAAAATTAAATTGCCAAAGAATTATATGTGAATATTCTCTTCAAGAGAATAATAGTTATTTAGGATATTACATTAAAATAATATAACCGAATCTGACGTACATTCATTTTATAATATAATTACAAACAAAAGGAGCATATTATGGGTTTATTAGATTTCTTATTTGATAGCGGTGATAATAAAAAGTTAAGACAAGAACTTGGCAATTTAGAAGAATTTGGAGATGAATTGGAAAATCTTCAAAATAAAGAAATTCTCAAAGAAAAATTCTCAGAATACGAATATATGACAGATGATAATGAGGAATAATTATGAGAAATATTTTTGCACTTGTTATATTTTTATCAAGTACGATAGGAAAATTTCTAATAATAGCTTTGCTAATAGGGATATTTTTAATTCCGAAACCGTTTTTAGAAATTTATGGTTTTATTATTGGTATAATTTTTATAATTCTGTTGATTGCCACATTTATAAGCATGTTTAAATGAACCTTTAATAAATAATATCGTTAATATTATAGGAGTACATAATGAAAAAATTTTTAACGTTAATTTTAGTATTAGTTTTTTGTTCAAATATTGCCTTTGCAGGCAGTGTAAATTCTTATGATAAATATGGTTCTAAAACAGGCAGTTACAGAACAAACGGTTCTACCACAACCAGTTATGACAAGTACGGTGCTAAAACAGGTTCATACAAAACCAGAGGCAATACTACAACAAGTTACGATAAGTATGGTGCTAAAACCGGAACATATAAAAAGAATGGCAACACAACAACTCAATATGACAAATATGGTGCAAAAGTTGGTACATACAAAACAAATTCTAATGGTGTAACAACAAGCTACGATAAATATGGAAGAAAAACAGGTTCATATAAAACAGATTCATCTGGCAGGACAGTTAAATATAACAAATACGGACAAAAAACCGGTAGCTATAGATAAAACTTCAATTTTCAATCCCAAATAACTCTTTTTCAATTTGCTTAAAATGCTCAGGTGAAAGAGTTTTAGGCTTTTGCTTTTGTTTTGGCTCTGTTATTTGTTGTTTGACCTGCGGCAGATTTTTTAAGATATTCATCAGCGAATACATTTCTGCTTGTGGAGTTTGTTGATTATTATCAATATCGTTTGAAATTTTATCCATAATTTTTTGTGCAAAGTTTAGCAGTTCACGATTAAAGAGTTCCTGTTCCCTGCCTTTTTCAAACCTCTTTTTATCCCATTCGTATTCTTTCTTCCAATAGAATAAAGTTCTGCGCGAAAGGTCGAGTTTTGCGCCAATCACATCAAGCGGTTGGTTTTCATAAACATACAAATGCTCTGCCTGTTTTAATTTATCTAATTTTGTCATTTTATACCTCAAAAATTATTCTGTTAATACTAAATTTATTTTTATCCGTCAATCTTTTTACTTGAAAATTGCAAGTTTTTTCAATAATTCCAAGATTTTGATAATATTTTATAAGTTGGTTTAATAGTGCCATTGTGTTTTTTGTTCTGCGAGGTTTCAACCCTCTTGATAAACAAGCATTGTAAACGGTTTTTACTTCGTCAGTACCGATATTATTAAGAAAATATCCATTTAAATATGGTAAAATATTAAAATTAAAAATGGAGCGATAATTTCTATATGTTTCAAATTTACAATATTCTTTAACATAATTTTTCATAAAATATGCAACGGCATCTTCAATTTTTATAGGTGTAATTTTGTTTTTAGGAATTATAAATAATTTAAAATTACTATCGGATTTTTCTTCAGGAATTTTGTATGTTCCTTTTTCAAAAACCAATTCACCCTCGTTCAAAAGCTGTTCAAGTGCTGTTTTACAATCACACTCTGCAATCATTTCGATTTCATCAATAGTAAATTCTTTTAAATGTCGCGCGAGTTTTTCAATGTTCATAAAATTTGCTCCATAATTTCTTTTGTAATTTCTGTTAGGTTATTGTCTTTAGCAAATGTTTCCATTTGATTAATAAGCTGAACAATTTGCCTGAATCTGTTGTATTTTGAGTAGATATATTCAATCGCATCAGGAGTAAATGTAATCTCCGAAAGTTGTCCGATTATTTGAGATAAATCATTTACTCCAAAAGTTTCAAATTTTAGAATTTCTGAAAATCTGTCATAAAGGTGTTTGTACCTTTCAAGTTTTTTGTGTGCCAAACCCATTCCGATAAAAATTATCGGGCAGCCGGTTTCATCGTGAATATCCCGCAGAGTTTCAATAGTTTTGTAGTTATTCATCAGATAATCAATTTCATCAATAAAAATCACCTGCGGATTTTGTTTCAGCTTTTTAACCACGATATTAAAATTATCCGAAGTCAAAAATCTCGGTATTTCATCAAGTTCTTTAACCATTTCTTCTAGTAGCCATCTGCCTGTCATTAAGTTTGACGCTCTTAGATAAATACCGTCATATTTGTAAGCAAGCCACAATGCTGTTTGTGATTTGCCTAATCCGGGTTCTCCATAAACAAGTCCCATTTTAGGAATATTTTTCGGCTTATTAATTAGATTTTCAACTAATCCTATAAAGTTTTTCACATTCTGCGTTTTTACAAAAATCTTATTCATATAAAAGTCTGTACTCCTTTGTCTTTTTAAACTCTGCAATCCATTCATCTTGTGGATTATGGATTATTAAATACTCATATTTTTCTGAATTATTTTTGAACAGCGTTTGAACCCTTTTTGAATCTGTTTTGAACGGGGGTTGAATTTTTGAAGGTTCTATTTGGGTTTCAAGCAATTTTATATCCTCAAATTGAAGATATTTTTTAACAGATTCAACCGTTTTCTTTTTCAGTTGCCGTTGTTTGACAATTTTTTGCTTGTAATCTTCAAGATCTTTGACATCACCAAGTAACTTTGCCATCGGATGAGTTTCGGTTACTCTTTCTGCCGTACATAAATATTCGCCTTTTGGGGTGTAAACTTTGATATTTGTCAGGTCAAAAAGATTGTATTTAATCAACACTTTGCTTTTAAAACCGTATAACCTTTCATCAAAATAGTCACAATTTAAAAATCTGATTCCGTTTCTTTGAATTGTTTTTACTTCCGTCGCAAGCATCAAATCGTCAAGCGTATTTATATCAATATTCTGTCTTTTTCTTTCCGATAAAACTTCCGCAATTGTTTTATCCGGTGCATTTGGACAAGGTTGAGAGTTCTTAAAATTCAGCCACATATCAATCATTTTTATTGTTTCTTCAATTGTTGGAATGTAATCGTTGTGCAAAGATTTGTGCATTTTTTCATTGCGCATCATATAAGCAGGTTTGTTTTGAATATTATTTCCGATATAACTTGGTAATAATTTTTCAAAGCCTTCCTGAAATTCTTTGAAAAACCTTTCTATCACTTTGGCTCTGGCATTATACGGACGAGCAAAAACTGTTTCTATTCCGAGTTTTGAATACAATCCTTGAAAACCAAGTTCTGTAAAACCTTTGTCATCGGTAAAGTATTTTGCTCTAAATGCTCTGCCGTTATCCTGATAAACGACTTTTGGAATCATGTCAAGATTGATTATTGCGTTACGCAGTGCACTTGCAATGCACTGCGTATTTTCTTCAAGCATAATTTCATAACCTACTAATGCCGTTGATTTCCAATCTAAAAATCCAACAAGGGTAGCTCTAGTGGGTTTTCCTGTAAACGGATTTATTACTTGAAAGGCTAATTTATGTCCATCTGCGACAAGAATATCCCCGACTTCAAGTAAACTTGCATCACGTTTTATATACGGTTCGACTTTATCAGATAATGCTTTCTCACCGTCACGTGCTAAAATCCATTTATCGTAATTATTATCTTTAAACCATTTTGCATATCTCCTAAAAGTAATATCAGCTGGAATAAAACTCTGTCCTTGTTCTTTTAGTTTGTATTTTGTTAGTGCTATTGCTTTTCCAATAGATAATCTATTCGGATGCAAAAGCAAACCCATAAATATTTTTATTTCTTCATCATTTAGGACAGTTCTGTAATCATTTACGCTGCTGTATTTATACTGTGGTAAAAGTTTTGTATAATCTTCCGTTCCGTTTAACATCGAGTACCAGCGGTGTAAACTGCCGCGGGATATTTTACCTAAAATCTCATAAAGATGTGAGTTTGAAGTATTATGCAATTTAACAAAATCATAATCAGCATGAAGTTTGTTTTGAGATTTCTTTCTAAACTCAAGCCATTGATGAATAATGTCTAATCTTGCAAGTGCGATTTGTTTACATTTTTTTGGAGTAAACTTAATTATCTCAGCTTGTTTTTGCATGTATCAAACTCCGTGATAGTATTGGTGCATACATTCATCACTCTTGTTGAGACAGAAGTCAAGTGTAATTAAAAAACTTATTTGATATATAATAATACAATGAATAATTATTATAAAACTTTAAATATAGAAGGGCTAGGTCCAAAGACAAAAGAAGACTATATTTGTTTTAATAAATATATATCTTCATTAAATTCAAAAAAAACTCCTAAAGAAAAACGCTGCTTCGTATGTAATAAAAAAAATATAAAATACTGTAATTCTCATACAATCCCTCAATTTATTTTGCGCAATATTACCCAAGATGGAAAGTTGTTGAATACACAAATTTTTAATTCTGCAAAACTATTAAATAAAGAAACTGGTGTAAATAAAACTCAAGTATTCCACTGTATTTGTGCTGATTGTGATAACAAAATATTCAAAGAATATGAAACAAAAGAAAATTATCAAGTAGAACCAAATCAATTAATGTTAAAACAGATTGCATTAAAAAATCATATTTCACGATTTTGTAAGCACAATGAAGAAAAACATACATATAGTAATATTTTAAAAGAAATAAAAAAAGGAATAACATATCCCATAACTGATATAAATTATAGAATAAAAGTGACTGAACATAATTATCGTTATAATAATAAAAGAGCAAGATTAATACTTAAAAACTTAAATAATTCAACGGAATTTTATAAACTATGTTATTACAAGAAAATTAACTACACTGTTCCCTACGTTTTGCAAGCAAATTCAATTTTATCATTAGGGTTCAATAATGAAAAATTAGCAAATACTTTTGATTTTACGAGTTTTGATTACGCCGATGACATACATTTTTGCATTTATCCATTAGAAAAAGAAAGTGTCATTTTTACATTTTGCGATAAATCATTAACAATTTATGATGATTTTTTTGAAACACTAAAAACAAAAAACGAAGAAGAACAACTATCAATACTCAATTTTATAGCTTTTGCATATTTTGAAGATATTTTTCTTAATAATAAAATAGATAAATCTATTTTAGAAAATTATTTTATGAAACAAATCATACAAGAACAAATGATTACTTATGCTGATACATCACTTATTCAAAATTTAAAAAAAGAAGAACGAGAATTTTATAAGTGGAATGCATTAAGTAATTTTAGTATAGATAACAACAAAAAAATTCCAAATCTTTTAAGTTACGAATATAGAATTGTTTAAATAAAATCTCAATCTCAAAGACATTTTGACATATATCAAACTGAATGATAAATAATTTTTGCACTTTGTTGCACTTATTTGCACTCGCTACAATTCAAACACCAACCGAAATAGATGCTGAAACAAGTTCAGCATGACTGAATATCGGTGCAAAAGAGTGCAAAAATCAGGACAAAAGTGCAAGAATAGTCCAACAAATCTCTACGCTATAAATCTGCCTCATTCGCTCTAAAATTAGGCATTTTTGCCACAAAAACTCGCATCCAATATCCACAGAAACTATATACCAATAAAAAAGACAGGCGTATAACCTGTCTTCTTTAATCTGGGCCGCAGTGGACTCGAACCACCGACCTCACCCTTATCAGGGGTGCGCTCTAACCACCTGAGCTAGCAGCCCGTATTCTAAGTGTGTCAAATGCCATTCGCATATTAACACAAAATTATTCTTTTGTCATTTAAGCATTTAAGACCCTTATCAGGCCTCTCACAAAAACAATTCACCGGATTGTTTTTGTTCGGCAGAGTGCTCTAACCTTTGCTGAGCTAGCAGCCCTCTTTTCGGCAACTTCAACTCTAGCATGAACATTTTTTAAAATCAAGTGTTTTTTATTTTATTATAGGCAAATTTCACCCTAAAAATATCACTTATGCTATGTTGATAATGTATTTATAAATCTTTCAAACGCTTGCAATCCAGCCTCATCACGCTTGAATACTGCAGAATTCTCCAGCATTTGGGCAAATTCTTTTCCGACTTCATTTTGCAATATTTCAATAATATTATCGTCGGAAATATCATCATAATCCAAAATAAATTTCTCAACCCAAGCAGCGTGCTTGAAGGTATGCTTATCATTTCTCAAGTCATTTCCGTTCAGTAAACAGCTCGCAATCGCTTTTAATTCATCCATTAATCTTATTGGCAAAATTCCGTATCCAGCTGCGTCCAACATCTCTATATTTGTATCTTTTATATTCATATATTGTTTATGAACATTAAATACTCCCTTTGGATATTCAGATGTTGTCATATTGTTTCTCAACACAATATCGATTTCATACAAATCACCAACTTTTCGTGCAATTGGTGTTATTGAATTATTTTGCTCAGAATTTGTCCTGTCATATAAGTTTATTGATTCATCCGTGTATGTTAACCACTTATTTAATATTAATTCTGCCAATGGAAGAATTTTTGTATAATTTGCATGTCTTAATCTGATTGTTGAAAGCGGCCAATTTAAGATACCGGTTTGAACTTCTTCGTACCTTTTAACCGTATAATACTTATCTATATTAGCTCTGGCAATCGGTAATTCATAATACCCGCCTATCAGATGCTCATGAAACGGTATATCATCACCTATTAATGGTAAATCTGAATTTGCACCTACAAAATAGTGTGGAAATATATTCAAAAATTCAAACATTTTTGTAAAAATATTTTTATCTATCGTCATCGGTGTATGCTTCATATTTGCAGCTACGCATTGCTCATTAAAATACCCGTATGGAGAATATCTAAAACTCCAATCTTCTTTATTTAACGTAATTGGTATCATTCTTAAATTTTGTTCACAAGGATAATTCTCTCTACCGGCATAACCTTCATTTGTGCTACAAAATATACATCTTGGATAATCATCGTAATTTGAATTCCTTTTTGCAGCATCATTATAGTTTTCACCGGCAATATCCAAATAAAACTCCATTTTCCCATATTTTGTTGATGCCATCCAAGAAATATTTTGAGTTATACGCTCTTTTTTTATATAACAAGAATCTTGAGAAAGCTTATATAACCATTGTGTCCCCTTTCGCGGCGCAATCTTATACAACTTTTTAAAATTATCTACTACTTCACTCGGTAGCGGCATAAAAATTGCAATTAATTTTGATTTCAATAAATCTATATCGTATTGACGACGCCCGATTGCCCCTTGTTCAATTGCACAATTTGCTAACACATTTAATGTTTCTTCTAAATCAATATTATTGAACTCTTCAGGGGGTTCTATATATTGAGGTAATTCTATTATTTCTAAGATTTTATTTATATAAAACGTTTTATTTCTTCTGTTTGCAATACCTTTTTCAAATGCGTAAGTTACCAACTTTTTTATAGCAATATTTATCATAATAAATCCCCGATTACCTATTGATAATTTATTCTAACATTTTTTTTGGAAATTTAAAAGAACTTAAATATAATAAAACTAAGCAATTAACAATTTTTAATTAATTTATCAAATATAGCACTTATATCAAATAATTTTTTCTTTTTTGCGGTTTTGCTTTGAATTGTTTAACTATTGTTCTTCCATTATCAGTTTGCGCACTGTTTACAGGCTTTGAAATAACCTCATTTTGTTTTAATTCGACTTTTTCTGTTTTATTTGTATTTATCGTATCCTGTTTTATTGTTTTATTTTCAACAGCAGGAGCTACGTTTGTATTGTTTTTTTCAATTCTCTGTTTATCTTTTACATTAATTTCTTTTTTCACATCTTGGTTTTTATTATTTTTTCCGCCGATTTTCCACCTAAAGCCGACATTCAATGATACACCATTTCTGCCGCCATTTCGTACCATAGCTTGTAAAAATCCGGTAAATCTGTCTGCCCAAGTTTTTTGAATACCTACACCATATTGAACATAAGCTCTTTCAGATAATTGAGGAAGTACCACATTATTTGCTCTGACTTCATTTCTACCCATAAATACGTTCCAAACCATATCAACACCTGCATATGGCTGCCATCCGTTTTTAGTGTTTCCAATAAGTTTCACTCCCGGAACAATTTGCAAAGCATTTAATGCATCCTGATTTATTCTTACACCTGCTGAATTTGTGTAGTCAAAAGTATTTACCCAAGAATATCCTAAGAACAAGGATGGTTGAAGAATAATCTTACCCTCTAAAATCTCAAAGTTATATCCTGTTTTATTTGCAACACCTGCTGTTAATAGGGTAATATTATCGTGACCGTACATAGTGTCTGCATCACCTGTACTTGCACCCGTTGAAACAGTTAATCCCGTAAAGAAATTGCCCTTATAAGCATTAAATGTCATTCCCAAAAATCCGCCATTTTGAGTCATTGAAATTCCGTCATAAGTCATGTGATTTCCGTTATAGCCAACAAATGCAGATACAAGTCCTTTAAAACCATTTCTCATATCAAACATGTCGGAATCACCGCCATAAGTCATACCATATGCAATATTATTTACTTTTACACCGCCCCTTAGATTTACCCTTTCAAATGTACTATATGGCAGAGTCCACATTGACGTTGAAGTTTCAGGTACTTTATTTATATCTAAATCAGTTACGGGCGCTAACAACGCTATTTTATTTTGATTTTCTGAAGCAAGTCTATATGATTTTGAATGTTTCATATATCTTTCCATATGGTAAAAACCATCATGAAGTGATTGCATCTGATTTTGATATCCTGTAACAATCGCTGTCACAGAAGATGCCATAACTGACGGGTTAAAATCATCATACCTGTTTCCAGGAGTGACAAAACTAAAATATCCGCTACCATTACCTTTTTGAATATATGATGTATTATACTTATAAATAGGAGAATACGCAATTTGACCTTCTCCGGTATAATTTACTACACTTGCAAGGTCTTTATTATTTGTAAACAATAAATCAAGTTGTTTTTGCGTAGTCGGGGAAAGCAAATTAATCTTAGAAACTTCTATTTTTCCACCATTTCCGATAGTAGCAGAAGCAGCGGTTATTTTATCCATTTGGGCATTTGCTAAATCCGCATCAATCTGCATTTTCAATACACCGTTTAGGTTTACATTGCCTAATGCTATGGTACCGACTTTATTATTTGAAATATTCAAATTATTTGCGCCGTTAAATGTTGTATTTAAACCGCTTATTGAATTTTCATCAGCAATATTCAAAGATGTATCATTCAGAGTTGTATCTAAGGCTGAAATATCGGCATTTTCTCCAATATTAACGGTTCCGTTTGAAATATTTAATTTAGAAGTACCACTACCTGTAAGGTTTTTATTCAAATTAACAACATCTGTTCCGTCAATATCAATTTGTGAATTTGTTCCCGTTACTTGAATATCATCAGAAATTGTTGAATTACCTTTTATTTCAACATCACCTGCTGTTTGAATACCGGTTCCGTTATCATGAATATTAACATTATCTAAAATAACTTTTGTTCCTGTGCTAGAGGTACCTGACACAAGAGCTGAAGAATTTTTGACCTCAACATTTTTAAGGGTTACGGTTGTATTGTCATTGTTCAATTCAAAACCTTTGTAATTATTTGTTTCATCATAATCAATGATTGAGCGAACTTCACCGTCAGTAACACCATTAATTGCAAAATCGCCTGATTCTGTTACCCCTGTGTTTTCAGTTATTTTAAATTCATTTTCGGCACTATCAAAATTAAATTCTCTGTTTTCTTTTCCTGTGCCATCATATGTATTCATAATTTTTAAATTATCCGCTTTTGGATTAAAAGTATGAGCAGATTCGGCAATTTTCGTAGATTCGTATTTTATGGTATCCAAAAGTCCTGCCGTTGAACCGGTAACAGATAATTCTCTTTTATAAGTTTCAATCCAATTTTCTGTACCGTAATTATCATTCCAATTTATTGTCGGGGTTGTTAAATCTTTTGCAACCGATTTATTTACATCGTCTGCAGCCTTATCAAATTGAGATTTTATAGCGCTAATATCTAATTTTGTATTAGAATTTGCCCCAATTATAATCTGTTTTTCAAAATCAGCAAGTCTTGTGCCGCTTTCTGTTATACTTGTTATTTTTACGGTTGCAGAATCTGTTGAATCGTGCGTTAGCGTAAGAACATCCGATGTTACTGAAGAACCCGAATAATTAATATCTAATGCGAAATTACCATCACCCTTCAGTGCCCCGATTGAGGTATCGGTATATGAACCGCTTGAAACATTTATATTTCCGTTATTCAAATCCAAAGTGCCAACAATAGAAGAACCGCTGTTAAGAGTTAAATCAGAATTGACAACTGTTGTACCGGCTCCGCTTATGGCTTTTTCTAATGTACCGCTTAAATTTAATTTACCGGTATTATTTATTGTTCCCCCAAGATTTTCAACACTTGAAGTTAATATTCCGCCGTTATCAACTGCTCCGGTTATTTGAGCTTCATTTGTGAATGTTCCACCAGTTGTAGTTAATGTTCCGTCTATTTTTGCATTGTTTATAAATGTAGATGCACTCGTTACATTACCGTCAATTCCGCCCCCGTTTGTAAATGTTCCGCCGGTTACATTGACCGCACCCGTGATTTGAGCATTATTGTTAAATGTACCTGCGGTGTTTTCTACATCTCCCGTTATCCCGCTGCCACCGTTCGTAAATGTTCCGCTATTTGAAATTGCATTCGCTATACTGCCCGTATTCGAGAACGTTCCGCCCGTTGTCAGTTTTCCGCTACCGTTTATTGTTCCCGCATTACTTCCGCCGTCCGTTACTGTTGAATCACCGTTATTTGTTAATGTCGCTCCACCTTCTACCGTTAATGTTTTTTGAGCTAATGAACCAACAGTTGTTGTGCCGCCTGTTACCGTTGTCGTTCCGGATGTTTCTGTAATATTTACTAGATTATTTGTGCCGCTTAGAGATAAATCTCCTGTATTTGATACCCTTGCTTTTGTTACATCCTTTATTGTATTTGTGCCGGTTGTTGTCATATTATATTCAACATTATTGCCGGTTATTGCGCCCTGCATATTGGTATTATTTAATGTTATACTCGCATCTGCATTATTTACCGTTATTAAGGTTGTATTACCTTTCATATCAATATTGTTGATTTCTAATGCTGTTACATTATCTAATACAAAACCGCTATGAGTATTTAAGTCTATTGTAGTATTCTTTGTGTCCTTTTTTACGCCGTTTAAAGACAATGTTCCGGCTGAAGATGTTCCTACGTCTGCCTGTACTGTGTAGGTGCCTGCAGCTGTCGTATCGTCAAATATTCCGGTAAAGTCCATGCTTCTGTTGTTTGAACCGGTACCGGTATATACATTTATCA
>DEFJ01000026.1 GCA_002350725.1 Cyanobacteria bacterium UBA2855 | reverse complement strand
ACTTACAGAAATGGCTTAGAATATGCCTACACAATGTATTTGTTAATTCCTGCATTTTTATTGTACAAATTTTTCGGTTTTTTAACTCAAAAATTTCCATTTCCGTTTGAGAAAATCGGATATTATACATCAATAGAGTTTCCAAAAGATTTGTACTCAAAAATAAAAGGTAAAATAAAAAATAATTCATAGCGTGTGATTTTTTGTACCAAAAATACGGTGCGTTGACACGCACCCTTGCTGTAAACACTTAATCACATCATAACTTAGTAAATAATTCACTGTTTTGTGTAACTTTATATATAGTTCCCTATAAATTTTACTATAAATTTTATGTTTGTTGTATAATACAGACAAAAGGGATATGTGAAATGCAGATACAAGCAATTAATAATCAAAATTATAAACCCCAATTTACTTCGAAAGTTATTATAGCCCCAAATACAGCAACAAGGCTATCACATTTTATGCAGGATAATCCGCCTGTTGCAAAGAGTATAATGAGCGGGTTAAAGGATTTGGAGAAAAACGGGAATAATGATATTGTCATGATAGAAAACGGTCATACGGATATTGGTACATTCGTTTTATGGGTATTTGAAAAAGCTAAAAACAAGTTATTGAGAAGCGAAACATCTTACCCTATAGATTTTAGTTTATACACCTTCAAATCTAATGTAAAACTAGCGTACGAAAAAGCTAAAAACAATATGATTAATATAGAGAATATTAATCAATCCGGTTTTGAAGCTTTTAACCCGTTAAAATAATAAAACAGATGTAAATATACATTACTTGCCGAAATATAGGTAGAGAAACTACTACAACATAAAAATTACTCATTAAAACAGGAAGTAATTATTATTACTTCCTGTTATTACATTTTAATATTTGTTTTTACTTTATTGCCTCAAGACAATCTTCACAAATTCCATCAGTATTAAGTGTACGATATTTCCAACAACGTGAACACTTTTCACCTTGTGCTTTTGTTACCCATACTGTGTAATCATCTTCTTTATACTCATTCAATACATCAGAAGGTTTTTCATCAGTTATATAACATTGAGAAACAATAAAGATATCTGCCAAATCTTTTGCGTTATTTTTCAATACTTCATTGTCCTTAATGCTTACATAAACGGCAACTTCTAATGAGCTTCCTACATGTTTTTCGGCTCTTAATGGCTCAATCGCACGAGAAACAACTTCTCTTGTTTTTAAGATTTTTGTAAAATCTTCTTCTAATTGAGAGTTATTCCATTCTGAGTGAGGTTTAACCCAGTCAGTAAGTAGTGCACTTTCAACATCTTTTTGACAATCAGGAATACTCATCCAAATATCCTCTGCCTGATGAGGCATTACCGGAACAAGAATTCTAACTAATGTTTGTAATGTTTCATACAAAACAGTTTGACAAGCTCTGCGAGAAAGTGATTTTTTACCCGCCGTATATAATCTGTCTTTTACTATATCAAGATAGAATGAACTCAAATCAACAGCCGCGAAATTTTGCAAGTGTTGAAAGTATTTATAAAATTCATAATTATCAAATGCAACAGTAACTGTTTCTATCAACTGATTAAGTTTATGAAGTGCAAACTTATCAATTGCTTTTAAATCTTCATATTTTACATAATCTTTTTCAGGTTCAAAATCATATAAATTACCTAACAAAAATCTTGCTGTATTTCTTGTTTTCTTAAAGATTTCGGTTAACTGTTTGATAATATTATCACCTATTTTGGTATCATTTCTGTAATCAACTGATGCTGCCCATAGTCTTAAGATATCTGCACCATAGTTTTTAATTATATCATCAGGTCTTATATAGTTACCCAAAGATTTAGACATTTTACGTCCGTCCTCACCAAAGACAAAGCCGTGCGTAAGAACCTGTTTATATGGAGATTTGCCCTGAGTTGCAATTGAAGTTAACAATGAGGACTGGAACCATCCTCTATGCTGGTCAGAACCTTCAAGATACATATCAACAGGAGTATGGTTTAGGACATCTGCTCTCTTTTCTACAACTGCTCTCCAAGAAATACCCGAGTCAAACCAAACATCCATTATGTCACTTTCTTTTTTAAAGTGAGTTTTACCGCATTTAGGACATTTGAAACCTTGCGGCAATAATTCTTCTGCGGAGTGTTTTACCCACGCATCGGAACTTTCTTTTTCAAAAATATTAGCAACATTTTCAATTGTTTCAGGAGTACAAATAACCTCCCCACAATCTTCACAATAGAAAATCGGAATAGGAACACCCCATGCACGCTGACGTGAAATACACCAATCCGTACGTCCGGCAACCATGTTACCGATACGAGCTTCTCCGCTTGCAGGAATCCATTTTACACTCTTAATTGCCTCTAAAGTTTGTTCTCTGAATTTATCAACTTTTACAAACCATTGAGGAGTTGCTCTGTATATTACAGGGTGTTTACATCTCCAACAATGCGGATAACTGTGATTTATTTCGTTTTGGTGAACAAGTGCTTTTTTGTTTTCAAGCATATCTATCACCATATCGTTACCTTTATAATACGGTACACCAACTAATTCAGGAATTCTGCCTTCTTCCGTCCAACAACCTTTGCTATCAAGTGGAGAAAGCACCTCGATACCATATTTACATCCGACTTCGTAGTCCTCAAGACCATGACCGGGAGCTGTATGTACTAAACCTGTACCTGCATCAAGAGTAACGTGTTCACCTAAAATTATTTTTGAATTTCTATCGATTAAAGGATGTTTTACCTCTAAGAGCTCTAAATCCTGACCTATACAAGAACCTACTACTTTGATTTCACTTTCTTCTATACCAACGTCAGATAAAAACGCACCTAACAAATCTTGCGCCGCAACATAAACATCTCCTTTATATTCAAAGAAAGTATATTCAAACCTTGGATGCATTGAAATCGCAACATTTGATGGAATTGTCCAAGGAGTAGTTGTCCAAATAACTGCGTATACAGGTTTTGTATTACCTTTTAAAATATCCGAGTTAATTTTATTCGTTGAGTTTTCATCAAATCGAAAACGTACATATATGGATTTTGAAGAAACATCAGCATATTCAACCTCAGCTTCAGCCAATGCTGTTTCACAAGATGCGCACCAATAAACCGGTTTCAAGCCTTTTTCAATGTAACCTTTTTTATACATTTCACCGAATACTCGAACCTGTTCTGCCTCATATTCAGGTGCAATAGTCAAATACGGATTTTCCCAATCACCAAGGACTCCAAGTCGCTTAAATTCACTTTCTTGTCCTATCAAACTGTTATGAGCATATTCTCTGCATTTTTCCCTCAATTCTGCCGGAGTTAACGCAGCTCTGCCGCCTTTAATATTTTTAACTACTGCGTTTTCAATAGGCAATCCATGTCCGTCATATCCCGGAACATATGGAGTATAATACCCCGCTTGCGCTTTATATTTAAGAAGAATATCTTTAAGAATTTTATTTAATGCGGTACCTACATGGATTTTCCCCGAGCTTAAATATGGAGGACCGTCATGCAAAATAAACGCATTTGTTTTATCTCTGTTTGCAAGAATTTTATCGTAAATTTTATTTTCTTCCCAAAATTTTTGAATTTCAAGCTCGCGAACTGTTGCATTAGCTCTCATTGCCAACGTAGTTTGAGGAAGATTTAAAGTATCTTTATACTCTGTTTTTACATCATTTGCCATTCTCTTTTATCCTTCTTCTATTTTTTCTGTAACTAATTTTTGTTCTTTGGATTTTGCAGAATAATTTTTCGCAAAATTACCTATTTCTGTACTAAGACTTTCTTCTTTATCTTTACGCACAAACTCTTTCATTTTTTCGTAATCGAAAACATTTTCCCATCTTGCAATCACAACGGTAGCAACACAATTACCTACGAGGTTAACAGTAGTTCTGCCCATATCAAGGATTTGATCAATGCCCAACAAAATTGCAACACCCAAAATTGGAATGTTAAAGCTTGCCAAAGTTCCGGCAAGAACAATCAATGCAGCTCGTGGAACACCTGCAATACCTTTACTTGTAAGCATTAATGCTATCATAATGACAATTTGCTGATTTATATCAAGATGAATACCCACAAGCTGGGATGAAAAAATCACTGCCATTGCAAGATATAATGTACTCCCGTCCAAATTAAAAGTATAGCCTGTAGGCATTACAAAACCTATAATATTTTTAGGCACCCCAAAGCGTTCCATTATTTCCATCGCCTTTGGAAAAGCCGCCTCTGAGCTTGCAGTTGTAAATGCCAACAACGCAGGTTCTTGTAAAGCTCTTAATAAACTTCTGAATGATATTTTTACAATTTTACAAACAATAAATAAAACCAGTACTACAAAAACAGCAAACGCTAAATACAACGCACCTATAACTTTAAAATAGTTCTTTAATATAGCTAAACCGTTTGCCCCTACGGTAGATGCAATTGCACCAAAAATACCAAGCGGAGCAAAATACATAACATACTCGGTAAACTTAAACATTACCTGAGAAACAGAATCCAATAAATCAAGAATAGGACGGGCTTTTTCCTTACACGCACAAATTGCTATGGAAAAGAAAATTGAAAAAACTACAATTTGCAATAAATTACCCTGTGCCATAGCGTCAACTACACTTGTCGGGAATATATCCGTAATCATTTGCCCAACTGAAGTATGTGCCTGACTTGCCGCAACAAGACCCGCAGCTTGCATTTGTACAGCGTGCTCACTTGTTCCTATAACAAATCCCACACCGGGTTTAAAGATATTAGCAAGTGTCAAACCTATTATTAACGCAAGGGTAGTGACAACTTCAAAATATATAATTGTTTTGATGCCTATTTTACCAAGACTTTTAGCATCTCCATGTCCCGCAATACCGATAACCAAAGTAGCAAACAGCAACGGGGCAATAATCATTTTAACCATTCGCAAAAATATTTCTGCAAACGGGTGCATTTTTACAGCAAAATCAGGGGCAAAATGCCCGACCAGAATACCTGCAATTAATGCTACAAATATAAGGGCTGTTAATTTAGAGTGTTTCAAATTAGGTACCTCAATAAGATTATATACTAAACATGGGAAATGTAAAATGTTTATGCTACAATCCTACTATGAAAACTTTGGCTCAATTTGTACAAACAAGACGCGATTTTTTGGGAATGTCCCCAAAAGGACTTGCAATAGCTTGCAACCTTGATATATCTCAAATAGAAGAGATTGAATCCGGCAAAGAATTGTTTTTACCGGTCACAGTCAGACAAAAACTTGCAAAAGGGTTGAAGTGTGACGCTAAAGATATAAAAAAACTGGAAAAAGATTTTGACACCAATTTTGTATCAGATCAAATTATAGAAAGTTTGAAAGAATTAATTTTGAACGGCGCAGGCGGATTAAAATGCCCTAAATGCGGAGCTCCTCTGGTAACAAGAATTGCCAAAATGTATGATTTAGAGGATAATTTAATGCTTCATCCGAAAGCTCATTGTACAAAATGTGTTTTTCAAATACATTAAACGAAATTATTCAAACGGCATTATATCTTCAATAAAGTCAACTGCATTTTTGTTTATTTTTTCAAACATTTCATTAACAACTGACATTTGTTCTTGACTTAATTTAGCTGTTTCTTTAATCTGTTTTAGGGCATTGCCTATAATAGAATAAATTGGTAACAATATTCTATCTTTAGGATCTGCCAAGTTAATTCCGTACCCATTCAGCTTTGTATTTACAAATAATAATTTTGCTCCAAGGTCTTTATCTGTAACGTAATATTTTTCATGCTTTATGCTTATAGTATTCTTATCTCCTTCTAAATACAAATCATATCCGACTTTTTTCATAGCCTCATGATAAGCATCTTGCAGTCTTACAAATTGGTCTGTCTCCGGATTTCCGGTCAACATCCCATCGTTGGTAAGTTCACATTTTACCTGAATACCTTCAGCATCTGCCGTAGCATTTTTAATAACACCCTCGACGGAATAATTTATCGGCTCAGGAAATTTACTTCTACCTATTTTTACTACTTTTACACCTGTAAATGATACATTCATATTTTAACGAAAACCTCTGAATAAAAATTTTTGCTATAACTTTAAATTTAAAAAATCCCGTATAAACGGGATTTTTCAAAGCTATGATTCAACATATTCTCTTAATCGTTTACTTCTGTTAGGGTGACGAAGTTTTCTTAAAGCTTTTGCCTCAATTTGTCTGATACGTTCACGAGTAACACCGAACAACTGACCTACTTCTTCTAATGTTCTTTGACGACCGTCATCCATACCAAAACGCAATCTCAATACATCACGTTCTCTTGGAGATAATGTGCAAAGAACTTCTGCAAGGTCTTCTCTTAAAAGTTCTGATGCCACAGTTTTAATAGGAGCATCAGCTTCCTTATCTTCTATAAAGTCACCCAATCTTGAATCTTCTTCTTTACCGATAGGAGTTTCAAGAGATAAAGGTTCTTGTGCTATTTTGATAATTTCACGAAGTTTCGGAATAGAAACATTCATTTCAATAGCCAATTCGTCTTCGGTTGGTTTTCTCGAAAGCTCTTGAGCTAATCTTCTTGTAACTTTTTTCAATTTATTAATAGTTTCAACCATATGGACAGGAATACGAATTGTTCTTGCCTGATCAGCTATTGCACGAGTAATAGCTTGTCTAATCCACCAAGTTGCATATGTTGAAAACTTAAAACCTCTTTCGTGATCAAACTTTTCGGCAGCACGAATCAAACCTAAATTACCTTCTTGAATTAAGTCTAAGAATAACATTCCTCTGCCAACATATTTCTTTGCAATACTAACTACCAAACGTAGGTTTGCTTGTACTAATTTTCTTTTTGCAATAGCACCCGGAGTACCGCCTTCCAGAATTTTTCGCGCAAGTTCAATTTCTTCGTTTGCGGATAGAAGCTTAATTCTTCCGATTTCTCTTAAATACAATCTTACCGGATCATCAACCGCAATACCTTTTGGAACATCCATATCAGGAGAGGATTCTTCATCATGACTACCCATCATGTATATATCATCCATACCCATTTTATGTTCCATTTTTTCGGTAACGATATCTTCAATATTATCAGTGCTGATATCCATGTTCATGTAGTTAACACCGCTATCGTCTACGTCTAAATTTTCATCCTCGCCTAAATCGCCTAAACTTAGTGCTTCATCATCCAAAACACTTACAATTGAGGAGCCGGGTTGTCTTTTTTTAGTCATTCATTTTCTCCGATTTTATTCTATTATTTATTTTATCTCTTAATTGCATTTGAATTTTTAACGCTTCGGTTTCATCTTCATCTGCATTTTTGTACAGATTTCGCATCTTCTCTTTTTCTTCTTCCCACTTACATCTTCTGAGCCTGATAATATTTTCTTCAATCACACTCTGAAAATCTTCCGGTGAGAGTCCTGTAAACGTTTCCGCTATGTTTATCAAATCCGTCAAAACCTGCTGTATTTCAGGATTTTCAATATATACGGTATACAATTGATTGATTAATTCCTTTACATTATTTACGGTACATATTAATTTGTCAATTGTAGATTTTACATTTATTAACGTTTCATTTGAAAAGTACGAACTGTCAATCATTTCATTAATTTGAGCAAATGTGAAATGAGTGTCGCCTACAAAAAAAACACTCAATAAATTTTTTTGCGCTTTTTCTGAAATTGATACATTTTTTGTTACAATTTGTTTAACTTCTTGATTAGAAACAGGTTGAATACTATTGCTATATACCAGTTTTCGTAATTCGGAATTTAATGCGCGCTCGTCTATTTTAAGAGCATCTGACACCATTTTTACATATTCCGAACGAATAATCTCATTATTTATTTCTAAAAGTACAGGTAGAAATTCTTTTATGTACTTTGTTTTTTCCTGAGGTGTTTTGTATTCATTTTTATGTTTTAAAAAATTATTTACCTGAAAATCAATTAATAACGGAGCATTCTCAACTATTGACTTAAAACTTTCCGCCCCAACCGTACGTATAAATTCATCAGGATCTTTTCCTTCCGGAGGAGATATAACTCTAATCTCACATGAATATTTATCCTCAGAAGAGGAAATATAACTTTCATCAAATTGTTTTATGTTTCCTAATCCCTCAAATGCTTCACGAATAATCGTTGCACCTCTAACAGTAGCCTTTTGACCGGCGGAATCAGTGTCAAAAGATAAATATATTCTGCGTGATTTTGAGTAACGTGAAATTAATTTTATATGATCCGATGTAAGAGCTGTTCCGCAAACTCCAACAACATTTTCAACTCCATGAGCTTGAGCGGAAATTACATCAAAATACCCCTCCATTAATATAACGCCATCTTCTTTTTTAATCGCATCTTTTGCAGTATACATTCCATATAACAATTTACTTTTATTATATATAAGAGAGTCTGCGGAATTAAGATACTTAGGGTTTTGCTCAGCAGTTAATGCTCTTGCACCAAACGCAACAACATCGCCTTCTTCATTTTGAATCGGAATTATTATTCTTCCCCTAAATCTGTCTACACAGCCTTTACCGTCTTTTGCCGGAAGAACAAGTCCTGCTTTTTCTAATACTTCATCAGAAAATTCTTGTTTTAGTACATCATATAATGTTGTATAAGATTTTGGTGCAATACCTAATGTAAATTTATCTATTATTTCTCTTGAAATTGAGCGCTCTCCCAAATACTTTGTTGCAGCTTTAATTTCAGGAGATTTATGATTTACCAGCAAATCGTGATAAAATACGGCAGCTTTTTCACAAGCTCTCATCATTTGTTCTTTTAAATCTCTTGTGTCCTCACCCTTTTTAAAGGTTTTAGGCATTTCGATACCATATTTTGCCGCCAAATCTTTTATTACGTCCATAAATTCCATATTTTTGGTTTTCATAATAAAAGACAGCGCATCACCACCCTCGCCGCAGCCAAAACATTTATAAATGCCCAACTGAGGATTTACGGAAAAAGAGGGTGTTTTTTCCTTGTGGAACGGACACAATCCCCAATATCTTCCGCCATTTTTCTTTAGAATAACCTGCTCAGATACCACTTCTACGATATCAAGTCTGTTTTTTATTTCTGCTGTTACTTCTTCCAAAGTTTTTGTCATATATACACCGTGACAACATTCTAACACTAACAAAATTTTTAATCAAAATTTTGTCAATTAACACAAATTAATACTACATTACCTATTGCATTTCTAAAATTTTTAGCTACAATAAAAACGTAGATATACATTATTTGAAAATTTTTAACTAATTATTTTTGAATATATTTGTAAATATACATAGCAATTACACTAGAAATTGGGAGCCCGTTTTATATGCGAATTAATAAAATTGAAAATTATGCCCCTCAGAATAATAACCAACTGAGTTTTGGTAAATTAATTAAACATTATTCTGCATTAAAAGTTATAGCCAAAATGTCAGCAGAAGATAAAGCCGAATTTAAGGGAATTGAACAACGATTATCCAAAACAAAGTTTTGGGATTTAAAAATTTTAGGTACCGGCAAAAAACTAAAAAAATTTATGTTTGAATTTGTTAATAAAAAAGACAACAGTGTGATAAAAAATTCTATTTTCCCATACGATAGAGAAGATAACATTATCCACTTTTATACAATAGCTCCGGCAGGTGACAAATATAATTCAATGGACACGATTGGAACATTAAAATTTAAGTCCGCTCAAAGAGCAAACGATATATACGAAGAATATGCGATAAATGCTGCTAAATCTTCTGATAAACATTGGGTTCTGTCACCGCTTGAAAATTTGAAAAATAGAGAAATACAACTGAACATGCTGGAAGAAGCCTCTCTTAGTATGGGTAATATAGAAACGGTGTTTACAAACAGCAAAATGTTTTCTACAAAAAATACTATAGGAAACGACTTAAAAAGATAATTTTTCTGTATAAATATGGAAATTTAATGGACATTCTGAAATAAATCATTATATACCTTTCAGGTAGTTTTGTATGAAATTAGTGCTTTTAAGTACAACAAATGTATGATTTTTGGCAAAATTACCAACATTTTTTCTAAAAAACAGTTAGAATAAAACAAGAGGGAGGTATAAATATGTCAAGTTATATTCCTAAATATGATTTACAAAGCAGAATTCAGGGTTCAAAGATTGCACCCGGATTTGGCGGAATACCTTCTGCGCGCTTGGATAGCATGGATACAACAAAAAAGGCTGATTTTCAGACAGTGTTTGCCGGTATGATTGAAAACTTTAATAAAGAGGTAAATGCTCCTGATGATTTATTAAAAGACGTTATGTCAGGCAACAAAAACATTGATATCCACGATGTAATGATTGCTATGTCAAAATCAGAAATCAGTGTAAATGTTGCAACTACGGCTGTGGGTAAAGTTATTCAAGCATACGATAAAATTATGCAAATTCAGGTATAGTTAAAGTTTAAATAACAGACGGGGATAAGATGGACTTTGAAAAAATTCTTGAAAACAAACCTTTATTATATGGGATAATCGGTGGTGTAGTATTACTTCTTGCATTGTTTATAACGATTGGCGTTGTAAGCTCTAACGGGAACAGTAAAAATGGTCAAACTGTATCAGAAGAAGCAATAAAAGAAGATGTTGATTTGCTTACTACGGATAATTTAGGTAAAGCAATCGAAATACAGGCATTGCTTGCAAGATATAATATTGCGGTATCCCGTTCGTTAGATGGTACTAAATCAAGGCTGTACCTCAAAAAAGGTGATTGTACAACAGGTATGAAAAAATGTACAACAGCTCAGCGTGATGAAGCCTTAATTCAAATAGTTCAAAGCGGTTTGATGGATCAAAATGTAGGCTTAGAAATTTTTGATAAAGGTGATTTTACTTCTACCAAAGAAGATAAAAAAATTCGTTTGACTCGTGCTGTAAACGGTGAGTTATCAAGATTAATCAGAAAAATTAAGCCGATAGAAAACGCTTCGGTATTTATTTCCATTCCGGAACAGACAATGTTTACTTCGCAACAAAAACCAATAACAGCAACGGTTCAGATTGTTATTCCTTCCGGAGAAAAGCTTGAACCTTTAAAAGTTAAAGCTATTTCTAATTTGCTTTTAGGCAGTGTTTCAGGATTGGAAGCCGAAAACATATCAATAACCGATACAAACGGTAACGTATATCACAGCATTATGAATGCGTCCGATGAAATGCTTGCAAGAATAGAAGAAAATGATAAATATATGCAGCAAAAAGTTATGCTTCAACTTGACAGACTAATCGGAAAAGGTAACTATGTTGCAACTGTTAGCACGTTTTTAAGAGATAATCCGGCTGAAAAATTCAGCACAATGTATGATCCCGACACAAAAACTTCCGTAAACGAACAAACATTTACAGAAGGACTCGGAGATCAAACACAAGATAACAGCGCAGGAACAAATGCGGTTAGCGTATATCTTCCAAACGGGATGGGTAATTCAACCAACAATTCAAGTCAAAACAGAAGTTACTCTCGTTCTGCAACCGAAACTCAATACGGCGTTAGCAGAACACAATTAAATGAATATTTAAAACCCGGAACAATTGAAGAAGTTACGGTTGCTGTTACGCTGGAGCGTTCCGCTCTTCCACCGGATACAACTTTAACTGAATTAAAAGAACTAGTTGCAAGTGCAGCAGGTCCGAAAGTATCAGCAGATAACGTATCTATAGCATTTTCTGATACAGTTGATCCATACCTTGCATCAGGCAGACCTGCAAACCTTCCAAAGCCTGATGAAAGCGGCAATCCGTGGTGGTTGGCAGTTGCGCTCAGTGCCATTGGCTTATTCATAGTATTTAGAGCGGTATCAGGCAGAGTACGTCAAATTCAAGAAGAAAATGCAATTGAGGTTGAACGTTTACGTCAAAAAGAAGCGGAACAAGATAGAGAACTTAGTGATGTTAACGTTCGTGCCGCACAGCTTGCAGACAGACAATCCGAGTTGGCTCAAGGTTTGTTAGAACAACAACAACGTGAATATTTAGGGGAAAAGAGTGAAGCTGATATGCTTGCCGCATTACAAAACTTGTCTGCAAACATTGCCCATACAGATGGTGACTTAACCGGAGAAGGAATAAAGAGCTGGATTGAAAATAACGGATAATACAGGACATATATAATGACAAACAATTTTAGAAATAATTCATTTGGGAAACTGACAGGCAGAAAAACTGTAAAAACTGAAATTAAAAAAGAAGAAACAGTAATAGAAAAACCAAAAGCAGCAGAAGAACCGGAACCATTTGAAATAGAAGTAAAAAGTTGGGTTGAAGATAAATAAAAAGAAGGAAATAAAAAATGGCAATACAAGGGTTTGATTACAAAGGATTTGCAGAAAGTCTTGCAGCACAAGCAGCAGAACTTGTTCCTGCAGAATTTAACCAAAACGACAAGGATTATGTAACCAATACGTTACTAAATTTTTCGACCCTTGCAGGAGAAGCGTTGTATCAGGATCAAGATAAACTTGGTTTTAATGCCGATCAAGCCACAATGATAACCCAGATTATTGCGGAATGGGCTTTTCATAAATCAGTTGACCTTATTCGTTCCGGTATCCCACAACAGTTCTGGGATCCTATTATGCAAAAAATTGCATTCACTATTTTTGAAATTGCAAAACAAACTTTCAAACAAGGATTACCTCAAGATCAAATTTTACAATTAATTGAACATCACGTTAAAAAAACATATTTAGACAGCATTTCAGAGTTAAAAGATAAAGGGTATATTGATGAAGGCTTGATGGAAAAAGCTGCATCTCAATCCAATATTGATGCAGTAATGCAGCAAATGGAAGAAAGCGGAGAAGCCGCTATTGAGCAGCAACAAGCTGCAAATCAGCCTGCTCCGTTAAATCAAAATCCACAAGTCCCCGCAGCACAAACTCAAACTTCTCCAACGGTTACACAAGATGACATGAAAGATATACCAAACAGAACAAGCATCAGGTATGAACCGCCTAAATTGCTCAAACTTGTAACTGTTGCTATGTTACTTAAACGCATAGAAGATGAAGAACAGGTTCAGGAAATATTAGAATGTTTTGAGCAGGATGATGCCGGAACAGTTATTAAATATATGCATGTTGACGGATTGGAACGACAAGTTGATCCGGCTGCGACTATGAGAATTATTGAAGATATTACAAAGACTCTTCCTGAAGCAACAGAAGTTAACAAAAAACAAGTTATGAAACGTATTCAAGATGTAGTTGCAACAGTAGGTAAAAAACGTATGGAAGCAAAGTTACAGCTTGAACGTAATAAAGTAAGACAGTTTGTATTTAATGCCGTTGATGGTGAATATTATAAAATTTCACCGAGAATTGCTAACATTATTGCCCGATATCTCGAAAGTATTGTATAATATTATTAAATCATGATTATACGCAAAAAAACACTTAATAAGATTTCGGGAGCAGAAGAGCAGCTTGCCGAACAGAATGTAGAGCCTGTTCAGCAAAATGAAGCTGCACAATACCACAATGAAAATTCTGAAGAGAATATTTCAAACGAAGATTACGCACAAAATACAAATTATACGGAATATCCCGAAAAACAAAATATACAATATGAAAAAGCTGCAATACCGGATAATACCCCGACAGCAAATCAGCCTTCGCAGGAAAATTCACAACCGGTAAACCAAATTGTCACTGACGAAGATATTAACTTATTCGATTTGGATAATATAGATTTTAGTCAAAGACAAGAGCGACGCAGAGGGGATAGAAGAAGAGGTTTTCGCAGAGTTGACGACAGAAATCTTGTATCACGAGCAAGAGAAGAAGCTGACGCTATAAGAGAAGCTGCCTTACAAGAAGGATATCAGGCAGGACTTGAGCAGGCAAATGCAGATATTATGCAATTAAGAGAAGCTCTGAATGAATTTATCGGTACACCGCAAGCCGTATATGAACAAATTGCACCTAATATTTTGGGTATAAGTGTTGAAATTGCGGAAAAAATTATTAAAAAGGAAATAGAACAAGATTCTCAGGTACTTTTTAATACGGTTGTCGATGTATTAAAAACGCTATCAAAAGAAGAAGCAAAAGTAACATTACGTGTCAGCCCTGCTGAATCCAACGAGTTAAAACAGCATATTCCTGAACTTATTGAGATGGCAGGTATTGATACAAAAGTTGTTGTTCTTGCAGACGAAACAGTAAGTGAAGGCGGATGTTTAGTTACAACAACAAACGGCATAGTTGATGCAAGTGTAGAATCTCGCATAGAGGTAGTAAAACAAGCGTTAAGGGAACTGTAAAATGGCACAGGGAGGCGGCGGAAGTAACAATCCGGTAAGTGAATTATTTTTAGCAGTGTTTGTATTGACACTGTTATTAATCTTGCTTGTTGAAATGCCAAACTGGGTTATCAATTTCTCAATATGTTTGAATATTACATTAGGAATTGTGCTTTTGATGTTTGGTTTGTATGTTCAAAAACCGCTTGAACTTTCATCATTCCCATCAATTATTCTTCTTGGTACAATGTTTCGTCTTGTTTTATCAATTGCATCAACAAGACTTATTTTGTCTAAAGGAGAGGCAGGAGAAGTAATTCACGCATTCGGAACTTTCGTTACAGGCGGTAATATGGTTGTAGGGGGAGTAATATTCCTTATCATCACTGTTGTACAGTTTATGGTAATCACAAAAGGTGCAGAACGTATTGCAGAAGTTTCAGCTCGTTTTGCCTTAGATGCTATGCCGGGAAAACAGATGACAATTGACGCTAACTTTAACGCAGGTTTGATATCTCCGGAAGAAGCAACAAAACAGCGTGAAGATTTATCCAGAGAATCCAGTTTATTTGGTAGTATGGATGGTGCGATGAAATTCGTAAAAGGGGATACTATTGCGGGTATAATCATCGTAATGATTAACATTATCGGCGGATTGTGTGTCGGATGCTTAATGAATCAGATGCAAATTGAAGATGCCGTTTCAAAATACACTGTATTAACAATAGGTGATGGTTTGGCATCACAAGTTCCGTCACTTTTGATGTCAATTGCAGCCGGTATATTTATGACTCGTTCATCTGCGCAGAGTGCATCATTAGGTGCTGATGTCACGGGACAGATTATGACAAAACCGTATGCATTATTCTTTGCCGCAGGGTTCTTGGCATTACTGGCAGTAACAGGACCTATAACAGGGTTACCGTGGTTTCCGTTTACATTATTTGCAGTTGGTTTAGCTGTTGCAGGCTTCTCTGTATTGATTAATGCAGATGTCCAATCTCAATTAGGACAATTGGAAAATGTCCGACAGAATATGCAAGACCTTGTTAATCCGAACCGTATGTATGAGCGTTTGGGTGTTGATGTATTGAGCTTGCAGGTTGGTTCTAACTTACTTGTTATTGCTGACCCTGATCAGGAAGGGCAATTGTTAGCAAAAATTGCTGCTTTACGTCAAAGAGTTACGGATGAATTAGGTTACATTTTACCGAATATTCGTATTATGGACTCGTCCGCACTTGATGCAAACGAATATTTGCTGGCTATTCGTGGTAATACTGTTGCAACAGGTTACGTATATCCGGGGCGTGTAATGGTTATCGCTGACCAGTGGGATTCTGTTAAACAAGAAGTTCCTGAAGATGCAATTATCGGTATTGACCCGACGTATCAAACTCAAGCATATTGGTTAAAACCTGAAGATGCAAAAACGGCTCGTTCAGTTACGGCAGTTGATTCAACAGACGTAATTGTTACTCACTTGCAGGAATGTGTAAGAAAACACGTTGATGAAGTTATGACAAAAACAGATGTGTTGAAGCTTATGGAGCTTGTTCGTTCTCAAGACCCTACGCTTGTTAATGACCTTGTTCCGACAATTATTTCTACGAGTGATTTGAGAAAGATTTTTGTAAACTTAATCAGAGAAAAAGTTTCTATTAAAGATATTATATTTGTATTTGAAAGACTTTGTGATTACGCGAGATTTTCAAAAGAACCTGATATATTATCAGAGCGACTTAGAGCTGCCTTAGGACGTCAAATTTGTTTGTCTAATGTCAGTGAAGATAATATTCTATATGCTCTGACACTTTCTCCTGATTGGGAAAAAACCCTTGATGACAGCTGTCAAAGAACAGAGTTAGGTACAATGTTCCTTTTAAATCCTGTTCAGGTACAAGAATTAATAGAAACAACAGCAAATACATTAATGCGTGCACATCAATCTTGCGGACAGCAGCCTGTAATCCTATGCTCCCCAAGAATAAGACTTCCTTTGTATCAGTTGCTTGAACGACACATCCCGACGATTGTTGTAATTTCTTATTCTGAATTAATTACTGATATTAAGGTCGAAGCGGTTGACACTATCGGGGATAGTTATGCGGTATAAATATGAAAAAGATTTGCTTGTTCTTAATTAAAATATATCAGCAAATATCCAAACATACACCACCTGCATGCAGATACACTCCGACATGCTCAGAATACACTAGACAGGCAATAGAAAAATACGGAGTATTAAAAGGATGTTGGCTTGGTATCAAAAGAATTTCCAGATGTCATCCTTGGCACGAAGGCGGGTATGACCCAGTTCCTTAAATATTTTCTTTTTCCTTTTCCTGCTTTTCTATAATTTTTAGCAGCTCTCTATATGCACTTCCCCAATCAGCCATAGAATCTAACACAACAGCTAAACTATACCCTAAATCCGTCAAAGTATAATCTACCCTTGGAGGCATTGTGGAATATTCTTTTCTTTCTACAAGACCTTTATCTTCAAGAGAACGTAAATTTGTCGTTAAAACCTTTTGGGTAATATTTCCGACAGATTTTTTCAACTCCCCAAAGCGCTTTGTACCTTGCAAAAGTTCTTTTATTATTAACGGTTTCCACTTTGTATCAATCATCATAAGTGTTACTTCAACCGGATTTTTTGGCAATTCTTTTAATTTCATATTTACTCGTTATTTTTATTTATAAACATTTTGGCTCTCTTGGATTTTATATCGGAAATCTGCTCAAAGTAATTTCCTTTTGTTAAATCACCTATCGCTTTATATACTTTCAAAACTGCTGTTTCTATATTTTTATGATTCATATTTATCATATCCGCAGCCATTTCTTCATTGGATAAAGCAAGCCTTGTCATATCCCGAAAACCGCTTGATGCCATATTTAGCGCAAGTTCATTGTCACTTGATGCCTTAAAAATAGCCTGAGCCATAAGCATAGGCATATGAGAAATCAACGCTGCAGCCTCATCGTGCTTTGTTGGTGTCGTAAATAAAGGTTTTGCACCCAAATTTTTAATTATTTCAACAAGCTTATTTATATCTTTTTCTTCCGTGGTCTTAAATGGGGTTAAAACCCATGTTGCACTGTTAAATAAACCTTCAAAAGAGTGTTCAAACCCTTTATGTTCGGTTCCCGCCATCGGATGCGACGGAATAAATTTATACGGTCTGAACTTTTTACAAACAAATGTTTTTAGGCTGCATACGTCTGTTACAACAGTTTCGGGGGATAAAACATTTTCTAATTCATCAAGAACTTCCAAAGTCTTATTCATTGCGGTGCAAACAAAAACAATATCGCAATCTTTTAATACGGAATAATCTTTATAAATATTTTCACCCGATTGTGACTTTGACACACCAATAACATTATAATTTAATCGGGTTAAATCTTTAAAAATCGAACCTCCGATTAAACCTAAACCTATAATACCGATTTTTGTCATAAATTACCTCGTATAAACTCTTGGCAAGCGTACTTTCAGACGACAAGTCAATTCATAATTAATCGTTCCGAGAATTTTTGCCCACTCATCAATAGAATTTTCTTCGTCAAGTAAAGTAATAACATCACCTAATTCAGCATCAACATCTGTTATATCAAACATCATTTGATCCATTGTAATATTTCCGACCTGAGGAACTTTGTGACCGTTCAAAACTCCGTATATTTTATTGGATAATCCTCGTGAAACCCCGTCGGCATAACCTACAGGAATGGTTGCTATTTTTCGGTTTCCGTTTGCTCTGTATGTAAATCCATAACTTATGCCCTCTTTATCTTTTGCTTCATGAATATGAACAATTCTGCCCTTCAGTGATAATACCTGTTTCAAATCAGGTCTAAAACCTTCACTGTCATCCGGCATATCAGGATATAATCCATATAACGCAATCCCTACACGACGCATATTGGATTTTGGTATCGTATAACACATCGTTCCGACGGTATTTTGAATATGTAAAATTAAACCCGATGAATCTATGTTATCTATAACATTATTCCACCTGTCTATTTGTACCTGCGTACCTTTTCTGTCTTCAGCCACGGCAAGATGTGTAAAAATACCTTTTAAGTCAATAAAATCACAAGCCTGAACTTTTTTGATAAACTCTGCGGCTTTATCATACCCTATACCAATTCTGTTCATTCCTGTATCAATCTTAACGTGAACTTTTGGTTTTTTGCCTGTACGTTTATAAGCTTGCTCACAAGCATCAATATGAAAATCTGAAAAAATCGGGATAGAAATATCTTCATTGATAGCCGTTTCAATAGCCCAAACAGGAACTGCACCGAGTACGAGAATTTCAGCGTTAATCTTTGCGTTTCTTAAATCAACTCCCTCATCAATAGATGCAACACCTAACATATCAAAGCCTGATGCCAAAAGTGTCGGTGCAAGCATAACCGAGCCGTGTCCATAAGAATCCGCTTTTACAACAGCCAGTAATTTTGTATCCTCAGGCACATTTTTTCTAATCTCTTTTGCGTTATGTGCAAGATTACCTATATTAATCTCAACCCACGAATCTCTGTGTATATTTACATTTGTTTGTCTGACATTTCTCATAACAGGTCTATTATACCACCTCACGAAATTGTAGGCAATTATTACTTGAAAGGTTAATATTTAATTGGTAAAATATTTGTATACAATAGGGGGTATTATGGATAAAGAAAACTTGAAATTCTATTTTGAAACAGAACAAGAAGATGCAAAACTTATTTATACAACAGGATTTTTATGGGGAAAAATCAACACAAAACTTGATGAAATTTTAGCACCCGCAGGTTTAAATTTATCAAAATTCAATATTTTAATGATAATAAAACACGTCGGAAAAACTGAGGGCATACAGCAAAACGAAATCAGCCGCCGACTTCTAGTTACAGCATCAAACATAACAAAACTTCTTGATAAACTTGAAAAAGACGGGCTTATAATCCGCACATCAAAAGAGGGTGACCGTCGAGTAAAACTTATAAAAATCACCTTAGACGGTTCAAAATTATTAGATAAAATTTGGACAAAATATACAAAAGCAGTAAAAAAGATAATGAACGGCATTGCCCCTGCAGATGTAAACTATGTCAATAAAGTTCTCCTCGACTGGCTCGGAAAAATATAATTATTATTGCAATATTATTAATAATATGTTAAAATAATTCTGACAGGAGAACATTATGACAGAAGAATTAAAATTATTTGAAGGACACAGAATTAGACACATCTATGATGAAGAAAAAAATGTATATTATTTTTCAATAATTGATGTTGTCGCAGTTTTGATAGAAAAAGATTACCAAGGTGCAAGAAAATATTGGAATAAACTCGCAGAGCGTTTGCGAAAAGAAGGTTTTGAGCAACTGGTGACAAATTGTCACCGGTTAAAAATGAAAGCTGATGATGGGAAAATGCGAGAAACAGACACCGCTGATATAAAAACAATCTTCCGTATCATACAATCAGTACCGTCAAAAAAAGCAGAACCTATCAAACAATGGCTTGCAAAAGTCGGGCACGAACGTATTCAAGAAATGGCAGACCCTTCAACCGCTATTGACAGAGCAAGAGATACATATAAACAACTTGGACGTTCCGACAAGTGGATTCAACAGAGAATGTCCGGTCAAGAAACCAGAAATAAATTGACAGATTATTGGAAAGACCACGAAATTAATAAACCTGAAGAATTTGCTATACTTACAAACATAATTCATAAAGAATGGAGCGGTTTAACAGTAAAAGAACATAAAAATTTAAAAAATTTAAAATCTCAAAACTTGCGTGACCACATGAGTGAAGCCGAATTAATTTTTACAGCGCTTGCGGAACTTGCAACCCGACAAGTTGCGGAAAAAGACAGTGCATCCGGACTGGAAGAAAACTCTTCTGCTGCAAAAACAGGGGGAAACATTGCAAAACGTGCAAAAGAAGATTTCGAAAACAGAACCGGACAAAAAGTTGTCACTGGAGATAATTTTTTACCGTCACAAAAACAAGCTAAAAAACTTACAAAGAAAGAGAAATAGCTGCATAAATAATACTTGAATGGTTAACTATTGTAAATTTCTGTTGCGTCGTTTAATACAAACACTTGAATATTTAATAGTTGAATAGTAAACTATTTATATAGATAGTTTGCTTGGAGGCTAATAATGTTTAGAAAAACTTTGACATATTGGTATGGAATTGCCGTTGGCACCGTTTATTTATCATATATTGCTTATTCACTTATGTGGTTATTTGTAGTATATGCAAGAAATGTTTATCCTAATTTGTACATAGTGAGCTTATTTTTTATACTAATACTATTACCTATAATAAATATTTTGGGTCTGGTAATAGCCGGAATTGATATCATAGTTTATACAGTAAAAGAAATATATAAAAATTGTTTTGAAAATGCAAGTCAAAAAATTCCAAATAAGACAAAAAAAGTCAATAAATTCAGAGTTATAATTGAAACAATTTTATTAGGTATGTATTTTGCAGCTATGTTTTGTTTTATTTTATTTATCCCTCAAATAAAACAATTTCCCGTCGGTATCTATACTTTGTTTCATACCTTCGTGGGTTAATGTATTGTAATTTGTTACATCAAACTTGTAAGGGGTTGGGAGTTCTTCAAGTTCCCATAATATTTTATAAGAATTTGCATCATCATCTGTCCAAATTGCAAAATCTATATCAGAACCGTTGCGGAAGGTTCCTTTTGCCCTTGAACCGTATATCATAACCTTTTCTATTTCCGGTTTTGATTTAAAATATTCCAATAATTCGTTAACAGTTCTCTCAGGCAGCCCGAAGTTATTTTCCATCAAAACTCCTTAATAACTCTTTAAAAGAACACAACTCATCATAGTATGTCGAACTTATATTTTCCAATATAACGTCTATTTTATCCATATTATATTCATGAGAAGTCGCATTTCTGGCTTTTACCATATCAATCCATGTCTGACCGTTAGAGATAACTTCTTTAGAAAAAGCCTCTTTAATAACCTCATTCGGAGTATTGGCAACAATGCCTTGAGTATATAAATAATCTTTTAAAACTTTCCAACCCAATTCGCTGATTATTTCAAAACTTTGAGTAAGACCCAGCCTATACGCATTATTCATCTTATCAGCGACAAAACCGTCACGCATTTCTTTGTATAAATCAAATGCTCTGTTAAAATTTTCAATTCTCTCTAATAATCTGGACATTTTATTATACCTTATTATTCAGAAATTTTTGATGAGAATTCGGCGATAATTCTTGCGATATCACAGCCGCCAATAGATGCTTCAAGGATTAAATTACCTTGAATAAACATCGTTTCGGAAAATTCCATATTATCCAAATCAACAATTTCAAATTCAATAAAATCCTTGCCTACATAGAGGAGTTTGCCGTATTCTCCACCTGTTGCCCAACGGATAAACATAAATTGGTTTTCATATTCTTTTAATTTTTCCAGTAATCTCATATACCCTCACCCTATCTATATTTTAATTAATTCTTACAATAAGTCAACAGCACAGTTGTCTAATTTATCTTAGTTTATTAATTACAAAATCCAAAGCGCCTTGTTGAGCATCAAACACGGATTTACAATCGTTACATGCTTTATTATAAAAATCATTGTCTGACAGTAATTTATCTTGATAATCTTCAAATTCTTTCGGAGTATTTACGATTTGTCCGGCATCAGTTTTGTTCAAAATCCAATAAATATCCTTAAAGTTATGAATTGAAGGACCTGTAATTGTCGGTTTATCATAAACAGATGCTTCAAGAGGATTATGACCGCCTGTTTTGTTAAAACTTCCGCCAATAAACGCAAAATGGCATATTGAATACATCTTGCCTAATTCACCCAAGGTATCAAGCAGAATTATATCGTAATCGGTAAATTTATCATCTTTTGAACGTAAACCGTAAGTTAATCCCATATTTTTTAATATGTTTTCAATATCCGGAACACGTTTTGGATGACGAGATGCAAGAAGTAACTTTATATCCGAATGTTTTGATTTTAAATTCCTAAAAGCATTTAAAACAATTTCATCTTCTCCTGCATGAGTACTGCCTGCAATAATTACCCTAAAGCCATCTTGCCCCATCTGAATATCTGCATCTTTTCTTTTAACGTCAAACTTTAAGTTGCCCATCAATTCGACTTTGTTTTCGTCAGCTCCTACCTTAATATATTTTTCTCTGTCCTCATTACTTTGAGTGTAAATCGCCGTAAAATTCTTAAATACGGTTTCAAAGAAAAATCTTACTTTCATATAAGAATTGAAGGTTGAATCGGAAATTCTGCCGTTAATAATAGAAATCGGAATATTTCTTTTGTTGCAGGCATAAGCAAAATACGGCCAGATTTCTGTTTCTGCTATTAATACAGTTTTTGGATTTAATCTGTTTAAAAATCCGTTTACGCAAAACGGAATATCAAACGGGAAGTAGGTTATAAAATCCGCAACCCCTTCGTATTTTTTATGTGCAATTTCTTGTCCTGTTTTTGTTCCGGTTGTTACGACAAGTTTTTTATTCGGAAATGTTTCTTTAATTTTCTTTGCCAAATTTTCTAAAGCAATAACTTCCCCGACAGAAACTCCGTGAAGCATAATAATATCTTCATCTTTTTCAAAAGGTGAATTTATAAACCCGAACTTTTCTTTTAAGCCGGCATTTGGTTTTCCAATACACTTACGAAACGCAAACACAAACGGTATAACAAGTATAAATACTATTGTAGATAAAATTCCGTATAAAAACATAACCTTATTATATCATAAAAACCGATAATATTATATGTCAGATTTTTCTGCTTTATTTTCTTCATTCAGCGTTTTATCTTCTGTTTTTACTTCTGTTTTTACTTCTGTTTTATCTTCTGCTTTTTGTTCTTGTTTTAGTTTTTTAGCTTCCGCTTTGGCAGCTTTTTTAGCCGCTTTTTGTTCTTGTTTTAATTTTTTAGCTTCTGCCTTTGCAGCTAATTTTGCTTCTTTTGCTTGTTGTATTTGTTGTTCTTTTTCTATGATATTTTGAATTTCATCCTCTACGGTAGTTTGTTGACCTTGTTTTTGTTTTTCAGCAACAATTTTCTGCGCTTGCTTTTCAATTCTTGCAGCTCTTTTCTCTTCCGCTTTTGCTATTTTCTTTTGTTTTTTTATAAATTTAACTGCTTCTCTTTGTTCTGTTTTAATTTGATTTTCGTCAATTTTATCTCTTAATTTTAGAACTTCCTCTTTACCGATGTGTTTGATGTCCACATAATCACCTTTTTCAAAATCAATAGTACGACCCTTTAAGAAAAACCAAAAAATAGAATTATCATAGGCTTCTGATACACCGGATTTGAACCAATTCGGGTTATTACCCCTCAATATTGCACCTTTTGTAAAGTAGTAAACAATATCAACCCCCGGTAAAGGTATTGAGGCTGCGGTTGTTACGGTTAATTCCACACCCGTAAGGGCTGCTTCACCTAATTCCAAATTACTGCGCCTTCTTGCCACAACAAAAATATCCTTTGATAATAAATCTATTACTTCATTACTGTCAGGATCTTTGTACGATAAAAGGCGACACACTATATATCCGTGTCTGTGCATCCTTTTTTCTTTTTGAAACCTGTATACTTCTGCAGCAATAATAGCTCTTGAGGGCAAGGTTAATTCATCATTAATTTTTAAATTTCTGTTTGGAGAAAAAGCCACAACTGAAGGCGTCTGACCTGTAGTGCTAAATATACTTGCCATTTTTGCAGGAATAATACCATTATTCTTAGCACTTACAGGCATAATTCCCATTACTATAATCATCAATAATATTAATAATCTTTTCATAACTCTATAATCCTATCGTTGTTGCAATAAATATACCACCTAATATAATACATAAAATTTGAATTGTTGTATATATGCCTTCAGTTTTGTATGTAGATATTTTACCGATAACAAACGGAGATAAACCCAACGGTACCATTACAAGATTTACGGCAGTTTTTGATGATAAAATACCAATAGACAATGCTAAAACTATATATACCAAAAGTAAACTTCCCAACACAATTACAAATTGTGTCATTTTAGCATTGTCAGTAATTTTTGAAACAAGCATTTTGTTCATAATAAGAGCTATAGCAAATAAAAAGCTCTCAACAACAAATACATATTCCAATATTTTTAAAAGCATTCCAACACCTCTTCTTACCTATAATATCATATGATAGCTCTTATTCAAAAGTATTAATTTTTGTATAAATTATTTTGAAGAAGCAGCAAGTTCAGCCTTTAATTTATTTTCAATATCTGTCCTTACTCTATATTCCTGATTGCCTTTATCTGCAAATCTCCATGCAACAATTATACCCGGCATTAAAATTCCAAGTACGCCAATGCATGCACCAATATTTTTAAGAGTTGCAAATCTGTTACCTTTTTTGACTTGTTTCAAATAGTCTTCAAGGTACTTGTTTTTATCTGCATCAGTTAATTCAGATAGATTTTTGCCGGCTTTTTTTGCTTCATTTGCAACAAACTCTTGTCCTTTTTCATACAACGTTTTCAACTTATTCTTTATACCGATAACATCATCAGAATCAATATATTTTCTGTTATCGACAGAACCTGTATCTTTTGCTTTAGAAAATATTCCGTCTTTTTCTTTTATTGTTGCCACAATATCAGATTTTTTTGCCATTTTTACAATCAAATTATCCGGATTTTCATTGACAAATTGATAAATTTCAGCATTCGTAGGTTTGTCGTTTACAGGAAATTCATAAATGCTATTCATAATTTTATTGTTCATAAGAGCATCTTTAAGTTCTTCAGATTCAATTACTCTTGCATCTAAATCTATCGGCAAGTTGTGTTTACCTATTGAAGATTTTTCAAGATGTTTTTTTATCTGCTCACCTGCAAAATACATAAAGAACCAGAAAAATCCTTCTTTAATTGCATACTGCATAAATTCCTGTTTATTCTTAGATTCCCCAAGTCTTTCGGCGGTAATAGCACCGTCAACAAGCATCATGTTTTTAACAGGAGAAAACATAAAGTCTTGCAAATGTCCTGTAAATGAGGTTTTCTGTTTGTTTTCAACTACATTTTGAGTATTATTTGTTGTATTTTGTTCTGGTTTGTTATTCGTCTGCGCAATATTTTGTTTTGCATAAAACTCTTTCTTTATTTTGTTTTCTCTATAATCGTGTCTGAATTTTGTCAAACCGGCGTATGAAACAATTGTTAGTAAGGTAGATGCAACAAATTTTCCAAAAGTTAACCCCTTGAATACATTTTGTTTGGTAGTAATTTTTTCTAAGCTATTAAAAATTTTCTTTACTCTATTGTTGTTTTTATATTTTTCATCATGCTGTTTGGCATATTTTTTAGCAAGTTCAAAAACTTCTTTGTCTTTTAAAACTCTCACATCAACTCCGGCATCATAACCCAATCCTTTAAAAAGGGTTAAGTCCAAAATCTTTTTATATGCAGGAATACCTAATAACCAAATGAGCTGCGTTCCAAACTCATCAATAAATCTGTCCTGACTTTCTGCTGCCTGACCTGTGATATATGAACCGGCTGTTAAACCTAAACTGTTTGCCGTATCTTTTATTCCCATCGGAACCAATGAATTTCCGTTGCCGAGGGTTGAAAATATTTTGCTTGTTGTTATTGGGGATATCATTTTTAACCTTCCAAGGACATCGTGTCCTTACATTTAACTGAGTACTACAAGCCCCAAATTAAATTCATTAATTTGACGATTGGGGCATTCGCCTTTATTGTTAAATGTCGTCGGAAATTATGTTTCATACTACTACCTTTCACTTTTATATTAATGTTTCTAACTATTCAAAATTGCCTATTTTGATTGTATATTTTACGTTTTTTAACAAAAAACAAGACCTTCATTTTTAAAGGCCTTGTTTTTAATTATTTTTTACGACAAAAGTAAGTGTCTTATTTAATAAACAAGCCCTTTAAATTACTTACTATACGTCGGTGTTGAAGTTTGTTTTTCATAACTCTTGAATAATAACTTAAAAATTTTATTTTGTAAAGAGGTTGCAGATTTAAATGCGTTTGTTAGAATAAAATGAAGAGAGGCTTATATGGCATTATTCCTAATCTCATTAATTTTACTTATAATATGTGCATTCTTTGTCACTTCAATTTTTGAGCAGAAAAATTTTATTAAAATTTTCATTTATTTCGTATTAACTATGTTTGGAACTTTGGTTTTAAATATAGAAATACTGTCTTTATTTTCAAAAATTTCAGTTTTGGGAATATTGCTAATAAATTTTTTGTTTGCAATAATTTCAGGATTTTTATGGATAAAAAGAGGAAAACCTCGTGTTCATATAAAATTTAAGAGATTTTTTAAGCGTATATATTTTGCACTAATGTCAGATAAATATCTGTTAGTTCTGGGGTTTGGATTTATATTCATGTGTATGATTTCGTTATTTTTAATAGCGTTAATGCCAATAGTAAATCCTGATGCCGAGGCTTATCATGCTCTAAGGAGCCTTTTTTGGATAGGAAACGGTAATTTAAATCATTTCTCTATTGGGGATGCAAGAGCATTAATTATGCCAATAAACTCTGAAATCTTGTATTTGTGGATATTTATATTTATTAAAAAACAATTTGCAATCGGCATATTTTCATTTATAGGGTTTTTGCTTTCTATAACATCTTTATACGGAATAATGGGAAACTTAAAACTTAATGAAAGGCAAAAACTGTGGGTCATTTTTATTTTAGCGTCATTACCTTCCGTAATCGTTCAGATTTCGGGAACAGAAACAGATATAATAATTGCAGGACTAATTCTTGCTTCAATTTATTTATATTGGTCACATTTTAAATCAAATAATAAGACCGAATTATACTTTTCTGCTCTTGCGTACGCACTTGCTATGGGGACAAAAAATACTGCTCTTATCATGCTAATACCTGTAGGATTATGGATGATATGGTTAAGCCATTTTTATCTTAGAAAAGAATGTCTGAAACCGTTTTTAATATTTATTGGTTACGGAGTAATAAACTTTTTAATTTTTTCATCTTTTTCTTATATATTGAATTTTATCGATTGGAAAAATATATTCGGTTTAACATCTTTTGTTAATTTGCATAAAAACTTATATGGATTTAAGGGGTTTTTAAGCGGATTAATTCATCACCTGTTTTTATTTTTCGATTTTACAGGTTTTAATTTGCACAAGACTTTTGGTGTTATGATTTCAGATTTTCAAAATTATATATTATCTGCTTGCGGCTTAGACTTAATTCCTGATAGTGTTTTTTCTAAAGCAACAGAAAGCTTGAATAACAGTCTCACCGAGCCTTGTATGGGTATGGGAATTTTGGGATTTTTAGTATTTTTACCTTGCTGGATATTTTCTATGATACGCTTTCTATTCTCACATAAAAGACAGGATATTTTTGTATGTTCTTTTGGATTTTTACTACTTGGTGCAATTATTGCATTATCGGCACAACTAACATTTATGTTTTTTAATATAAGATTTTTAACATCTTTTTGCGCTATAAGTGCTGTGGTTATTGCTTATTCATATAGCAGGAAAAATTCAATAATTAAATTTATAATTACTGGGGTTGCTCTTTTCGGACTTTTGTTGATTTCTACGCATCTGTCCGCTCGTCCTTTTGTAAGGGTATATGGCTACTTTAAGCAAGGAGCAACAATATCTCAGATAAGAGAGGTTGCAAAATGCTCTTTATTTTTTAAAACTTTACCGGCTAAAAATCTTATTTGTAACGAAATGTGCATTTTAGAAAAGAAAATTCGTTCTCTTAATCCAAGAAATAAAATATTGTATTTCGGAAATATCGCTGAAAATCTTTTAATAATTAAAATGTTACAATTTGAAAATTATAATATTGATTTTGCGCTACTGGAAGACGTAAAAAAAATAGATTTTCGTAAATACAATATAATAATTATTGCTGATGATTCTCAAGCATCTTCTGTTATACGACGTAATGATGGTACTTCTTTATATTATCCTGCTGAAAATGTAAAATGCCAATATTATGTAAGGAATAATATTCCTGTTAATTCAATTGCATCAAAAGATATTCCATTTTTTAGTTTTTGTACTGTAAAAGATGATTTTTATAAAGCAATCGGGTTTGAACTTGCAGATAAAATTACCATACTTAACGGTCGACAAATTAAGGGAAGCGAAAGTCTTACATATAAATTTTATGAAAATATAAAAAATCCAAAAATAAATTAATTATTAAAAAACAAGCCCGACGTATGTCAGACTTGTTTTAATTTTTGGCATAATCAAAAAATTATTACTTAGCAGCTTGAATTCTTTTAACTGCAAGAACAACTCTTGATTTTTTTCTTGCTGCGGTATTTTTATGTAAAATACCTTTGCTTACAGCCTTATCGCATAATTGATATGCTTTAGAAATAGCTGCATTTAATGCATCTTTGTCATCACCTGAAGCTAATTCCAAAACTTTTTTCAAAGCAGTTTTGATAGAAGTTTTGAAAGCTACATTTTTAACTCTATTTCTTTCAGCTATAAGTACTCTTTTTTTAGCAGATTTAATATTTGCCATTGTTTTTACCTTTCGTTACTTTGGCACTTAATGACGGTGCCATACTCGAGGATGTGAGTATAATTATTTTATGCGGTAAATTTTAAAATGCAAGACATGTGACAAAGATAATTTAATTTGCAGCTATACCATTTTCACCAAACAAGAATACTTGCAAAGAATTCTCACTTTGTTTTATCGGTTTATAAAATTCTTTCACCAAAATATTGCGGGTTTGGATACAGCTAAAGCCTTTACTGTGAAGATATTCTTCAAATTTTTCCGATGAATTTGTATATTTTTTTTGCTTGAAGAAAATATAATAATTTGATTTCCTTGAAGAAATTTCTTTTATAGCAAAAGATAAAATTTCATCGTATGAAATATCATATCCATCGCATGTCGATACATCAAGAATGAAGTTTATGTTATCACCTGTTGTAATAGACAAGTATGCAATAATTCTTTTATCAGTAACTTCTTCGAGGACATATCTGTTTTTATAAAAATTTGTTATACCGGCAAAAAACGGTTCTTTGTATTCTGTTTTGATTTTTAACAGCGCAGGCTTATACAAACCGGTTAATTCGGAATTATACAAGTCACTTACCTTCTTTGCATCAGAATTTTGGCAAACCCTAAATGGTAAAGGCGAATAATCCGATGAATTAAAATTTTCTATCTTCCATAAATTTTCACAAGAACAGTGCCTAAAGCCGCAACCGTCTAAAAATAACCTAAACATCTCCTCATGAGAATTATCAACCGCAACAGAAAAAGAAACCGCTCCCATTGCTCCGTATTTTGCAACAACAAATTCAACAAGCCTTCTGCCTACATCATATTGATTGTTTTGAAAAATGAGTCTTGTAATAATAATTTTGTAAGGATTTCCCATTGTCGGCAAAACTGTAATCAATCCCAAAATTTCTTTATGTTCTAAAAGAACATACGACTCCGGTAAAAATTTATATTTTAAAGGAAAATGTGCATGAAGAACTCTAACAACTTCATTTTTCAAATCTTTTGTAATTCCGCTGTTATCTTCACTATCAAGGTATTCCGTCATTCTTTGGATTTTTGGAATATCAAAACAATTAAGGCGCTTTATTCTCATCATAAGATTATTATATTCACTTTTTTAAAAGCGGGCAAGCAAATAATACGTTTGTAAAAATATTCGTTTGTGATAAAATTTTGTCGGAGAAAATATTTATGGAAACAGCTGTAATTGAAAAAGACAAAATTGTTATTAAAGATGCCCCGCAAATTCATTTAGATGGTCGTGTAGGAGCCGTAGTAAAAGTTTTGGGTTGCGGATTGTGCGGCTCAGATATAGTAAAATTGAGAGAAAAAATTTCACCCGAAGGAACTGTTTTAGGGCACGAAATTGTTGCTGAAATAGTGGAAATAAATTCGGATTCGGATTTTAAAACGGGAGATAAAATCATAACATCTCACCATATACCTTGCGGTAAATGCCACTACTGCAAGAACGGAAACGTATCAATGTGTACACATTTTAAAAGTACAAATATAAGACCCGGCGGATTTAGCGAGTTTGTATATTTATCGGAAGAACATTTGTTAAATGTTGCACACTTGATACCGGAAAATCTTACTGAAATTGAAGCTTCCTTTTACGAACCGCTGGGATGTTGCGTAAGAGCCGTAAAAAGAGCAAATTTACCTGTCGGTTCAAAAGTTCTTGTCGTCGGCTTAGGTTCTATCGGAATACTTATGGCACAAGCCTTAAAAGCATACGGAATGGATGTAATCGGTTGTGATTTGATAGAAGATAGAATTAATATTTTGAAAAATAAAGGAATTGAAGCACAAAATGTAATCAATTTACCTGATAATTTGGAAGCAGACGGAGTGTTCATGACTTCAGGTGCTGACAAAGCGCTCGACACAGCTTTAAAAGCAATAAGAAGCGGTGGAACAATATTGGTATTTTCAAGCACTCCTTTAAATTCAGGCTATGCTAATAATGAGATTTATTACAGAGAATTAACCGTTATGGGCAGTTATTCTCCTTCACCAAAAGATTTAGAAGACTCTTTAGAACTTTTAAGAACGGGGAAAGTAAATGTAAAAGGTTTGTCAACCAAATATGAAATGAAAGATATTCAAAAAGCAATTGACGATACAATCTCAAACAAGATAATGAAAGCATATATTGTGATAAACGAATAAAGGACGGAATAATGCGAGCAATACAGTATTACGGACCACAAAATATCAAATTGGAAAATGTAATGGTAAAACCGCCTGAATACGGAGAGGTGGTTGTAAAAGTTATGTCAGCCCTAACTTGTGGTACTGATGTAAAAACTTTTCGCAGGGGTCATCCCGTATTAATAAAAAATATTCCGTCAGGTTTTGGACACGAATTTGCAGGAATTGTTGATAAAGTAGGCAATGGTGTTACAAACGTTAAAGTCGGAGATAGAGTTGTGGCAGCAAACTCTGCACCTTGCGGAAAATGTTTTTTCTGTAAAAAAGAAGAATACAATCTGTGCGAAAACCTTGATTTATTAAATGGGGCGTATGCAGAATATATAACAGTTCCGGCAAGAATTACGGAAAAAAATATGCTTATTTTACCAAACTCACTCAGTTTTGATAAAGCTGCTTTTTGCGAACCGCTTGCAAACGTAGTACACGGAGTTGAAAGAACAGGGATAAAAGAGGGAGATACCGTCGGTATTCTTGGAATAGGACCTATCGGGTTAATGTTTGCACGTCTTGCAAAATTAAAAGGAGCAAAAGTTATAGTTGGCGGTAGAAATCCGATAAAACTAAAGATGGCAGAAGATTTTGCAAAAGCTGATGAGATTGTAGATTTAACAAAATATCCGAATCCTGAAAAAATATTTAAGAGTTTTACGGAAGAAGGCAGAGGTCTTGATGTTGCTGTTGAATGTGTCGGTTTACCTGAAATTTGGGAGAGAATATTCTCTTGCGTAAGACCGGGCGGAACAGTACATTTCTTTGGCGGATGCAAATCAGGTTCAACAGTTACATTTGATACTACAAAAATGCACTATGGCGATATAAAATTGATGAGCGTATTTCACCATACACCGAAGTATTTTAGGATGGCTTTGGATTATATAGCATCAGGACAAGTTGAAGTTGAAAAGCTTATAACAGATACTATTGGACTTGATAAAATTGAATGGGCAATGCATCAACATATAGATGGAAAAGCTATAAAATTTCTCGTGAAGCCTTGGGAATTATAAATTATCATATAAAATTAAAACAAAAAACCTCTGAAAAATCAGAGGTTTTTTAAATGTTATTTTAAATATAAGACTACGCTTCTGTAGGAGCTTCTTCTGCTGCAGGAGCTTCTTCTGCCGGAGCTGCTGCTTCTGCCTCAGCTGCTGCTTTAGCTTCTGCCTCTGCCTGAGCTTTAGCTTCTGCCTCTGCCTGAGCTTTAGCTTCCGCTTCTGCTGCTGCCTTTGCTTGAGCTTTCTTTGAAAGCTTAACGGTTTCTTTTTTCTTATAATTCAAAGTCCCGTCAGCATTGCAGTTTTTCATCAAATATGCAACAGTCTCTGTAGGTTGAGCACCTTTCTTAACCCATTCTTGAGCTGAAGCCAAATCAAACTTCATAACTTTTGTCTTAGGATTGTAATGACCTAATTCTTGAATTGGTCTGCCTTCTCTTTTTGTTGTTGAATTAATAACAATAATTCTGTATGATGGGTTTTTCTTTGCGCCTAATCTTTTTAATCTGATTTTTAACATTTCATTTTCCTTCTTATTAGTTGTACTTTTTACGGAATCCCGACCGCCGCTTGTCGTTCACCCTTGAACAAGGCTAAGAGGAATTGCCCGTTCCATGAGTATAAAAACACAAAAAGAATTGAAATGCAAGCATGATACTCTTTTTTTATTATTTTATATTAAAACATTAAACTGAAACTACCGCAGCCAAAGCATCTACGACATTAACATCCCATTTATATCCTGTTTCTTCTCTCAGAATTGATAATGCTTTATCGCTTGTCATAGCTTCGCGATACGGTCTGTCTGATGTCATAGCGCAATATGCATCCGCAACTGCAATAATTCTTGAACCAAACGGTATGGACATTCCGCGTAATCCTTCAGGAGTTCCGGAACCGTCATAACGCTCTTTCTGGTACGTTACATACGGAACAACTTCTGATAGGAAATTAATATTCATCAATAAATTTACACCAATGTTAGATTGTTCCTGCATTAATTTTAACTCTTCCGGAGTGTATTTTGCATTGGATGCAAACATTTTCTCCGGCAGCATTATCTTGCCTATATTTTGTAATAGAGCTGCATAATATATCAAATCAGTAGTTTTTTCGTTCAAGCCAAGCTGTTTACAAATTTTCTTTGAAAGCTCTGCAGTATTTTTCGAATGAGAAACTTTATAATGTCCTTTTGTGTCAACCGCTTTGGCTAAATTTTCTACAAAACCTTGTTGAAATTCACATAAATCACCAATTAGCGCTGTCAATTCAGCTCTTGAATGCTGTAAATTACTTTCAGATGCAAAATCTTCATCCTCTAATAAATGATTAGTATTATCTATTTCACCCTGCAATGCCATTGAGGATGCAAACAGTTTTGCCATACTTTCTAACAGCGTTAAATATGATTTTGCAATCAAAGTAGCTTTTTTATCTTCAATAGCAATTACACCGACTTTTTTAGAATTTGAGCACATAGGAACAGCCGTAACACCGTTTGCACTGATAGTGTCGCATTCTACATAACATACGCTAATAATGGATTTTTCACTGTATTTAAATCCGCTTCTGCGAATATTATCCAATGATGAACCAACCAAAATCAAGTCGAAATCAGGAATATCCATCCCTCTGGCATAATCTTTTGCAAGATAAATGTTACACTTTTCAACCTCAAGCATTTGCACAATTGAATGAGCAATTGCCGTATATATTGCATAATCCTCTTTGTTCTCAAAATTTAATACACACAAAGTATTATTAAGTGAATAAATTGACACAAGCTCTTTTAATTGGTCTGCTAACCTTTTCTTTTTATCTTTTACATTTGAACTTATTTTTTTTGCCAAATCCTCTGAAATCAAATGCTCTGATATAAAATCACCCATATTTAGTGCAAAAATTTCCTCAATAGGATCTGCGCCGATTAAATATTCTTCAGACTGTCCAAACAACGATACGCCTGTGTTTTTATCAATTTTATCCATTAATAATTCCTTCTACTTGCATGCTTTTGTATTTTATTACGGCAAAACTATATTTAAACTTTAAAGTTTTTTACAAAAATTCATACAAATGGAGGAGAAAACTCTCAAATATAATTTCTTATATTTTCATATATTTTTGTGATAAACTAAACATATTATCAGAGATGGATGAGGTATCAAAAAATTATGGATAAATATTATTTAACCACTGCAATAGACTACGTAAACGGCGCACCGCATATTGGTCACGCATACGAAAAAATTTTAACCGATGTTATAGCAAGACACTATTCACAAAGAACAGATAACATGTTCTTTTTAACAGGAACAGATGAACACGGAATTAAAATTCAAAAAACCGCAGCGGCTAACGGTATTACACCGAAAGAGCTTTGTGATATGAACTCTCAAAAATTCAAAGATGCCTGGAAAGCTCTTGATATTCAATATAACAAATTTATAAGAACAACCGACAAAGACCACGAAAAAATTGTTCAAAAAATCTTCCAAAAACTAAAGGATAAAGGTGATATCTATAAACACGAGTACGAAGGTTGGTACTGTCAGGGTTGTGAATGCTTCTTAAATCCGAAAGATTTAACAGAAGATGGGTTGTGTCCCGATCACTTAAAAAAACCTGATATTGTAAAAGAGGAAAACTATTTCTTTAAGCTTTCGGCATACAAAGATGCAATAATTAAGCACATAAAGGACAATCCTGATTTCATTGTTCCATCTTTCAGAGCAAATGAAGTTCTTAACCAACTTGAAGATATTCAAGATATTTCAGTATCACGTTCAAAAGAAAATGTAGGCTGGGGTATTGATATTCTGGATGACCCTGAACAATCAATTTACGTATGGATAGATGCATTATCAAATTATATTACGGCAATAGGCTATGACCCTGACGGTTCAAGCGAACAATTCAATAAACTTTGGCCGGTTGATGTTCACGTTATCGGTAAAGACATTTTAAAATTCCACAGCATATATTGGATTGGGATTTTGATGGCATTAGGATTACCTTTGCCAAAACATATCTTTGCTCACGGATGGATTACTATTGATGAAACCAAGATGTCAAAATCATTGGGTAATGTAGTATCCCCGACTTCCGTATTAGAAAATTTTGAACTGGAATATCCTGATGCGTTCAGATATTATATGGCGACCTCTGCCCCTTGCGGACGTGACGGGAATTATTCGGATGATGATTTCAAGGAAAAAGTAAACGCACACCTTGCAAATTCAATGGGTAATCTGTTAAACAGGACTTTGTCAATGCTTGTAAAATACTTTGACGGAGAGATAAAAGAGGAATTTTTCGTAACCAAAAATCCTGAATTGGTAGAGGGTTCTTTGAGCCTTATAAAAGAAAGTTTAGGTAAAATTAAGGTTGTTGAAAATCACTTTAACCACTTTGAAATTTCCGAAGCTGCATTAGAAATTATGTCGGTTGTTGATGCTGCAAATAAATATGTTACGGACAATGCACCGTGGACATTAGCAAAAGAAGAAAAAATGACCGAATGCGGACAGGTACTTACAACAGTTCTTGAAGTAATGTGCATAGTATCATCTTTGATTTATCCGTATTGCCCGAATATTGCATCGGCAATGGCAAAACAGCTTTCTTACGATATAACCAAAAAGCTTGATGATATAACAACAGACGAAATTAAATCAGGTAAACTGATAACAAAAGAAGAAATTAAACCGGTATTTTTGAGAGTAGACAGCGAACTTGCCGACAAAAGTGCTAAAAAATAAAAATATTTCTATTATGTATTAAATTCTTGTTACAAATAAGCAAATTTTCCATTACACTATACTTTATAAATATAACAAGTAGTAAGGGAAAATTATGACCATACCAAATGTATCATTAAATGATAGTGTAAAAGTCCAGAATACTCCTGCGGTAGTTAAACAAAATACTACCATTATCGATGTGAAATCATCTGAAAATTTACAAAGACAACCACAGGAAGATAATTTTAATGGTAAGGTAAATAAAAAGAAGATTTTAACTTATGCTTCTATCGGTACAGTATTGGCAACATTAGTCGGTATAGCATTGGACTTTAGATTTGCAGAAGGTAAACATGTTAAAAATCTTTGGAGAAAATTAACAGGAAACGCACAAGATATAAAGCCTAAATCAAACGAAACACCGAATGTTAGCGGTAATGCTGATGTTAATACTCCAAATATTCTCGATAAACCTGATATTGCTCAACCAAAAACAAAAGCGAATGTTGAGCCACCAAAAACAACCGATTTTGCACATGAAAATCAAGTAGAATTAGATAAACAAGTAAAAGAATTTTTTGAGCAAGAAGAAAAAGAATTAGCAGAAATCAAACAAGCAAAAGACTTGAGTGATTGGAATAATGAACGCTGGCTAAATGAACAACATCATGCAAAAGAAAAAGAATATTCAGATTTCTGGAACAGTGAACTTGAAAAAATAGAACAACCTTTGTATGAACAAAGATTAAAAGAAGCTGAGCAACTAAAAGAAGTTATTGAAAAAGATCGAACGAAATTTTTTGAAGCACATAAGAACGAAATACCGTCAGAAGAAGAACGGTATCAAGCGTTTTTACCATCTATGCGGACAAAATATGGCCGCTCTTTTGATGAAAATTCTCGTAGAGCGAGAGAACTTGCAAAAGAGCCTGAACAGTGGCTATGGTACTTATGGCATAAAGATCATAAAGCAAGAGCAATGTATTTAGATTTAGCTTTAAAAGAAATGAAACCACAAGATTTAGAATTATATAATAGTGCAAAGTGGTTATTTGATAATAAAAAACTAAAATACAGTGATTTCAATTTAGCACATTCTATTTATCATCCCGAATTGAGAGAAATTATAGAAGAAGTAGCATTAACAGGCAAATTTGACTATTATGGAAGAGTTTCCGGGCATCATTTAGCCTATAGAATAAATAGTCCATTAAGGCTTGGTTTTGAAGTGGATGATGTATTAAAAGTAATTCTTGATGAAGGTTTTAGAACTGTCGAGCCACTTGAACAGGGTACTACAGTATATAGAACAGTATGCGGAGGTAAAGCGGACGGTAGTATTGATTTTATTAACAAACTTATAAAAGCTAAAAAAGGTGATACCTTTGTTGATAAAGGGTATTCGTACACATCCTTCTCTGAAAGGGGAACTTCTCCATGCAACGGTATTCGTGATGTAGGAACAGAAGATGTAAAATTAGAAATAATAGTTCCAAAGGGTGCAAGAGTGTCTGATGGTTCCGATTATAAACAAAGTGAATTGTTATTTCCACGAAATGCAGAATTTAGAGTTGTAGAAGAAGCTACAAGGCCTGAACCATTTGTATTTACCAATTATGAGGGTAAAGAAGTAAAAATGCCTCGTGCATTAAGAATGGTCGTAGAATACATATTGCCTAAAGCATAATGTCCAATTGGGTGACAGTTCAACCACGCGGCACAATTCACCACACATTAATCCTCACCATTCAGTAGTAGGTTGGCATGTTTGACAACAATTTATCTGTCGGCGTGACAACGCCGACATACTTTTCGAAATAACACTTTCCTCCCCGGATGGGGAGGATTATGGTGGGGTGATGATTAATTTCAATTTATAAAATGAAAACACCCTCTCCCGACCTTCCCCGTGAGTAATGTAGGGTGCGTGTCAACGCACCTTTAATCTTCTAAAAATTATAATAAATATTAGATATTTTTTATAAAATATCTACGGCAATTCCTCATTTACATTGTATATCTTATATTTTGGTGCGTTAACACGCACCCTACAGGGCTACTTTCTGAAATGACAAATTATACTCCACAGTATTGTACGTGTGGGAAAGTTCTGACGTAGCCGGGGTAGGAAGAATTTATTTTGACACAAGAATCTCATAATTCCAAGGAGAGATTTTGGGATTTAACATGTGCCAATAAAAATTACCAATCTTACTTTCTATTTTTTCAATATATAAGTATCTGTTAATGCCTTATAAAAACGAGGTCTTAGCATAAATAGAGGTCTGTATTTGATATAACCTAATATACCTTTAATTTTACTTTTTTTGATATAATCTTTCTCTTCTTTATCGTCAATTTTCCAAGGAGTAAGTCTCAAATATCTGTAGTAATATTCCGTATAGTAATTCCAATTGCCGAATATCCAAGGTTTTTGTTTTCCGACATAGTGAATAACCCACGGATCATTTGTGTATATAGAACGATTTGTAAAATTACTCGATTGTACATTCCATTTGTCAGGTAAAAGTTTTATTTTGCCTTTCACAACTTCATTAATAATTTCCTGATCCCCCATTTTTATCGTATCTATATGCTCTTTTGTGTAATTTAGGAATTCTGTTTCAATATTTTGTTCTCTGATTTTTGCCAAATTCATTACCAACATGCCGGCATTAGTGTAGGACGGATTTTTCCTGAGCATTCTGAAATTCAAATCCTTTACCCCTGCGACAATATTATCTTCAAAATCTACATTATAAAGGTCTGCCAAATCTTTGTTTACCGCCATATCACAATCAAAATAAATTATTCTGTCGATATCAGGCAGTAATGTCGCAAGTTTTAATCTGTAAAACGTCGCAATTGAAATGTACGCGTGTGTCTTAATCTTTTTATATTCATCAAACATACTTTCATCAATTTGAACAAATTTTATTTCGCAATCTTTTATTTGCTTTAGCGAATTAATTTTCTCTTTATTCTCCTCGGAAATTCCGCCATCAAGAACATAAAAACATAAATCACTGCTTTCTTTTGCGTTTGTTAAAACTGATGCCATTACAACACCCGCATACTGCGAATAATTATTATCGCACGCTATTCCTACATTTATCTTACCCATATAACTCCAATCTTTATCTGTCTTTTTGAATCATATCACAAAAATTATAAACAAATTTTTATTACTTTTTATCGTGAACAATAACAACAAGATTTCTTGTATAGTTTTCCGTAAGCGGTAAATCATATTCAATAATATTTAAAATTTTTGCATTATATTTTTTGATAACATTTTGCGCATCGGAAATTTCTTCCTTTGCTTTAAGCGATTTATAAACAACAAAGTAACCGTTATTTTCTAACAAAGGCATTGCATAAGGAATAAGAACCTTTAATGAGGCGACCGCCCTTGATGTTATAAAATCATATTTTTTATTTTTTATATTTTCTGCACGCTCACATATTGTATGCAAATTTGACAAGTTTAATTCGGATTTAATTTCCTCAATTGCATTGATTTTTTTTCTTATACTATCGAGTGCCGTTATATCCGTGTTAGGATAGTTTATTGCAATAGGAACAGCCGGAAAACCGCCACCCGAACCTATATCTAATAGTGTTTTACCCGAAATATCAAGTTTATATTCGGCAACAAAATTTTCAAAGGATAAACTGTCAATAATATGTTTTTCCCATAAAAACTTTTCGTCATTTTTGGAAATCAAATTTAGCTTAGAATTTTGCTCCAAAAATATTTGAGCATATTTTTCAAATTTCTGTTTATCCATTTTTTACAATCTCTTTTTCTAATTTTTTAAATTCTTCTTCCCCAAGACGTATCTTTAAATCTCTTAAACGTTGTTCAATTTGAGGCTTATATTCAATTAGTGTTGCGTTCTTTGTTCTTGACATCGCTATAATATACGACCTTAAAGCTTTTTTAAAATCTTTTTTATCCACACAAAAATCGCCGTATTCAATATTTACATTCATCATATAATAAGGCTCATTTAACTCTTTTGCGGCATTACTCGCTTTTCTGTAATAATCATGAGCAAGCTCTGCATCTTTTCGCTTATATATTTTTGCAAGTTTTAATGAGCTTTCATAAATACCTGCATAGTTTTTATTTAGTATATCAATATTCAAGCTTTCATTATAGTATTTTGCCGCCAAATCACTTGCACCGGTATCATCAAATATCGTCGCAAGATTTGACATTGAAGATGCTCTGTAAGGATTTTCATTATTTATATCCATACAGCGTTGATATAATTTGATTGCGGTTTCGGTTTCATCAGCATCATCACAAACTGTTGCAAATTTAAAATACAATTCGGCAAGAATTTTTCTGCTTGTACCTGTTTCGATAAGTTCATAAGCAGCTTTATAATTTTTGTATTGAGTATTTATATCATCTTGTTTTAAAGCTGCCATAAGCATATGAGCTTTAATTTTTATTTCATTCGGTATAGATTCGGTTTCATTCAAAACATCTTTTACCAACAATTCCGCCTTATCGTGTTTATAAGTGTTATAAAACACGTGCGCCAATGCCATTTTTATAGAATTTATTTTCTCAATATCTCCTGCTTCAGAATAATACTGTAATGCAATATTGTAATATTTAACCGCATTGAACCAATCTGAAAGATTTTCATAACACTGAGCACATTTTGAATATATTCTTGAAACCATATTTGGAAAATTATCATCATCTTTTAGAGTCAATGCTTGTTGGTAATATGCAATCGCTTTTTTATAATTAAAATTTGCTTCTTCTTTATTTGCCGCATTCATCAACTCCATAAAAGGCAACTGCCCTTCATATTGATTTAAAATCTTATTTGAGTAATCAATATATTCATTTATGGAATTGGCAATTCCGTCCATGATTTGTTTTTCCTCATCCTCATTATCAAATATGAACGAAATCTTTTTAATTTTTTCTTCTTTGCTGACCTGAGGATTTTCTTCATCCGCTCTGATTATTTCTACATCCGGCTGCATAGGAATTTCTTCTGTCTTAGGAATAGAGTCGTAATCAGAGGAATTTGCAGCGTATTCAATAGCTTCAATAGCAGCACTCTCAATTTTTTTCATTAATTGAGGATGCTTTGGTAAAAACATTGTGTGATATTCAATTTCACTCCTCATTGTTTGACGGGATACTAAAATATCCCTTTCAAAAGGTTTTAGCGGCAATTGCATTGTATATAATTCTACACAAGATTTATGCAATTTAATAAGAACATTTTCCGGTATGGAGTTTAGCGAAATTTCTTTGTAATAATCCTGTAAGTAAATGCTGTTTTTATCTCTGCATATTAAAAGATTATCGACAAAAAATTGGATTTTCTCCTCATCATACATGTTAATTGTTTCAAGCAATTTTACACTTATCGGATGTCTTATAACGGTAAGCAACCTGAACAAATGCCCGCTTGAAGGATCAACGAATGCAAGAGCTTCTCTTAAGATAAAATCGTTATAAGACAAAAAGCTTTTCGTATATCCTTCCAAAAAGTCAATCAAAGAAAGCTTATGTGCATTTATAACTTTTGTTGTAAGCTGCGTATACAAAAAATACCCTCGAGTGTGTTTATACAATTCATCGGAAACAGGTCCTATAAGCTTTATACCCTCTGAACGAAGATATTTTTCAAAAATACTTTTTTCTAAAGCCAGTATTGTTACTCTCTCAAATTTTATTTTTTCAGTAAAACTTTCATAATCAGGCTTTCTTGATACAACAATTACTTTTGTATTTTGAAATTGCATTATGTGCAACAAAAAATCAACAACATCCTGCTTGTTAGGCTTTAATATACTTTCCAACGAATTTATTATCAACACAATCGGCTTTGATATCGAATTAAAATATGATGATATTTTTTGGGCAAAATTTTCTGTTTTAATTTTGGGTTCAAAAATTAAACCTTTTGCAGTTAATTCTCTGAACTCTTCATATAATGCTAAAAGTATGTCATCAAGTATAGTCGTTTCAAAACAATTATACTCAAGAACTATAGCCTCGGAATTAAGGAATTTTAGGGAATGATGTATTATCTGAGTTTTACCGGTACCTAAAAAACCGTTTACAAGCAGTAACTGCGTACAACTCCCATAAAAATTATAAATCGTTTCCAGTTGTTTTTTATTGTTTTCGAGTAAAAACTTATTCATACCGCTTAATTCATCGGCAGTAAGGTTCTTTTTATCAAAGCTCTCGTCAATAAACCGAATACTCATAAAGCTATATTACATTATATTTTGCTATTTTGCAAATTTAATTGTAAACAAATTGTACTTTGAACTGTTTTTGTAGTACAATTTTGAGTAGTAAACACAAGGGGAAAATATGGAATTTTTTAGAAAACATCAAAAAGCTATAATTGCAATAATTGGAGTCACATTTGTCGCGTGGACGGTTGGTTTGATGTTGCTGCCTCTTGTTTTAAAATAAGGACAGAGCGTGAACATAAAACATTTGATTAGGCAAATATGTGTAATCTTTATTGCGGCGATAACAATGATAATGATAATTTCGCCGGAAGTTTCTGCTGCATCTCAAAATAAATTTTCAATCAGACAAAAACTTCAGCATAACCAAAATCAAATGAAAAATACAAGAGAAAAAATTAAAACTCTTAAACTGCGTGAACAACAGGAAAAAAGTAAGCTTGTAAGAAACCAACAAAGACTTGAAACCGCACGAACCAATCTGGCTAATTCAGAAACCCAATATTCTCATATGAGTAACAAATTGGATGATATGGAGAAAAAATATACAAAAGCTTCATCTGATTATAATAACACTAATTATCATATAAAAGCTCGGATAAAACACGTATACAAAATTCAACGTATCGGAATGTTCGACTTGTTATTTAAGGCAAAAGACCTTAACGCAATGCTTGATGCAATATACTTTGAACGAGTAATTATAAGAAATGATTATAAACAAATGATTGCGCTTAAAGAAAGAGCCGCAAAATTAGCAAAATTGAAAAGCGATATTGAAGCGCAAAAGCGTTATTTAGCAAATTCAATTAATCAAATTAATTTCCAAAAACGTTCTATTCAACAGGAAATTAATCAAAATCAGAGCATGATAAATAAACTTAAAACAAACAGAATTGCCTATGAGCGTTCAGAAAGAGAACTTGAAAGGCAATCTGCAAGTCTGCAATCCATGCTTAGTGCATACAGAAATTCAACTGTTGTTGCATCAAAAACAGGCTTTATGAAACCGATAGGCGGACCTATTACTTCACCTTTTGGAACGAGAATTCATCCTATATTTAAAAGCCGTTCGTTTCACTCGGGAGTTGATATAGGTGGACCTAACTACGGTAGCATAAAGGCATCTAATTCCGGTAAAGTAATATATACCGGTTGGTATGGCGGATACGGTAAAGTTGTTATTATAGACCACGGCTTGATTGGCGGTCGTCCTACAACAACACTGTATGCTCATATGTCATCAATTAAAGTCAATAATGGTCAAAATGTTTCTAAAGGTCAAGTTATCGGACTTGAAGGAACTACCGGATACAGTACCGGACCACATTGCCACTTTGAAGTCAGAATTAACGGAAAGCCCAATAATCCAATGAATTACATTTAATTAGAGGAATAATTGTGAAGAGAAAATTAGCTTTAATATCATTAATATCTATATTGTTAGTAGGAACTCAAGCATACTCTCAAATAATCCATGAGCGAAGTTTTTATGATGACGAAACATCATTAGAACGAGCTCAAAGTGAATTTTTTGAGACAGGAGCAGTACCGTCAAGCAATTTGAATAGCGAAATAATTGAAGATACTCCTGATTATTCTTCAATATTTACCGGCAGTAATTCTGTAGATGGTAAAGAATTAAAAGCAATGCCGTTTTTCAAACGTTGCCGTATTAAACTGCAAAATCGACACCGAATTAAAGAGCACGACGAAATGTTAAAACGAAATGAAGCTCTAAAAGAAATATTAAAACAAGAAACTCTTCCGGAAACAATTACAGAAGAAGATATTGAAGAGCTTTCTAACCGTACAATGCATAGAGTCTACCAAGACAAAGACGGTAAAGAAATAACAAAAGACTCTCTTGGCAGCAAAATAAAAAATGCCTTCAAATTCAAAAAGAAAAATAAAAAAGATGATGAAATCAAAGAAAAAACCGAGGCTAAAAAAGAAGAGGAAATTTTAAACGGGGAAAAACCTTTATCCGGCGGAGTAAGAGAAGTAGTTGCCGAGAAAGATATGATTCTTGATTGTGATAAATTGGATTATGATGATGAAACCTCTGATCTTGTTGCAATCGGACATCCGATTATGACGTTTCCGCCTCAAAATGTTACCATTAAAGCAGATAAACTTACATATAATACTGAAAGTAATATCATAAAGGCTTTTGGTAATGTTGAAATAATTAAAGACGGTTCTTCAATATTCGGAGATTACGTCATGATTAACATGAATGACGAATCTTCAATCGTTACAAATATGAGAGCCGAAAAAATGAATATGCAAATCAACGCAAAAGATGTTGTTGCGTCAGAAGATTCTTTAATACTTACTGATGGCTCATTAAAAGGGGAACAACATTATATTTTGGCACTACGTACAGGTATGATTGGAGACAGACTATCCGGAGAAGAAATACAAGACTATTCAAGCATTTCTAAAGATGGTTTAGAAATAAAAGTCAAAGCAAAAGAAGTATACGTTACAGCAAAAAAACGCCACGACGTCATCACAGTAAAAGATGCTGATATATTTTTCAAAAACAAATATTTGGGACGTTGGGGTTCTTTTACCGCTCATACCAATAAAGGTCAGGAATACTTTGAAGCAAATTACCCTGAATTTGGTACTATCCCGCGTTTGGGTATGTTCTTTGGTCCGGGATTTGTATTTGATGTTCCTACAGGCGCAAGTATGAAATTTATCCCGTTTGTAAATTATAAGAAAAAATGGGGTATTGGTGCAGCATTAAAATATCGCAGCGGAACAAATTATACCGAAGCATATTACGGAACGTCAAACAAGACCTTTATTTTAAGAGGAAGACAGAATTTAGATGACAGACTATATCTTCAATATGGTGTAAATTCATATCTTGATGATTGGTTCTTAGGCAGCGGGATGGCAAAATATAGAGTAGAAGCCGTATATCACGATTCTGTATTGGTTCCTAATACTCTGGGACTTGGAAGAAATGCAAGATACAGACATCGTTTTTCTGCAGGTTATGTTCAAGATGCTAATTACAACAGACATGGAGAAAATTTAGGCGGAAGTACAATGGGTACAACCAGATTTAAGTATATGGCAGAGCTATCACAAAATTTATTTTCGTACAGAAATAAAGAAAAAAATTTCAATATAGGTTTAAATTGGATTTTGCAAGGTAGTGCTGCAGTATATGGAACCGGCGGTACACAGTTTATCGGTAGAACAGGACCGTTCTTGCACACACAATATAAACGTTGGGTACAAGATATAGGGTATCTGTTATCCGGCTACGATGACAAAACTCCGGTTAAGAAATTTGATATTTACAGATACGGAAAATCTACAGTAACAATAAGAGAAGGCTTAAGATTAAATAAATATTTGACAGTGAATTGGCTTGCTTCTGCAGCTTTATCAAATGATACACCTAACGGAAAAACTTTCCAAGAAAACGGCTTTTTCTTTTCAATCGGACCTGACGATTTAAAATTAACATTAGGTTATGATTTTATTAGAGAAAGAAGTTACCTTTTGTTCTCAACAGCTTTAGATTTAAAAGGTACTCAGGTTGACTATAAAAAAATGGTTATCAAAAATCCTGATAAGTTAGCAAAAGATAATTCCGAAAAAGTTGAACCGGTTGTCTTTAACGATGGCAAAAAGCAAAAAATCGTAAGAACACATGCTCAAGTTATAGAAATAGAAGATCCTGACAGAGAACAACTATAATGAATAAAACAATAACAGAATTAAAAAAAGAAATAATAGAATATGGAAGATTAGCAGAACAAAAAAATCTTACACCCGGAGTGTCAGGTAATATTTCTGCACGCTATGATAGCGATAAAGTAGTAATAACATCTTCCGGCTCTGCAAACGGGTATCTTGATGAAGAAGATTTTGCAATAATTGATTTACAAGGTAAAACTGTTGAAGGAAACAAAAAACCATCAAGTGAAAAGTTATTACATTGCGAATTTTATAAAAAAAGACCTGATGTAAACTACATTATCCATATGCACAGTCCTTATTTGAGTTCTTTTGCCTCAGCAGGAATTGCATTGGATGAACCGATTATGGCAGAGAATGTATTCTATTTTGGGCAAATACCGCTTGCAGAATATGGCTTACCCTCATCACATGATTTGGTTGAAAAAACATCGAAGTTTTTTGACGAATATAATGCTGTATTGATGGCAAATCACGGCTTTATAGTTGGAGATAAAACCATAAAAGATGCTTTTTTAAAACTGACGCTTGCAGAATCATATGCACAAGTTGTATTAAACACAAAAATTCTTGGCGGAGCAAAAATTTTAAAAGATGAACAAGTAGAAGAAATTTTGAAATTAAGACAAAAATTATAAGGAAAAGAGGAAGATAAAGTGTCAATAGAATTGGAACATAAACAAGGATTAATAGCCGGAGACGGAGATTTACCGGTAAAAATGGCTCAATATGCAAAAGAAAACGGTTTTGATGTAATTTGTATTTCTTTATCAAAAGAAAATGCACATCAATTGAAAAAATATTGTTCTAAAGTATACAGCTGCCATCCGGGTGAAGTTAATCGAATTGAAAAAATATTGACAGATGAGGAAATTAAGCAAGCTACGTTTTTAGGCAAAGTTCATAAGCGAGTATTATTACAAATTCACAAATTCGACTCACGAGCAATTGAAATTATTAAAAACATGAAACGTTTGAATGATGACGAGGTCATGCTTCTTATCGTAAAAGAATTTGAAAAACACGGAATAAATGTTCTTGATCAAACAATATTCATAAAAAATCTTATGATTCCTGCAGGCATTCTGGGTAAACACAAACCTACAAAAGAACAAATAGAGGATGTAAATTACGGATTTTGGCTTGCAAAGGAAATGGGAAAAATCGATGTCGGTCAATCCGTAGTAATAAAAGACAAAATGGCTATGGCAGTTGAGGCGATTGAAGGAACGGATGTTTGTATTAAACGCGGAGCAAAATTGGCAAAAAAAGATGCCGTAGTAGTAAAAGTATCTAAACCTAAACAAGACAAGAGATTTGATATTCCTGCCGTCGGATTGAGAACCCTAAAAACAATGAGAAGATATAAGGCTAATCTTCTTGCTGTCGAAGCTAACGAAACAATCATAGTTAATCAGGAAGAAGTTATTAAATACGCAGATAGTCACAATATAGTAATTATGGCAGTATAAATATGAAAAAAATATTTATTATTACAGGTGAATATTCAGGAGACATCCATGCCGGAAAAGTTGTTGAGGCATTAAAAAATCAGTATGCAGATATTGAAATAGAGGGTATCGGCGGAGAAAATCTAAGAAATGCCGGAGTAAAACTTTTTTCAGACCAGAAAAAAATGGGAGCAATGGGAGTTTCTCTTTCAATAATATACAATCATATAATGCTTGGCAGACGTGTTGTTGATTATATTGTTAATAGCTTCAAACCAGACCTTGTACTGATGATTGATTATGGTGCATTTAACCTTAACGTATCAAAATTTCTCCATAAAGCAGGTATAAAGGTTTTTTATTATATTCCGCCGCAAGTTTGGGCAAGCCGCAAATGGAGAATCAACACAATCAAAAAGAATATTGATAAAGTCCTGTGTATTTTCCCGTTTGAAAAAGATTTGTATGAGAGTTACGGTATTCAAACACACTACTGCGGACATCCCCTTGTTTCACAACTACCAAATAAAGCAGATAGGACAGAGTTTTTAACTCGTCACGGATTTGACCCTAACAGAAAACTCGTTTCAATTTTTCCGGGGTCTCGCCCGTTTGAGTTGAAAAATTTGGCAGGTATATTTATAAAATCGGCAAAAGAATTACAAAACAGACATCCTGATTTACAATTCTGTATTTCACATGCACCAAATCTTGAAGATAATGTTTACGATAAATATATTAAAGGCACGGATTTTAAAATTATAAAGGGTGAAAACCAGGCTTTACTGAGTGTATCGGATGCTTTGATTTTGGCATCGGGTACTGTTGCGTTGGAAGCGGCTTTATACCAAACTCCAATGATTATTGCATATAGAGGACCTATAATATTTTATTGGATATATCTGCTTGTAAGATGTATAAATATGGTTTCTTTGCCAAATATAATTAGCGGGAAATTTATTGTACCTGAAATTCTTGAGCATAATGTTAGTGTTTCAAATATTACATATAATATAGAGAAATTATTATACGATAAAATAGCTCGGCAAGAACAAATTGAAGGACTTTCGGGAGTAAAGGACTTACTTTCAGATAAAGTTTCATCTTACGAAGCGGCTTGTGCCATTGCTGAAGAGCTTAAAAAGTAATAGATTAAGACAGTTTATAAATAGACAAAGACCTGATTTTGTATTATAATATGCGTGGTATTAAGAATAATTCTTATCAAGTGACGGTAATGGCATATGTTGGGATTTGTAAATAGGTTTGCAGATTTTGTAACAGTTAAAGCAGGTTTAGACTTAACTTCTAAAGCAGGTTCAAGTGTCAGTTTTTTTATTGAAGATACCATTAAAATCTTTGTACTGATATATGTTATGTTATTCGTAGTATCCCTTTTTAGAGCACAATTGTCACCCGATAAAATTAAAAGTTATCTGTCAGGCAAATCTGCTTGGATAGGATATATTTTGGCAGCATTTCTCGGTGTCATAACACCGTTTTGCTCTTGTTCGTCAATTCCGTTATTTATAGCATTTATTGCTGCGGGAATACCTTTTGGCATGACTATGACTTTCTTAATCAGCTCACCTTTGATAAGTGAAATTGCAGCAGCTTTGTTGATTATTACACCAAATGCCGGATTAATTGCGGCAGGAGCATATATTTTAATCGGAGCGGTTATTTCAATACTGGGCGGGTATATGTGTGACAGATACAGTTTAGAAAGGCTGAGAACTCGGCATCCTTTTGATGAAGAAGCAAATGCGCATTGTCACGAACACTCTTGCCATCACGAACATCATTGTGATTGTCATAACCATAATCACGAAGAAGAGCATAATGAAGAATGTCATTGCCATCATCATAATAATGATAATAAAGAAACCTCACTGGTAAAATATGCTCATAACTATGCAAACGCAACCATTAAAGATATATGGATTTGGGTTCTTATAGGACTTGCAGTTGGAGCTGTTATGCATGGATATATTCCAACAGAAGCTTATGCAAAATATTTAGGTGCAGGAAACCCGTTTGCTGTTGTTATTGCAGCATTTGCAGGAATACCTATTTATGCAAATCATGACAGTGTTTTACCTATCATTCAAGTTTTACTGATAAAAGGAGTTCCGCTTGGAACAACATTGGTTATGCTGATGAGTATAACCGCAATATCATTACCTGAAATGATTATGCTTCACAAGGTTTTGAGTTGGAAGATGCTCTCTATTTTTGTCGGATATTTGTTTATATCTTTTATAATTGTCGGCTATCTGTTAAATGGTATTATTCACTAATAAATTGGTATTATACCATTTCTGCAGCACGATAGGAGCTACGCACAAGAGGATTTATTTGGTAATGTTTTATTCCGACTTTTTCTGCTAATTTCTGCAATTCCTCAAAATCCTCGGGAGTATAAAATTTTGAAACCTCTAAATGCTCTTTTGACGGTTGAATATACTGTCCGATAGTCACAATATCACAGCCGGAATTTTTCAAATCATACAAAGTTTCTTCAATTTGTTTTGTTGTTTCTCCTAATCCGACCATAAGTCCTGATTTTGTAGTAATATCGCTATTTGCCTTAATATACTTTAACACATTCAATGAACGCTCGTAATCACCTTGAGGACGAGCTGTTTTAAATACTGCTCGAACTGCTTCTATATTATGATTGAAAACATCAGGTTTTGAAAAAATAATTGTATTAAGAGCGTTTGCATCACCTTTAAAGTCCGGTGTGAGAATTTCGATTTTTACTTCCGGGGTAAGTTTTCGGATTTCTTCTATACAATTTTTAAAATGTTCTGCACCGCCATCTTTTAAATCATCTCTTGTAACAGAAGTAATAACGGCATATTTTAGTCCTAAATCTTTTACGGCTTGCGCAATATGTTTCGGTTCATTTTCATCAAGCGGCTGCGGACGCTCGCAAGAAATATTACAGTAACGACAATTTCTTGTACAAACATTACCCATAATCAAAAATGTTGCCGTATTTTTTGTATAACATTCATTTTTATTCGGGCATCTTGCGTTTTCACATACAGTATTCAAGCATCTGTTTTTCAATATTCTTCTGACATTTTTTGTCGTTTCGGTATTTATAATAGGACGTTTCAAATAATCCGGAAGTCTTTGAGGCATATTTTTATTACTCCTTATCCCTGCTCAAATTATATCTGATACTAAATCTTTTATCAAGAATTTGCAAAAGTATTTTTATATTATATAATGTTAAATCATATAAGTATACATTGAAAGGACCTTATGACTAAGCTGAATATAACTGTTTGTATGGGAAGTTCATGTTTTGCAAGAGGCAATGCCCAAAACCTTGAATTAATCGAAAATTATATAAATGAGAATAATTTGGAAGCTGAAATAGATTTATGCGGTTCCAGATGCGAAGGCAAATGCGCAAAGGGACCTAACATATACGTTAACGGTGTTGAATATAACAATGTTGACGAGGCTAAAGTTTTAGAAATTTTAAATAGCGTTAAAACTGCGTAATCTATATGTTTGGAATTTCTTTACCTTCTTTTCTCCAGTTGTAATATTCTGTTGTCGCAGCAAATATTACGTCGCTGGAAGAATTTAGCGCTGTTTCCATCGAGTCTTGAATTATTCCTATAATAAAACCTATACTAACGACTTGCATTGCAATGTCATTTGATATTCCAAATAATGAGCAAGCCATCGGAATAAGTAACAATGATCCTCCGGCAACACCTGAGGCTCCGCATGCCCCTAATGTAGCGAATATACATAAAATTATTGATGTCGGTATATCTACACTTAATCCCAATGTCTGAACTGTTGCAAGAGTCATAACAGTAATAGTAATTGCAGCTCCGTTCATATTAATCGTAGCACCCAGCGGAATAGATACAGAATACATGTCCTTATCTAATCCTAATTGCTCACATAATGTCATATTTACAGGAATATTTGCAGCCGAGCTTCTTGTAAAGAAAGCCGTTATACCGCTTTCTCTAATACATTTAAAGATTAATGGGTATGGATTTTTTCTGATAGCACAAGCAACAATTATAGGATGAGCCACAAGCCAAACAAAAAACATACATCCGACTAGTATCAATATCAGTTGTCCGTATGAAGTAAAGATTTCTAATCCGTTATGCACAACTGCATAATAAACCAAACCCATGATACCAAATGGTGCAAGATTAATAACCCATTTAACCGCAACAGATACCGCATTTGATATATCAGTAAACATATTTTTCGTATTTTCTGTTGCAATTTTCTTTAACGCTAATCCGAAAATTATTGCCCAAAATAGTACTCCTATGTAATTTGCACTTCTTATTGATTCAATGGGATTAATAATCATATTTGTAAACAAGTTTTTTAAGACTTCCGCAATTCCTGCTGGCGGAGTTTGTGAAACACTAATATCCCCTAAGCTCAAAGTTTGAGGAAACAAAAAGCTGAAAGCTACAGCTATAAGTGCAGATACGAGTGTCGATAATAAGTAGAAAAATATAACCATACCAAATCTTTTATCAAATTTGCTGCCGCTTTGAATAAAAGATGCTGTTACAAGAACGAAAACCAAAACCGGAGCAATTGCTTTCAATGAACCTACAAACAAATCTCCAAAGCCTGAAATCCACTTAAATGACGGTAAAAAAATTGCGAAAGTTATACCAACTACAATACCAATGGCTATTCTTAAAACTAAACTCGTTGAATTATATTTATCTATAATATTATTAAAACTTTTCAATACTTCTCTCCAAAAATTTTCACTATTGAAAATTATAATAAATTTAGCCATTTATGGCAATTAATACACATTGTAAAAACATATAGTTATTAAAAATAAAAAATTTAATATATTGAAAAATATTCCCTGATATGATATTTTATATATATGGTTAAGAAATAGCAGATAGTGTTTGGGGTTGACCCGCGAAGGAGTTTGAAATAATGGATTCACAAAATGCCGTATATACCTTGATTAACGAGTGTCATGACTGTTATCGCTGTATTAGAGAATGTCCGGTTAAGGCAATTAAAATAGAAAACGGTCACGCAAGCGTAATCGCTGAAAAATGTGTTGCTTGCGGAAATTGTGTTAAGGCTTGCCCATCAACTGCCAAAAGAGTTAGAACAGATATTGATTTTGTGAAAAACCTAATGCTTGCTAAAAAGAAAATATATGTATCTCTGGCACCTTCTTGGAGCGGAGTATTTGACTACAGACCCGCAAAAATGATTTCTATACTTAAAACATTAGGATTTACGGAAGTTTCTGAAACTGCACTTGGCGCACAAGAGGTTTCAATAGAAACCGCAAAAATGTTAAATAGTGCAAAAAACGGATTGTTTATTTCAAGTGCATGTCCTGTAATTGTTGATTACATAAGACTATATCAACCAAAATTTACGAAATATATTACACCTATCGGTTCTCCGGCAATGACACATGCCAAAATGCTAAAAGAACAATACGGAGATGATATTTCTGTCGTATTTATCGGACCATGCATAGGTAAAAAGAACGAAGTAAAATACGCAGGGTTATTTGATGCTGCCCTGACTTTTGAAGAACTTAAGGTTTGGATTAACGATGTTATAGAGGATATGAATGCACTTAAAGTTAATGAAGTTGAGGAATTTGTACCATACCGCGCAAATGAAGGTGCTTTATATCCGATTGATGGCGGAATGAACGAAACTCTCAAAAAGATTGGGATTAAAAAAGATATTCAGCTTATAGATATATGCGGCTTACTAAACTTTGAAAAAGCACTTGACAATCTTGAACCCGAAAAACTTGACAAAGTTGTTTTTGTTGAAGCTCTTTCTTGTGAAGGAGGATGTGTTGGCGGTCCTTGTATAAGTACAAAAAGAGCAGGATTAAATATCGTATCGGATGTTTTATCAAATGTTCAAGAGCGTGATTATATTCCAAAAGAACCGAAAACGGTCGTACCATACGAAATTAAAAACGGAAGAAAGATTGTAAACTCGGAATATCCGCTTGAAGATATTTTAAAAACATTGAAAAAAATCGGAAAACATTCTGTGGATGATGAACTTAACTGTGGCGGGTGCGGTTACGCAACGTGCAGGGATTTAGCAAAAGCATTATTAGACGGAGAAGCTGAAACTTCTATGTGCGTTTCTTATATGAGAAAAATTGCGATGAGAAAAGCTGCCGCACTTGTTAGAAGTATGCCTGCAGCTGTGGTTATGGTTGATAGCGATTATAATATTTTAGAAGCTAACGACAGTTTTATGCGTATGTTTACAGGTGATATGTACGAGATATTTAAGGCTCGTCCTGATGGCATGCATGGTGCTGCAATCGATAGAATTATTGATTTTGCGGAATTATTTAAAACCGCAATGAATACCGGTAAAGACTTACACAAAGAGCGCTATGCCGTAAAAAATAGACTTTACGACATAAACATATTTACAATAGAAGAACATCAGATTGTTGGTGCGGTTATAACTGACGTTACTCAATCCGAAACAAATCGTGAAAAAATTGCTCAAAAAGCTCACGAGGTAATCAATAAAAACATTTCTATTGTTCAAGAAATTGCGTGCTTATTAGGTGAACATATGGTTGAAACCGAAACTCTGTTAAGCTCCATTGCAAATGACTTTGATGACAAAGATGAGGCGGAAGAATAAATATGTTTATTGATATCGACTGTTCTCAAATGAAAAAATATAATCAAAATGCCTTCGGAGATTATTTTGTATCTAAAAGATATCCCGATGAATCCCGTCTTGTCGCCGTATTATCAGACGGATTAGGAAGCGGAATTAAAGCAAACATTTTATCTTGCATGACAGCAACTATGCTTTCACAGTTTATCTCAAATGACCAAATCCCGCTAAAGCAGGCTGCAGAAATTATCATGAATTCGTTACCCGTCTGCAAAGTCAGACACATAAGCTATTCAACATTTTCTGCAATAGATTGTTATGATGATGGTAATGCAAGAATTGTTGAAGAAGGAAACCCCGATTTTGTATGGATTCGCGACGGGGAAATAATGAAACCTAAGTTTGAAACTATCCAATCAAAAACTTTTAAGAACAGAAAAATGAAAGTTTATAAATTAAAATTTAAACTTGGTGACAGAGTAATTTTTTGTTCAGATGGGGTTACTCAATCAGGTTTAGGCGGAGGACGATTAAAATTGGGACTTCGCAGAGAAGGTCTTATAAATATTGTAAAAGATAAACTTGAAGAAGAACCTGAAATATCAAGCTCAAAGCTTTCAACTTATATTGTAAACCAAGCTCGAAACATTGAAACCGATAGAAATCCAAAAGACGACATTTCGGCTTGTGTTCTGTATTTTAGAGAGCCGAGAGAATCTTTGATTTTTACGGGACCACCATACCATCAACAAAAAGATAGTGAATACGCAAGAATGTTTTGGAATTACAGCGGCAAAAAAGCTATTTGCGGCGGAACAACAGCAAACTTAATTTCAAGAGAATTGAATTTGCCTATTCGAATGGATACAACAATAAGCGTAGGTAAACTTCCTGCAATATCTTACATGGATGGAGTTGATTTGGTAACAGAAGGGATATTAACTCTTACAAAAACTTTAGAATATCTTGAAAATGGAACATTTGATATTGACAATGCCGCAGGAAAATTGGTAAAATTTTTGTTAGATAGTGATTGCATTAATTTTATGGTTGGTGCAAAATTAAATCAGGCACATTACGATCCTGCATTACCTATTGAAATTGAAATCAGAAAAAACATCATTAAAAAAATGGCAAAAGCGTTGCAGGATAAATATTTTAAAAAAGTATCAGTACAATATATGTGAGGACAAACCTCAGCAAGGAAAGGTAAATTATGGACAAGAAGATTAGTGTTAAAGTATGTTTAGGAACAACATGTTTTGTAATGGGTTCTTCAAATTTGCAAGAGCTGATTGAAACCGTACCTGCAAAATACGGTGACAAAGTTGACGTAGCAGGGGTTCCTTGCTTGGGTCTTTGCTCAATAGATTGGGAATTTTCAAAAGCGCCTTATGTAAAAGTTGATGATGAAGTGATAAAAGAGGCAACTGTTGAAAAAGTTCTTAAAGCAATCGATGAAAAATTAAAAGCGTAATTAGGGCAAAAACAGTATTAAAAAAGGATGCAATGCCTCCTTTTTTATAATATTTATGTACCTCCTTAATTGTTATTAGCTGCTAATTTTTATTTTTTTATTTTCAAACATAAATCTATATCTGCACTAGCTATATTGTTCATTAATAAATCTATTATATTGGAAATAAATATAGCAATGTATGCCGCAATATGTATCTTATTTAATATTAAAAATTACAGGACACAAAAGCAATAATATAATATTGCTTTTGTATCCATGTTAAGTTTATTTTTACCTATTTCCATAATTCTTTTAATTTTTCTTTTGGTATGATTATATCATGTATTGTGAAAAAGGGGTTAAGTTCACCGTCTAACATTTTATTTTTTCCTGCCATTACTAAAGGTTTATTTTTTTCTCCGGATTAAAATCATAAGTATCATAGACTTTTACATGTAAATTCCCTTTTTTGTCAAGTCCGACATTAAAAAAATCTACACTTCCAAATGCATTGTGTAAATTATAATCATCTTTAAATCTATCTGAAAAACTTTTTCCTTTTTCAATTTCATTCTTGTGTTTTAATAGTATATTCTTATTGCGTCTTTTAAATTTGTATGATAATGTAACAGGGTATAATTTATGTAAATCAAGGTAAGTTGTTATGCGAATTTTTGCAAAAATTTTATTGGTCTTTATTATAATTACAGAAATATGTATAATTCCGGTTATAGCAAAAGATGCTAATTATTATAGCCAGGAATCAAAACTATATGAATACGATAAAGAAAATTATCATTCTATTAATATTGGCAATAAAAAATACTCCTGCATAGGAAATAACTGTTATGATTTAAAATCTTTTAAATATAATAAATTACTTAATACTTACTATATAAATACTTTTATGAATTTAATAAATTGTAATGCTCATCAAGAGTACAAATCCCAATATAATGACGGATATATTAATCACTTAATATTTAAAACATCACTACGAAATGGCAAAATTACCATTAAATGTATCGGTTTTGTAGTGAGTGATATTATTCCTATATATAAAAACGGACAATCATACTCAATGTATTATGATAATATGATTGTCCATATGGTAAAACCTAAAACTATAAAAAATATCAAAGAATTTGAAGATATATCTATGGATAAAGATTTACATATTGAAATCATTAAAATTTTGGCAAATAATTAATTGGATTATCACTATTATAATTTTTATGAACCCCGAAATGCAAATGTGCAGCGGTTCCTACACCTGTATTTCCGCTTAACCCAATTAGTTGCCCTTGTTTTATGCTATGTCCCTTGTAAACTAGAAGTTTATTTAAATGTCCGTAAAAGCTGTGAATACCATTCCCATGGTCTATTTCTATATAGTTTCCATAACCATTATACCATTCTGATTTGAATACAGTACCACCAGCGACGGCATAAACAGGAGTATTCATAGTTGCATTAATATCTATACCGTCATGAAAATTTCTGGTGTGATACACCGGATGTATTCTATATCCATATCCGCTTGTTATTTTATGACCTTTTGTAACAGGTAAAATCCAATTAGCAGAAGGTGATTGCGTGATTTGT
>DEFJ01000008.1 GCA_002350725.1 Cyanobacteria bacterium UBA2855 | reverse complement strand
TCATATATTTGGGCGTATTCCATATGATCATCCTCATATGATTTTGCTGGATCTGAAAATAAATATCTATACTTTGAGCCCAATATTACAAATCTGCCGTCGTCAAGTGCAACTATTTTTGCATACCTATGTACATTTAGAATGGGAATATAAGATATTTGCTGAGTATTTTCATCATAGGTCATTAAATTCGGATTATCATCATCATAAATTACAATACGACCATCCTTTAGGATAATTGATTGAAATGAAACAGGCGTCCTATATAAATGTTTTAAGTTTCCTAATTTTTTAAATTTTCCGACCTTTTCCGCCGGTGATGGCAACGAAGATACAAATAACAATACAAATATGAACAATATTTTTAAAAGCTTTTTCATACTCTCATTTTAACATTTAATTAAAAATAATGCAAGATTTTGAATAAAAACACAGGGGCAATATAAATGCCCCTGTCCGATTAATCGGAAAAGTACACCATTAAATAGGATAGCCTTATCGACTAAATGTAGTCAAATGTTTGAATATAGCGTATCTTAGAGCATCCATACAATCATCATTAATTTTTATCGGCAAATCAGCTGAGCCGCCACTATAGTATTTTGTCTGCTCTGACTCTGACGGATATCTGTAAGTTGAAAATTCATTAAGAGTTGCCGTACAAGCATCACTAATTAACAATTTATCGTAGTTAATCAGTCCTCTAACAAGCGAGATACTGTCCTCAATGCGCGGTTTCTCTTCATATATTATCAAATTTGTAGATTTTCTCAATTTATCGTTTTGTTCAGGTCGTGCATTATCACAATTTGCAAAACTAAAATAGCGGCCATATTCTTGTTGCTTTTCATTTATCCAGTCAACAACAATATCCGCCTCAATTTTTTGAGAGTATAATTCATCAAATAAATAATACGTACCCGATTTGTCAACGCCTAAAAGTAAGCAAGCCGTCGGATGATTCCATCCCCAATCTATTCCTAAAAAATATTCAGAAATTAAGTTTTCATCGATTTTTTTTAAAAGAATATCCTTGGCTATTACGTGCTTTGAAGTATTAAACGTATCATAGACTAAACCATCCGCAACAACCCACAACCCATCAATTTTACGAGCTTTAAATGCTCCGCTATAGAGTTTGTTTTGATTGTTTATAAATGTTTCAGATAAATTAGCATTATCCTGCATAGTAAAATGCCAATATTCAAAGACAGCTTTTACATCCAAATTGTTTTCCAAATATGGTTTTATTTTTTCTTGGTACAGCCAATGATTTGAACTCTCCGGATTACTGTCAGCAAACGCCCTTGCATTAGCAGGTGTCAATCGGCTTAAAGCCATATTATAAAAACTGTAATGATGCTGTGGCAACTCATTGGCATACCAAAAATCCCACGTACCACCTTGAATTGATGCAACGCTATCCGCCTCTCCACCTCCAACTATTAAGCACGGATATTTCTTACCCCAAAGGATAATTTCCATTTCTCCGCTTGAGGTATTTGCTTTCAAACTTCCGCCGAGATAATTTTCAATAAACGGTTTCAGCTCAATCAACACGTTATTTCTTACGGTATTTTTTGAATAACCTGAAAAGACTTTTAAATAATCGTTACCAATCGCATCAAATATTTGTGGTATTTTTTGAATAATATTCAAAGTTTTTCCGCTCCTGACAGCACCATCAAGGAGTGTCAAAAGGGGAAATTTCATTGGGTCTTTTGCTAAAAATTTTTTTGCTTTATTACTATATTTACTGTCTTCCCATTTTACAGGCATTTGCAATTCCTCTATTCATCAACAATGTCAACCATATCAGCACAAAAATACGGGATTTCGTACTTTGAAAAATTTAATATACTTGAATATCCTGACTCTTCGGAGCGTCTTAATTTGATGTCCGAAACAGCATCAACCCCATCTGCCTCTTGAATTGAAATTGTAAATATTGCAGCGCTAACAACAGCTTTCAATCCAAAGGATGTAGAATTAAAAAATTCTGTTAACTTATTTTTTATAGCTGCGAATACCGTGTTCTTATAAGTATTTGATTTTCTCTTTATGACAATTCTAATCTCAACCGGTATATCTATAGCTTTATAAAAATTTATTGATACACATTGTCCCTCAGAAGAATAAGTATCTACAGCAGTATTCCCTACTAATTCAATTCCGGCAGGGATTGAACTGTAAATCGTCTTTGCAAAAATTTCATCAGTCACTGAGGGTTTTGCAACTATCTCTACAGCTCCTGCCGGAAGATTTTCATCAGTATTTGAATCATAAATTGCTAATTGAGAAATGTCATTAACACATTTTGATAGAGTTTCTATGACTGCATTTCGGGTTCCACGCTTTGTAATATTTTTCAAATTTAAAAATCTCTTTCTAAATTCATAATCTGATTCTTCACTATTTCCTACAACAATATCAAAAGGTTCGCCATCAATAGTTAAACTGAAACCATCAGGCATTTCGATTATTACTAAGTCATCAGAACTGGAGATAGAAAGATCTTCATTAATAACAGATTCAAAAATAGCATTCTGAATTAATCCATCATTAAAATCAATATCAAAAGAATTAACAAACAAAAATTCTTCCTTTATGTCAGAAATAACAATAGAGCCTGCAGGGACAACACCTGCAGAGAATGATTTAATTTTTAAAGAAAATTTTGTCGGAGCCTCTTTTTTTCTGAATAAGCCAACTCTTTGATATAACGCATCTAAATAAATACCCTCGGCTGTCATTGGGTCAAACTGTTTTATAAGATAAGAAAATTCCGAAATAATTAAATACTGCATAAGAGAAATTGAAACAATAATATTATCTATAACACCTTCTGCCCTGATAGTAAAATCATCACCTAAAATATTATTCAAATACTCGATATTTTTATCTATATTGTCTTGTAATAATTCTAAAGATAATCCTTTTTCTGTAATTTCCACTATATATCTCCTTTAAATAAAAGTTCCTGCATTATACGGTTTTTGCAACATTTTTTCGACCAAAGTAATTGGTGTCGGATTCAAAATTACATTATCTCCGGATTTAACTCTATATAATCCTGAATGATAAACAAATCGAAGTGTTATACTCAGCGTCAGAATGTAAACATTAGAAAAAGACGGATTTAAAGATTCAATAATACAGTTTTGATAAATGTTATTACCTAATCTTACGGCAATTCTAATTTTATTTGACATACATTCACTCAACCTGTGAACATAAGAATCAATTTCTGCAAGCTGACCAGAAGAATTATTTATATGTACTTTCAAATTTAAAATCACCGGCGTCATATCCGAAACCCAATTTATTAATTCGTCAGCAGAAGAAACTTTATGAATTGCAATATTATCTTTATACATAAATTCGCAATGTTCTACAACATCAATAGGCAAAACTTCACCATATCGTGAACTCTGACTTTGCCCTGCAGATTTATTTGCAAGAATTAATCCCTCAGAAAATTCTTGTAAAAAAACACTCGGGCTAACATTCAAACGTCCGGACTTTAAATCGGAAATAAATTGTTTTATATTTGTATATCCTAAACCGTTCAGTTTTGAAGATATTACGGAGGAAAAACTATTGTAAAAAATATTCAATAATTTTGAGCTTCTGACCGATTTCCCTAACAGTATATTCTGTAAAACTGTAATAGAATATTTCATAGTTTTCGTATTTTTACATAACGAAAGAAAATTATTAGCAAAATTATAAGAATTAAAATTTGATAAACCCAAATTATTTGTATTAATTATTTTTGTAACATTTGAAATTAGTAAACTTTTTGTAAAATTACTAAACAAAGATTTTACCTGCCTTTTTTGTTTAGGCAGATAAAATGCAGACATATTCTGTGCCATCACAAACCTCCTATACATATGTGTTAAAACTATTCTTCACTCGGAGCATCAAATGCACCGAGTGAAACTCCTAACATTGTTACTATATCGTCTATTTCGTTTAGTACATCCTCTTTTGTACAAAATTGTTCAAGAAATGTCGGATTATTAAAAGGACAGCCGGCAGGCAATTCACTTTGCATATTGGGGGTAATTCGTTTGTTTATTAGTGTTTTATATCCCTCATCATATTTTTCTTCTAAATTTTTTAAAGAATTTGTTGAGTTAATATCTTCCATATATTCATCAGAATTTGAGGTGGTACCATCATATAAAGATAACGCTGAAGGGGTTTGAGCTGATTTCATCACAGCTTCAGGGTCTTGCCACTGCTCCATATATACAACATCAGGTTCTCCATTATTGTATTTTGAATAATATTCTTTATCCCAATCCGCAGGCATATATCTATCATCCCACTTTGAATGTCCTATACGTCTAAAACCATGTTTTGTATAAAAAGGGTATAAAAAAGTATCAAATGCATCTAATTTTTTACCTCCTGCAGACATTGCCGCAATAACTAATGAATGACCAATACCACCCTCTAATCCCGGTTTTACAAATACAGACACAATATCTCCATCCGGCTTTATTGCAAACCCATAATCTTTATTTGGAGACAAAAACAATCGCATTTTTGAATATTCATCCACAGAATATAGATGAACTTGCGCACTTCGTGCTTTATTCAGTTCTTTAACTTTTTTCAAAGAATTATAAAAGAGTTCGGATTCAGAATTATTTAATTCTTTTAAGGTTAAATTTTGAAGCCCAACAAAATCAAAAATATCAATTAATCTAGGGTTAACGGACCAAACATTGCCTCTTCGTATAAAAGCCCTCTGTCCATCGCGTCCTGAATTGTATGTACTGAGGGATCTGAGAAGACTTCCTTTATCAGCTTCCTTCGCTCCATATAATATTGAGCGGTTTGATCTGCCTTTTCCCATTTTTCTTTCTGACTTTTGAACCAGTTTTTTACTTTTTGAATAATACGCATCTCGAAAGTCTTTCTGCATATATTTTAACATATTATTAATATTTTGTAAATATTCACTTTGGTTATTTTTTAATATATTTACATCTTTCGACAAATATAACAGAACCCTGTTTGTAAACTCGACAATATTTTTCCACGTTTCACTGTCGAATAATTTTATGTATCTTTGTAATATCTGCTGCCTCAAATATGCTCCAAACTTAGTTTTACTCAAAAACTTGCCTATGAACGGGATTGAACCGATTGTTTCACCGACAACAAATCCTTTTTTAATTTCATCGAGAGTTTCTTCTTTGTTCTTGTTTGTGGCTATTGAATTTCCCAATTCAAACAACGCACCACTGACACCTGTACTTACATATGGAATATTTAATGCCGGATTGAAACTTATAAACTCCATACTTCCTCCGGTCATGGCTCTTACAGCAGCTTCAATGTGCTCTTTCGCCAATTCATAATTTATTTTAAAAATTTCTTCTTGTTCTCTTATTTCTAGTTCTTTTAATAATTCCTCTTTGGATAAATTTCCATCAGAGTATTTTTTTAATAATTCATCATAAGTTAATATCTTTAACGTATCTTCTTTATCCATTATTTTTCTCCTTATTTGCTTACACAAAAAAGACAAAAATCAATAATAGGATTTTTGTCCTCTCAAATGTTGATATATTCATAACTTGTTTTAGCTTCTTCTATCTCTTTATTTCTGTTTTCTACCATTTTTGGTATTCATTGTAAGGTCTGAATTTCCCATTTCTGCCTATATATTTAATTAAAAATAGCACAAGATTTATAGCAAACAGATTAGTTTAGTTGTCTGCCAAGTTTCGCATTGCCTCAAGGTATGATTTTCTCAGTTCTTCATAATTTTCTTGAGTTTGTTCCTGTTTTTCTTTCATATCAGTTATATTTTTGGCAACAAATATCGTATATGTAGGGTTGTAAAAACCTCGCATTGCCAAATCATTTAGCATATCTTTTTGCAATGCTCTACACTGATTACAGGCAACATTGAATTCGGGATAAAAATTTGCCCATTCTCTTAATACCTCGACAGTCACACCTAATTTTACGGCAAATTTTTCAAATGTAGGCAACTGATTTGGTTTTTCAACAGTTTTTACTTTTTCGCCGTTTTTATCAGTTGTAACTTCGTATTTTTCAACAGTATGAGGAATACTGAAAAACTCAACAATCTTTTTACAATACTCCTTTTTATATTTTACATTATTTTTCATAATTAACCTAATAAATTAGTTCGGAGCGCTGCGCCAATAATCTTGAACATGCACCCCGTCTGAACGTGTATATGTTACATATTTGAAGCTCTTCAAAACCTTTATTTATAAAATTTGCGAATTATACTTATCAAAATTAAACCTTTCAAACAACCTTTTATTCTCCTCAAACGAAAAGTTTGAAGATAAAGATTGCCAATTTTTAGGATTCAATCTCTTTATAATTAGACATCTCTTAGAATACGATAATTTAGCTGGATCTAAGCACAATTTTTTATAAATCCAATTATAAAATAAGCCATTCTTTAAAAGATATTTCTCAGAAAATGATGTAAGCCCTATATGAGTATAATCTTTACCAAATTCCGCCTCTCCCAAAAAAGATTTATCTATAATATCTTGTACGACTTTTTGAGAAACTCCACATACAACAAAATCTAAAGCTAAACCCTCTAAATGCAAACTTGTTTCTGACGGTTTATTTTTTAATTGTCCGGAAGCGTACATGCGAATTAATTTATTTTGTTCATCCGCAGTACGCCAGCCGGAGGTAATCAAGAATGGATAATTAACTATTGCCCTATAAATTTGCAAAACCGAAGTCAAATAATATAGATTTGACAATATTTTTAAATCCGGCATGCCCACAATTGTTCTCTTCGACGTACACAAAATCTCATTCCAACTAAAATTTTGAGAACAATAAGCATTAACAGGCAAAATCAACTTTTTGTCTGATAAATTATTTTTTATATAAGAATATACTCTATCAGGAGTCCAAATATCAATATTAGGCACCAATATCACCACCTTTATTTATAAATAAGATATCTTAGTCTTAATTTCACCAATGACTTCAACCTCATCATTAAAATTCTTTCTAAGCTGAAGATAAATCAGATTGCCATTTTCATCCTTTTTAGAAGTTGCTCTAAAATCTCCATAATGATAATTCTGATTGCTTTTAATACCCTGTTTGCAAACCTTTAATTTTGACAGGAATTTTTCATATGCACTAAGAGCTTCTTTACCTGAAAGAATTTTGTCCTTAGTTTTCTCATTTATAATTCTGTAATCACGAAATCTGTACACGCCGCAATTCGGACATATTCCAAATTCTATTCTTCTGTAAAAATCATCGGTATTCGATACTACATAATGAAAACCGCCTTGAAAAAGGCGGTTACAACAAATTAACATAAATCCTCCCTTCCCGTATTGTAAAATTTCAGGATTGGAAGCTGCATCGGTCTTACACCAAACCTACCGTTCTACCGGGCTATATTCATTATAACGTGTTGTGTTCAAAACCCAACATTTTTCTATACAAGCATTACAAAACTTCATGTAATGATTTGTTAAGAACTTCTTAACGGCAATAATATCAATACTTTACCGACATTTTAAAATGTAAAAAATTCGGATTTTTTTTATTTCCATGCTAGAATAAAACAAGCATAATTGGCACAATCAAAGGAATTAAGGATATTTTAATATGAAAAATTTTCAGCTGCTTTTTTCGGATATTAAGGGCTTTTTAAGTGATGAATTGGGTAGACTATTTGTATGCTTTATCATACTAAATCTGGGTTTGGGACTTTGGATACATAATGAGATTAATCAACTCAATAAAAACAATATTGAGCGTTACAAAACTTTAGAAAATGAAATAAATAAAGTAAACAAAAAAGTTGATTACAGATATTTTAATACAACGCGTTCTCTTGAAGAAATTAACAACGTAAATATTGACACAAAAAACGGTGAATTAAAGCGCTAACACTTATCTCCAAATAATAAATAATCAATAGAAACTTTAAAATTTTGCTTTATTTTAGTCAAAACATCAAGTGTTGGCTTAGATTTACAACAAACTAAAGAAACATAACTGCGTTCGGATATACCCAAAAGTTTTGCCATTTCTCTATCTAAAAAATTATGTTTGCTTTGCAAAAGTGACAATCTCTTACCAAATGTTAAAAGCTCTTTTTCATAACTTTCATCAAATCTGCGTTCCCATGTATTTTCATCCGGACGCATAAACATTTTGCCATCGCCGGTAAATAACCAGTATACGTTTACATTAAACAAAAGCACCAAGGCTGATATTAATTTTGCAGAAGGTTTTTGTTCGCCAGTTTCATATCTCAAATATGTCGGCTGCGGAATATTAAGTTTTTTTGCAAACGAATAACCGCTCATACCGCAAGCGTTTCTAACTTCTATTAATCTTTCTTTAATATTATTATTCATATCCGTATTGCTTTTATATTCGTTTTCGTATATATTAAAATTAAAAATGCGGATATAAAAGCGAAAAATTTCAATTTCATTGTAGACTAAGTTTCAAAATGTGGCAACTTTTTAACTTATCACAAGAAAATTGTATACGCTTTTACGAAATATTAGTATTATAAGAGGATTTACTATGATTAAAAAAATAGGACTTTTCTATTGGAAGAAATGGACACGTAGTTCTAATGGAAACTGCAATTTAAATAAAACAAAAATATACCTTAAGTTAAATTATAAAAGAATTTTATTGCGAGGTATGTATGAGTAAAACAAAATATATTAATATAAAACATCTTGCTAAAATATTAAAAGTAGATTTTAAAACAATTAAATATTGGCTATGTCACTATAGTTTGATGAAATATAAATGGGAAGTCTGCTTGAAACCAAACAAGAGAGAATACTATTACAAAATAACAAAAGATTCAATGAGATTACTACAAGAATACATCGCTAAAAAGGGTTTGACGTATGAAGAAAGATTCATAAAATATCAAAAAAAGATTGAAGATAAAGCAATATAATAGCTATCTACCTATATCAAGAGCTTTTTGAGCCATTGATTTACTGATATTTACAAGCGCAAGATTTGCTTCATAAGCTCTTTGAGCTAGTATCGCATCAGCAATTTCAACAGACGGATTTACGTTTGAAGCTCTTATATAACCTTCAGCATCGGCATCCGGATGACCCGGTTTATATATTTTATCCCCCAATGTCGGGTCTTCAACACTGCCGTTAAATACAACTCCGCCTTGTAAATAAGGTAAAGTTCCAACACCGAACACATCTTCTTTCATTTCATTCATAAGTCCATGAAATGAGATGTCTTCCGTAGCGTTCAAAACAGGAATTTTTCTGACATAATTGGGAGTATCAACATTTGCAATATTTTTTGTATGAACATCCAATCTGTAACTATGCGCCCTTAAAGCATTTCCACCTATATTCATTGATTCTAAAATTGTCATATTTAATACCTTATTTAACCTTACTTACCAACGTTTATAACAGTTTTCATTTCCGTTATTATATTTGACATTCTTCTTGTCGCAACGTTATACAACAAAGCGTTGTTCTGAATTTCTAACAATTCTTTATCCGGTCTTATCTGCTCATTAAAATGTTCTTCCATAATAGCTGATGGTCCCAATTTCGCAGACAATTTAGTTTCAAGCGGACTATTCATAGAACTCAAATAGTCGCTAAAATTAATATCTTTTCTTACGTAACCGGGAGTATGAATATTCGCTAAGTTATCGCCCAACGCAACTTGCCTTTGGGAAACCAAATCCAACATTAAACCGACTTTACCGATACTATCTGTAGGTGAATACATATTCTAATCGCCTCCCTATTCTCTTATATTGATAGATTTATTATACATATCATCAACCACTTTCATCATTTTTGTGCTGGCAAGCATTGAAGCGTTCAGCCTTAACATATCAGTAACCGAGCCAAAAACGCTTACATTAGAATTTTCAAGCTGATTTTGTAAAAATCGTTCATGATTTTTTACTAATTTAGGCTCACCTGACTCATCCGTAGGCTGTAATTTATTCATATCACATTGGTCTAAACCTTCAGGATTAGCAAACACAACAAGCGGAATAGTTCCAATCTTCTTACCTTTACTTTCACCTTTCTCGTAGGTGTAGACTTCACCATTCTTTTTTACTTCAAATCGATATGAATTAGACGGAATTTTTATTCCGTTACCGACAATCCAATCGTCAGCCGTAACCAAATACCCATCTTTTCCTTGTTTAAAAGCTCCATCACGAGTATATGCAACCTGACCTCTCTCATTAAAAACAGGAATATACCCTTGTCCATCTATTGCTACATCATAAGGATTACTTGTAATCTGAGTAGAGCCTTGTTGATAATCCGTACGAACAGCGCCTGTTAAATATCCGTCCGGACTTAATAACTGTTCAAACCTTATATTTTTATAACCTTTCGTATTCAAATTTGCAAGATTATTGGCAACATAACCAAGACGCTCCCACTGATTAAGAGCATTTGAGGTGCTTTTTCTGATTATTCCTTGTAAATTTTTCATATTAAATTACCTCCCTACGTAGTTGAACCCAACTGGTTTATGACTTTTTGCAAATTCTGATTTTGGATTAGAAACATTTGTCTGTTAGCTTCAAAGTTTCGTACAATCGGCATCATTTCCATAAATTCATTTGCCATTGCAACATTTGAAAATTCGCAATAACCTTGCTTTATAACAGGATCTTCTATCAACATTCCATGAGAATCGACTACCCCGACAGTAGCGACCCTTTCCAGTTTTCTTGTTTTATCGTTAAAGACACTTAGAGTACCATCGTCCTTAATTCTTATCTTTTTTAAATCATCCGGCACGATGTGAAGTTTTATTGGAACCCCACCGCTTGAAAGGACTTTATCGTCCTCTAATGTGAGTAAGTTTCCTTCTTTATCTATTTTAAACCTGCCATCTCTGGTTAACTTAACTCCATTCTTTGTCTCTATTTGGAAATATCCTTTATTTGCTAAAGCTAAATCAAGAGGATTTTTTGTAAGAGAGATTCTGCCAACTTTATCATCAACTGAAGTTGAGATGCCATGGACACCTAAATATTCAGTAAAGGAAGAAACGACAGCTTCTTTTCTTTGATACCCGACTTTGTCAAAACCAACAATATTATCGTTATGTATATCTATAAGTCTTGTCTGCACTTGCATTGCATACAGAGGAATTCTCATTCCGTCTTGTTGATATTCAATACCGCCGTTTAATCTCATAATACTACCTCTACCTACTCATATATTTTATCGGATAAATGCCATGAATGTTAAGCTATTTGGGCAAAAATCATACATATATACGAGATTTATAAAGTAATTAATTAAGAATTTTAAAAAGTCAACATAATACAAGAAATTTTACGTAATTAATCTAAATTTTTTTGTAAATTTGCATTGAAATAACACCAAAAACAAAATCCTTGCGTTTAAAAAATTTTAAATTTGCAAACTCAAATTCTTTAGCCAAATCATCGGGCTCAGGATATTGATTTTTAGAATTTATCAAGTAACTATAGGGTGTCGAGTTTTTGTGCATAACTTTTACAAATAACGAAACAAATAAATCAAACATCTTAGAAAATAAATTTTTTCTTCCGAAATCAAGATGAAGAACAAAGCCTCCAGGTTTTAGAACACGATAAACTTGTTCAAGGACTTTTGCTCTATTCTCAACGTTCCTTAAACCGAAACAAATAGTTATTTTATCAATATTAGATATCTCTTGAGGAAGTGAGGATATATCCGATTGAATAAAGTTTAAAGAAGGGTGTTTTTGCCTTGCAATGCGTAACATCTCTGATGAGAAATCGATTCCGATAATATTTTTCGGATTTACATATTTTTTTAGGATTTCGCATATATCACCTGTTCCGCAGCATAAATCAAGAACTGTATCATTATATTTTGGAGCTAATTCCTTCACAGCAATTTGCTTTATAAACGAGTGAAATCCAAGAGAAATAATATTATTATTCTTGTCATAATCAGCGGCTATTTCATTAAACATACCGGAAATTTTTTCGGGAGTTTTGGATATTTCTTTCATAAAATGTTACCTTTTTGGCTTTACTAAAATATTATCATATAATTAATATATGAAAATTGCATTTTTACCAATAGATAATCGACCTGTTTGCTATCAGATGCCAAAAATGATAGCACAAATTGACAATAGTATTGAGTTACTTATGCCTGAGATACATATGCTTGGCGGACTAAAGACTTATGCTGATACAGAAGCGCTTACAAATTGGTTGGATGAAAACGCCCCAAAAACGGATGCAATAATATTGTCACTTGACACAATAACTTGGGGTGGTCTAATTCCATCAAGGCGTTCCATAATAAGCCTTGATGAAATAAAAATAAAGATTGAAAAACTTAAAAAAATATTACAAAATACAAAAGCTAAAATATATGCATTTTCCTCAATAATGAGAATTTCAAACAACAATATTAATGAAGAAGAAAAAGAATACTGGAATTTATACGGAGAAAAAATATTTAAATATTCTTATGAGTTGCACAAATATGGCAGCGCAGATACAGATATTCCAATAGAAATTATTGAAGATTATTTAGCTACAAGAAAGAGAAATTTTGAACTAAATAAAATATACCTTGAATGGCAAAAAGAAGGACTTTTTGATACTTTAATATTCTCAAAAGATGATTGCGCGGAGTTTGGATTCAATGTAATAGAAGCTAAGGAGCTGGAAAGGCTCGGAGGTTACATAAAAACAGGAGCAGATGAAATTCCTCTTACCCTGCTTGCAAGAGCCTTAAATGACACACAGGTTACGGTATACCCTATATATTCAGAGCCAGAATATAAAAATTTAATATCTAACTATGAAGATGTTTCGATTGAACAATCTGTATTGGGGCAATCAGAACTTGCTAACTGTACAATTGCAGACAGCAAAGAGCGTTCAAACATTATACTATACGTAAACAATTTTAAAAATCATCAGGGTGAACTTGTTATGAAACGTCCGACAGAAGAATACAGCAAAGAATGGAATGAGCCAAGAAACAACTACATTATTGCTGATGTCAGAAACGCAAATGGAGCTGATAACAAATTTATTGATAAAATATTTAATGCAGGATTTAGCACTAACTTTTTAGGATACGCAGGATGGAATACTTCAGCAAATACTTTAGGCAGTCTGATTTGTGCAATGAAATTTACGTTAAGAGCAAGACAAAACGGAACATTAAATAATAATGCTCTTAAAAAATTTATTGCACTCAGACTACTTGATGATTGGGGGTATCAGGCGAATGTAAGGCAAAGTCTTAAATCTCCTGATATTGAAGCTCTCACAAACAATATGAGAAAATATGAGAACACTATAAAAAAAGTCCTCGGAACAGATTTCAGCGCAAAATATTATTTTCCTTGGGACAGATTATTTGAGGTAGGAATTGAGCTATACTGATATAATATTACTGGGGTTAGCACTTGGAATTGATTGCCTTATAGCGTCATTTTCACAGGGTTTAATAATTGAGAAAAAAAGAATAATTAATTCAATGAAACTTGCTTTAACCATGGGAATTTTTCAGGGTTTAATGCCAATAATAGGATACTTCGTCACGTCAGGGATTTTTTACTATGTCGAAAAATATTCAAAATGGATTGTTTTTGGAATTTTTCTGATACTCGGACTAAAATTCATATTCGAATCAACTCAAACTAAAAACAACACAGTAACTTGCAGAATTAATATAAAATGTCTTTTTGCTCTGGGAATAGGGACAAGTATTGATGCTCTTGCCTCCGGAATAAATTTCAAACTCATAGACGTGAATTTATGGTACTGTATAACTATAATTGGTCTTGCTTCTTTTACAATGTCTTTGATAGGATTTTGGAGCGGAAACAGAATAAAAAACATTCCAAATTTAGAATTTCTTGGCGGAATTACCCTGATTTGGCTTGCAATAAAAGCTATTCTCTAATCTTGAGGCTTAATTTCGTAACTCTTTAATTTTGAAACTACCCTATATAATTCTCCGGAATGAGAAGATTTTAAAAACACATAATCTCCATCAGATAAATCTTCAAGCAAATCATTTTGCAAAGAATTTACATCAGTATAATATCCGGTATCATAAGTGTCTTTAACAACATCATACAAATATTTAATATCTTTCCCGCACAAAAACAATTTGTTTGGAGAAACTTTTTCTATACTATTAGCCAATTCCTTATGGTAGCGTTCAGTTTCTTCACCACATTCTGCCATATCGCCCAATACCAAAACTGTATTATTTCCCTTATATTTTTCTCCAAAAGCGGTTATTGCAGCTTGCATGGAAAGAGGATTTGCATTATAAGCTTCATCGGTAACATAGATTGTTTTGTTATCAGGGATTATCGATATAAACTCTTCGCCGCGACCTTCTAAGGTTTTAAAACTCTTCAAAATATCAAGAGCTAAATTTATATCATAATTTTCTTCACTAACAACCGCAAGCGCCGCAGCCATATCCAAAAGAATATGGCGTCCGATAGGTTTAGTGTTATTTAACTTATATTCAACACCATTTATGATAAACAAAACTGAAATACCATCTAATATTACTCTAATATTTGCAAATTCACTCTCTCCGAATGTAATAATCTTGAGCCCTCTGAACTCTGCGGCATTCTTTGCTATATCAAAAAACTCCATACCTTCATATATTATAGCTGTTCCATTTTCATTTGTTTTAGAAAATATTTTGCTCTTTTCTTCTGCAATATCCTTTAACTGCATCCCGCCTGTAAGATGAACGGGGGCTACATTAGTTAAAATTGCATAATCAGGTTTTACAAGAGCTGCATTTCTTCCCATTCCACCTCCCAGCGAAGTTTCAATTACCCAATAGTCGTCATCAATTCCAAATCGGGTCATATTCCATGCAATTCCCCAAGATGTATTTGCTTTACTTTTTATATTAGAATTTACTTTACACTTTGCAGAAAAAATATCTACTAACATCTGAGTAGTTGTAGATTTTCCTGAACTTCCGGTAACCCCGATAACTTTACCATTAAAAAACTTCCTTATGTAACGAGACATATTGATTATTGCGTCACCATTTTTACCCTTTAATTCCACTATCGGTTTATTATACTTAAAATAAGGGGCAGATTTGGTTGTCAAAATTGCAGAACAAGTGTCAAGAAGCTTTAAGTTCCTTTCCACAGACAAACCTCTTGTTTCTCCTTCATTTCTTGCAAGAATCATATTTCCGGGGAAATAATTATCCTGCCATATAACAAGTCCGTTAGAGCTCCAATTTTCAGGGAAATTATATGTACTTGCCGTTTGTAATGCTTCTTTTAAATTATTTTCATTCCAAAAATTCATAAAATAACCTTATCATTTTTTCTATTTTATTTCAATATTTAATATATTAAAATCTTCCGCCCAATCAATATGTCCCCACGGATCTAAATTATGATAAACATAAGGATTATTTATAAATTGAGGATTAAACATTCCGATATTATGTAATCTTTTTATAATATCAGATAATAAACAAGTACTACCTGCCAAAGTACCCCCTGCTGAAGAAGCCATATTCCCATCAAAGAATATTTTTTCATCAGCAAAGATAAATTCTTTTATAGCACTTTTTGTACAAGGCAAGCAATCACTGACTAATATAACTTTTTCTGCCGGCTTAACTTTAAATAATAATTTCAATGCTGCATCACTTACATGTAATCCATCGGCAATAATTTCTGTATATAAATTATCGTCTGTAAGAGCACTTAAAGCCGTCGAAGTTCCCCTGTGAGAAACTCCCGACATTGCATTATAAGTATGAGTTACTCCGTCACAACCATTAAGTTCTCCGCCAACACAGTGTCCTGCTTGAATTTTTACATTTTTATCCATTAGATAATTCATCAAACCTTCATCCAATTCCGGAGCCAACGTTATTATTTTTATAAAATCATCTTCTATTAATTTATAATTGTCAGGAGTAAGAGGAAGTATATGTTCCGGATTGTGTATACCTTTTTTCTCCTTATTTATAAAAATACCTTCCAGATGAATTCCTAATATTTTTGCCATATCAGAGGTCTGTACTGATGCAGCCCGCTTAATATTTGCTATTGCCTTTCTTGTATTTTCAACACTATCAGTTACAATCGTCGGAAAAATTCCGCCAACACCATATTTTACAATTTCTTTTGATAAATACAAAATATCCTCGGCATCAGCTTTATTAAAATCTATACCAAAACAGCCATGAAAATGTTGTTCTATCATAAGTGGTGTAATCATATCATTTCCCTCTATATTACACTACCTTCAAAGACTTTTCGCGCCTCTTCTCTGTCATCAAAGTGAATAGTCTTATCTTTTAATATTTGATAATCTTCATGTCCTTTGCCAGCAATAACAACTACGTCATTGTTATCAGCAATAGATTTTAATAAAGCAATAGCCTGTCCTCTATCCGGTTCAACTGTAACTTTATCAGGGTTTACAGACTTCAAACCTGCAATAATATCTGTAATAATTTGTTGTGGGTCTTCGCTTCTTGGGTTATCACTTGTTATCACTATTTTATCAGCGATTTTTTCGGCAATTGCACCCATTTTAGGGCGTTTTGTTGCATCTCTATCCCCACCGCAACCGAATAAACAAATCAGTTTACCATCTTTTGGTGTAATTTCTCTTGCAGATTTTAATACATTTTCTAACCCGTCAGGAGTGTGTGCATAATCAACAATTACAAGAGGTTTTTTAGCAACAACTTCAAATCTGCCTGCAACACCTTTTACGTTTTCTAAAGCTTTCAACGATATTTTTAAATCAATACCCATAGCAATAGCGCCGGTAATAGCCGCTAAAACATTATATACACTAAACATACCGTTCATATGGAGATTAACAGGGTATTCACCGTCTTTGGTCACAAGCTTAAATTCTGCACCATTTAAAGAAAAATTTATATCTTTTGCCATTACATCAGCAGGATTTTTTACTCCGTAAGTGTATGTTCTGACACCTTCAGGAACAACGGATAAAAATCGTTCTCCATACTCATCATCAATATTAATAACGGCATATGAGCCTTCCTTTAAACCTTTAAACAATAAGGCTTTAGCCTCAAAATAATTATCCATAGTTATATGGTAATCTAAATGATCCTGAGTTAAATTTGTCAAAATTGCACCGTCAAAACAGCATCCTCCGACTCGATTTTGTTCCAAAGCGTGCGAACTTACCTCCATTACAACATTATCAATTTTTTCAACATCCTTAATCATCCTTAATGTTGCTTGTAATTCAGGAGCCTGAGGTGTTGTATGTTTTGCATCGCGATATTCACCGCCCGATGATAATTTATATCCTAAAGTACCAATCAATGCACATTTTTGCTCATTTTGTTCAAAGATTTTTTGTATTAAGTGAGTTACGGTTGTCTTACCGTTTGTTCCGGTTATTCCGATAAGATTTAAGCCCCTTGACGGACTTGAATAAAATCTGTCAGCAATATCCGCAATTCTATGACGAGTAGACTTAACGACGACTTGAGGGATTTTTTTATCAATACCCTCAACTTTATGTTCGGTAAACAACGCTGCAGCGCCGTTATTAATTGCATCCTGAGCATATTTATGACCGTCAGTATACTCTCCTGTTAAACAAACAAAAATATCACCCTTTTTGGTAGTTTTTGAATTATATGAAATGCCTGATATTTCAACATTTTTAAAATTCACTAAATCTTTATAACCTAAATGTTCAATAAGCTCGTCAAGTTTCATTACATCTCCTTATATAATTTAATTATTACTTTTTGCTTTAATCGGAGCCGGTATATTTTTATCCGGTTTTAAATCTAAAATTCTTGCAATTTGAGTAGTTACCTCATGAAATACCGGACCAGCAACAGTATTACCCCAAACAGGTCCGACTTTTGCACTATCAATCATTACATATACAAGCACCTGCGGATTTGAAGCCGGAAGGTAACCGATTGTAGAGGTATATGCATACGGAGTATATCCGGTACCGTTTTCTTTTGGTTTTCTAGAAGTACCAGTTTTAGCCGCCACATTATATTTATCCATTTTTATAACAGAACGTCCGTTATTAACACTCCTTGCTAATAATCTTGTTACCGAATGAGCAGTTTCAGGACTAATAACAGGGATTTTTTTAATCTTTAACTCTTCTTCTTCCGGTGAATACTTAATTACATGAGGGGTGACCTTAACTCCATCATTTGCAAGCGCTGAAACAGCAGAAATCATCTGCATCGCAGTTACGGAAGTACCATATCCGTATGACATAGTCGCATGTATACCCTTATCCCAAATATTCCAATATGGAAGTAAGCCTGAAGATTCCCCCGGCAAATCTATTCCCGTTTTTGAGCCATAACCAAATTTTTTCAATTCACTGTAAAATTCTTTCGGGGTCATAGTTTTTGCGACATTGATAGAGCCAATATTACTTGAATGCTCGAACAAATACTCTAAAGAAATATGCCCCGGGTAAGGTCTTATGTCATAATCATAATTTTTAATTTCCCAATTTCCTATTTTAGTCTTACCGGTATCTAAAACCGTAGAATTTTCGTTGATTTTACCTAAATCCATAGCACTTGAAACAGTAATAGTTTTAAAAGTAGAACCCGGCGGGAACACATCCGTCAATGTCCAATTTTTTATTTGTAAAGGGGTAGCCTTTTTGTAATTATTAGGATCATATGTAGGATACACTGCGTATGCCAAAATCTCACCATTTCGAGGATTCATAACAATTACCGTACCGCGAAGGGCTTGCTTTTCGACAACCATTTTTTCCAATTCTTTTTCACAAACATGCTGAATAGCTGCATCAATAGTTAAAGTAACGTCTTTACCTTTTGGATTTTGAGCAGTTGCAACAGGATCAGTTGACAAGTCATAAATAATTTTTCCTTTTTGAGTCTTTTGATATTTTACGGAATTTTCAACATGCTCAAGCTTGTCTTTAGCAGCATATTCAATGCCGTTTGAAATATCCGCATCAAAATTATAATAGCCTAAAACATGAGCAGCCAGCGTGCCTTGCGGATAAACCCTTGTATTCTTTTTATCCAAACTTATAGCACGCAAATGTAAAAGTGCAATTTTTTTGGCAGTATTACGGTCAACGTCTTTTTTTACGGCAATAATTCTATCCTGACTATTTAATTTTTTCAAAAGCTCTGCTTTTGAAATATTCAAAATTGGAGAAAGAGCAGTGGCAATCGCATCAGGAGAAGAGCCTTCGTCATCATAGTCAGCACGGCGAGCAAACACATTATAGAACACATCGTCTGTAGCAAGTTTTATACCATTTCTGTCAAAAATATCGCCCCTTACAGCAAAATTTTGGCTTGCTCGCTGATTTTTTGCTCTAACTTTATACTTTTTTATATCAATAACTTGAATAAAAAACAGGTAAATAATTAGTACAGCTGCAAAAAGAATAAATAAACCGTATAAAACAGCAATTACACCATCAAACCTTTTATTCCTTTTATTTGCTGCTCTTGAACGTTTAGCTTCTCGTTCTTCCACTTTAACTATCCCCTCTCAATTAAATTTTACCATAACTATACAATCTGGTCTTAAAATATTAACGAATGTTTACTTATTTATGCTACTATATACATGTTATGTTTTATAGGGTTATCATATTAATTATTGCAGTATTTTTAGTTCTCTCTGTAGAACAAAAAAGTTTCTCGCTTGACGTAGTTTATCCTAAGAAAAATCAAGTCACGATAGATGCAAAATCAACATTCTTTATCGGTTCCGCAGACAAAGATAAACCATTATATATAAACGGAGAAGAAGTAGATGTTCATCCCTCCGGAGGATTTGCAAAAACTGTACAATTAAAAACCGGAGAAAATAATTTTGTTATAAAATCCGGTAACAAAACTATGCTATATAAAATTACAAGACCTGCAAATAAATTCGGAAATAACATAGCAAGAAACAATTTTATTACATATGCTGAGAGAAAAATGGGCGTTGTATCTTACCGAAACTGTCCTCTACGATCTACTCCAATTGATGATGGCATAAACAGAATTTCTCATTTACAAAAAGATATTCCATTGATAATCGACGGGGAACAAGGAGATTTTTACAGAGTATATCTTAGTAACGACAACTTTGGCTGGATATTGAAATCTCAAGTTCAAATTAAAGAGGGTACTATTCGCACAAAAAAAGTAAATAAATACAAAATATTTGATGACGGAGATTTTTACACCGTGAAAGTTGAACTTACAGGTCAAGTACCGTGGGAAATTGAAGTTTCTAACCCGACAACAATAAAGTTATATAACACAGATACTCCGGACAACATATATACCCTAAATTTAGACAAAAAAAAATATTTTGGGAAGCGAAATATCATAGGCTATAGTGCAAAATTTGACGGGAACAACTTTATTGCAAAATATAGAAAACCATTAAAAATAGATAAACGAAAATCTTTAAAAGGAATAAAAATAACAGTAGACCCCGGGCACGGAGGCAAGGAATACGGAGCAATCGGATGTCTTGGGGATAAAGAAAAAGATGTTATGCTACTATATGCAAAAGCGCTTAAAGATGAACTTTTAGCTCGCGGTGCGTACGTAAAACTTACAAGAGAAGATGATACATATGTTGGTCTGCAAGATAGAGTCGACTTTGCAAACAACGAGGATTCCTCAATATTTATCAGTTTACATGGTAATGCACTTCCCGACACAATGGACCCCATTTCAAATAACGGAACGGAAATTTACTACTATTATCCGCAAGCTCGACCTCTTGCAGGATTTATTATGGCATCAATGGTAGGAGAACTTGGGGCAAGAAATCATGGAATAATTCAACACAGTTTTGCCGTTGTCAGAAACACTAATGCTCTTGCCATACTTTTAGAAATCGGATATTTAATAAATCCTGATGATAACTCTAAAATTATAGATTCAGCATACAGAGAAAAAACTATTCAAGCTATCTCAAATGGAATTGAGAATTATATAAAAACCCAGAGATAATTAAACCTCACACCATTGGGCAAGAATATCGGAATCTTCTTCTAATAATGATTTTTGGAATAATTCACATTCTTCTGAAACAGACAAAAATTCTTCATACTTAGGATTTTTTAAAACAGAATTTATATTTTCTGTCTTTAAGTTACTTATCACATATCTATCATCTGATTTTTCAACAATTTCAAAGACGTCCGAATCCGACATTATTTCCAGCAGGCATTTTATTGCCGTAACAGATTTCCCTAAGAAACCTGCGCAACGGGATAAATCGACCTTTCCACAGTTATTATTAACGGAATACTTTAACATACCGGCTATTAATCTTATAAATTCATTATTCTCAAAATATTTAATATCATAATTCATAAAATGAACAGCTTTTGGCCGCGCAATTTTCATAATATTTTCAAAAGATTCTCTATCCGACGGATAATCAAAAATCATAACCGCATCACATTGTGTTAATGAATTATCCGACATAATATTATCATGAATTGACTTATATTGAGAAAGCATATCATTCGTACTTTTACTTCTTGTATATATTTTGATACTTTGTTTTGAAGTTTTTATATAGTCATTAACTTGCTGTAAAATACCCGTTTTTTTACGGTGATCATAAACTTTTATTGCAGGTTCTGTTTCTATAACTTCGTCTTTTAAATCAGGAGAATGTACATCATCAATAATAAGTTGCACAGTAGTATTCCCGTTAAAAACATTTAATCTTGGGTGGAATGCAATATCCAAAGTTGCGCCCGAATTAAGCGCAATATCGCCTTCTTGCCATCTTATACAAGTTAACTCTCTTCCATCTTTTTCAACCACTAATTTTATGTGCTTTTCACCTTCACCCAAAAATGATTTGCGTTTTAAAATGCAATTTGAAATAGAAAAAACAGGAGAAGGATTTGATGCCCCAAAAGGTTCCATAACAGAAAGGTTTTCAACCAAATCGACATTTACATCCTCGGGAGATATTTCTAAATCCACATTTATGAACGGTTTTAAGTCTTTTCCGTTTATAATTTCTTTTATAACCTGATTTAATTGCTCTTTTACTTTTTTAAAAGGAGTCTTTTCCGGAGTAAAAGACAAACCTGCAGCAAGTGAATGTCCGCCATAACCGTCGAGAATATCCCCTATTGCGCTGATTGTGTCATATAAATGGACACCTTCGACACTTCTTGCCGAACATTTTATCTGCTTTGTTTCTTCGGAATATGTCATTAAAAATGTTGGTTTATAATACTTTTCAACTAGTTTAGAAGCAACAATACCAATAATACCAACTTGCCACTGCGGATTAAACAGAATTATCGCAGGATTACGATTGCCTTCCTTTTGAACCATATCATCAGCCTGTGAAAAAATATCTTGGCATAATGTTTGACGAATCTTATTCAACTCATTTAATGTTTGAATAGCTATCTCAATCTCCTGATGATTATCTGATATCAAAACTTTTAGAGCAGATTCTACGGTTTCAAGTCTACCTGAGGCATTTATTCTCGGAGCAACCCCAAACGCAACAGTTTCTGATGTGATACCGTTTTCAACAGAATATCCTGCCGACTCTAACAAACGTTTCAAGCCATAATGTTTACCTCTGGAAATTAAATCTAACCCTTTTGTGACAAAATATCTGTTTTCTCCAATGAGAGGAACAACATCAGCAACTGTACCCACAGCAACAAACGGTAATATTTCAGGAATAAAATCCGTTTTTTCAAAATGAGTTAACAAAGCCTGAGCCAGCTTAAAGGCAACCCCAACACCTGCAAGAGAAGATAACGACAAAATTTGTTTTGCGGTTAAGGAGTTATCCAAAGCATTCTGAGCTTTAGGATTTATTATGGCAAAAGCATCAGGTAAAATTTCAGGAGCTTCATGGTGATCTGTTATAATCACATCAATACCGAAGCTTTTTATAAATTTCACCTCGTCAACATTACTTATGCCACAATCAACAGAGATAATAAGTTTTGGCTTAAAGTCACGCATTACCCCAACCAAAGCCTTACTGTTAAATCCATGACCATCTGCTTCTCTATCGGGAATAAAATAAAATACTTGAGCTCCAAGATAAGACAATGTTTTATATAAAAGAGATGTTGAAGTAACACCATCCGCATCAAAGTCCCCATAAATAACTATTTTTTGCTGTTTCTCAATAGCATCCGCTATCCTTGCAACACTTTTTTTAATATCTAAAAAAGCATCGGGAGAAGTCAGCTTCATCTCTAAAGGATGCGTAAATTCAAAAATCTCATCTTCAGAATTTATTCCCCTTGTAGAAAGCAATCGTTTTATAAGAGATTTCTTGTCATTATCAACTTTTTTATAAATCCATTCTTTTTTTGCCATCTATATCCCCTTATAGATAAGATTATAACACGCAACAATAAGCTTTGTAAAAATATTAACAATTTAGTTTTAAAGATTTATACAATTTACCGTTGATTTTTTTTTTGACGTCATTATATATTTTTGTATGGCGATAAAATGTAAAAAAAATTATTATAGTATTCTTGGAGTTACCCCTGACAGCGACAGCTCAGAGGTTAAATGTTCTTACAGACATCTGGCAAGAATGTACCATCCTGATGTTAATAAAGCACCCGAAAGCGTACAAAAATTTAAAGATATTTTAGAAGCTTATGAAACATTATCTGATGAGATTAAACGCAAACAATATGACATGCTTAACGGATTTTACAAAACTCCTAAATCTAACTTTTCAAAAAAAACAAACCAAGACAACTCTAATTTAAAAAAAGAGGCACAACCGGAATCACAAGAAGAAACAAATAAAGGACATCACTGTTCTGAAAGTAAAACAGCAACAAATCCTAACGAAGAGAAAAAAGACATCTACAACAAAAAGGACAAAGAAAAAGCAGAAAAATATCAAAATAAATACTTCAGGGATTGCGTAAACTCAATACTTGACGAAATAACAAAAAAACATAAAGAAAACAAAACAAATAAGGCACCAAAAGACGGGGAAGACATCTCCGCAGTTGTATCCGTTACAATGACAGAAGCATTAGACGGAACAGAAAGAATATTAAATGTTATGCACAAAGAATTGTGTCCGCATTGCGAAGGCCGTAGATTTATAAACGGCACAAAATGTTCTAAATGCAACGGAAGTGGAGTGTTTGAGCTTAACAGAAAGATTACCGTAAAGATTCCGGCAAGGGTAAAAAACGGTGCAAAATTACGATTAGTCGGAGAGGGAAATCCGGGATTTTTTGGCGGGAAAAACGGTAATCTTTATATTTCTATTCACGTTGAAGACGATAAAAATATAAAAATCGACGGCGATAATATTCTTTATAATCTTGCAATAAGCCCATTTGAAGCCGTTTTAGGAGCGCAAATACAAATCCCGTCATTTTCAGAAAAAATTACGCTTACAATTCCTGCTATGACAAAATCCGGGCAGCAATTCAGGATTTCAAAAAAAGGGCTAAAGACAAACGGCAATTTTGGTGATATGATAGTTACGGTAGAGATTCAAATTCCTGAAAACTTATCTATGGAAGAAAAAGTTTTATACGGAAAACTCAAAAAACTATCAAGCACCAATATTAGAGCGTAAAATGGTAAAAGCATACATTAGAGAAATTTTTTTATCAATACAAGGGGAAGGTCCTTATGTAGGGCAACAGCAACTTTTTATAAGATTTTGCGGGTGTAATCTTAAGTGCAATTTTTGTGATACCGATTTTGAAATATCAAAATCCAAGCAATATACACCGGAAAGCCTTATAAAAGAAATAAACAAATACGGCAAAAATCTTGTTTTATCACTCACAGGGGGAGAGCCATTAATATCTGTTGAATTTTTGAAGAGATTTTTACCTTTGGCAAAAGAAATCGGACACACAATATATCTTGAAACAAACGGAACTTTACCTTTGCCGCTAAAAGAAATTATCGAATATTCGGATGTAATTTCAGCAGATATAAAATTAAAAAGCGCAACAGGAGAAAACATCAAACAAGAAGCCCTAAACGAATTTTTTAAAATTGCATCAAAAAAAGAAACTTTTGCAAAAGTTGTATTTGATGAAAATATAACAAATGACGAAATTTTGAATATTATAAATTTGGCTCAAAAATATAGTTTATTAATAATTCTTCAACCCAAAATGATTGGAGAAAAATTTGGAGTTTCTACAGAGTTTTGTGAAGATATATTTAACCGTATACATAACAAATACAATAACATACGTTTAATTCCGCAAGTGCATAAGTTTTTAAATGTCAGATAATTGCCAATAATTAACCTTTATAGTAGGATAAAAATATAGAGAGGATAATTTTATATGGCAATAAAAAATATATTGAAATACGGTACAGCATCACTAAGAGAACCGTCAAAAGAAGTACATAAAGTTTCAAAAAAAATATCAGATTTAGTACAAGACTTATTGGAAACAATGTATGCTAAAAATGGCGTAGGGTTAGCGGCACCCCAAATTGGTGTAAACTACAGAGTATTTGTCATAGATGTTTCTTCTAATGACGAACCGCTTAATCCGATGGTTTTTATTAACCCAAAAATTATAAAAAAATCAGGTGCAATAATCAGTAATGAAGGTTGTTTGAGTTTCCCGGAAGCTTATACAGACGTTCGAAGATACAAAAATATTACAGTTAAAGCCATAGACAGAAACGGCAGACCTTTTGTGTTGGAAGCAAACGGAGGAACATTGCTTACTCGTTGTATTCAACACGAATTTGACCATTTGAACGGGGTATTATTTATTGACCACTGTGTAAACAGATTTGAAACAGATGCTCAATTAGAAAAATTCAATCTTCCGCACGTGGAAGCAGATAAATTACTTGACGAACCTGAATTGGAGAAAGAGCTAAGTAAAAATGATTAAGGTTGTTTTTTTCGGGACTCCTGATATTGGGTTAAAGTCTTTAGAGCATTTATACAATTCAAAAAACATGGAAGTTCTAGCTGTAGTCACTCAACCTGACAAGCCTGCGGGCAGAGGTCAGAAGCTTATGATGTCGCCGATAAAACAATTTGCATTAGCTCACAATTTACCGGTACTACAACCAAAATCCATCAGAAAAGAACCTGAAATTATTGAAAAATTAAAAAATCTTGAACCTGATTTTTTTGTAACATTTGCTTTCGGGCAAATACTTTCTCAAGAAGTCTTAGATATACCTAAATATGAAACAATAAATTTACACGCATCACTTTTACCAAGATACAGAGGGGCAAACCCTATACAAAGGGCAATAATAAACGGGGACAGTGAAACAGGAATCTGCACAATGATTACCGAACTGGGATTAGATTGCGGAGATGTATGTAAAAGAGTAGTTATACCAATTTCTGAAACAATGAACTGCGAGGAACTTTATAACGAAATAAGCGAGAAATCTCCAATACTAATAGAAGAAACTCTTATCGGTTTAGTTGAACAAACCCTAACCCCTACACCTCAAACTGAAGACGGGGTTTGTATGGCAAACAAACTACAAAAAGATGAAACACTGATAGATTTTACAAAACCGGCTAAAGAAATCCACAATCTTGTAAGAGGAATATATAAATCGCCATCTGCCTATTTCAAATACAATGATAAAATAATAAAAGTCCTTGAAACTAAAGTTTGTGAAGGCAATGGGACTTGCGGAAAGTTTATAGACGCAACAAAAGAAGGGATAAAAGTCGCCTGCGGGAAGGATTGTATTATGCTTGTAAAGGTAAAACCCGAAGGCAAAGGTGAAATGTTTGCAAGAGATTGGTATAATGGGATTAAGAATAAGTAATCGGAGTTTATAATGATAACAAAAGGCATACGCGGAGCAATTACGGTTGATACTAATAATGCGGAAGATATAAAAACGGCAACAATTGAACTGTTCACACAACTAATCAAAGAAAACAATATTAATAAAGACTTTGTATCGCATGTAATATTTACAATGACAAAGGAACTTGATGCCGCATATCCTGCGAAATTTGTTCGTCAAGACCTAGGCTGGGATAAAACAGCATTTATGTGTGAACAAGAGTTAGATGTAGAAAATTCTCTAAAAAAATGTATCAGAGTACTCATAGTATACAACTGTGAAAATAACTTTGAGCCTAAATTCGTTTATCTAAAGGGCGCAAAAGACCTACGAAAATAGTAATTTCACTATACTATACTTGCGGCAAGTCACCTTTCACATCCGCAACAACATCAGAAGATAAATCAAATTCTTCGTGCAACGCCTTTACCGCCTTTGCTGCATCTTCTCTGTCAACCAGACAACTTATCTTAATTTCACTCGTAGAAATCATTTTGATATTTACGCCAAGTCTTGCTAACGTATCAAACATAGCAGATGCAATACCGGGGCGATCAATCATACCGGCACCGACAATAGAAACTTTTGCTATATCCTTATCGACTTGAATTTCACCGCATTGCAATTCTTCTTTCAGAGAATTTAGAGTTTCAATAGTCTTATCCGCATCAACAGAATCAACGGTGAATGCAATATCATTTGTATGAGAGGCTTTTCTGGCATACGATTGAATAATCATATCAACCGATATATTTTGTTTTGCTAACTTCGTAAAAATTATTGCCGCAATCCCGGGTCTGTCCGGCACTTCACAAACTACAATTCTGGTTTGAGAAGAATCTTCTGCAACACCCGTTACTGGTCTGTCTATTTCCATCTTATCTACTCCAAGTATCAAAGTACCTAAATTATCTGTTTTAAAACTACTCCTAACACGTAGCGGGACACTATTTAATTTTGCAGTTTCAACACTACGAGGGTGAAGAACATTTGCACCTGCATGAGCTAACTCCAACATTTCTTCGTACGAAATATTATCAAGTTTTGATGCGTTTGGCACAACTCGAGGATCTGTAGTATAAACACCCTCAACATCTGTATATATATCGCATCGTTCTGCGTTTAAAGCTGCAGCCAAAGCGACAGCTGAAGTATCGGAGCCACCTCTACCCAGAGTTGTAATTTCACCATTTTCTGTAACTCCCTGAAATCCTGCGACTACAACGACCTTACCTTCATTCAAATTCTTTTTAATCTTTTCGGTTTCGATTTTAACAATACGAGCTTTTGTATGAACATTTTCCGTTAAAATTCCTATCTGCATAGCATTAAAACTGACAGCTTCATAGCCTTCCGCCTGAATTGCCATAGCCAATAGAGCAATAGAAACGCCTTCTCCGGTAGATAAAAGCATATCCATTTCACGCCCTGACGGGACTTTTGAAATATCCTTTGCCATTTTTACGAGATAATCAGTAGTATGTCCCATAGCAGAAACAACAACGACCACGTCATTGCCGTTATTTTTTTCTTTTATAACGGTTTTTGCAACGTTTTTTATTTTATCTGTGTCGGCAACCGAAGTCCCGCCGAATTTTTGAACAATTATTCTTTTCAATTTACTACCTGTTGTTTGCTATATTATCCAAGTCTGATTTCTCTTCAGGGTACCTAAAACTGCCAGGGTCAATCTTTAGTATTTTTTCTGCAATCCCAAGAGTTTCTTTCATATTATATTCCGACCAATTATCTTTGACAAGTATGTAACCGATATGAAACAATAAATTCAACACATCCAAATTATTTTCATCAATCTTTTGTGCACGCTTCAATTTTCTTTGTGCAGATTCAAACTCTTCATTTCTTATAAGAAAATCCGAATATTTTAGGTAAATATCTATATTGTCACCGGCATTTAACAAAGACGTTTCATAATATTCTTTTGCATTTGAAACATCATTTATTGAGTCATAGCACTGAGCAATCAAAAAATTCAAACCGTTATCAAAAAACATTAAGTCCGTAACATTTTTAAATTTACTGATTGCAAGAGTATAATCACCTTTTCTCATTGCAATTAATCCGGTGGCTTTTGAATAAACGTAATTATCATCCTTAAGATTTCGAACATTCTGCATTAAATGTTCTGCCTCTTCAATATTTCCGGAATATGCGTTTGTTAAAGCTAAACCTGCACTTACTTCCTCTTCACCCGGAGCAATGCTCCTTGCTTTTTCAAACTGAACTTTCGCGCCCTCATAATCTCCAAATATTTGTAGAGTTACAGCCCAATCAAAAAATAAATGAGGGAAAGCCAAACCTTTAGATACTGCATTCTCATAAGTTTCAAGGCTTTCTTTTTTCTGACCTTTTATTGCATATAATTTACCCAGTAAAAGGTATACCGGCAACATTTTATCATTAAAAGACAAAGCTTTATTTGCATAAAATATCGCACTGTCATAATCTTTTCTTATATATTTTAAATTAGCATATTCATATGTATTGGTTTCGTTAGGACTAACATTAGCAAGGAAACTAAGTTTAGCATCTGCATCATTATACTTACCAAGTCTTACTTCCATAATCGCAGCCAATAATAATGCCATAAAATTATAACGATTTAACCTTACAGCCTCCATAAATTTTTCATGCGCCTCAGGATACCGTTTTAACCTCATGTATGCCATTCCCCATCCAGCAAACACGTCGGTATTTGCAGGATTGACTTTATTTGCATTTTCAAAAGACTCTAAAGCCTCTTCAAACTGACCGCAATTTATTAAAGCAAAACCTAACAATCTCCAAATGTCTTTATCCGAACTATTTATATTAGCTGATTTTTTATATGAAATTACGGCTTCAGACGGTCTGCCTGTCCTTTCGCATACCATGCCCAGATACTTATATACAAGAGCATCCTCTTGCGGTAACTCCATAGCCTCTTCCAAAATTCTTTCTGCTTGTTCAAAATCTTGGTTTGCAATGCACTTTTTGGCTCTGTTCACATAAGCTAATGATGGCAGCGCTTGAACAACGGAATCTTTCTCGTAATCATCAAGCTGTTTGCTCAGATGTAATATTTTTTGAATTATAGCTCTTATCCAATCAAGCAATCCGCTACCTCCCTAAAAGCCCCCTGTCCGCATTCAGCTTCTGTAATTTGAATATCTTTTATATCCCTAACTCGTTTTACTGCATTTGGCACTGTAATTTTATATCTAGCATGTTCTAAACACTCTATATCGTTTATATCATCACCAATATACAAATATTCTTCATCAGATAAACTATATTTACATATTATTGACTTCAATACATCTATCTTAGTATGAATTTTTGTATGAACTTCTTTTAATTGAAATTTCTTTGATAATAAATCTATTGCAGGATTTTGCTCTCCTGATATTATAGCAACTTCTACACCGTTAATATGTAAATTATAAAAACCGATAACGTCCTTAAAATTAAGTCTTCTTGTCATGGAATAATCGTCATTTATATAAACAAAATTATCGGTAACAATACCGTCAAAATCCGTAATAACCCACTTTATTGATTTAGGTAGTTTTAACATTTGTTTATACAGCCTTCTTAATATATTAACAACATCATCCCTATTTGGTATAATTATAACATAAAATGTAGAAGATAGGTTCACTAAAATCTTATATGTTATGGTATCTTATTAATTTTGGAATAATACTTGTATTTATAGCGTTATTTTTGATTACTCGCCAAACGAACAAACGTTGGTCAAAAATCAATGATTATTTGGGCACAGTTACAAACACCGTAAATTCAATACGCTATGGCGATTTAACAACTAAAATAGGCAAATTGGAGCACCCTACATACCAAAACGTAACAGACAGTATAAACAGAATGGTCGAAACCCTTAATGACAGGGAAAAAATGATTATTGAATATCAAAGTGAACTTATGCGGCAAAATAAACTGCTGGAAGCGGTAATTAATTCTTTGTCTGACGGGATTTTAATTATTAACGAACAAATGATTATACTGAGAGCTACACCGAAAGTCACGGATTGGTTTGGGGTAAAAGGAACAAATATCATCGGGAAAAATATTGAAGAATTTTTTGAGGTTTGTGACGGAAACATAAATCTTAACAGAATGATTTCTAAAGATATTTATATAAAGCACACCCCTACAAGAAATTTTACAATGAGTCCAATTAAATTAACAATTGATAACAACAAAAAAAGATATGTTCTCATTATAAAAGATGTAACAAACGAAAGAGAAATTGAAACATTAAAGGATGATTTTGTTGCAACACTTACTCACGATTTAAAAGTACCTATTATTGCGGAATCAAACATCCTCGATTTTTTACTTCAAGGAAAATTTGGTGAAATTAGTGACAAACAGCAGGTTGCTCTTAAAAACATGCAAATATCAAACAAAGAACTATTAAACCTTGTTCAAATTGTTCTTGAAACTTATAAAATTCGAGATGGTGGGATTAAGTTAAAACGTGAAAACATTATGCTAAACGGTTTTATCGAAAGAATATTATCCGAAACCGAACCTGTACTGCAAGATGCAGGCATGCATGTAAAGTTTGAGAAAGGCAGAAACATTAAAGTTACTGCAGATGCAATGCAATTAGAGCGTGTAATCAAAAACCTTATAAACAATGCTATATACCACAGTAATACAAAAAAAGATATCGAAATTAAAATAGGAGAAATCCCTAATTTTATAACTATATCCGTAATTGACTACGGACAAGGCATCCCAAAAAACGAATTAGGCTTAATATTTAACAAATACTATTCTGCTGCAAAAAAATTTCGAAAAATTGGTACAGGGTTAGGACTATACCTCTCTCATCAAATAATCCTCGCACACGGCGGAGAAATTACCGTTGAGAGTGAAGAAAATGTCCGTACGGAATTCTGTATTAAACTACCGCTATAGAAAATTTAAAGCAACATTTTACCGCCACTTGGACCGGAAGTTGAAAAACCAACAGCAGGTCTTGCATTACTATTTTTATATAAGTTCTCATTTACTTTTTGAGATAAATATTTTTCAGAATTGCATAATGGAACAAAATCCTCGGCAGTAATATCTCTTCGTCCGTCCAATCTGGCTCTGTCTCCGGCACTTAAAACAATAGATTCTATAGTTCTATTAGAAAAACCTTTTGTAAGTGCAACTAATTTTTGCATTTTTTCTTTATCCGCAGCAAGATCTACCCCACGGTGTAACGAATTCAATTTTAGAGTTAACACCTTGTATCGAGTATCATCATCAGGCAAGCCAATATATGCTGTTTCATCCAATCTGCTCTTTATCGCGCTATCTATCATATCTATTTTATTTGTAGAACCAATGACAATAACATTCTTGCCCAGCACATCATCAAGAGCCTGAAGCAAAGTAGAAACAACTTTGTTATCCTCTGATGACCCTGATGGAGTTCGCCTTTCAGAAGTCAATGTTTCCATCTCATCAAGCATTAGAAATACCGGTTTTCCAGTATCTTCCGCAACCTTTAACGCATAATCAAAACCGGCTTGAATATTATTTGCGGATTGATTAACAAATTTTGAACCTACTTTTGAAACCTTCATTTTAAACAACGGTAAACCAGTTTCCTGAGCGACAGCTTCCATAAAATAAGTTTTACCGCAACCAGGAGGCCCATAGAAAACATACCCTCTAGGTATTCGTTTGCCATATTCTATTTCATCCAATTTAGCCTGTTCAGGATTTAAAACAGGTTCAATTACCTTATCTCTAAAATCAGCTTTTAATTCTTCCATACCACCAACACTAACGAAGCCTCTTGGAGAATACTTATTTGGCTTAAACTCTTCTAAACCTTCAGGAAGCTGATTCCCTTTCTTTTTATCAGTCTTTGAGTGAGGTTTACAAATATGCTCAGCATTATTTTTCGTTTTTTCTTTATTTGGCTCAAAATCCTTTATTGCATCTAATACAGCAGAATCAACATCCTTATGACCTGATTTCTTAGTTTTCTTTAATGTTTTTTCTGCTTCGATGGCACCTTCTAAAAGTTGATCAATTTCAGCTGAATCATCCATTATTAAAACAAGCTGATTTAACCAATAATTAGGGTCTAACACCCGTCTTTGAGCAACTTCAGCCTTATAACCGTCAAGTTCCTTCTCTCTGTAATTTAGTTCAGGAAATCTTCTGTTAATTTGATTTGCAGTTATATTTTTTATCTCAATAAGCAACGCATCATATCTTTCTACAAGATTTTGGTTGTTCTCAGCCTCAGCTTTTCTTAATTTATCTTCCGTTTCCATACAATAAGTATTTAGAGCTAACAGAGTATTAGCTAACTCTTTGTTGCCTTTTGTATGCCTTAACTTATTGTTAACTTTTTCATTTAACTCTTTGTTATACCCAAAATAAGGGCTGGTCCCTATACTGTGTATTCTCATATTTACCCCTTTAGATAGAGATATAATATAATAAAGATATCCTGAATACTATCATTGTAATAAAAATTTTACAAAAATACACCAATAAAGAAAAAAACATTTATATTCTATAAATTTTTTCTTCTTTTTAACTCAGCCAACTCTTCCTGATACGGAGACAAATTTCTGATTTTTTCAATTACACCGGGAACAACAGAGAGAACATAATCTATATCACTATCCGTTGTATATTTACTTAAAGAGAAACGGATGCTGCCATGAATAGCGGTGAATGGGACATTCATTGCTCTTAAAACATGACTCGGTTCAAGAGAGCCAGAAGTACACGCCGAACCTGAGCTTGCACATATACCTAAATCACTCAAATGCAGCAAAATCAATTCCCCCTCAACGTATTCAAAACCAATGTTTGTAGTATTCGGAACTCTGTTTGCAACTCCGGTATTCAACCTTGCATTAAATACCGATTTCAAAATACCATCTTCGAGCTTATCTCTAAGACGTTTCACTTCAGTCATTTCATATTTTAAATTATCTGTTGCTCTCTCACATGCAGTACCGATGCCAACAATATACGGAACATTTTCTGTGCCCGCACGCTTACCTCTTTCCTGATGACCGCCTATAATAAGCGGAGTCAGTATAGTCTTAGAATTTACATACAAGGCGCCAACACCCTTTGGGGCGTGGAATTTATGTCCTGAAACCGCCATCATATCAACACCTAAAGATTGAACATCGATAGGAATTTTACCGGCAGCTTGTACGGCATCTACAAAAAATTTAGTATTTTTATTTTTACTTTTTATAATTTCGGAAATCTTTTGAATAGGATTAATTACACCGGTTTCATTGTTGGCATACATAACAGATACCAATGCAGTATCATCGGTAATAGCCGAGGACAACTGTTCTAAATCTAATTCTCCATTTGAATTAACATTTATATAATCTGTTTTATAACCCTGCTTTTCCAGGTATTTATATACGTTTAATACCGCAGGATGCTCAACTTTTGTTGTAATTATGTGGCGTTTTGATTTATCCATATCAAGAACTCCACGGATAGCCATATTATCACCTTCAGAACCGCAAGACGTAAATATAATTTCTTTTTCATTACTTGCGTTAAAAAAATCTCTTACTTTAACACGAGCCTCTTTTACCGCATCGGAAGACCTTTTTGCAAAACCATACATACTCGAAGGATTGGCATATTCTTCCTTTAGGTATGGTAACATTGATTCAAAAACTTTTTCGTCAACCTGCGATGTAGCATTATTATCTAAATATATTAATCTGTCTGCCATTTAATTTACCTCTATAACTTCGATATTTTTGTCAACAGCCTCACGTAAACTTGATTCAACGAAAGATTTTAATGTCAAATTAGAATTTCTGCAGCCGGAACAACGTCCTCTTAGCCTTACAAGAACTCTGTCACCATCAATATCAACAAGGGTAATATCTCCGCCATCTTTTTGCAGTTCAGGAGAAATTCTATTCTCTATTATACTGTTTATTTTTAGTATTTTTTGAGCAGGAGAGAGCTTTACTTCATCATCCTTTTCTTTTTTTTCTTTATTGTAATAAGTATCTATAATATCTTGAATTGCACTTTTACACTTTCCGCATGCTCCACCGGCTTTTGTATAATTAGTAACTTCTTCTACAGTTTTTAACCCGTTCTGTTTTATCGCTTCCCAAATAAGATTTTCGGTCACGCCAAAACATGTACATACAATTTTTTCTTCAACCTTATTATCGTTAACTTCATCTAATGCATCATTCAAGTCGTCTTTGTCGACATACCCTTTTAACGCATCTTCTAATGCCTCATAACCCATTACTGAGCAATGCATTTTTTCAGGCGGCAACCCACCCAGTTCATCCGCAATATCCTTGTTGGTAATTTTTCTAACATCTTCAACTGATTTACCAATAATCATTTCAGTTAAAATACTTGAGCTTGCGACAGCAGAACCGCAACCAAAAGTTTGAAATTTAGCATCAGTTACAATGCCATCTTTTATTTTTAAATATATCTTTAGCTGATCTCCGCAAGTCAAAGAACCCGCATTACCTATAGCATCAGCATCATCAATTTTTCCTACGTTTCTAGGGTTTCTATAGTGATCCATTACTTTTTCGGAATAATCCCACATAGTCATTTCCTTTTCTTATTATCTCTACATTAACTGTATTTTACACCAAAAATACAAAAAACTACCCAACTTAATTATTTTATAATATTTTAAATATAGAATACAATTTATGATATGATAAATGCGTTACTTATTACAGAGGTTATATTTTATGAAAAAGATTTTTGCTCTAATTGTAGTCTTATTACTATGCTTTAACAGCGTATCCGCAACTGAAAATTTAAGCTTTATATACATTAACGGTTCAAATAATAACGATAAAAAAATGCGAGATTGGTATTATAAAGGGGTGAATAAACTTCATCCGGTAATGCGTAAAAAATTCCTCAAAAATCGAGCAATTAAAAAGTATTACAACAATATAGGCAAACTAAACATTAAGGAAGAACCTGTTATTTTCTTTTGGGGATATAACAGCAAACAAGACTTAGATTATGTAAAAGGGCAGCTTGAACTATCAAAAATGGTAAGTTCTTCAGGTGCATATTTAGTAAGAAGCTTGATTACGCAATATATGCACGATGCAATATGGGTTCAAAAGCCACATAATATGCTGCCTATACTTGATAATTTAAATGAAAAAGTGAAAGCAGAAACAAATGCCGGTAATGAAGTAATTTTGTACGGGTATTCCGCAGGAACCTTTGTTACATACGAATATTTATTTAACAAACTAAGATATTTAAACACAGAACAACTCTTCAGCAAACTTTGTATGGATGAAGATTTTATGGATTTTGTTAAGAAAAATCCACAGGAAGATACCTGTATATCTGCATTGTCAGAAGATTACGCAGGCATTGGCTCATTAACCTCAGCAGGCCACATCATTTTAAACCAAGATAAAGAAGCTCTAAAAAGGAATTATCTTAAATTAAACGAAATGACGAAAAAAGCCTGCGCTCCAAAAAATAAAGTCAGAGGAGTAGTAAATTTTGCAAGTCCGCTCCCTCTATTTTATTCTGATATGAGTGACGAAAGTTATGCGCTAAATTACTACAACAGACTTATGATAAAATACATTTTTGAAAACGGAATATTTATGATTACGGCTAATTTTAGAGAAGATCCTCTTGGATTTCCGACAAATCAAAATTTAACAATAAAAGAAATTGAAAAAATTCTAAATATATCTATCAATAATCCGACAGGGGTAGTATATGACAATTCAGGAATTTGGAGTAAAAGGATGTTCCCGTTTGCACACACTTCATACTGGACAGCTCGAGGAGCTTTTACAAATGCTGTAGTAAAAAGCTTTGTAAACGGATATAAATTCCAATATGACGAAAAATATCAGAAAAAGATATTAAAACGTAGCAACAAAAAATCAGAATTATAAAATAAAGACCGATGTTTATACACCGGTCTCTTTCCCTACTACTATACCTTAATACCAATTTTTTATAAATTAAGCATCATTGCTTAATCTGTTATATTCGTTTTGAAAATCTCTTGCAATTTTTGCTCTGTTACTAAATGAACCAAACAACGCTGACAAAATAGTAATATGAGGAGCATATGCAGTTAAAGTTTTTGCTGTAGTTTTTAACCAATCAGGAGATTTTTTTGATATTGAATCTGCGAAATTTCCAATTTTCTTAGGGATTTTTATATTATTCAAATGTCCTGATATATCAGCTATACCCTTATTTATACGTCCAATCCATTTTGGACTTAGCTTTCCGTAACCTGCAGCTACAGCCATAGGAACAGCAGTTGTAACTGCTAAGAAAGCAGCTATATTCCCAATCATAGAAAGCATTGGATTATTTTGATTGAATTTTCTTATACTTTCCGATTTCCTTTCAGCAAGATTATTAAGAGCACCGCCTAAGGCTGCAGTCCCCAGCAAAAATGACCACCAAGCTCCGCTTTTTACGGCATTTGCGACTTTTGCAGCGTTACCGGAAACTTCTTTTGCTAAAAACGTTGAGGTTTTACCTGTCAAAATTCCTGCAGAAGCCGCTGCAATCAAAGGAACAGACCAATAAGCTCTGTCAAGAGTCTTTGCTCTTTTTCTTCCTTTTGTTATAGCGGTGTTAAGCGCTTGCGCTCTAATTTCCATTTCATCTTCAGGAGTACGCATATCCGAACCTGAAGTAAAGTTTTGAGCTGAAATTGCTGATACTTGCATAAATTACACCTACACTTTCACAAATTAATTATATTATAGTAAAACAAGAAAGTAAATTTTTTTGCTATTTTTTTACACTGCTGTCATAATTGTTTACAATATAATATCTTTTTTATATTATATAGAAATGAAAAGATTTTTGATACACACAATGGGCTGTAAATCAAATCAATTTGAAAGCTCTGTTATAAAAGAAAATTTAGAGCAAAATGGATTTCTGGAAGTAAAAAGGATTGAAGATGCAAATTATTACATTTTGAATTCCTGCTCTGTAACGCATAAAAGCGACAACGAAGCAATGTATCTGTTAAGGAACACAAAACATAAAAACCCTGATATAGTAAATATTTTAACAGGATGCGTAGCTCAAATTGAAAAAGACAAACTACTTAAAGAAGATTACATTGATATAGTTATCGGTAATGACGAAAAATTTAAAATTTATGATGCAATAAAAAGCTATGAAGATAAAGAAAAAAAATATTTCATGTCTGATATTATGGGGAAAACCGATTTCACATATACCTCACTATCAGATACCACCAAGACACGTGCAAGCCTAAAAATCCAAGACGGCTGTGACAACAGATGTTCATACTGTATAATACCGTTTGCAAGAGGAAACAGTCGCAGTGCCAATGAGGATTTTATCATAAATGAAATCAATAAACTTGAAGCAAATGGATTTAAAGAAATTGTTTTCACCGGAATTCATATAGGGTTATGGGGAAAAGAATACGGCAAAACTCTGCTTGATTTATTAAAACATGTTGAAGAAAAAACAGGCATTAAGAGATACAGATTAGGCTCCTTATATCCTAATGAGATTAATGAAGATTTGCTTGATTTTCTTGCTAAATCCGAGAAATTTTGTCCGCACTTTCACCTGTCTTTGCAATCTGCCTGCGATAAAACATTACAGTCAATGAATAGACACTATTCTGTTAACGAATACTTGCAGCTGATTGATAAAATTAATCAAAAATTTAATCTGCCATTTATCGGAAGTGACATAATCACAGGCTTTGCCGGAGAAACTGATGACGATTTTGAAACCACAAGAGAAAATTTGATAAAATCAGGATTGTCCCAGATTCACACATTCCCGTACTCAATAAGGAAGGGGACTGTTGGGGCTGAAATGTCCAATCAAATTAGCGATGATATAAAAGAAAAAAGAGCAACCCTTGTGAAAGAAATCTCAAAAGAAAAACATGAAGCATTTATAAAAAAGAATATTGAACAAATAAGTGAAATACTGATAGAAAAACATCCTGATAAAAAAACAGGTTACCTAAAAGGTGTCACAAGAAATTATCTTACCGTTATATTAGATACAAAAGATATTTCACTAACTAATACAATACAAACAGTAAAAATTAACGAATACAAAGACGGTAAAATATACGGAGAATTAATACAAATTTAATTGACTGACATTACGAATAATCAATAAGAACAAAAGAGGGAAATATGATAGATTTTTTAAGCAACTCACATTGGCTTGCGCCACAAATGGATTTTTTAGTATTTATACAAAACATTAGAACTCCGCATTTTGATTTTTTGAATAAATTCTTTTTATCAATTACAATATTAGGTGAAGTTTGGCTGCCGTCATTAATTTGCGCAATTTTATACTGGTGTATCGACTCGAAAAAAGGACTCTACATTTTTTCTCTATACGGGATAAATTCACTTGTTTCACATTTAATAAAACTAACGGCGTGCATATACAGACCTTGGCTATATGATGATAGAATAGTTCCTGTTGATACTGCAATGGCAAGAGCTAAAAGTTATTCTATGCCAAGCGGACACGCTTCAACCGCAGCCTCGGTTTTGGGAGGATTAGCATATCTTTACAGAAAAAACCCGATACTTATGACTCTTATGATTATTATAGTATTATTGGTTGGGTTCTCAAGACTCTGGCTCGGCGTTCATACACCTCAAGACGTAATTGCAGGAATATTTACGGCGATAATTCTTATCTTTATTTTAAATAAACTCATAAATTGGGCAGAAAGCGATAAAAACAGATATTTATATTTGTTACTATTTGTGAATATATTTGCAATAGCAGCAATAATATACGTATTTTATTTAAACTCATATCCAATGGATTATGTCAATGGAAAACTTTTAGTTAACCCGCAGCATGCTCTTAGGACATCAATAACATTTGATTTTTATGCATTGGGACTTGTAAACGGATGTTTTATATGCAGACGTTTTTTCCCTTTTGAATTGAATGGTATTAGCATTAAAAGAAGGATTATAAGGGGTATAATCGGCGGAATATTGCTACTGATAATATTAAATTATCCTGTACAATGGGTATTTGATGAAATGTTCCAATTCAAAATCGGGTTGATAATACAATTCTTTGCGGGCTTCTTTATAACCGCAATTTACCCTGCATTATTTAAGTTTGCGGAAAGACTATATAAATAAGCATCTATTTCATATTTATATTAGCAGCAGAGTGAGTTCTCAAATATTCTTCAAATATTTCTACGGAATCCCCTACCAACTCAACACAAGGACGTTTTTTATAATACGTTTCAGTTCTCTCACTCGGTGTAGGGGAAGAAGATGCTTCAATACCTTGTAAAAGTTCACGACAAATAATACTGCCATTTTTATCCTTAAAATTTTGAGCAAGTTCTTGAATTCTTTTATAATGAGCACCTTTTTCGGCTGCAGATTCAGAAGAAGACGCAAACGCAAGTCCTGCTGCCATGAACATACCACTAACAGTTCCGCAGACTTCACGCATTCTACCCATTCCCCCACCAAAAGAGGATGCAAGCTTCATTGCAGTATCAAAATCTAACCCTAATTCTTCACAAAAAACCCCCAATACCGCTTGTGAACAATTATAACCCTGCTTAAACAACGCTTTAGCTTTATCTGATTTCTCGCTCATAATTATTTCTCCTAAAATACATGCCTGAACCGTCACATAATAACAATTTAACAATAGATATCCCAAACTTGCAATAGAGATTTGTTAGGAATAAAATTTAATCGTATGAGGATTTTAATTTATGACTAAAGGGATATTTATAACAGCTACCGGCACAGATGTAGGTAAAACTTTTGTATCTGCGCTACTGGTAAAAAAGATGAAAGATTTGGGGTTGAACTGCGGATATTATAAGCCCGTACTGAGCGGCGCTGAATGGCTATACGGGGAACTTGTTCCGGGAGATTGTGCCCACGTAAAACATGTGGCGAACTTAGACGGGCACCCAAAAGACTATTTGTCCTATATGTTTGAACACGCATTATCACCACACTTAGCGGCTAAAATAGAGAACACGCAAATAAAATTAGATAAAATACAAAAAGATTTTGGAAATATCAAAAAAAAGTATGACTATATAGTAGTAGAAGGAGCCGGCGGAATTGTATGTCCTATGGATTTAGACGGAGATACACCATTCTTAATCAAAGACATTATTAAAGGATTAAAATTAGATACTATAATTGTTGCACCTGCAGAATTAGGTTCGATTAATTCCGCCGTATTAACGGTAGAATATGCAAAAAATAATGGAATAAACGTTAAAGGGATAATTCTTAACAAATTCAACCCTGATAACATTATGCAACAAGATAATAAAAAACAAATCGAAAAGCTTACAGGAATACCTATAATAGCAGAAGTTAAAAACGGGGATAAAGAACTTTTTACCGATGAAAAATTATTGGCAGCAAGGTTTAAGGAGATATAAAATGAGAAGTTGGAGCGAAAGAGATTTAGAATATATATGGCACCCATGTTCACAAATGAAAGATTACGAAGAATTACCACCAATCGTGATAGATAAGGGAGAAGGTGTTTATCTGTATGATGTTGATGGCAACAGGTATTTAGATGTAATAAGTTCTTGGTGGTGCAACCTTTTAGGGCACTGCAATCCAAAGATTAATGAAGCAATAAAAAAACAAGTTGATGAATTAGAACACGTCATATTCGCAAATTTTTCAAACAAGAGAGCCATTGAATTATGTGAAAAACTTATTAAAGTACTGCCCAAAGGACTATGCAAATTTAATTTTTCGGATAATGGCTCGTCCTCAATAGAATCCTCAATGAAAATGAGCTTTCAATATCATCAACAAGTCGGGCATACAAAAAAAACCAGATTTATGGCATTGACAGACGCATATCACGGAGAAACTATCGGGGCATTATCTATCGGGGATTGCGATTTATACTCGAAAATATATAAACCCCTATTAATAGACATTGTAAGAGTAAAAGGTCCCGATTGCTACAGATGTCCATATGGCAAATGCAGAGAAAACTGCAATTGTGAATGTTTTGAGCAAGCTGAAAAAACTTTTGAACAATATGGAGAAGAAACTTGCGCTATAGTTGTAGAACCACTATTACAAGGTTCTGCAGGAATGAAAATTTATCCGGCACTATACCTAAAAAAACTGAGAACATTATGCGATAAATATAATGTTCATATTTTAGCTGACGAAATAGCAACAGGTTACGGAAGAACCGGCAAGTTTTTTGCCTTTGACCATGCAGGAGTATCTCCGGATATAATGTGCTTGTCAAAAGGTTTGACCGGCGGCTATATGCCAATGTCAGTTGCTGTAACTACTCAAAAAATTTATGATGCTTTTTATGCCGACTATAGCACAGGGAAAGCCTTTATGCACTCCCATACATACAGCGGAAATCCTCTTGCTTGTTCTGCAGCCAACGCAGTTTTGGACATTATGGCTGACGGTTCTGTATTAAAAACCGCAAACGAAAATGCTATCTATTTTACCAACCTCTTGAAAGAAAAATTCACAGAACACAAACATGTCGGAGAAATCCGACATATAGGTTTAATCAACGCAATCGAGATTGTAAAAAATCCTAAAACAAAAGAACCGTTTGACTCTAAGCTAAGAACAGGATATCAAATATACAAAAAAGCACTTAAAAAAGGAGTACTACTCCGCCCGCTTGGAGATGTTATTTATTTCAACCCACCTCTAATTATAAATAGAGAACAACTTAATTATGCGACAAACATTGCGTACAAATGTATTAATGAAGTTTTAAACGGGTATTAATATAACTTTTATTAAGTTATACTCTCAAAATGAGCAAAAATTTTTCTTTTGTTTTTTTATAATATATATAGGGAAAAATATAGGAAAATTTTGATGACGACAAACATAAATTTTAGTGGAGATTTACTGCAAAAGGTAGCGAATAAAGATTTCGCAAATGACAATATGCAAAGTAATACTACTATCCAGCCAAAAATTGAACAAATACAACAAGATAAACCAGATGAATTTGTATCAACAAAAACTTCCGCCGCACCAAAAGATAATTCAATGCTATACAAAGTTTTAGGAGGATTAGCTGTAATTGGAACAGTTATTGGAGGTATCTTTTACCTAAAAAAAGGGAAAACCCCAAAAAAGAATATAAATACTGAAGCCGAACAAACTATACGACTTTTAGGCGGACAAAATAACAGCAATAACAGTCGAAAAATATCTGCAACCGCAGAAGAACTCTTGGAACGTTTCAGTTCAAAAAATTATGATGAAGTATTAAAAGAATTTAACGATGTTCCTGAATTAAAAAATGCACTTACAAATGTCTCTGTAAAAACAAAAATTTCCAGAGAAGAAGTGGTTGAAAAATTTAATAAAGGGGATTATGAAACAATTTCAAGTGTACTACAAGAAACAAGTAAGTCCCTTTATCCGTTTTTACGTACAGGAACAAAAAATACCGATAGGAATTGGGATATTATGATTGATTATGCCGGTAAATTGAATACAATTATAAAAGATGAAGCACAATTAGAAACTATCAATAATTTTAGAGCATTGGCTATTGCTCAAAAAATCAGATTTAACAAAAACAATAAAGAATTATCAGAAGCCTACCACGAGCTTCTACAAAAGGAATTAAAGACTATTTTATACAAAAACGAACAGCCAAAAAGTGAACAAATTATAAAAGATTTAGCGGATAATCTTAGCTACAATTCAAAAGCAAATTCATTATTTACAGATGAACATAAGGAAATTATATACAATGCATTAAAAGAATTAAAAGAATCAAAGAAAAATCTTTATTCAAAAGACGATTTAGCCGAATTGGATGCATTATTCTATGACGTACGTGAAAGATTAAATATCAGAACATTTGAAGATGTATATGAAGAAATGAAACAACGCTTTTACCAGGATATTCATGAAGCTAACTCCAGCAAAGGCTCCGCATCAGGTAAGGGTTCTTCTTCAAACTCAAGAGCGTACACATCCTTCGCAACAAAAGAAGAAGCTATTGCTACAATCAACAGATATTCAGATACAAAAATTGATGCAAACGTAACTCCTGATGAATTGAAAAAAATATACAGAAAAATCGTTATAAAATACCATCCGGACAGAGCTCCACAGGATAAATTAAAAGAATACACAGAGATTTGCCAAAAAATCACGGAAGCATACGAAAACTTAAAAGCTTAAATAGGCAATAATAAAACGTATTTATTACACTTTTTGAAGGTTGTAATTATCTATATGGCGATTTTCATAAAAAAAAAAGAAGAAAGTCTGTCCGATTGCCTTTAAATACAGTCTTATGCTTATTGACTACAGCGTCTGGCACTTAACTAGTTTTCAGTTGTCAATTCTTCCCAAATACTTGGTACTACGATTAAAGCAGTATAGACAATAAAACCAAATAAGATTAAGTTAATAGCTTCCATGATAAACCTCCTAAAGTTTTTCATGTTATATATCAGACCATTACACAAATATTATAACATATATTAATGAAAAATGTAACCCCTCTTTGTAATTAATTTTTATGTATAATTAAGTTATGGATACATTATTAAAGAAAAGATTTAAGAAATTATTTGATAATCTTTGTTGCTCACTCTGTAAAAATAATTTTGACGAAAATTCAATAACAATACTTCAAAAAGAAAAAGGGCTTGCAGTTATAAACTTGTGCTGCAAACATTGCGGAAAAGATTTCGGAACTGCATTTGTCGGAACAAAACCAAACCTTAAAGAAGCAATACCATTAGAAATTCAAGAAGGTGCCGAACCAATCAACTATGATGACGTAATTGATGCGCATAGATTCATAAAGGACATCAATAAACATTGGATGAATAATTTTCAAAAATTAAAAGACTGCACTACGCCTGATAAATTTTAAGGGTACGTTCCATATTTTTAGTGATTACTGATTTTACGGATTCGTATTCCGTTTGTAGTGCATTATGCTCTGTATCAA
>DEFJ01000011.1:6048-42405 GCA_002350725.1 Cyanobacteria bacterium UBA2855 | reverse complement strand
CCTGAAATAAAGCCTATAGAAATTCCGGAATATTTTGGGGGAACACGCAATATAGAATTGCTGGAAAACGGAGAGGTAATCGCATATTATCCGGATAAAGATTATGCGGAAATCTATAATTCTGAAACGAATGAATTTCGTGTAGTTCCATATAGTTATAAAAAAGCAGCCGAATATATGAATTCGGATATAAAAGCTTTTAGGAAGAAATTAGAACCTTTAGCGTTCGAGGGTTTAAATGAAAAATACCAATTATATATGGTAGAATTAGCCTATAAAGCTTGTTATTCTTGGCAGGCGGACTATTGGGGAGAAGGGAAATTTATATTTCCGATAGATGACAGAAATTTATATGTCTATGATAAAACTACGAAAAAGATAAGCCGGGCTGGGAAATACCCGTTGCGAAATCGCCCTAAATCTTGGTCACTGTTACCTGACGGACGACTTTTAGTGATTGCCGAAGACAAAAAATGGTATAAGCGAATGTATGATATAACATTATTCATGTTTACATATAACAATAAGTATAAAAAATAATTATAGATAATAATATTTGTAGACTGATGAGGAATTAAAATATTTCTCATCAGCTTTTTGTGTTACTAAAATTTAAAAGGAGAAATTAATTATGAATACTGAAAGTGCAAATTCCAAATTACCAAGCGATGATTCTTATGTACAACTTGTTGATGTCGCTTCTAATTTTTACAAAAATATGTTTGAACCAGGTTTTAAAATAAAAAAAAAGCATGAAAACGATGTTTCAATTCTTGACTATGATAATTTTAAAAAAAACTATTCGTCTATAACGGAGGGTAATTTCTCTGATCCTGTTGAAGCCGGAACTATTACGTCGATAGCCGAAGGAGATGTTGCAGTCTTGAAATCTCCTACAACCGATGAAACAGTTGTAGATGCATCTAATCATCTTATAAATTATAATAATATCAAATCTAAAACAGATGGTAGAGCTTATAAAATAGAAAAAATAATCTATGATGAAAAATCAGGATTTCAAGCAATAATATACAGAGATATTAATACAAATTATTCAATACTTGCTATAGGAGGTTCGTATCCTGGGAAAAAGCCTCTGTTAAATCCGATAGCATGGAAAAAAGACTGGGTAAATAATAATATACCGATAGCTTTAAATAAAGTACCTCCTCAGATGGATGTATTACTTAGAGTAATGGAAGAAAATAAAGAAAAATATAATATTCAAGAAGTTGTGGGATATTCTTTAGGTGCAGTCGAAGCAGGCGCTTTGTCTTTATTTGAAGAATACAAGGATTTAAAATATATTTTGTATAATGGCGGACTGCCGAAAGAGCTTATACCGGAATTACGTAAAAAGTATGAAGGAAAGATTACAGGAAACAGAGTAAAACAAAATAAATTTATAAACCCCAAGGACGCAAATATAACAACATTTTTGTCAAAAGATAAAGAATTTATTTCAATGTTTAAAACACTGGTGGCAGGTCGTGGAGGGGTATATCGCTCAATACATGGGAATATGCCGGGTATAAGTGGGCATAGGCTTTTACAACATTATTATCAAAAAAAGGATGATTATGTAAGAGTGGATCAGGAAGGGAATTATTATGCTGATAATTTAAGAAGTAATTTTTATCAAACGGATAAAGGTGCCGGAATGCAGATATCAATGCCGTTACCGCCGATGTCAAATGACAATAATAAAAAGAATAATCCCCCTATTAAATTAATTAATAATGTAAAAAATTCATATAATGCGGAAAGATTTAAAAACTTATTTTTACATGAGTCTTCTGATGAGGAGAACCAAGAGGATGAATTTAACGCTGAACCTGTAGAAATTCTTGATACTGTTAATTTTATAAATAATAATAAATCAAATTTAGAAAATAATATACAACTAAACAAACGAATTAGCCCCGAGCTGCATAGCGAATTGCCTGCCGGCTGTCCTTTTAACGACCCGACATTTCTTGAACAATTTTGTACAAAAGAGGATGTACTAAACGAAATAGACGATATAGTAACAATGTTAGGAGTTTCACTCGGTGCATTTGATGCTCCGAGTGAAGAATAGTTTCTTACACATATAATGTAATTTTTTTACAAGGAGGATTTATGCTCACATCTTTTACTACGGATTCCAATTTCAGAAAACTGAAATGGGATGCCGAAGATTCTGTTAGGCTGCAAAAATATGTTCGTTACAGAGAGCTTTACAGAAGTGAATTTTCAAGACCGTTTCGCGGTGTAATTACAAAATTATTACAAAGATACCCTATGCAAAATACAACTGCACAAACTCTTATTGAAGTTAATTTATTTAAAGCGGTCACTGATTTTTACAAATATCTTATAACCAATGAGAAATTTAGTGTCGTTACGGATGCACAAAATCAGGCATTGTGGGAGCTTATTGCAAAAGAAAATAATTTTATTTCGGTATTAAAAGAGGTATGTGTCGATAACTCCCGTTTTGGTGATGCTTTAATAAAAGTTGCTTTATCTGATAGCGGGGTTAAGATTTTTTCAGTATGCCCTGATTGTTGGTTCCCTGTTTTTAAAAACGGTAACTTGAATGAATTAGAGGGGCATATTCTTTTATACGATATTGTATTTCAAGGCAGGGTATATAAACATATTGAAAAAATCCACAGAGGCTTTGTTGAAAACGAAATTTGGGAAATCGCAAACGGGGTTTTATCTCGTCAAATTCAAGATATTACTCCATTTGGGCTTTTACCTGTTGATGATTTTTCTGATAAATGGAACGATTTTAATCTTTTCCATGTGAAAAATACAACTGAAAGTGATACATATTATGGCGAGAGTGATTATAAAAGTATTGAGAGTTTGGTAGAGGAAATTATGCTAACTCTCTCTCAAAACTCAAAGATTATAAATCGTCACGCAAACCCAAAACTGGCAGGTAGTATTGAAAATACAGAATTAAATCCGTTGACGGGTGAGCGTCATTTTCCGAATTCTGATTTTATAACAATGGGCAAAGATGGTCAAAAACCTGAGTACATAACTGTAGATTTGCAATCCGAGGCTATAAAAACCCATATGGATACTTTGTTGCAATTTTTCTATATATTAACCAAAACTCCTCCGCAAGCCTATGGCATTGATATTTCTGCTAATATGTCCGGAGAAAGTTTGAAAACAATAATGACGTCAGCCATTGCAAAAGTTGATGATATTAGGACTGTATCTTTGACAAATGCTTTAACACGAGCGGTAGAGTGTGCTCTTGCTTTTGCAGGCGTAAAAAACTCAAATGTATCTGTTTCGTGGGGGCAAAATATACCTACTGATATTGTTAAATCTGATAAAAATAAAATCAGCAACATCAATATTTTAACTCAAGACAAGGAGGGTATAGACAGTGGAAATTAGCTTAGAATGTGCAAATGCCTATTTCGCAAATCATTTAGATTTTGATTATTGGAATAGTATAACTGACAACAAAAAAATTGCGGCAATAAATATGGCAAAAAATTATATATTACGATTACCGTATATTGGACAGGTATTGAATGCAGAGCAGGAAATGCCATTTCCAAGAGTGTATTGCGCAAGACTTATAACTATGCCGGATGATGTTATAAAAGCTATTTTTGAGGAGGCATTAATTTTAATAAAGTTAAAAGATTGGGAACAAGATGTTGTTTTACCTGATGGAATTCAATCTATGAGTCTTGGTAGTGCAAGTATTTCATTTAAGGATTCATCGAGAAAATATGAGATTTCTCAAAAATCTCAAATGTTTCTTGAACCTTGGATAAAAAAAGGCTTTGATTTTAGTTCATCAGCTTTTAGTGAGGTGTATTGATGATGTTTAAGTTTTTTGCAAAGAGTAAATACGATATTTATTCAAAGACGATTTCAGAACAAGGTGCAGGTGATGATATAAATTGGAGTATCAGAGATACAATCAATTGCTATATTGAACCTGCCGACGGAGAAAATTTAAAGGGTTGTCCTGAGGGGTTGGCGAAAGATATTTCGTTAACTCTTTATACTCAGCAACCAATTAATGTTGGGGAGAGATTGCATCTTTTCTCTCCCGAAAACTCCGTCGATGAGTGGTTTGAAATTGTAAATCGTTCATTTTATAAAATGCCGTTTTTTAACTATTTTAAAGGATATTTGGTGAAAACAGATGAAAACATATCAATTTAAAAATTTATTGTTTGAATATTTTTATTCAAAATTCATTGAAAATTATCCGGAATTTACAGGAAAAGTTTTTAGAGAAAGATTAAAGATAAATAAACCGGAATACCCTTATTTAATTATGAAATCCGGAGAACGTACAAGAATAAATAAGAGATTTGAAAAGTTTAGGAAAAATGATATTGATTACGTAAGAGCAAGTTATCGCATATCTGTTAATTTTTCTGTCCACGTATTAGAAGAAAAACCCTTACAAGCCGAGATGCTTGCTGATGAGGCGGCTGATTTTATTGAGGAAATTTTTCTTGATAGGGAATCAACTCATGTTGATTTAAGAAATTCAGGTATCGTAATTAATGAAGACTTATGTTCCGGCATTCGTGATAAATCTGAGTTTTCAAAAACTGCTCAAGAATTTATAAGAGATATAAATATTATCTTTGAGTTTGAACATGTGAAAACAGAAAGTTCTGAGCCGGCTAAAGAAATAGAGACAAATGTTGTTTTTAAAAAGTAATTATAAGGAGATTTTATGGATAAAAATGAGTCAAAAAAATTAAATCTAACATTAAAAAAATCAGAACGTGAACGAGAAATTGGTGAAAGAATTTTTGGTAAAGTTCCTGTAAAACAGTCTGCTAAAATGAAAAACGATAGCATTGTAAAAGCTTCCGATACGCAGTTGGAGTCTTTACAGAAAGAAATTGCCGATTTAAAAGCCGAAAACAGACGAATAAAAGCCTCGGCAGCCTTAGATAAATCCGGATGTATAAAAACAGATTTGGTGATTAAAGCATTGCCGGATGACTGTGAAGATATTCAAGCCTGGATAGATAACTATAAAGAAGAAAATACATTTTTATTTAAAGAACAATCCCCTATTCATGGTGGAAGTTATAAACCAACGCAATCTACAAATTTAAGCGCTACAGAGATAATGAATAACTACATTCGAGGAATAATGTAATATTCAATTATATCTTAATTTTTTATTTTACATCCTTGATATTTCAAGGATGTATTTGTGTGTACTTATAAAAAAGGAGATTTTGAAATGACAGTACATGTTATTGAAAGAGCCAGCAGTGAGGCTTTAATTCCTGTGGAAACCTGTAACGAAATCATCAAGGAAATCCCTAACGCATCTAAATTGCTCCCTTTGATGAAAAAGTTGCCGAATATGTCTTCTAAACAAAAGACTATTCCTGTTCAAAATGCTTTGCCGGAAGCTTATTTTCTGTCCGGTGATATGGCTCAAAAACAGACATCAAAAGCGGAGTGGGAAAAGTTGACACTTACGGCAGAAGAATTAGCCGTAATTATTCCTATTCCGGAAGCGGTTATAGATGATGCTGCCTTTGATATATGGACAGAGATTAAGCCTCAAATAGTAGAAGCTCTTGGCATTGCTATTGACGGTGCTATATTATTCGGTATTAATAAACCTGCAAGTTGGCCTACTTGTATTTATGATGCAGCTGTTGCTAAACATCAAACAATTGCATTGGGAACACAAGAGGACGTAGCCGCTGATATTATAGGTGTTGACGGATTGATGTCAAAAGTTGAAAAATCAGGTTTTGTTGTTAACGGTTTTATTGCCGATGCAACGTTTGAGGCACATTTAAGAAATTTAAGAGATTCAAATAACAATTTGTTATATAGCTCATCCTTATTGAGTACAACTCCATCAAACTTGATTGGTCGTCCTATTGAGTATGATAATAGTGGTGTATTTGATACCTCAAAAGCATTGATGTTCTGCGGCGATTTTTCAAAAGCCGTATATTCTATTCGTCAGGATGTTACTTATAAAGTGTTATCAGAGGCTGTAATTCAAGATACAGAAGGTAATATTGTTTACAATCTTGCGCAACAGGATATGGTTGCATTAAGGGTTGTAATGAGATTAGGTGTTCAAATCGCAAATCCGGTAACCAGACGTAATGGTAAGGCAGGTTATCCGTTTGCAGTTTTAACTCCGACTGAGTCTTAGTATCTATCCATATTTTCTAATTACTACACACTGCTGATATTTTGTTTTCTAACCCGCATATACTGCGGGTTAGATATTTATTAAATTGATAAGGAGAAATTTATGACTATATATGATGATTTGATAAACATCTTATTTAAACTTCCTGATGGGAGGAGTTTGGAAGAATACTTTAAAAACGTTTTGTTGTTAGCAAAATTTGAAGAAGATGACTTAAAAGACGGAGTTACTTTTCCTCAAGAAGGAGTTAAAAAATATTCATCATACGATGAAATTATTGAGGATTTTAATCCTACCTCACAAATTGCAATCGAAGCTCAAGCTATTTTTAATCAGAAAAATAATACACAGACTAAGTCACAGATAATGTATTTGATTGTTGCAAAACAAGACGAAAATGTATCAATTTCCGAAACGTTGAATTCAGCAAAAGCAGTTGACGGCAAGTTTGCAAAAGTCGTTCCTATCTCCAGGATAGGTGCTGATATTAGAGAAGTCGCAAATTGGTGTATGTCAAATAACAGATTTTGTGATTGCGTAGTTACTGATGTTGACGATGTAGAATCTTTAGTAGAAACAAAGAATAACTATACTTATGCCGTGTTCCGCAAAAATATTTATGAACCTATTGCTTCAGCAATAGCTTCAACCTCAACTTGCGGAAAATTCGGGTCAAAAGATGGCTCAGCTCAATTTACTCAGTTAATTGGTGTTTCACCTGAACAGTATTCCGGTTCCGAGATATCTGCTATGAAGAGTAAGAATATAGCATTTTATACTAATGTTTCTCCTATTGATGGAGGAAACACCTCTGAATTTGGTTATAATTGGGTCGTTGGCTCAAGAATGTTGGGTGGCGAATTTCGTCAGCGTAGTATGATAAAGCATTATATAGAAAAAGCTATGGGTTTGATGGCGCTTGAGTTCTTCAACAAAAAACCTATGTATGATGAAACCGGTAATAATTTGCTGCTAACAATGGCTCAAAAATTATTTAATTCATTCCAAACATATAATTTAGTAATACCTACAACTTCAAATCAAATCGGTTATGAATTAAAGGTTACACCTATCAGAATCGGTAAGGACAGTATTATGAATACTGACGTTGAAGCTTATAATGCAAAAAGATTCAAACTCTCAGGTTACTATTATGACGCCATAGTTGGTGAAAAGGTCGATTTTATGTTTACTGTAGATCCATCTGAAGAAGAAGTTAACGCTATCCTCGGAGGTGGTGAGGAGTAATCGATTAATTTTATGATTTAAATTTATAAAGGAGAATAATAATGACAGTTTATGACGCAAAAAATATTGAATTTTCATGGAAAGGGGTTACTCTTACCGGTACGGGTGATGACCACGCATACTCTATAACGCAAGAGGGTGGAAGTGTGAAACCTTATAAAGGTGTTCAAGGTGAAGGCTTAAATATAGTTAATAATCAGCGTGTATGGCAAATATCAAGAAGCTTTAAGGTTGATAGTGAGTCTTTGCCGACACTTTTTGATGATTGTATGAACTATGTAGAAGATGAACTTGTAATCAGGGATTTGAATACAGGTAAAGATGATGTCTTTTCAGAGTGTATGATATCAGGAATTGGCGGTGAAAAAGATGCTTCAACAAGAATTGTTCAGTGGAGTGCTTTACGTAGAAATTCAAAGTAGTATATCATTTAGTTCAATGTCGGTAGCGGATTTGTTCCGCACCGACATTTTATAATATAAGGATTATTTTTATGACAAAAACCTATTCTTTACCTGATGTATCAGGTAATTCTCGTGTTTACGCAGAATATGTTATTGATAACAAAAGTTATTACTTTATTTTTGACGTAAGAGAAACTTCCCTATATGTATCTGTTTTTTTAGATTCGGAATACTCTGAGCCTGTATTAGAGGGTTATGCATTAACTGTAGGTATAGATTTGTTTGCAAGAGTCAAAAATCGGAATATATGTAATGGTAAATTTGTGCTTGAACCGCTTTATCACTCAGAAACTATACTGTTCCCTGAAAATTTATCTAAAAATTTTTGTTTTGTATATTACAAATCGGATGATGAAAATATTATTGAGGAGGATTTATGATTGGAGTTGCTTCTGATGTTATAAATGCCGTTCTTAGTTACGATATAGGTGCTATTAACTCTGAAGATAATGACATCAAATTTATAATTCACAGAACTGATGATTATCTGCCGGATGTAGCATTTGTAAATATTTACAATCTAAAACAAAATATATTTTCGTCAATTTTAAAAAATGGCGTATCAAATATTTTTTCTGTTTTTGTTGGGATATCTGAGTCTTATCCTTTGTTGTTGTTTAAGGGTGCTCTGGTACCTTCAAGCATAAAAATTGATTTGAAAAATATCCGAACCGATTTGGGATATACCTCTGATACGAGTTACTCCTTTACACTTGTAGAGGCATTTAATTTTTACTCAAAATTTATTGAAATAACCTATACGGATGAAGTATCTGCCTTTGCTATTATAAAAGATTGTGCAATAGAAACAGGCTTAGACGAAGTTATTTTTTCTGATACTGTATCTGATGTAATTTATCAATCATATAAAGCTGTTGGCAAAGCTTCTGTTATAGTAAAACAAATTTGCAATTCACTAAATACGACTTTTTATATAAAAAATAATAACTTGTATGTAGGTCATTTAGGCAAAGCAAGCTTATTAATGCCGGTTTTAAATTTGTCAAATTCAACACTTCCGGTTTGTATTGGCGCAAATTTGTATAAATTAGTTACAGCTTATAATCCTGATATAAAACCGGGAAATCTATTGAATGTATGCTTTTTAGGTTTATTGGTCGGTACATTTAAAGTTCATCAAACATTTATAAGCGGCGATACGACAAAAAATCTGGTTGAAATGACGGTAATAATAGGAATTTAAAATATGCAAAAAAGAAATGTTTTGATAAATATTGAAAAAATTATTAATACTTTAATATCCTCTATATGTGTGGAAAAACCTTGTAAAATTCTGGCAGTACATGAAACGTCAAAATTTGTTGATGTGGAATATTATGATTATAATGAGCCAAAAATTTTATATAATGTGCCAGTAAAGCATTTTCAAACTTCAAAAAATTTTGTATTTTTATCTTTATCTGAGGGCGATTGCGGCACGTTAAGATTTTTTGATAATTCCTCTTATGAATATTATAATAATTTGGACTATAAAAGTCCTGACATACGTGCTCATAATATTAATGATGCATGTTTCAGCGTGGGCTTTATTCCTAGTGATGAACAATATACTTTTTTGGCTCAGAACAGTGATATTTTAATCGGTTCCAAAAATGGTGCAATGATATCAGTAAACGGCTCGGATATAACAATAACCGGCGGATCGGTGCATTTAGCTTCTAATGTTTTTATTGATGGTAAACCTTTTCTTGAACATAAACATTCTGTAAGTGGAAGTTCACCTACAGGCGGAGTAATTTAAGTTTTGGAGGATGGATTATGACAGTTTACAATACTCAATATACTCAGTTAATTTGGCGTGGTACCACATTAAGAGATTTTGCTTCAACTGATATTGAAGTTTTGCAATTAAATGCAAGTATAAATACGTGTGTAGGTATTTTCGGCGAATTCTTTAGTTATCCGAATTTGACAAGAGGTTGGAGCATATCATCCTCTTTTCTCGCATCAAGTGATATTTTTAAATTTTTAGACGATGATAATTTATTTTACAGAAATGGATTGCTTTTAATTAGGGACTTAAATATCGGGAAAACTGAAGTTTACTCCGGCTGTAGAATATCTTCCATATTAATTTCGCCCGGAGGTGCGGAGCGTAAAGTTGTTTGGTATGCAAAAACTAAGAACGAAAGGTAGGTGGTTTGCTTGGATATTTGTATAGAAAATTCAAGATTAAATTTAATCAACGGTGATTTTAATGTCTTAGAATCAGGAATTCAAGAAATTCGTCAGCATGTAATTGTTGCTTTGAATACATTTTTAGGAGATTGGATTTTAAATTCTGACAAAGGGATAAATTATCCTGCAGGTTTACGAGACAATGATTTGTTGGATTTTGATATAAAAAGACAACTCCTTGAAATTAAAAACGTAAGTGCTATAGAAAATTTTAATTTATCTTTTTCAGATAAAAATTTGTCGGTAAAAGTTTCTGCGACTATTATTACTTCTTATGGAAACAGACTTGATTTAATCGAGACAATATACCCTTATTAGTAACAATGTGGAGATGATTTATGAAATTTATAAATGGAGAAATTATAAACGATACAAAAGAAGATATTAAATCTTTTTTTGTTAATGGAATTTTAAATATATTTTCGTCAAATTCTAAACCTGAAAACAATGGCTTGTTGATGCAAATTATAAATTTGCTTGTTGATTACGAATTTGAAATTCAAGATAAAATAAATTGGTTATATACGCAATTTTCACCGGATAATGCTAAAAATTTTTTGCAAGACGCCTTATTTGAGAGGATTGGGGTTTCAAGGCTTGGCGCAACTCGTAAAATTGTAAAAATACGCCTTAAAGCTTTGCCCGGCACGAAAATTAAAGAAAATTCAGTACAAATTAAAAACACTTCGGATAATTCTCTGTACAAAAATTTATCGGAATTATATTTTAATGATGATGGTTATTCTGATGCGGAGTTTATCTCACTTGAATATTCTACTACGTCTTCGGATATGACATTTAAGGTCTTTTCGGCTCCGGTAAAATTATATATTGATACTGATTATCCTGTAGAAATTGTTTTGGACGGACGAGAGAAAGAATCTGATGCTATGTACAAATCAAGGTACGATATTTCAAAGGCAATAAAGGCTTGCGTTACTCGCAGTGGTAATTTATCAAATTTAGCTTTATGTGCAGATTCTTTATCCGATATAAAAATTTTGACTAAAACTTCAAGTCCGGAGATGCATTCAGGAACAATGAGAATAATTGCAAGACCTAATGTCAGCGATTACGAATTTGCACAGCAAATATTGAATACAGTAGGCTTAGGAGTAAAATTTTTAGGAAATACCTGTGTAAGTCTTAAAGATGATTGTGGGATTCCTTTAATTGTAAAATTTGATAAAGCAAGAGAAATAAATATGTCAATATACATATCTGTTTTATGTTATTCAGGTGCTCAGCTTAGTGATGTTGTGCAAAAGATTAAAGACTCAATTATGAGTTTTGTTCGTGAGAAACCATTTGGCTTAGGCGTTGATGTTTATTCCTCAGAATTTGTTATTCCTGTTTCAAAGTGTTCTGAGGTATCTAATTTGCTTAGTATAAAGCTTAAAAAAGACTCATCTGAAGAGAAAGTTAACAAAATCTCTTTTCAAGTAGATGAAAAGCCTATAATAAATGAAAATTTTATATTTATTGAGGAGGTAACAGATGATAGTATATGATTTTGAAAACCTGTCGGTAAGTTATCTCTTACCTTATCTAAGAACAATTCCGGAGCTTGTTGCCGTAATGAAATTGATAGGTAAGAGGTTTAATGCTATTCAAACTGTACTTTTAGCACTGTTGAACAGCTATGATATTTCAAACTGCAAAGGTAAAATGCTTGATTTTGCGGGGGAAGAAGTCGGTGCTTCAAGAGATTCCATAACTATAGATAATTTCTTTGCATTAAATTTGTTTCACATAAATGAAAATAAGTATTTTTACTTTTCCAGTTCAGGAGAGTCGCCATATAAAAATTTATCATTGGAAGATAGTGAATATTTGCAAAAAATTTATACTTATATATCAAAGAATACTACATTTTCAACTTTTGAAGAGCTTATACGAAATATAAAAATTATTACTAATTCAGATACTGTATTTTTGACAAATAGTGATTCCGAATTGGTTTTACATTTGTATGGAGATAATATTTTCTTAACCGGTCAAGGTCTAAATAATTTGCGAGATATTGTATGTGAGGGAATTTATATAAAGGAGATTAAGATAAATGAGTAAGCCAACAAGACCAAATATATCTGTTCCTGCCGAATTTGCTGTGCAAGGACAAAAAGCTGATTTTAATGAAGATAAGATTTTAAATGGATTTAAATCAAATGAACCTGATGTTTTGTCAGGAGAAAATTTTAATAAATTTATTGATGATACTTATAAGGGATTAAACTATGCTTTAGATTTAGGTGATTATGTAAACAATAAATTATTAAATAAAACTCAAATCAGTAACTGTATTCTTGAGGCTCCGAACGGAGTTATAACCTATTCGGGAAATACGGTTACATTAAAAGCGGGATTAAAGGTTTTAATTCCACAGGGTAGAAATGCAGATGGTACTTTACGTAATGTCGAGTATACTTTGGAAAACGACATTACTACAACAGTAGAGAGCAATCGTAATGAGAATGCATGTGTAGTGTTATCTACGACTGGTGGTGTATGGCTTTGGACTACAGCAGGAGTTGGCAGTTACGAAATAGCACCTGCCACAAATTTATACTATAGATACTTTGATGAAGATTTGAATTATTTTAGAGAAACAACTAACGGCGGTGCATATCATAATTCAAATGTAGCTGTTGTGGCAATAATAAATGTAACAAATGGTAATGTAAATTCAATACTAACAGCCTTTCAACCTATAAGACTGTTTACAAGTGCAGATAAAAGCTATATTGCAAGTATGGGCATGCCTAGTAACAAGTATATTAATTTAACCATTGGTGCAAGCGGTACAAAATATACTGCTCCTGCTAACGGGTATTATAATATTTGCAGATTTACAAATGGACAAAATGACCAATATGTTGACTTAGTCAATAAAACCACAGGCTTCTTTGTTTCACTACAAAAAGATACTGTTGGTGTTATACGATTATATGCTCCAGTCAGAAAAAGAGATGTGTTGCAGGTTAATTATACTGCCACAGGCAGTGGAGAATTTGATTTTTTTAGGTTCTATTATGCACAAGGTTCAGAAAGCGAGGCTAACTAATGTATTACGTTGAAGATAATAACAAAATAGTTTTATTTGATGAAGATAAACATAAGCTACAAGATACTCTTGCGTTTATGCCGCAATACAAAGATTTAAATATAAATGAAACAAATAAAAATATCATAAATTTTAATGGTGAAATTTATTTTGAAGATGATATTGAATTAATTCAAGAGCGAGAGATGCGATTTGAGAAAGAGTTTTTCGAGACATCCTTGGGTTGGGTTAGGCGCGATGTAAAAATGCAAGACGATACAATTAGGGATTTTTTATCTGATATTTTACCGTTATTACAAGTAGGAATACCCGTATTAACTTATCAAAAACCTGATTTCATTGAGGTTATTGAGCCTGTTCAAAATAAAGTAATTGTAACCGAAGAGTTCATAAATGAATGTAAACAACAGGTATTAAAAGATTTTTATGGAGCGTAGATGTATGCATGGAATAAATTTAGATTTAGTTATATCTGTAACTATTCAATTAATCGCAATTGGGGTATTTATTGGAGTGTACAAGACTACGATTTCATTTATGCAATTACAAATTGAAGAACTAAAAAATGATATGAGAAAGTACAATAACATTCTTGAACGGATGATTGTAACAGAACAATCTTTAAAATCTGCGCATCATAGAATCGATTCTGTTGAATATAATTTAACTAAAAAATGTAACGCATAAGTTTTATTTCTTATTCATATCCCCTTCGTTTTTATGTAAATCAACTCCCGATAGAGTTAGTAAATCTAATTCTGTCGGGATTTTTTTTGCTTATATTCTTATGTCTATTGTTATAAGTTTTTATTAGTGCTACCATTATTCAAAAGTGAGGTTGTATATGAATATTTTATTTATAATTGACAGGATTGAGTTAAAGTATTTCGAATTTAATAATCTGGTAACAAATTTTTGGATAATACGTGAGATTCTTAGATATGGACATTCTGTTTCTATTACGACAATTGACGGTTTAGCTTTGATGAATAAGAAAGCTTTTGCCCATTGTTATTCTGCGTATGAAAAAGAGAATGATATATTTTATGATAAAACTGATATGTTAAGGCAAATTGAAGATTTTCAACTTGTAATGTTTAGGCAAGATCCCCCGGTTGATAACGATTATATAAATTCAACCTATATCTTTGATTTTGTTGATAGAGATAAAACAATGATTATGAATGAACCAAGTGCTGTCAGAGATTTCAATGAAAAATTTCACACTGCATATTTTTCTGAGCTTATGCCTAAATATATTGTAACTTCTTCTAAGAACGATATATTGAACTTTTTAAATGAGTGTGGAGAAATTGTTTTAAAACCTCTAAACCAATGTTTTGGTTCCGGCGTTATGACTTTAAAACAGGGTGATAAAAATACTTCTGTTATAATAAATTTAATGACAAACGGCGGAAAAACAATGGTTATGGTTCAGAAATATATTCCTGCGGCTATAAACGGTGATAAGAGAGTTTTGTTTTTGGGTGATAAGGTTTTGCCTTATTGTGTACAAAAATTACCCGGTAAAAATGATTTTAAATTCAATGAACATTCCGATGAGAATATTATAAAAGCAGAATTGACAAATAGAGAATTAGATTTGTTTACTCCTGTTGCAAAAAGGTTAAATTCAATGGGATTACCTCTTGTCGGATTAGACGTTATTGACGAAAAAATAATAGAGATAAATGTTACCAGTCCTTGCTATTTTATAAAAGAGATAAATTCGCACTTTGGTTCTAATTTAGAGCAAGATATTACAAAATTTATTTTAGACAGAGTAATTTCAAAAGATTTAATCGGTACAAGCTCTTAATAATATTGGTATTTTTTGTTTTTATGATATAATCATTTCAAAAAGGTATCTTATGAAACTTGTAATACAGATTCCATGTTTAAATGAGGAGAAGTCATTACCGGTAACGCTCCGAGAGTTACCCAAATGTATTGACGGTATTGATGAAATAGAAGTTCTTATAATAGACGATGGCTCTACTGATAAAACTTCAGATATAGCAAAAGAACTGGGTGTAAGTAAGATTGTACGTTTTGAAAATAATTGTGGTCTGGCAAAAGCTTTTACTGCCGGTTTATCGGTTGCGTTAGATATGGGTGCTGATATTATTGTAAACACGGATGCTGACAATCAATATTGTGCTACAGATATAGAAAAACTTGTTAAACCGATAATTGAAAAGCGGGCGGATATTGTTATAGGAACTCGTCCTGTATCAAAAATAGAACACTTTTCTATTTTAAAAAAAATATTACAAAGTTTAGGTTCTTTGGTTGTACGCTTATTAAGCTCGACTTCTGTTAAAGATGCTCCGAGCGGCTTTAGAGCTTTTTCGAAAAATGCGGCAATTCAGTTAAATGTATTCGATAAATATACATATACTTTAGAGACGATAATTCAGGCAAAGGCTAAAGATTTGACGATAGAATGTGTAGATATAAACGTAAATCCAAATATGCGTGAATCACGACTTTTTAAGAATATGTTTGTATATATCGTTCGTTCAGCATTTACAATGCTAAGGATGTTTGTCGTGTACAGACCCTTTAGATTTTTTGCAATATGTGCGTTATTTGTATTATTTTTCGGATTTTTATTGGGTATCCGCTTTATGTATTTTTATATAACCGGTAGTGGCAGTGGTCATATTCAATCCCTGATATTAGCGGCAATACTTATGCTCTCAGGCATTCAGATAGGACTGTTTGCAGTGTTTGCGGATTTAATTTCAATCAATAGAAAATTGTTGGAAGATATTCAAAGACGATTAAAGGTTTCTGACTTGAAAAATTTGTCTGAGGATTTAAAATAGTGTTGGTATTAACAAAAGGTGGTATATGATAAACAGCAATATATTTAGTAAAATTAAAGAATTTATGTTTTCATCATTAATGTTGAAAATATCTGCTTTTTTCTGGTTTACTCTGATAATGACGGCTATTGTAGCTTCTCAAAATTTCTTTTTTCAAAGTATAATTGAAAATGGTGTGAGTAAAAAAGATATAAAAGCCGAGAAAACTCTTACCGTTATTGATGTAAAACGTACAGAAATGCGTAAAAAGGAAGTTGCCCAACAGGTAGATCCCGTTTTTACTACTGCGGAAGACGATTTCATTAAAAACAATCTTGAAACATTAGAAACATCTATTTTTCAAATAAGGAAAAAATCAGTTTCCGAGTCTGTCAAAGAGGAAGAGCTGAATATATTATTCGATATCCCTCAGCCCGCAACAAAGAAATTTGTTATTGACTTTTTCTTAAAAGTTGATGAAAATTCATTAAGGGAAGCTTTTGATAAAGCAAATTCAACCTTGACAAATATTTTATCTGCGGGATTGTCTGAAAAAGATTTTGATAATAATAATATTGACAAGATAATATCAGATCATCTTGTCTCAAATGTTTCAAAACGTCAGGTTACGATTGTTAATGCCCTGCTAAACCAAATTTTGGTTCCGAATTTAGTAATTGATGAATTCGCAACCGAGATAGCTCGTAAAAATGCTGAAAATTCAGTAAAACCGTACGAAATTACCTTTCAAAAAGGGGAAAAAATCGTATTTGAGGGTGAGCCGGTTACGAAATTAAAGCGTGATGCCTTAAGGCAGGCAGGATATAATGTATATGAGTTAAATTGGCAAGGTTTGCTAGCTTTGTTTTGCTTAATTGGGTTGTCAACTTTTATCTTTGTATCATATATGAAATTTTTCGCAAAACAGTACGTTGCTCCGCGATATTTTGGTGTTGCGGCTGTACTTTCGGTTATAATGGCAATTGTTGCTGCTGTTATTCCGACAGGTTTTTCTCCATATGTTATTCCTGTGCCGGCTTTTGTAATGTTGCTTTCTATTTTTACAAGTCCAAGAGTGGCATTTGCCGCTTCTATCGTTTTAATTTCTATTTTAGCAGTTGGAGTTCAGTATCCTGCTCAATTCATTATTACATTTTTGCTGTTAACTTTGGTTGCAGGAATTACAATGTCACAAATTAGATATTCAAGACGTGTTGATTTGATAAAGGCAGGTTGTATTGTTTCATTAGGCGGTGTGCTTATTGTTATGAGTATATATATGCTTGAAAAATGTCTTATTGATGTCAGCAACCTGCGACTTGTGTATGATTGTGGTTATATCGCTCTTAACGGTATTATAAGTTCAATGATAGTATTTATTGTTGTGCCTTTGTTTGAGGGGATATTTGGTATTATAACTCCATATGGATTAGCGGAATTAACAGAACATCAAGTGTTGAAAACCTTGCTGGATAAGGCACCCGGGACATATCATCACAGTTTGATGGTCTCGAATTTGTGTGAGGCTGCCGCCGAAGCAATTGGCGCAAATCCTATTTTAGCGAAAGTTGGTGCTTTATATCACGATATCGGAAAACTTCGTCGTCCGCTGTTTTTTGTTGAAAACCAGTCGTATTTTGGTATAGATAATCCGCACAAAAATCACAATCCTCTTGGAAGTAAAATGCTTATTACAGCTCATACAAAAGAGGGTGTTGAAATAGCTAAAAAATATGGTTTGCCGTCTATTATCAATAATTTTATATTACAGCACCATGGAGAAGGATTAGTAAGTTATTTTTATAACGAGGCAGTAAAAGAAGAGGGGGCAGAAAATGTTCAAGAAGAACAATTCCGTTACTCAGGACCAAAGCCTAACATGAAAGAAACGGCAATTTTAATGCTTGCCGATGCTATAGAATCAGCCGTAAGATCTCTTAAAACGCCTACTCCTGATGAAATTGAAAATATAATTGATAAAATTATTGTTGATAGGTTGAATGACGGACAGTTATCGGATAGTCCTTTAACCTTAAAGGATTTAAAGATTATTGCAAATACTTTTAGCAGGATTTTAAGAGGTATGCAGCACGAAAGAATTAAATATCAAGAGCAGGACGAGAAGTATAAATATGATATAAATCCACTTCCGGGAGTGACTCTTGATGAGGATCTTGAACAAAAAATAAATGAGTTGGAATCAAAGAATAGTAATTCTTCAGAGGAATAATATGGTTGAGTATAATATTTTTAGTGAAAATATTTATTCCGATTGGCAGATTGATGAAAGATTTTTTATTGACAAAGCTCGTGAGATTTTGAAATATTATCTTTCTCAGGATGATATAATGACTCGTTGTTGTCTTTTGGATTATGAATATAATACGGTGTCTTTTGACTTTTTATTTTGTGATAGCGTAAAAACTCATCAGATTAACAGAGAATATCGCAATAAGGATTATCCTGCTGATATAATTACTTTTGCTATGTTTGCAGACACAGAGCCCTCTGATAGATTTATATTTGATGGAGAAATCAATTTAGGCGAAGTTATGATTGCCCTTGATAAAGTTATTGAAGAGGCAGCTAAAAAAGGAGTTTCAAAAGAATATGAGTTATGCTTTTTGATAAGTCATGGGATTATGCATTTGTTAGGATTTGACCATCAGACAGAAGAAGATTATAATTATATTATTGAAAAACAAAATAATGCGTTAAAGGCTGTAGGGTATGACAAAGTACAAAACACAGGGGTTTAGAAAGACCTTTAAGAATGCTAGAAAAGGATTAAGAATAGTATTAAAAAGTGAACGTAATATAAGAATTCATTTTCTTGTAGGTGCATTGGCTTTGTTATGCGGTGTTGCATTGGAGCTTTCTGCAACAAGAATTTGTATAGTATTAATGGCTATAAGTTTAGTTGTCGGTTTTGAAATGATTAATTCCGCAATAGAGTTTTCATTGGATGCAGTATTCCATAATAAATATTCTACACTGGTTGGTATGGCAAAGGATATCTCTGCCGGAGCTGTTATGTTTGCCACAATCGTTGCTGTTGCTATAGGTTTTATAATATATATACCTGCAATTATAAATTTATATTATAAATGTACATTAGGTCTACCTGTTGTATAATATTTTTTACTTTTTTATCTTAGTGCGCAAAAATCATTTTTCACGGCTTTAATATTTATATGATTAAGGTAAAAGTTTCCTCTAATGTTAAATATTCGTCAATGTACGCCAAAGGAAGCGCTGCTGAGCGAGATAAAGCTGTATTTAATTCTTGTGATGCGCTATATAATGAAATTGTTTCAAATTTGCCGGAAGATAGGATTTCGGTAAAACATTTGCGAAAAATTACCCAAAGGGTTCTAAAAGAACCAAAGCGTATTGAAATTGTCGAGCTTAAATCGTCAGGTAATAGCGGAGAAAATGATTATATTTATGCCGATAAGGATAATTTAACTTGTACAAATTTTCTTGGGCAAATTATTTCAATTCCTATGAAATGGCATAAAATTTCCGAATTGTTTATTCCGCCTTTTTTGCACGAAATGGCTCACGCTTTTGATGTACTGTATAATCCAAAATATACTGCAAGAACAATGAGCGCATTAAAAAACAAACTTTTAACAAGTAAATATATGACTTGTTACAACAACTCATTGTATAAATATGAAACTTTTTCTAGTGAACAAGATAAAGAAAATATCTTAAAACGTGTTCGAAAAGATATTAAAAAAGTCTTCGACTCTGATATGGATGCTTCGGAAAAAATTTCAATTATACAAGCTTTGCGATATGATTTGGAAACGGAATTAAAAGCTTTTTCGGTTGAATTTAAAGTTGCAAAAAGAATGCTGCATGCAAAGCGCGAGATTTTAGGATGTTATAAAGAGGACAATTATACTGAGTCCTTAATGTTCCCTGAAAAAATAAAGTTACTTAAAGAAATTGCATTCGAAATTATACAAAAAGAACGTGCCAAACACGCAAATCAATATGGCAAAGTTAGTTCATCTGAGCATTAGCGCCCGAAACAACTTCTACGATTTCGTTTGTGATAGCCGATTGTCTAAGTTTGTTGTACTCAATCGAAAGCGATGTAATCATTTTTTCAGCATTGTTTGTTGCTGCCGACATAGCGGTCATTCTTGATGCTAATTCGCTTGCTTGGGCTTCTAATAGAGATTGATAAATAATGTTTGTAATGTACATAGGAACAATTTTTTGTAAAATATGATGTTTGTCCGGCTCAAATTCCATAAGCGGGTCAATGACACCGTCCGATATCTTGTCGTGCTCTTGAGTAAGTGTTTTTAACGGTAAAACCGTCCAATCTTCTACAAAGTAGCTCATCATATTTTTGAATCTTGTTGTAATAATTTCAATCTTGTCAATTTGTTTGTTAACAAAATATTCTGCTAAATCTTCAGTAACAATCTTTGCTGATTCAGGGGTTGGATTATTTGCTATAGCCAAATATGATTTTGCTATTTCGCAGTTATAAGGCTCAATTTTTCTTTTGAGTGTTGCCAGTCCTTTTTGTCCAATAATAAACAAGTAAGTTTTTATGCCTTGTTTATTATATTCTTTTACAATGCTTATAGTTTTTCTGACAATATTTGCATTATATGCTCCGGCAAGACCCTTGTTTGAAGTGTTAACTAGCAAACCCACAGATTGTGTTTCTCTGATTTTAAGTAATTCAGGATAATTATCTATAGGTGATTTTATCCTTAATGTTGAGCTGCTGAAATTTTGTTGAACATAATCAATCATTTTTCTAAAAAGATTATTAAGATTTTCGGTAAAAGGTCTTGAAGCTTTAACGTTCATTTCTGCTTTTTTTACCTTGGCAGAAGCAACCATCTTCATTGCTCTTGTAATTTTTTTGGTACTTTCAACACTTTGTATTCTGTTTTTTATATCTTTCAAATTAGACATAATGTTATCCTTACTTATTGTAGCGGAACAGGCGGAAGAGGTGCCGGAGGCATTATTAACGAAATCCCATACCCAACAACTATTACGGCTGCAGCTATAAATATAATTTTTATTATTTTTGTCCAAAGACTATCGTGAGTTTCAAGAATTTTGTACCCTAATCTCGTAAATTTTTCAATATTGCGACATTTTCGGCTGTTTTTGCAATATAGATATACGGAATCTTTCTCTGAATCTGCACAATCACGACATAATGCTTTCCCGCAAGAACGGCAAATACATACTGCATCTCTGTCATAATGATTGTAACATCTCATAATTAAATTCCTTATTCTCTAGAAAGTCTTTTTAAATGTTAAAATGGCATCTCCTAATGCTTTTTTATCTTCATCACTTAGGGCATTACCTTTGTTTAATCCTTCGATAAGTTCAGGTAAATTCCCTTTTATGTAGTTACACAAGTCATTTTTAAATCTTTGTATATCTGAATTTTGTATTTCATCTAAGTAGCCTTCATTTGCAGCATACAATACTGTAATTTGCTCAGCTACACTAAGTGGCTTATACTGAGGCTGTTTCAAAACTTCTGTCAGTTTTTCCCCACGGAGCAGTTGATTTTTAGTCGCTTGATCCAAATCTGATGCAAATTGTGCAAATGCTTCAAGTTCTCGGTATTGCGCAAGATCAAGTCTTAATTTGCCTGCGACTTGTTTGATACCCTTTGTTTGAGCTGCACCACCTACACGAGAAACAGAAATACCTGCATTTATAGCAGGTCTTACCCCTGCGTTAAAATAGTCAGACTCCAAGAATATTTGACCGTCAGTAATTGATATTACATTTGTCGGAATATAAGCTGATACGTCACCTGCTTGAGTTTCAATAATCGGAAGTGCAGTAATACTACCGCCCCCAAGCTCGTCATTAAGCTTTACGGCTCTTTCAAGAAGTCTTGAGTGAAGATAAAATACATCCCCTGGGTATGCTTCACGTCCGGGCGGTCTTTTTAGAAGTAGACTCATAGCACGATAAGCTTGTGCGTGTTTACTTAAATCATCATATATTATAAGAACATCTTTGCCTTCTTCCATAAATTCTTCGCCGATTGCGACACCGGCAAAAGGTGCAATGTATTGTAAAGGTGCAGCTTCATTTGCTGTAGCCGAAACAATTAGTGAATACTCCATTGCGCCGTGTTCTTCTAATGTTTTTGCAATTTGAGCCACTGTTGAAGCTTTTTGCCCAATTGCTACGTATATACAAATTACATTTTGACCTTTTTGATTAATTATCGTATCTAAGGCTATTGCGGTTTTACCGGTTTGTCTGTCCCCGATGATAAGTTCTCTTTGCCCCCTACCAATAGGAGTAAGTGCATCTATTGCGGTTAAGCCTGTTTGCAAAGGTTGATGCACAGATTTTCTTGTTACAATCCCGGGAGCAACACGTTCTATTGGTCTTGTTTTTGTGTATTCAATTTCACCTTTTCCGTCAAGAGCTTTTCCTGTCGGGGAAATTATTCTGCCGATTAATCCGTATCCGACCGGTACAGCAGCAATTCTTCCGGTTGTTCTAACCGTCATCCCTTCTTTTATTTTTGTGTAATCCCCAAGAATTACGACACCAACATTATCTTCGTCTAAATTCATTGTGATACCTAAAGTATCTTGCCCGTCTTCAAATACAACAAGCTCACTTGACATAACATTTCTGAGTCCGTATACTCTTGCAATACCGTCACCGATATCAAGCACGCTACCGGTATTTGAAATCTCAGTTTTTATATCAAAGTTTTCAATTTTACTTCTTATTATTGAACTTATTTCATCAGGTTTTATTAAAGCCATATATACCTCTTCTTTTATTTAGTTAACGTCAAACTTTTATTCATTTTATTAATTCTGTGTCTAATACTCATATCAATTATATCGTCTTCCATTCTAACGATTAGTCCAGCAATAATGCTTTTATCTGTTTCCCAATGTGGAAGTATTGTTTTATTCATTTTGTCGGTTAGGATTCCGACAATTCTCTTTTTTTGTGTATCGTCTAATTTTACGGCAGAAACTACGGTTACCGGTTTTATATTATTTATGCTATTTACTTTGGTAATAAATTCTGTATGAATTTCGCTAAATTCCTTTATTCGGTCTTTTTCAATTAATAATTTTATGAAATTTAATACTTCAGTATCAATTTTATCCTTAAAAATGGCCTCTATTATTTCATATTTTACATCATTATTAATAGAAGGATTTGTTAATACTGTCGACAAGTCTTTGGATGACGTTATAGTTTCATCCACGTTTTTTAAGTCTTCTGACAGTGTTTCAAAAGATACTTTATTGTCAGTCCCTAATTCTATAAGTGCTTGAGCATAATTTTTTGATACTGCTGAAGTTTTTTCTAATGTTGCTGTTGTCATAATGTTATCTTCTCTAATTCTCTAATACTTTCGTCAATATATCTGTTTTGAAGTTCAGGTTCTTCTTTAATTTTGTTTTTAATATATCTGGATGCAATATTAATTGCATCGCTGGCAGTCCGGTCATGCAGATTTGTAATAAGTGTTTTAGTTTCTGCATCGATGATTTTTATTACATTATCAGAAAGCTGTTTGAGCTTTTTGTTTTTGGATTCTTTAATCATTTCTGCAACATTGTCAGCTTGTTTGTTTGCAAGATTTAATCTTTCCGAAATCTCTTGCGGCAAATTTTTAGTTTTTGATTTTGCCTCAGTATAGTATTCTTCCGCATCTTCCTTTGCTTTTCTTGAGGCTTCTAATTTAGAGATAATCTCATCTTTTAATTGAACTAATTTTTCTGAAATATTCATTTTTTGCATAACAATGGTCAGTATTACAACAAGAACAACAAAGTTGAACGTGTTTGATTGTAATATCAATTCCCATAATTTTAGTATTTGCTCCATTTTACCCTATTTTTCCTTCTATTTCGTCCTTTTCTACATTAAAGCCAAGAATTTTAGAAGAAATTGATTGTGCTAATTCTATGACTTTGCTTTTTAATTCCCTTTCAGAATTTATTTTTTCCTGATTAAGCAACTCTTTTTGTTCTTGAATTCTTTGGGCAGCTTGTTCTGCTGCCAGAGCTGTTTCTTCTTTACTTTTTGAGTTATAGTCCTCTATTTTATCAGCAATAATATCACGAGCTTTTTGTTCTGCTGTTGCTAATTTTTCATCTCTATCTTTAAGAATTGTAGTAGCTTCATTTTTGAGGCTGTCTGCCGCATCGTAGTCTTTTTTAATTTTTTCTTCACGCTGTTGAACTATATTTGTAATCGGCGCATAGAAAATTTTGTTCATAATTGCTACGAACATCAAAAAACTTATTATAGATATGATAAATGTTGCATTAAATTCCATTATTACCTTCAATCAATTAAAATTTATTTACCGAGCAATTGGAATGCAATAACGAATGCGTACAAAGCACAAGCTTCAGCTAATGCTGCGCCTAATAGGAAGAACCCAAAAGCTTTTCCTGCAACTTCAGGTTGACGAGAAACCGCATCCATTAATCCTTTTGTTGCTACCCCAATACCAAGTCCTGCCCCGATTGCACCAAATCCTATTGCAATACCTGCTCCTAATTGTGCTAAATTTTCCATTTCATTTCTCCTTATATTAAATAATTTTTCGTTTTTAATGTTCATCTCCTGTTGCTGAGCCAACATATGCTATTGTCAGCATCATAAATACTGTGGCTTGTATAAATGCAACAAGTATTTCAAAAAGCATGACCGGCAGAGGTGCAAAATATGCACTTGCGGCTAATGCAATTGATACTAATATTTCTCCTGCAAATATGTTTGCAAATAAACGGATTGCCAAACTTAAAGGTCTGGTAACCATTTCAAGCAGTTCAACCAATGCCATTACAATACTCACAAATGAAAAATCGTGCAAGAAAAATTTAGGTCCTTTTTTTATAATTCCTGCGCCTACATAGTATATCAAAACAATAACTGCCATGGCTGCCGTCATGTTAATATCATTAGTAGGAGATGCTAATTCTCCAGTCTTCAAATGAATTATTCTTAATGGCAATTGCCCCATAAGGTTTGCAAAAAGTATAAACAAAAATAGTGATGCAACAAGCGGAACATGCCCTCTGTTATTAGGAGGCATCATTGTATCCATTGTTCCCCAGAAAAATCCCATAATTTTTTCACATACAGCTTGAAGCTTGCTAGGTATCAGTGAAAGATTTCTCGTTGCTATAAATGCAAATACAATAAGGCATATCATTGCAAACCACATTGTAAATAACGTGTCCAAATTTACGGATAATTTATTCCCTAATATTTGAAAACTGTATGCCCAATGCTCCATACTTTCACATCTCCCTGCGTCTATAATACCACGTAAAAATTTCAGTTGCAAGTATAGATAACCAAATAATATACCAATACTTGCATAAAGTATTAATATATGATATACTATTTATGTGTTATCAATGGAGGGTATAGTGTTATGGCGAAAATCTTAGTTACGATGCCGGATGCATTTCTTGATAAAGTTGATTTGGTTGCAAATGATGAACAAAGATCAAGAAGCGAATTAATTAGAGAAGCTTTACGTTCGTATATGCGCAGAGTTTCTGCTAATCAAGCTAAAAGAGCTGATGAGAATGCTAAAATGCTTGAAAATTTGATTGGTTAAAATTTTTTAATAAATCAAAATGATTATCGCGAGTAATCTTGCGATAATTTTTTGTAGGTAACTTGACATAAATAAAGGTTTTTTGTACACTTAATGCCAAGGAAGTTAATAGTAATGATTACAAATTCGGTAAATAATATGAATATGATGGCTATGATGTGTATGCAAATGATGATGTGCATGCCGACTTTAGCCTGCCGAATGTGATTGTTCACAAGTAAAGGATAAGGATAAAGCCGGCGAGAATGAATAAGTCAATCGCCGGCTTATTTTTTGCAGTTTTTTATGAGGGAACAATTTTATGACATACTATTACGATATTACAACTAAGCAAAATAATATAACATTTAAATCCGCAAAATCAGTAGCGGCATGTAAATTATCAGAGGAGTTAACCTCAAACCTTACTAAAGGTCAAAAGTTTTTAGCAAATGTTATAAATTTAAAAGAAGGTGACTCAGGTTTATCTCATTCCAGATTTGCTCAGGCTACGATTACAAATTGGTTGCCAAAGGCTGTTTTTTCACGGAGTGCGGCTGATTTGTCAGAGGTTACTTTTTTAGAAGTATTAGAAGGGGCATTATTTTTCTATTTACCGGCTTTAATGGGTGAATACTTTTCAAGACGAAAAGTTTTTTCCAAAGTGTTGCCTGAAAATTTAAAACCTGATGTATCAAAATCGGTAGCTGAGATTGTAAAAGCTGGCGGTAAGGATGCGCAAAGACTTTTACCGGTAAAAGCGGCTATTGTGTTGAGCTGTGCAGCTATCCCAGCGGCGGAATATGCACTAAGCTTTGCTAAAAACTTATTTACTTTAAAGGTTTTCAAACAAGCTGATTTTACAAAAGTTGCAAATTTGGATAAATCAAAGGGTGCATCTGATACCGAAACTGCAAATAGGGTTGAAGCAAGCGCAAAATCTCATTTAAAGAAAGCCGGAATATTATCTTTAGGTGCTTTAGCTCTAAGTTTGTTGTTAGGTACAGCAGGGCAAAAATGCAAGGCAATTTCAAAACTGAGTGAAGGGTTTTTAAATCCGGGTGCAAAGTTATATAAGTTGTTAGAAAAAGGTGGTGTTAAATCTGCAAAAGTTGAGAAATTTCTAAATAAGTATCTGAATTTAGATTTTTCAAGGAAGTCTGATGGTAGTCTTGCTCTTGGTAACGGACAATTGGCTATTACGGTGTTATCAGGTGTTGCGGGGTATTTCGGTGCCGCAAAAGATAGAGGGAAGCTTGATGTACAAGAGGTCGCGACAAGAGTTCCTATTATAGCTTTGTATACTATATTTGGTAGTGCATTGTTCGACGAAAAGTATAAGCAAATTTTACATCATGACAACAAGCATGCTGAAATATTAAAATTTGATGAAAAGACAGGAGAGTATACTGTAGCGACATTAAATGATATTCCGAATATTGCAAAAAAATCGGTAAATTCTGATGAAAAGCTGTTAAAGGGTAAGATTCAAGAATTGTTTAAAAGTAAGGCAAAGATTGCCCTTGTACCATTCCTGTTCAGCTTGCTTACTGTTGGTGCGGCGTTGTCTTTTGTAAGCCGAATTTGGACACAGTACAGATACAACAAAACATTAAAAACCTCTGGTAACAAATAAATAATTATTTCTGCATATATTCATATAAGTGTCGGGGACTCTTTCTCCGACTATTCTTTTGGGCATAATTCGCAACACATTTGACAAGCTCCGAATACTTTTGACGCTTTAAGGTTTTTCCTAAAACAACGATAGTGTGGCAAATTGAATACTTCTTTTATGCTGAGATCTTTTACGTTTCCAATTTTTTGAGATAAACAAGGATATACATCTCCTGCAGGTGTAATCATCATATTGGAAAACGGGTATTTGCATGGCTCGTATATGTCGGATATTGGTTTGTCTGCCGGGGTATTAAAAAATTTTGTAATAGCCTCAAGCGGGTCTTTACAGTATTCAAATTTTGGCGAAAACCTTATTTTTACCATAGAATCTTTTGACATAGTTTCCAATTCTTTGTATATTTCTTTAAAATGTTCAAGGTCAAAGTATTTTTCTATCGGATAATTCGCTGTAAACTCGGGTACAAAGTTATCGAAAAGTAAAGAATTTTGTTTCAAATTATTATTTCTTAAAAATGATATTGAAAAGAAGTTAAATTTCATATCATTACACATTTTATAAAGTTTAGGTAAATCATCCAGATTGTTTTCTAAAACTATAGTTTTAATATCAATCATAGGGCGTTTTTTGTGTAAATTCATATTTTCAAGATTGCTTATTATAGTATCAAATATTCCGTCTCTGTTGCGATTTCTATTGTGATTTTCTCCGTATCCATCAAGAGATACTGATAATAGCATCATTTTACTTTTTATAAAAGCGTCAATTATTTCATCATTAATCAAAATTCCGTTTGATACAACATTAAGTTTACCAAAAGTTTTTTTTGAAGTTTTCATTAATATATCAATGAAATCTTTTCTTACAAGGGGTTCTCCTCCGACAAGAGTAACAAATGAATACCATGGGATTTGGGCAATAATCTTGAACCAATCCTCAGTAGATAACTCATTTTTATTTCTGTCATTCCCCACATAACAATAAGGGCAATTCAGGTTACATCGATATGTCAATTCAAAGAAATAACGCAGCGGTATTGGGGCCTCCCCGAATTTATCGTTGTAGGCTTTTAGTGCATATAAATTTCTGCCGATATCAAATAGTTTCGATAGGTTCAAAGTTCCCCCTGCAAAATTATTTTACAATAAAAATTCTACTTGACAAAATGTTAGGATTGCCTTACGTTTTACTTATATTATGAGGTGTATATGACTGATTTAAAAATTACATCAGGATTGGAAGATTATATAGAAGTAATAAGTAATAGGTTGAGTAAATATAATAATGTTCGTGCAATTGATATCTCTAGAGATTTAGGTGTTTCAAGGGCTTCCGTGAGTGAGGCTTTAAGAAGACTAAATGAGCTTGGCTACATAAATTACGGGCGTTATTCCTCAATAACGATCACTCCTAAAGGTGAGGAAGCCGCCAAATCTGTGATATTTCGTCATAATCTGTTAACAAAGTTCTTAAGTGAGGTGTTAGGTCTTGATAATGATGAAGCCACAGATAATGCTTGCAAAATTGAACATGTAGTATCAGAAAATTTATTAAAGCAACTTGATTTCTTTCTGAAATACGCAGAAAGTAATCCTAAGCTGGTATCAGATTTCAAAAAATCTATAAAATAATTTATTTTTCAAGTGAGAATATTCTAAACTCAGCAGGTTTTAGCTCCTCAAAAAATATTTCATTGGTTTCACCTTCCCATTTTTGTGCGGCATAGTGAGTTTTTTTGAAAACATATTCCGCAGTTATTCTGAAGTCTGTCGGAAGTTTTATTTCTTTTTTGTATATTGGAGCTCCTTTTATCCAATTTTGTTGATTTTGTCCATTATCAAGAGGTGTTGTTACAAATTCGGTCGGATATTTATAATTGGCAACAACGAGAAATGCTTTTTTTAGAGGTTCGCATGATATCAGCCATGCGACAAATCCTTCTTTATCTTGTACAATTATTCTGGCTTCCCCGTCAGTAATTATGTGTTGCTGCTTTACAAATCTGTCTATGGCATCAAATTTCTCAAAAAATTCAAAGTTATCTTCTCTAGCCATAGCAATTTCTTCTCCGATTGCACCTTCTATGCCTCTTTTTGTAAAACTTTCATCGCCATCAATGTATAACATTGGTCTTTGAGCCAGTTTTCCGCCGGGAAGCAGTTTGTATTTTGCCCATTTAAATATAGCTCCGTCGGCTGTTAATTGTCCCGGATATTGGTCAATCTCTCTGAATTCGCCGTCTTGGTTGTTATAAGCTTTTAAAATTGATAATCTTGCTCCTTCTTTAAAATCCATATTATAATTTGCAAGTGTTTGGTTATCTTCTGTTATTTTTTCAGGGTTCTTTTCTTGCTGTGATACTATATCATTTCCCCAGAGAAGATCAAAATTCATGCCTATATGATATTCCCTGTAATAATTATCCCAAAGCATATATTCGGCAAGAGTTGCAAAGTAAGGGATTTTTGATTTCATTGCATTATTAAGTTGCTTTAAAACTTCTCTTGGTGCTCTATAGCTTATAGGAACACCTGCGGCTTCTGAAACGGTATCGACAACGTGGTCGATGTGGTCAACTCTAAATCCGTCGAAGTTATATTCTTCCTGTAAATCTTGCATAGCCTTTATGAAATATTCAATTACAGGCTTATTATATGTGCCGTTTTCAAGATATACAAAGTAGTATGGAGTTTGACAATCCAAATTCGCAAAGTGTGTAACATCTTCACCTTTATAATCATAATGTTTAAATGTTGGATATCCGCCACATTCGCTCATTTTATCGTATACAGGAACTCCTGCCGAACACCACGCTCCTCCCGGAGCAGGCCATAGCCCATTATCAATAAGTTCTTTTATAATATCAATTTGCTTTGTAATATCAGATTCTGTCAGCTTTTGATTTGGCTTTACTTCTAAAATTTTTGCGACAATCTCTTTTACTCTTTTTTGTATCGCTTCTTGTGATGCTTTCTCGCACATTTTTTCGCAAATCTGTTTTCTGCAAGCTATCATTTCATTATCCATTTTTTCAAACAGTGCCGCATAATGCTCCGTAAGATTTCCTGTGCTTCCTGTTTGAGCTTGCTTGTAAATATCTTTTATTACGTCAACGTCTTCTGCTTCGTACGCACCTTTTAGGTTTTCTGCAACATCGTCAATTTTTTCCACAATCTTTTTGTCTAATTCCGGTATGTCAAACCATCTTGCTATAGCAGGATTTGCAAGAACGGCTTTTGAAAATCTTCCGGTTTGCGGTAAAATATCATATATAACAGGATGTCCCGCAAGTTGTGCAAGCTCAATAAACATTTTGACTTGCTCTTTAACTGTAGTTTTTGTAAGTTCACCAATTTCCTTATCATATAATTTTTCACTTACCTCGGAACTCCTTGGAAGATATGCGCATCCAAATTCTCTTGGGTGAAAAGGTATCAAATATATTGTTGTATTAAAGATGCCATTTTCAGTATTTCCTGTCGGCAATATTAACAATTGACGGAGCCAATCCATAAATTTGCCCGGTTCTTTTGATTTGTTGCCATTTCCAAGACCTGCAAGGTTTATTAGCTTGATATCGTGACCTTCCTTTTTAAACCAATCAGAATTTTTAATGTTATTTCTTGCAAGAACGCTAATTTTATCATTACTAAATTCAAATTTCCCATCTTTAAATATACCGTTTTGTTTCCATTTTATTTCAAGCCCAAAAAGAACTTCTTCGTTTGATATTTCTTCGCAAGCCTTTACATAAGGATAATTTAGATATCCATATAAATTAATTCTTTCTTTCAGAAAACTTTTTCGTTCTTCCGGAATGTTGTCAGGATTATATTTGCTCCTAATCGCTGTATATGCTCTGTTTAGTTGTTCCGTTTTTTTCTCTTCACATTTATTATTTTTTTTGCCAAATAAAAATTCAAACATAATGACTCCCTGTTAAAATTCATCCCTAACCTGATTGTATCATAAATATTTTACATTGTATTGGTTGTATTAAATAACTATTCTTGATTTTTAAATTGCATATCGTACAGCTTTTTGTAAAAACCGTTTTGATTTTGTATTAAATCCTCGTGTCGTCCCAGTTCAACCAGTTCCCCATCGTGGATAACGGCTATTCTATCCGCATTACTAATGGTTGACAATCTGTGTGCAATAACAAATACAGTTTTGTCTTTCATCAGGTTATTTAATGCTTTTTGGACAATTGCCTCTGATTCGTTATCCAATGCCGATGTTGCTTCATCAAGTATTACGATAGGCGCATCTTTTATCATTGCTCTTGCAATGGCTACTCGTTGTCTTTGTCCTCCTGAAAGTGTTGTTCCTCGTTCTCCAAGTTCAGTATCTAACCCCTTTTCCAGAGTTTCAATAAATTCATCTAAATGGGCTAGTTTAACAACTTTTTCAATTTTTTCATCCGTTGCATTCCGATTGCCCAGCAAAATATTTTCTCTAATAGTTCCGGAATACATAAAATTATCTTGAAATACAAATGAAATCTTTTCTCTAAGTGAGAAAATATCAAACTCTTTTATGTTAGTGCCATCTATGTTGATTTCGCCTTGTGTAACGTCATAAAATCTTGGTAACAGACTTACGACAGTACTTTTCCCACCGCCTGAGTTTCCAACAAGAGCAATGGTTTCATTTTTTGAAACATTCAAGTTGAAATTTTTTAAAACAGGAACATCTTTTTCGTATTCAAAATATATGTTTTTAAATTCGATATTATTTTTTAAGTCCTCAAGTTTTTTGTTGCCATTTTCAATTTCAGGTTCTAATTCAAACAACTCAAATACTCTGCTCATTGCAACAAAAGTCGTTTGTAAATTTGCTAAATCATTTCCCAAGTTTTTTGTCGGTTTATATAGCAGCAGCAAAGACGTGACAAAAGAAGCGAAGCTGCCGGCTGTCATTGAACCCGTTAAAATTAAATGGTTTCCATACGCCATAACAAGTGCAACTCCGATAGAACATACAAAGTACATTATTGGTGACATCCACCCGACACGCTTTGTAAGTGACATTGTCAAATTAAATTGTTCATTAATTTGATGCTCAAATTTTTTGTTTTGAATGTCTTGCAAGTTGTAGGCTGTCATTATTTTATTGCCGGAAAATGTTTCATTAAAATTAGTCGTCATATCTCCAACAACTACCATTGTTGCATTAGAAACCTTTTTAATTCTTTTTCTTATTAGAGTTACCGGGGTAATTGCTATTGTCATAACCGTAACTCCTATAATAGCCAACTGCCACGAATTGTATAGTAAAACTATTACTAATCCTAATACCCCAAATAAGCTGGCTATAAAAGATTTTAAGGTGTTTATAATGTTTTTTGAAGCCGTTTCGGGGTCAGTAAGAAATCTTGATAAAACTAATCCTGAGGTATTTATGTCATAGAATTTTGAATCAAGCGAGGTTAATTTTTTAAACAAATCTATTTTAAGAGCATTTGAAATCTTATTTCCTGTCCAATCAGTAAGATATGTGCTTGCATACTTGAGTAATCCTTGAAATAGGGCAAACCCGACTATGCCAAACGGTATAACAAAAGCAAGCCAAGATTGCAGATGTACGGTATACCCTAAAAAAGTCCAGGTCTGTTCCGGGTTCCCGTTAACTACATAATCAAGATATGGCTTTAGGGATAGCGCAACAATCCCATCCAATAAGCCGAGAGGAATAGCAATTATAAGATTCAGTAAAGCACGCCCCATAACAGATTTTATGTACGGATAGATTCGTCTCAGCAGCAATCCGTACTCAAATGCCGTTTTGCTTGTTGTATCTTTTAATTTATATTCCATTTATCCCTCTTTTATTTACTTGTTTTACTTTTTGCTTTCTTTTTGATAAGCCCACGCAGAATGATTATGAATACTCTCAAATGCCTCACACTCTAATTCAAATTCATTGATTAAAGGATGATTTCTTAATTTAATAACAGCATCTCTTAATACATCCTCAACAAATTTCGGATTATCCCAGGCTTTTTCCGTTACGAATTTCTCGTCTTCTCTTTTTAACAGAGGATATAAAGGGCAAGATGCGCAGCTTTCAATAAGCTCAATTAAATCTTCTAACCAAATCTGTTTATCCTCATCATAAGAAATTTTAACTGAAATTAGTGCTCTTTGGTTGTGCGCTCCGTTATCAGATATTTCTTTAGAACACGGGCATAGCGTTGTAACAGGAACTTTTGCCCCCAGTATAAATTTGTATCTTCCGTTTTCTATAATACCCTTAAAAGAGCAATCATAACACATTTGAGCCGGCATATTAGTTACGGGCGATTTTTTCTCTATGAAATATTTAAACTTAAATTTCAGTTCGCCGCTTTGAGCATTAAGTCTTTTTATAATTTCCTCAAGACAACCCTTAATGTCTATTCCAAGCAATTTTTTGTTTTGCCATTCTGTTAATACCTCGACAAATCTGGACATATGCGTTCCTTTATAATCTTTTGGCAAAGCAACCGTAACACGAGCTTCCCCGCTTACTATCTGATTCGGTTCGTTCTTTCTTTCTATTGTAAGCGGCAATTCAATATGGTTTATTCCGACCTTTTGAATATCTACATTTCTTGTGTCTTTCAGGTTTTGTATGTCTTTCATTTGTTTCCTTTATTTATTGTAAAGTTTTATTACAAAATGACATTAAAAATGGCAATTTTTAAAATGTATCAGACTTTATATAAATATAAAGCTCTCTCTTCTTATTTAAACGGATAGGCCTTGAAAGATTCAAGGTCTTTTTTTTATGCTTAAATTATTTCCCTGCAGCGCACTTTTCACCTGCATCAAGAAGCTTTCTTATATTTGCATACATATCAAGCTCCCCTTTAAGCGTCTTTATATCGCCATAAAATGCTTGATTTATAAATACTCGGTTATTGTATTTCGGATCAAGAATATATAGTGTAGGGTAGCCGGTCAATCTGACCTCTTTAACTAAATCTTGCATTGCAGGGTCTTCTGCATTTATCATAACAACGTTAAAATTCTCTTTAACTTTTGGCTCAATTGTTTTATAACTTGGCATAAATCTCATACAGTAACCGCACCAATCAACGTAGAACAGTGCTAGTATCGGCTTATCTCCTTTTAAAGCTTCTTCATATTTAATCCCAACTTTGTAGTCAGACGGCTTGTTGTACTTTGGCTTAAAAACTCCTGTTGCAACTGCATATGTAACTGCTGACGTTAACATAACGATTATAAATATTCCTAATGTTATAAATAATTTTTTCTTCATAAATATCCCCCTCATGCTCAATATACTAGCATAAAAATAGCTAATAAGCCACTATAATAATTTATGAGTCTTGTAACAAATTTTAACAAATACTTGAAAAAGTATATAATATAGTATATACTAATTATATATCAAGTGTTTGTCTTCGTGTTACAGTTTTAAAATCTTATTCGTGCGAATAAGGAGGAGTTTAAGTATGAGTAAAAATGCCCCGATTAAATTTAAAAAGACTACATCAAAGTCAAATCCGGCAAAGTATGAAGTAGTTGAAGCTTCAAGTGACAATTTTTTGAGTGAGTACATTTCGGAACTTTCAAATTACCCCGTATTGAGTGCCGAAGAAGAGCGAAATTTAGCAAAGAGAGCTCATGAAGGCGATGAGGATGCAAAACGTCAATTGATAAGAGCAAATTTAAAGTTAGTTGTATGTTTGGCTAAAAAAGTAATCCACTCATCCGGAATTCCTATGTTTGATTTAATTCAAGAAGGAAATTTAGGATTAATGATTGCGGCTGACAAATTTAATTACAAATTAGGTTATAAATTTGCGACCTATGCAAGCTGGTGGATAAAACAATCAATGTTCAAAGCTATTTCAGAACAATCTCATTGCATGAAAATTCCTGTATATATTCAGGAAACTCTTTCCAAGTTTTCAAAATTAAAATCACAAATGGAGCAAGAAACTAATTCTCAAGTTAAAACAAAAGATGTTGCTGATAAAATGAATATATCAGCGGATAAAATTGAAAATTTTTTGTCAGCTTATACAAAGACAATTTCCATAGAGAGCGGTATGGAAAAGCAAGATGGCGGGGATTTTAATGTTGCAGATATCTTAGAAGATGAAAAAGAATGTGTATCGGCAAATATTGAACAAAAGAATCTTCAAGATGATATTGAAATGGTAATATCTACCTTAAAACAAAGAGAACAAGATGTCGTAAGAATGCGCTACGGTATTGGGGATTCTGCTCGTATGACACTAGAAGAAATAGGGAATATTTATGGTGTAACGAAGGAATGTATTCGCCAAACTGAGCTAAGAGCTTTGAAAAAGATGAGAAGTTCTTCGCTTGGGCAAGAGGTTTTAATGGCTTATATATTATAGAAATTGTGTAAGTAGTATTTATTCCTCGTGTTAAACTCGTAAGATATGATTTAAAAAAGTGAAAAGTCGCAAATGCTGATTTTTCACTTTTTAATTTTGTATCAATCATTTGTAGGTTTACAAATTTAAAATAATAATTAAATATATCTATATGAAGAAGATTTTTATATTGTTTGTAGTCAGTTTTCTTATATTTGGCAATAATGCGTTTGCCGATGGCGATTTATGGGATAATTTCGGCGACCAAAATTTTTATGGCAACAAAGCTGTATCCGATGCGGATTTTAAAAAAGCAATAGAAGCTAAAAAGGGAAATAAGAAGCCTAAAAAAATGAAAGGTGAAACATATCAACAGAGTAATGAAACAGAAGTTATAAATCAAATTCCAAAGGAGTTACCTGTTTTATCTGTTACTTGTCCTGTAAAATTGACTGATGATGCAGTTTTGCCAACGGGGCACTATCAAGTTGTTGCAGAAAAAATAGAAAACAAAATATATTTAAAATTATATCAGGGACATTTTTTGATGGCATCTATTCAAGCAATGGAAACGCTAGACGATTTTGACCAACCGGATATAAATTTTGCAGGGTTTATCCCAAGCGGAGAAAAATTTAAAATAATATACGGCTCAATAGATTATAATGCTTATGTTGATATGGAGCCTGTCTTGCAGGAATCGGAGGATTAGCTGCTAGGGTTGCGTTTGCTCGCACACTACAAAATGCCTTTTGTTTCCGACAACGAGAGGAAACAAAAGGA
>DEFJ01000011.1:0-5841 GCA_002350725.1 Cyanobacteria bacterium UBA2855 | reverse complement strand
TAATGGCGGAGACGGTGAGATTCGAACTCACGGTGGAATTGCTCCCACACAACCTTTCCAAGATTGCACCTTAAACCGCTCGGACACGTCTCCTTATCGATTTATATTATTATGCTAACACAAATATTTTTTATGGTAAAATTTTTTTATGCAAAAGATTGTTTCTAAATGTATTAATGGTTTGAGCGGGGAGATATCAATTCCTTCCGATAAGTCAATCTCGCATAGAGCAGTTATGTTTGCTTCTCTTGCAAAAGGTAAGACATTAATAAAAAATTTTTCAAAGGGGAAAGACCCGCATTCTACTTTAAATATATTTAAATCCCTTGGAATTAATGTTGATTATTTATCAGATACGGAAATAGAGATTTCTTCTAAAGGTGAACTAATACAACCTAATAAGTTTTTATACTGCGGAAATTCAGGGACAACAATGCGGCTTGTTAGCGGAATTTTAGCAGGGCAACATTTTGATTCTGTATTAATTGGTGATGAAAGTCTTTCAAAGCGTCCTATGAAAAGAATTATTGAACCGTTAACCTTGATGGGTGCTGAGATTGAAGCGACAGACTATCATGCTCCGCTTAAAATATTTGGGCAGAATTTGCACGGAATAAATTATGTATCTCCTTTATCATCTGCTCAAGTTAAATCATCAATTCTTCTTGCCGGATTATTTGCAGATGGTGTTACAAGTGTTACGGAGCCTTATGTTTCACGCAACCATACGGAATTAATGCTAAAATATCTTGGTGCAAATATTTCTTCAAACTCTAATACTGTAAGTATTACGAAATCTACTCTTGAACCAAAAGATATTTATATATGCGGGGATATTTCTTCTGCCGCTTATTTTATTGTGGCAGCATTAATTGTTCCTAATTCCGATATTATTATAAGAAATGTTGGGCTAAACCCTACCAGAACCGGGATAATTGATGCTGTAAAATTAATGGGTGGGGATATTGAAATATTGGATTGTAACGAAATTTCTGGCGAGAAAGTAGGTGACATAAGAGTTAAACACTCTGATTTAAAAGGCTGTGAAATCTCAGGAAAATTAATTCCTAAGCTGATTGATGAACTGCCTGTAATAGCTGTATTAGCTACGCAAGCCGAAGGACAAACCATAATAAAGGATGCGGCAGATTTACGCAATAAAGAATCTGACCGAATTTCTACAACTGTATGCGAATTAAAGAAATTAGGCGCAGATATATTAGAAACTCCTGATGGATTTATTATAATCGGCAAGACGGAATTAAATGGCGGTAATATTCTTGAGTCATATCATGACCACAGACTTGCAATGAGTTTATTTGTTGCAGGTTTGGTTTGTAAAAATGATATTTTAATAAATGATTTTGAGTGGACAAATATATCTTTTCCTGAATTTGAAGAGTTATTTGTTAAGATTTCTTAATATAATATTTTTTTGTGGCAATTTTTTGAGCTTTAATTTTTTTATAATCTTGTAAGGTTAGTTATAAAAATTTAGGAAAGGTATTGTTATGGCAGGTGAAGGTATTTACGGATACGGTTCAAACCCGTTTTATCAAATTCCGGGCGCTCAGCAACCGGCACAAGTTCAGGTCCCATATACTCCGACTTATTTATCAAGTGGAACTTCATTTCGCGGAGAATTAGAAAATGATACGTATGAATCAAACGGTTCAGGTTTAGTTACTGGGACTCTAATCACAGCTACAGGTGCAGGAGCTGGTGCTGCTGCTGGTTATTATTTGTATGGTAACCCGATTAGCAAAGGTGAAAAAGGTAAATTAGAAGTTAATCAAAAATTGTATGAAGCCTATGATAATGCATCAAAACAAGCAAAAATTACAGATGCAATTGAAGAGGCAAAATTAGAAAAAATGAAAGCTCAAGGTATAACATCCAAAGACCAGTATGAAGCAGTTAAAAAGGCGATGAATGCAGAATCATTTGATGCTTTGGATGCCGAAACAAAAGCAAAACTTCCTGCATCTGTTACAAATAAAGCTCAAGCAAAAGCTATTATTGATGTTATAGATGAAGATATTGCAAAAATTGATGCAAAAGCTATTGCCGAAAAAGTTACTAAAGAGTTTACAGACAGCAAAAAGGCTTTAGCCGCTCAAGCAGATAATTGGAAAACATTGCAAGAAGAAGTCAAAAAATTAGGCAAAAGTGCTACTCCTGAAGATATTAAAAAGTTTGTAACCGATAACAAAGAGCTTTTTGGTATAAAAGGCGAGGAAGCAGCTGTTACCACCGAGATTGACAGATTATCAGCTATGAGTAAAAAAGATTTAGCAAAATATATAAAAGAACAAGGTACCGCATGTGAAGCAGAAATTAGCAATTTCAACAAAGAAATTCTAAAACATGTTAAAAAAGATTCGAAAGTTTTAGCTGATAGCGCTTCTGATGTATTAAAAAATGCATTTAAAGAATTTCAATGGTCTCAAGTTAAACGATTAGGCTTAATTGGCGCAGGTGTAGGCGCCGGTGTGGCAATAATAACCTCTTTATTTGGCGGAAATAAAAATAGAGGTTAAGATTTAATTTTAACATATACCCTAACTATACCTATCAACTATCCTTACTACAAAAGGACAGGCAGGAATGCTTGTCCTTTTTAGTTTAGATGTAATTTCTATTTCCCTGCGGCAACTACCGTAAAATCAGATTCGGCACACATATATATAGCAGGATCATATATAAATTGATAACCTGAAAGTATTTCGTTCTCTTTTTTTAAGTTATTATAATATGAATTTGTTATTCTATTTGAATGTGCAACAAATTGAGAATGAGTCTTTGTTATACGGGATTCGCATACAATATCAATTCCGGCAGATTTAAGTGAAGATTTAATTTCTTGAGCTTCAGAAGATTTGCTGTCTGTATAAACAATAGAAGCAGTAACGGGTTTTTCAAAATCTTCATAAGGCTTTTTCCTGATAATCAATCGATTAACAACTTCTTGTGTCTTTTCAGGGTCAAGAATCCAGTAACTTACAACTCCGCTTTTGTTAGGAGCCCCCGGAAGCATTGCAACTTCAATTTTATCCATATCTATATGCTTTGCAACAGCTGCCAGTTGTGATAACTCATATAATGACATATTAGTTTTAATATATTTTCTTCCTACATCAATAATATCCGGAATTTTTGTAATTGTTTCAGGTTTCTTTAACTCGTTTAGCACACCGCGTAAGAACCATTGTTGGCGCTGAGTTCTTCCAATATCGCCCATAGGGTCATGTCGAAATCTCAAATATCCTACAGCATCATCAGGTGATAAATGATGATACCCCTTTGTAAGATTGATATGCAAATGACCTGCATAATCATTGTAATGCATATTTTTTTCAACATATACATCAACTCCGCCAAGCGCTTTTACAATATTTTTTACGGCATCATCGTGAACCATTATATATTTGTCAATTCTTACCCCAAGAGTATTTTCGACTGTCCTGATAGTCATATCAACTCCGCCAATTGCGTGAGCTGCATTTATTTTTTGTATTCCATTATGATCAGGAAGGTATACTTTGCTGTCTCTTGGTATAGACAGGGCATTTACTGATTTTGTACGAGGATCAATGTTTACTAATATTATAGTATCCGTTCTCGTTCCTGTCCACAAGTCGTCAGGAAATTCGCTTGCATCTACACCTAATAAAAGAATATTTTTTCTCCTTGCTCCGAATGCAGCCAATGAAAAATCTGCACTTGCCTTGTTTGCGTTGCTGCTTGCCATGTTTTTGAAAAACTGTGTTATTGCGGAATCTTTACCGAAATGTTCTTCGCAGAAGTTTGTTTTCATCCCTACTAAAAATATTGATATAACAACGACAATTAAGAAAAATAGAAATCCTATAAATCGTCTTACCGCTCTTGCTTGGGCTTCTTGTTTACGTTTTGCTTCTTTTAAATATGATTTCCCTTGACTTGACTGCTGTTTTGTGCGGGTCGTTGATGCGAAGCTCTTTCGTCCTGTATTTTTTTTATAATCTGTCATATCTCTCTCAAAAAATTTGTAAATTGTATATTACTGATAGTAATTTAATTTTATAATAAAAATAGTGTTAATTCAAATATGTAAGATGTCTTTACAAAATTTGCAGATGTCTTAAATAAACGGTAACCAAAGAAAAGTATACCAATAACCCTACGACATCTATGGTTGTGGCAATAACTGGTCCGGAAGCAACAGCGGGGTCAACTTTTACCGCTTTTAAACCCAGCGGTGTAAGAGTGCCTATTATTGTAGCCATAGTCATATTAATCATCATCGCCATTCCAACAACTATTCCTAATCCAATACTGTGTTTCCATCCCCAAGTTGCGCTCATAACGAGTAAACCAAATATTAAACCTATCGTTGCTCCGATGAATGTTTCTCTCATAATATGGTGAGTAGCAGAACCCATTGTTACTTGTCCGGTAGAAAGTCCCCTAACCATAAGGGTAATACTTTGAGTGCCGATGTTACCGCCCAGTCCGGCTAATAAAGGCATAAAAGCTGCTACAATTGGAAGCAAGGATACTGCGCTTTCAAAGGTATTTGTTACATGTACTGCAATAAATTCTCCAAGAAGAGTTATAAATAACCAAGGCGTTCTTGCTCGAATAGCTCTGGTTATGCTACCTTTTAATATTTCATCTTCATCAACTTCGACTGTGGAAATACCTGATGTCTGGTATATTTCTTCTGTTGTTTCTTCTTCAAATAAGTCGTGCACATCATCCCAAGTTATCATTCCTTTTAAACGATTGTATAAATCAACAACAGGAAGTGCATTGTATTGATATTTCATAAACTCATCTATAATGTAATCACTGTAATCATCAACGTGAAGTTTTACAATATCAGAAATCATTATATCTTCGACCTTTTGATTAACAGGCGATGTAAGTAACTTTCTAAGTGATACAACTCCCATAAGATGATTTTGTTTGTCTGTGACATAGACATAGTATAGCTCCATATTGTCTTCAGTTGCGCTGATTCTTATGTGATTTAATACATCTTTCACGCTCATATCAGAATTAACAGTTAAGACAACAGGGTTCATCATACCACCGGCGGTATCTTCATTGTATGTAAGGAGTTCTCTGACTTCTTCAGAAAATTTATGAGGCAAACGATCTAAATACTCTTCACTTTCGTCCTCTTCCATGTCACCTAAGACATCTGCTGCAGCATCGTGAGGTAATTTTGTAAGAATTCTCGATGCCATTTCTTCATCGATATCACCTAATAGTTCTACCTGAATTTGCGGTGTAAGATATTCCATTAAATCTGCTGCTTTTTCAATATCTAATAACTTAAAACATTCAAGTCTTTCTTCAGGCTTTAGTTCCAGAAATATATCCGCCAAATCTGCTTCATGGTAACTATTCAACTCATCTTTCAATTGAAGAAGAGTCTCATCGTCCATTATTTCTCGAATTCTTTCTACGATGCTTTGTGTGTTCATAAAAAAATTATATTATAAACATATAATTTTTGTTATTTATTTTTCCTTTTTTGTTCTGTTATGTTTTATTAGGTTCATAAGCTTTGCTCTTTAAAATTGTTAAATAATTTCGCGAGCGAAGCATCGAATGATGTGCCTCAGGCTGTGCTCGCATTAAACGGTACCGCTCACAATAAAGATAAAAACGTTGAATAAGTCGTAAAAATTCAGCGAGCGAAGCATCGAATGATGTGCCTCAGGCTGTGCTCGCATTAAACGGTACCGCTCACAATAAAGATAAAAACGTCGAATAAGTCGTAAAAATTCAGCGAGCGAAGCATCGAATGATGTGCCTCAGGCACCACCAAAAAAAAACGACTTTGAAAAG
>DEFJ01000016.1:32941-33175 GCA_002350725.1 Cyanobacteria bacterium UBA2855 | reverse complement strand
AGCCACATGGACACAGTAAGCCATTTAACAGTTACAAGAGAGGATATAAAATCTCTAAAACTAAATAATGTTGTCGTGCCTGACGATAATGAGATATTGGAATTTGATAATTAAACACATATCAACAAATAACTTATCAAAAAAGTATCAGTTAGTTTGAGAGTGAATTATCATAGAGTTTTGGAATTTGTATCAGTAAGTTTTGAAAGATTTCCCCGAAAACTTAAAAAGTTT
>DEFJ01000016.1:0-32897 GCA_002350725.1 Cyanobacteria bacterium UBA2855 | reverse complement strand
AGAATTCTCTCAAATTTCCGGGGGTACTTTTCTCAATCTCTCTGATAATTGTAACTAACCATTCCTGTCAACGTGATTGAACTAATACATCTACAACGGCAGAAAAATCTTTTTTCAAATGTCCCATTAAAACCCAGCATTATAAAAGGGGTTGAAGTCAATCCAACCCCTAAAGCAATAAAAAACTCCCCAGGTTGGACTCGAACCAACAACCCTTCGATTAACAGTCGAATGCTCCGCCATTGAGCTACTGAGGATTATTTCGTTATCAATTAACGTTTCTTTTTATTTAATTGTCGCCCCTGCTCCATACCGAAACAATCGGGGTACTTTCTTATTATAGAATAAAAAATTTTTATTGTAAAGTATTTATTTTAATATTTTATTCTTCAGTGATTGCTACTGTTGAAAGTCGCACCAGCTCCTCAAATTCAGGATAATTTGATGTTAAATATTCAAAACTCCCTACATCTTTTATATGCCCATCTGTCATGAACACTATTTTATTACATGCTTTCAATGTTGATAATCTATGCGCAATTGCTATTATGGTTTTGTTCTTCTTCAATTCTTGGAGCATCATTGTTATTTCGTGTTCAGTTTTGACATCCAATGCAGAAGTCGCTTCATCAAATATCAAAATTTCAGGTTCTCTATACAAGGCTCTTGCTATTGCCAGACGCTGCTTCTGACCTCTGGAAAGTCCTGTATCATCAACAAACGGCACCGAATATATTCCATACGGATACTTGTCCACAATTGGTTTTAATTGCACCTCTTCAATTATTTTTTCAACACGCTTATTATCAATCATTTCATCCGAGAAACCCCATGCTATATTTTCTCTAAAACTGCTCTCCAATACGGTCAACTCTTGTTGCACATAACCGATATTTTTTCTGTAACCATATATTTTTTCATCATTTAGTGAAATTCCGTCAAGTTTTATTTCACCACTATCGATTGGCAGTAAGCCGGTCAATACATCTGCTAAAGTGCTTTTCCCCGCACCGGATAACCCTACTATCCCGACGAAATCGCCCTTATTAATTTCCAAATTTACATTCTTTAATACCGGTGTTCCCTCTACATATGAAAAATTAACATCACATAATTCAATTTTGTCTTTAAATTCTATTCTATCAGTATCAAATTTTATATTCTTTGAGATAGGATTAAATTCATATTTTTCGTAAAATTCAATCAAGTCTTTTGTGAAATTTTGTGCTGATGGAAGATTTATTATACTTGCTTGAATTCTGTTCAATGCAGGAGCTATTCTAAATATTGCTGCTACTATCATAGCAAAAGATGCTACAGTTTTATAACCCTGACCATGACTTTCAAATATTATTATTATAGCTAAAAGCACAAGAGCTAATACAATAAGAGTTTCTACTATATATGGTGAAATTCCTGAAAAGAAAACTAACGAAGCATTCTCATTCGTAAGTTCCTCAAGGAGATTTTGATATTTTTGTTTAAAGAAATTTTCTGTGCCCTCAATTTTTATATCTTTTATACAATTAACGTTTGAATAAGAAATTTTTCCGATTTGTTTTGTTGTTCCTGCTATTTTATTGTTTACATCAGATATTTTAGATTTGAATAGTTTGTTTTGAATAATTATACTGCCAATTACAAAACAAAACGATATTATGCCTGCTATAAAAAATTTATACAATATAAACCCGACAACAAAAAATACAATTATTACATTAGTGATTAATGTCATTAATCGCATTATATATCCGTTTGTTGTTTGTACTGATAAAAAGCTTAACACATACAATTTTTCGGTATTAGGAATCTTCTGGACATTTTTATACGGGGCATACAAAAAATAATCCATAAAATATTCACTTATAGATTTTGCCCAATTTTGAAGGAATTTGCTTTGAATATGGATAAACATCACCATATATAAATTTTTCAAAACAAAAATCAACATTGCACAAATACCAATAAAAATTGCAATTATAAAAGGAGATAAATTTTGAAAATGTTGAGGCAATAATTCTATATACTTTGAAATTTCACCTGGATTAATGATAGCCATTACAAAAGGATAAATCAATGATATACCAACGAATTCCAACAATCCAGCGATAGTGGCAAGTATAAAAAAGAAAAACAATTTTAGTTTTTTACCTTTGCCAAAAAATTTCAGGAATTTTTTAAAAGTAGATAAATACATTGCAATAAACCCCTTGGGAATAGCCTTAAAATGTTTTTTGTATTATAATAAAACTATTATATCATAAAAACACATTTAGTGTAGAAAGGTGGTTATATGGCAAATCCTATATTTGGCAATGTTTTAGAAAAGGCCGAAAGAGCAGAAGGTGATGTTATGACATTGAGCGGGACACTCATAAAATCATTACTGCTTGCAGCAGGGGTAATTCTATCTGCTGCATATGTATGGGCACTTACAACTGCCGGATATACCGACAAGGCAAATATGTTAGGTGTTATAGGCGGCATCTCAGCATTTATTGCAGGATTGATAGCTGTTCTTGTAAGACCAAAAATCACACCAATTTTGTCATTTATCTATGCAATTGGAGAAGGGTGCTGTCTTGGGATGTTATCTGCGGTCTTTGAATCATACGCACACGGTATAGTTGTAAAAGCGGTATTTTGTACCCTTGTTACTTTAGGTGTGATGTTAGCACTTTATTCAATGAGAATAATAAGATGCACTGACAAATTTAGAGCTACGGTTATTACGGCAACCGCATCAATTTTGTTGATATATATAATTCAACTTGTTGCAACATTGTTTTCAAGAAGCATTCCTGTAATCTTTACGGCAAGTACCGGTGGAATTGTATTTAGCTTATTTGTTATTGCAGTTGCCGCTTCAAACTTTATTATTGATTTTGATTCAATTGAAAGAGGTTGTAATTCAATGGTACCTAAAATTTACGAATGGGTAAGCGCATTAGGTTTAATGTTTACTCTTGTTTGGTTGTACATTGAGTTTTTACATTTATTTATGAAGCTACAAAACAGATAGCAAAAATATACATACTAAAAACTCCGATTTAAAATCGGAGTTTTTTATTTATTCAATAATTTTACCGTCAAATAAATCCATAACCATATTTACCTGATCAGAATGTCCTAAAATTCCGGTTGGGTGCTTCTGTGATTGAGATGGATTTTCCTTACTGCTTTTTTCGGTTTCTTTTACGTCTTGCTTTGCTTGCTCAACATCTTCTTCATCAGGATATTCCGGTTGAGATTCAGCAACAGGGACAAGCTTTTTAGGCTGCATAGGTTTTGATGGAGCAGGCTTAACCACTACATCATTTGGTTGCGCCAGACGGATTATTACATTAGAATTTTCCTGAGAAAATAACGTATTTACAGCATTTACAACCATTGTCTTTTTGTCACCGGAATTAAACTTATTCAGAAAAATTTCGGTTTTTATTGCAATAACGGTTTCCTCAGAAGAAATTTTCACAGGATAACCCCACTGTTTTAATAATGCTTCTGTAGGTTTTGAAGTTATAGCAGATAAAAGCTGTCCCCATAAATCGGAAATATCTCCTTTTGGCGCAGGCTTTGCAACCGGCATTGGAGAAAAGCCTAAATCATCATCTTTAGAAGATTCTGCGACTTTTGCTGTACTATTTTTTGTTTCAGCGATAATAGCTTCAACAGGTTTTGTCACAGGCACATTTTTTTGTTCCGATGTAACCGTTTCCGGCTTTGCTTCAGGCTGCGGTTCAACTTTTTTTGTTTCCGAGCCCTTTTGTTGTGCCATAATCTGCTCTTTAATCTTGTGCATAGTAGAAACAGGTGATGGCGGTGTTGTATAATTATTTGAATTTGATGTAACAACAGCAGCACCGCTTTCTAACTTAATTAGCCTGTTTTGTAAGTCTGCGAGCTTGGTATTTTCTGTTAGATTTGCCAAATCTATAACACCGACTTCAAGCCATAATCTTGGATTGTTTGTTGTTTTTACTTCTTTTATATAATTTTCTGTTTTTTCTATTAAAGATGTTATTTGGTGAGTTTCAAGATTTTTTACTTGTTCTGATAATTCTTTGATTTGAATTTCATTTAGCTGAGTCAATTCAAATATTATTTCTGCTCGGCAATTTTTTACAATTAACAAATTTTTGAAATAATCCAAAAGGTTATTTAATATTTGAGCAGGTTCGTTACCTGAATTATATATATCCTCCAATATTTCAATAGCTCCTTGAGGATTTGAATTTACAATTTCTGCGCTTATTGCTTTTAACTTATCAAAGGAAATTCTGCCTAAAAGGTTGTTAATATCCTCAGTAGAGATGGCTTCTTCACCATCCAAAATACTCAGTTGGTCGAGCAATGCTATACTATCTCTCATGCCGCCTGCTGAATTTTTAGCAATTGTATATAAAGCATCATCGGTGATATTAATTTTTTCCTGCTCTGATATATAACGTAAGTGTTTTACAATATCATCGGTTGTAATTCTTCTAAAATCAAAGCGCTGACAACGACTTTTAATAGTATCCAATACCTTGTGAACTTCTGTTGTAGCTAATATAAATATTACATTCTCAGGGGGTTCTTCTAATGTTTTCAAAAGAGCATTGAATGCAGTATTTGAGAGCATATGAACTTCGTCTATAATGTAAATTTTGTATTTACTGTTTACAGGCGCATACATAACCTTTTCTAATATGTTTTGTGCATCTTCAACTTTTCTGTTACTTGCAGCATCTATTTCTATAACATCCATAGGCACTGAATTCGTAATATCGATACAGTTAGAACATTCATTACAAGGATTAATGGTTGGTCCTTTTTCACAGTTCAAAGATTTTGCAAAAATTCTTGCCGTAGAAGTTTTACCTGTTCCGCGAGGTCCTGTAAATAAATATGCGTGAGAAATTCTATTCATTTCAATTGCATTTTTAAGAGCCTTTTTTATATGCGATTGTCCGACAATCTCTTCGAGTTTCTGAGGTCGATATTTTCTGTATAACGGTATATATTTTTCATTCATGATAAAATTATTATATCAAAAGATTACAAAAATAGGAGAGTTTATGAACATTATTAAACCTCAAATTTTATCGAAAGGTGATACTATTGAAATTATTGCACCTGCAGGAGCTGTGGATTATGACCTTGTTATGAAATCGAAAGATTATATTGAAAGTAAAGGGTATAAGGTTGTATTTGGAGAACACATTTTTGAACAGGAAAGATATTTTGCAGGTTGTGACAAACACAGATTAGAAGATTTTCATAACGCTTTTTTAAATCCTGAGGTAAAAGCCATATTTTGCGCAAGAGGTGGCTACGGTTCAATCCGATTTATTGAAGATATCAATTATAATATAGTTCAATCTAATCCTAAAATCTTTTGCGGTTATTCGGATATTACAGCCTTATCATTGATGATATTGAAGCATGCGGGTCTGATTACATATTCTTCACCTATGATGCAGAGTGATTTTAGCGACGATGTACCGAATGAATATACCGAAAAATCATTCTTTAATGTATTATCCGGAAATAATGAAGAATATTTATCAGATAAAATAATTAATCACGGAAATACAGAAGGTATTATATGGGGCGGGAATTTATCAACAGTTGTATCACTGTGCGGTTTGGATTTTATTCCCGATGAAAAATTTATATTTTTTACTGAAGATGTCAATGAACCCGTATACAAGATTGATAAAATGCTAAGACAATTAATCAATATAGAAAAATTCAGGCAAAACATTTCCGCACTCGCATTTGGTGAATTTAGCGGAGTAGATAATCCACAATGGCTCGAAGATTTATTGTCGGAAACTTCAACATTATTGAATATTCCGACAGCATCCGGATTTAAGTTTACACATTCAAACGAAAAACAAACAATTCCAATTGGTCAAAAAGCTATATTTGATGGGAATATAAAATTAAAATAACAAAATAGCCCAATTACCCAATGTTAAAAAATTTTATATTTTATAAAATCCGATTATGAGATATATTATAATTTTTCTTTCAATGCTATTGGGACTCGCAGTATGGGCAAGCGAATACGGAGTATATTCGCCTGATGAATATAAGTTAACTCCAGATTATGAAGAAATGACCTTATTTATTCTTGATTTTTCTAACTCCATGTCAGAATACTTGGATGGAGAAAGTAAAGCCGACATGATGATTAATACCTTAAAAAAAATACTCCCGTCAATAAGTAAAGACAGCTATGTCGGACTGAGAGTTTACGGTCATAGAATGGGATTCACGCCAATGGAAGCTTGCAGAGCATCAAAAATTGTTGTTCCAATCAGAAAAAACTCAACAGAAACTATAAGTAACGAATTGGCTGAGATACACCCAAGAGGTATGACTCCTATTACTTATTCTCTAAAACAAGCAATTAAAAATGATTTTATAGGTTTTACAGGCAGAAAACATATAATTCTCTTGACCGATGGCGGAGAGAATTGTGATGAAAGCCCGTGTAAGTTTGTAATGGAATTAATGAAAGTACGTAAAGATGTTTTTATTGATGTGATAGCTTTTAACGTAGATGATGAAGATGATTTGGATCAACTGAAATGCACTTCTCTCGTTACAGGAGGAAAATTTTATTCTGCAAACACTGCAGCAGAATTAGCCAAAAGTTTTGAAAATTCGACACGAGCACAAAAACGTGTGGAAGCACAAATTATAACAAAATAAAAAGCAGACAAATAAAATGCCTGCTTTTTAAACCCTTATAATAACCCTAACTTATTTTATGATTGATCTCCTTTCAGCATACCTGTAAGTTGCTGTAAGAAACCGAAAATAGGGACACTATTGGCAGCTTGCTGAGCCCAACCCGGCAAACAGCATCCACCGCCCCAGAAACCACCCGGAGGCGGAGTATAATATCTGCTCATCATCGTTGGAGTATAAGAACCTCCACCGGTCTGATAACCCCCATTATTCAGAAACGGATACTGCTGTCTTGCTCTTACTTCTGAAAATCCGGGATATACATTATTCATAACTCTAGGCATGAAAAATGTCATAGGTATAAACGTCCTTTCTCTTAATATCTATATATATAAAATATATATCTATTAAAAAATTGCGTATTTAGACGATTTAGAATTTACATTTCTTAATATTATATTTCCAAACCGCCAAACATCTGTAAAGAAGTAACTTTTTCCAGCAACGGATAATCTCTTAAATTATTGTTTCTTACAAAATCAATAGCTTCCATCCTTGCAATTTCAAGAATTTTAGCATCTTTTACTATGTCTGATAAAATTAAATCAGGCAAACCGCTTTGACGAGTACCTAAAAATTCCCCCGGACCTCTAATTTGCAAGTCTTTTTCTGCAATAACAAATCCGTCATTTGTTTGAGTCATAACAGATAAACGTTCTCTTGTTTCTTGAGAACGAGAAGCTGAAACAAGAACACAATAAGATTGAAGGGAGCTTCTTCCTACACGCCCTCTCAACTGATGGAGCTGTGATAAACCAAATCGTTCAGCATTTTCTATTATCATTACCGTTGCATTCGGTACATCCACACCGACTTCAACTACCGTTGTTGATACGAGAATATCATATTTTCCTGACTTAAAATCAGCCATTACTTGTTCTTTTTCGTTGTTTTTGAGTTTACCATGAAGTAATCCTATTTTATATTGAGGGAACACTTCTGTTTGAAGGCGTTCTGCTTCAACAGTAGCCGCTTTTGCAGCTAAGGTTTCACTCTCATCAATAAGCGGATATACAACATAGGCTTGACGCCCTGAATCAACTTCTTTTTTAATAAGTTCATATACACTTTTATGAGAGGATGTAAGTGCCGTTTTTATCGGCAAACGACCTTTTGGCATTTCATCTATTATTGTTAAATCTAAATCTCCATGAACCGTCATTGCCAATGTCCTTGGAATTGGAGTAGCAGTCATAGTAAGCATCTGCGGACTTGCAGCTTTTTTCTTTAAGAGATTACGCTGTTTTACACCAAATCTGTGTTGCTCATCAACAACAATAGCTCCGAGATTGTTAAAATCTACATTTTCTTGAATTAGGGCGTGCGTTCCAACAGCAATATTTGTTTGTCCGTTTTTTAAATCAGTTCTGAATTTTTCTCGGACTCTTTTACTTTGAGAGCCTAAAAACAATCCGACGCTTAATCCCAACGGAGTAAGCCAATTAACCAAATTATTATAATGCTGCTGCGCAAGGATTTCCGTTGGCGCCATAATTGCCCCCTGATAGCCATTTTCCACTGCGGCAAGAAGCATAATACACGCAACAACCGTTTTACCGCTACCCACATCACCTTGAAGCAATCTTGCCATAGGAGTATCGGAATTTAAATCGTGCAAAATCTCGTTTACAGCTTTTTTCTGACCTCCGGTAAGCTCAAACGGAAGACTATTTATAAATTTAGTTACCAATCCATCTTGTTTTATTTTGAGATTTAAAGCTTTTTCTTTTGAATTTTGTTCTCTTAATCTTACCATTTTCAACTGAAGCAAGAACAATTCTTCAAATACAAGAGTAAATCTTGCCTGCTCAAGTTTTTCTATCGTTTCAGGAAAGTGAATTTGCTCCACCGCAACCTTTTTTTCCATTAATCCCAATCTGTTTCGAATTTCTTCTGGAACTATATTAACAATATAATCTTTGTAGAGAGTTATAGCATTAAAAATTGCTTTTCTTAAAACCTTAATATTCAAATTCTCGCATACAGTATATATTGGAACAATTCTTGCAAGATTTAGGTTTGTTTTTTCTCCTGTTAAAAATTCCCCTGTCATTATGGAGTATGTTGGTTTATCCAAAGTTAATTTATTGGTATAGTTATCTTTTTTTACGGTACCTGACAGCATTATTCCGGAATTTTGCGGGAACTGTGAACGCATACGTTCTTGAACAAATTTATTGGCTTTTGCACTAAAGAAAGTTAAATCCATTTTGCCGCTTTCATCGTATACAGTAACTTTCGTGATACACAATCCCTTTGGAGAGTTATATATTGAAACTGATTTGATATAACCAAAAACAGTAGTAGTTTCACCTTCTTTCAATTGTGAAATTAATGTTCTTGAGGAATAGTCCACATGTTTTCTCGGGAAATAACAAATTAAATCATTTGCAGTGTATATACCAAGTTTATTCAACATATAAGCTATTTTAGGACCTACACCTTTTACATACATTACGTCTACTTCGTTAGGATTTTTGGGTATATCAGAATTGTTTTTATTTTTTTGCGGATCTTCTTTGGCTTCCAATTCTGATTTTATAACTTTTATAAGCAATTCTACACAACGTTTTCTCTCCAAATAATTTGCCATCGGATAACGTTCAAAAGTTTCCAACAAAACAGCCCATTTAGGTTTTTTACCGGTTTCTTTGTATTGTTGCCTTGCCAGTTTGCGAATAAATGAAGAGAACGAATAATGTTTTCCCTGAATATCTATATAATCATATTTACGTTCAACTTCTATTGCCTGCCTGAGTTGTTCCAAATTTTCTATCATATTTTAATTTTAGCATATAATTTTTGGTAATAATAAATATTAATTAAACATAACCTTTAACAGCATATTTATATATCCCCGAGTACCAAATTTTTCTTTAAAAATTTGTCTGTTTTCAAATATAAACTTTATTGTTTCCGGACGAATTTTTATATTATTTTTTACGTTTATCCCAAACCTTTTATCAGAATGATATTTTTTATTACCACAAATATAATTATCTTCTCCTGCATTTGACAAATGTCTTCGATAAGCAAGAAGAGGAGCCTCTATCATTGTAGACCCACCAACAAGATGAGCAAAATTAAATAAAAATTTATCAGGACAAACCTGCCAATTTTCAGGACTTTTGTAATTTAACATTATATCTATCGCGGATTTTCTATACACAGCTGAACTGTTTGGCGCCCAATACCAACCGCCGAATTTTTTCTTGCCGATTTCTTTATATTCGACTTTGTCAGGATTTATACTCAACATATCGTCAAGCGTTTTTATTTCAATATTGTTTTGGTAATTCGGCGCATATATTGAATTTATTGTATGAATTTGGTTATTTTCATCAATTTCAATAATTTGAGAAGTCGTAAATGATGTACTCATTGACAAATGAGTCCTTACATGAACTTCCGCATAATTTTCAGACAAAATATCATCAGAATCTATAAATGCAACAAATACACCTTGTGCAAGCTTTAACCCATCAATCATAGAAGAAAATTGCCCTAATGTTGTTTCATGCCGAACAAAAGAAATTCGCATATCCTGATTGAATTGAATAAACCGCTCGATAATTTCTGCGGAATTATCTGTTGACCCATCATCCACAACTATAAGCTCAATATTTTTATATGTCTGATGTATTATGCTGTTTAGAGTATCTTCTATATATTTTGAATAATTATAAGAAGTCACGACAAAACTTAAAAGAGGGAATTTAAGCATTTTCAGACTCCTTGTTGTCATCTGCTATCAAATTTTCCATTTTTTTATTTCTTATAACTGAAGAAATAAATGCAGATACAATAAAGCCTAACCCTATTAATCCTGTAACAACTTCAGGAACTTCTTTTACCGTTGAAACAAGCATTAAACCCGCTAATGCGCCGATTGCCCAATGCGCACCGTGTTCAAGATACACAAATTGAGCAAGTGTTTTCTTTTCAACAAGCAAAATTGTAAGAGAACGAACAAACATAGCTCCGATAGAAAGACCTATGGTTATTATTATAATATCTTTACTCAATGCAAATGCACCTAAAACCCCGTCTAAAGAAAAAGATGCATCAATTAATTCCAAATATATAAAACTGATGAATCCTGTACAAGCAATTTGTTTTCCCTCGCATGCGGCAAGACGCATTTCTTCATGTTTTTCCAAATAGTGAGTAAAACCCTCTATGAGTAAATATGTGATTACACCGGCTATACCGGCAATCATAACTGGCAATTTTTGCTCAGCCGAAACAAAATGCTGAGTAGTCAAAAGCATTAACAGAGCAAGCACTATTTCAATTCCCTTTAAATGGTCTAGATGCGCAAGAGGAGCCTCTACAAATCTTATCCAATGAACATCTTTTTCATGATTAAAGAAGTAATTTAAAAATAACATTACGAGGAATAATCCGCCAAATGTAACTATTGGTGCATGCGTTTGATGTAAATAATAAGCATATTTATCAGCATTGGTTGTAGCTATTTTAAGCACCTCTATCATACTAAGCTTTGCAAAAATAGCCACTACAAGAATTGGAAATAAAAATCTCATTCCGAAAACTGCAATTGCAATACCCCATGTAATAAATCTGTGACGCCATTTTTCCGTCATTTTTTCAAGCTTCATAGCATTTACAACCGCATTATCAAAAGACAAACTTACTTCTAAAACACCCAAGACAAGAGCAATAAACACACAGGTCAATCCGCTACCCGGATGTGCATGATTACCCCATAAATAAGCGCCTATTAACCCCATAGCCGTTACGACATACGAACCTAAAAAATATTTTAACATTTATATTTTCTCCTATTATCCTTATTAAAGCACTTTTTATAGCATATGGCAATACGTATTATGACGTAATTACAGTTATGGCAAGTGCTTTTAAAGGTTTATCGGTTGACCTTAAAGTATATTTTTCATATAATTTAATAAAATTTAGAAGGGATGGATATAATGAATATAAAATCTGTTATATTGGCAGCGGGAAAAGGAACAAGGATGAAATCCGACACTCCAAAAGTTTTGCACGAAATATACGGAAAAACTTTATTGGGTTATGTTCTTGACAGCGTAAAAAATATTACAAACGAAAACTTTGTAATTGTAGGACATCACAGCGAAGAAGTTGAGAATTACGTTAAATCGAACTATGAAAATGCAAAAACAGTTTTACAACAACCTCAACTTGGAACAGGTCATGCTGTTTCAATGGTTTGTCCAAAATTAGAAAATTATAACGGTCTTGTTCTCATTTTATGCGGAGATACGCCGCTTATAACCGAAGAAACTCTCAAAAATTTTGTAGACTACCATATTTCATCAAAATCTGATTTAACTGTAATGAGTACTATTTTTGAAAATCCGACAAATTACGGAAGAATTATTAGAGAAGATGATAATTCTCTAAAATGCATTGTAGAAGAAAAAGATGCAACCCCTGAACAAAAAGCCGTAAAAGAAGTCAACGCAGGTATTTACTGCCTTGATTGGGGAAAAATCAAGAATGCCTTCTCTCAATTGACCAGCAACAATGCCCAAGGAGAATACTATTTAACGGATATTATTGAATGGGGCAAGAAAAATAACCTTAATGTCAATGCATATATATTGAAGGATAATACCGAAATTTACGGTATAAATTCAAGAGTAAACCTTGCTCAAGCTACAAAATATTTAACAGACAGAGTGCTAAACAACCTAATGATAAACGGAGTTACAATAGTTGACCCAAACAGCACTTGGATTAGCGCAGATACTGAAATTGGCAAAGATACAATTATTTATCCATCAACATATATTGAAGGTAAAAATAAAATCGGTTCTAAATGCAAAATAGGGCCTTGCGCCCACCTAAGAGGCGGTGTAACTGTCGATGATAACGTAAAAATCGGCAACTTTGTAGAAGTAAAAAAAGCCCATATTCATTCAAATACTAATGTGGGACACCTATCTTACATTGGAGATAGTGAATTAGGTGAACACGTAAATATTGGTGCCGGGACTATCACTGCAAATTATGATCCGTTAAGCAAAATCAAAAGTAAAACCATATTAAAAGACAACGTAAAAATAGGTTCAAATACGGTTTTAGTAGCACCTGTAACCGTTGATGAAGGTGCTAATATCGGGGCTGGCTCGGTTATTACAAAAAACATTCCGGCTTGGGCACTTGCAATTACCCGTTCACCGCTGAAAATATTATCGGATTGGGTTCGTAAAAAATTATCGTAAAGGACATAGATGAAAATTCAACAAATTTCACAAATTAATAATGATAAACAAAATTTTTGTGCGATAAATTCAAAAAATTATCTTGGAGGTTTTGCATGGGATTATACGGATAGTGCGCGTGCCGTTTATGATGCCTTTGAAAATTCAAAAGTTTTGCAAGATTTTTGCAAAAATAACGATGTAAATGTTTCATACATTATCAACTCTGTAGGCACTTATTATAAAGCTGCAACACTAAGAATTGAAAAAATATTTCCAAAGGAAAATTTAAGTTTAACAGACAAATTTCTAAACCTATTTCGCAAGAAAAAAGAACAAATTATTTACATAAATGCCTTTGATACAGGTTTTACAAAAGTAAAAGAGAAACTAGCAGAAAAGATTTCCTCTATCAAATATGACACCGACATAAAGAATTTATGGAAACATCCTTATGATGAATTTAACGGATTAAAAAGTAAAAAACCGAAATGGGCAAGAGATAATAAAAAACAGGTCTGTTAGTTTAACAGACCTGTTTTAGTATTGGCAATTATTTTGTAATGTAATTTAATAAGGTTCTCACCCCTGCACCTGTTGAACCATATATGAATATACCTTGCGACTTTTCAAGGAACGCAGTTCCTGCTACATCTATATGTACCCATTTTGCATCGCCCGATACAAATTCTTTTAAAAACATGCCGGCAGCAGATGCTCCACCATATCTTGAACCAGTATTTTTCATATCGGCAATATCGGATTTTAAGCCTTTAAAATACTCGTCAAACATTGGAAGCTCCCAATATTTTTCTCCGCTTTCTCTGGCTGTGTCAATAATTTTCTTAATCAATTCTTCATCATTACCCATAACACCGGAAGCTACCGTGCCCAAAGCTACCATACAAGCCCCCGTTAGAGTTGCAATATCTATAATTTCATCAACCCCTAACTCTGATGCGTAACATAAAGCATCTGCCAAAGTTAATCTGCCTTCTGCATCGGTATTATCAACTTCAATTGTCTTTCCGTTTTTAGCAGTTAATATATCACCCGGTTTATATGCGTTTTGCCCCGGCATATTTTCACAAGCAGCAATTATACCATGAATTTCAATATCTTGAGGTTTTATAGTATTCAATGCTCTCATAACCCCAAGGATACAAGCCGCACCTGACATATCATCACGCATTGTCAACATTGATGATGCCGGTTTTAAGTCCATACCGCCGCTATCAAAACATAAGCCTTTACCAATTAAGGCAATTCTCTTTTTAGGATTACCGTTTGAATATTTCATATGAATAAATTTTGGAGGTTCAGCACTTCCTCTTGCCACGGCAAGATATGCCCCCATACCCATTTTTTGAACTTCTTCTTTGTTATATATTTTTGTACTTAAACCTTCAAATGAAGAAGCCAACTCTGCCAGTTTTGTCGGAGTAGCATATTCCGCAGGCTCATTTGCAATGTTTCTTGAAAATTCCATTGCTTCACCAAAAATTCTGCCTTCTTCCACATCTTTTTGTGCAAAATTTGCAAAAGATATTTCTTCAATATGATGTTCTTTTTCGGTTTTATATTTATCAAAAGCATAATCTCCAATCATAGCACCGATTACAGCATATTTACCATATTCATTCAACCCTGAAAAATCAAAACAAACCTTTTTTGCTTTAATTTGATTTAGTTTTTTTACTGCTTTTGCTACAACTTCTGTCATAGTAGTTTTAGTAAATTCAGATTTTTTACCTGTGCCTACAACAAGAATTTTATCTGCAGGAATTTTTCCATAAGTGTGCAAAAGATATGTTTGGCCGGTTTTACCCTCAAAACCGTCTTTTTCAACCGCATAAGTATTTGCAATTTCTTGAGATGTCATCTCCTCCTCAAATTTGTTAATTACAAGAACTTCTGTCGCATAATTTTTTGCATCCTCAATAACTTTAATTTCCATAGTTCTCTCTCCTTTTCCTGCAAAGATTATAGCAAATTTATGATAAAATGAAAATACAGAGGTTAAATGACATGTCAAATAAATTCGCACGAACTGAGTTATTATTCGGAACTGACGGGATGAGTAAACTTGCGGCTTCACATATAGCAGTATTTGGGGTAGGCGGAGTCGGAGGTTACGTTGTAGAAGCTCTTGCTCGTTCAGGCATTGGACATATTGATTTAATTGATAATGATACAGTATGCGAGTCGAATATAAACAGACAAATTATTGCAACAACAAAAACAATAGGAGAATATAAAGTTGATGTTGCAAGACAAAGGGTTTTAGATATTAATCCCGATGCGATAGTAAATACTTATAAAATATTTTATACTTCTGAAACATCCGGACTTTTTGACTTTTCAAAATATGATTATATTGTAGATGCAATAGATACCGTATCAGGGAAAATTGAGCTTGTAATGCAAGCAAATAAGACTAATACGCCTATAATCTCCTCTATGGGCGCAGGTAATAAAATTGACCCAACAAAGTTTGAAATTGAGGATATTTATAAAACTTCAGTATGTCCCTTAGCAAGAGTAATGCGCCAAGAGTTGAAAAAAAGAGAAATTAAAAATTTAAAGGTGGTTTATTCAAAAGAACCGCCTATGAAACTTTCAATGGGTAAATCTTCTCACGGCAAGGCTATCCCCGGTAGTAATTCCTTTGTGCCTTCCACTGTAGGATTAATAATTGCAAGTGAAGTCATTAAGGATATAGTATACAAACAACATTAAGCAACGCAAAAAACCCTATAATCGGGTTTTTTGCGCCAATTCTAACTTTCCTTCAAAATCCGGTTTCTACACAACAACGAGCATGCTCATTATCTTGCAACAGATGTTTTTAACTCATCATATTTTGTGCTTGCCTGTATGTTTTTCAGATATTTTGTTAAGGATTTTGCGACCATTTTAGAACGCTTTTGAGCTTCTTTGTCCAAAATTTCAAAATACTCGTCAATTGAGGACATAACATAACCTTGATCTTCGAAATTGCCGTTTAACATTTTCCCCTAACCTTTCTTACTATTTTATTATACTACATGATTTTTATTTAGCCAAGCAATGTTTCTAAAATTTCAGCATTCTTAGCAGCCCTGCCGGAATTTCTTACCTGATTTCTGTACATGTAAGTTCTCAACGCTTCCCTGATTAATTCTGAGCGTGATCTGTTTTCTGCTTCTGCTACATTGTCAATTTCGTCTAAAAATCTTTCCGGCATGGAAATTAAAACTCTTGCCATAATCGTACCTCTTTCAGTTTCCCTATTTTATTTTTCCCTTACATTTATATAAAGTATAGATAACAATAAAAATTGCTTATTTTGTATATACAAAATATAAATTTCTTAACATAATTTTATATTATCTGTAAATGTTTTATCTTTAAGCCTTGTTACAATATAAAAAGAGATACTTTCAATATAGAATTTTGTGTTACAATTCTGTTATGAATTACCTCGATAATAAATATGATGTAATGGTAGTAGGTGCAGGTCACGCAGGTTGTGAAGCGGCTTTGGCTTGCGCAAGATTAGGCTTAAAAGTTTTGCTTGCCACGCTAAATGTAGCAAATATTGCCCTTCAACCTTGTAATCCCGCAATAGGAGGCCCTGCAAAATCCACTCTTGTAAGAGAAATCGATGCGTTGGGCGGCGAAATGGGTTTGGCAGCTGATGCAACATATTTGCAGATGAAAACACTTAATTCTTCTAAAGGACCTGCGGTCAGGGCATTAAGAGCTCAATCCGATAAGAGAGAATACTCCGATTATATGCGAAATATTATTGAGAGCAATGAAAATATCTACCTGCGCCAAGCGTGCATAACAGATTTAATTGTAAATAACGGAAGAATCTCCGGCGCAAAGGATGAATTTGGCATTGAGTACAACATTGATGCAGCAATTCTTACAACAGGAACATCCTTAGACGGCAAAATATGGGTAGGATTACAAGCGTACAGCGCAGGCAGATTAGGAGAAAAGGCAGCATACGGTTTATCAGACTCTTTAAGAAATCTTGGAATTACCTTAAAAAAATTAAAAACAGGTACCCCTCCAAGAGTTGATAAAAGAACTATTGATTACTCAAAAATGGATATTCAACCGGGAGATGAGATTTTAAACTTCTACTCATTCAGACCTAACCGTCCTATTAGAAAGCAGTATCCTTGCTATCTCACCAGAACAAATGAAAAAACACACGCAATTATACATGCGAACCTTGACAAATCGCCTATGTTCAAAGGTCTGATACAAGGAGTTGGTCCAAGATATTGCCCGTCAATAGAGGATAAGGTTGTAAGATTTAGTAAAAACCCTTCTCACCATATATTTATTGAGCCTGAAGGTTTAGGAAATTATGAGGTATACATACAAGGTTTTTCAAGCAGCCTTCCGGCAAATGTTCAGGTAGAAATGCTAAGAACACTACCGGGGTTGGAGAATGCACACATAATAAAGCCTGCCTATGCTGTTGAATATGATTATGTTCCGGCTGTTCAAACATTACATTCTCTGATGTCAAAACAAATTCAAGGATTGTTTTTAGCCGGTCAAATTAACGGCACAAGCGGATATGAAGAAGCCGCAGCACAAGGCTTAATCGCCGGAATTAACGCATATAATTTCTTAAACGGCTCAGAAATGCTTGAACTTTCAAGAAGCTCTTCATATACGGGTACTTTGATTGATGATTTAGTTACAAAAGATATTCAAGACCCTTACAGAATGCTCACTTCTCGTTCAGAATACAGACTTTTGTTAAGACAAGATAATGCAGATGAGAGATTGACTCCTATAGGATATAAAGTTGGGCTTATTGATGAGGCACAATATAACAGATTTAAACAAAAACAAGAAAACATTCAAAAAGAAGTTCAGCGCCTAAGAGAAGTTAAAGTTGTTGCAAATCAGGAAAATTCGGAAATTCTTGCAAAATACGGGGAAGGCCTTGAACGAACAATGAGACTTGCTGAACTTTTAAAACGACCTAATATTAATTACGATATTTTAAAAGAATTAAATTCCGAAACAAAAGATTTGAATTTAACAAGAGATGTTTGCGAGCAGGTGGAAATCCTTATAAAGTACGAAGGTTATTTAAAACGTCAGGAAATTCAAGTTGAACAGGCATCAAAATTGGATAAATTCAAAATTCCTGAAGATATTGATTATATGGCAATTGAACATATATCCTCAGAAACTAAGGAAAAACTTAATAAAATAAGACCTAAAACATTAGCTCAAGCCTCACGAATAGGTGGAGTTAAGCCTGCAGATATATCTGTTCTTATGGTTTTATTGGAACGACACGCTGTTGCTCGTAAATAGTAATATATTTATGATATAATGCATTAAAGTAAGGAGTTAAAAATTTTATGAAAATTGCAATCGGTGCAGACCATGGCGGATATGAGTATAAACAGGAAATAATTAAGCATTTAACAAATTTTGAGATTAAAGACTTCGGAACTTTTTCAAACGACTCATGCGACTATCCTGAATTTGCGAAACAAGTTGCAAAAGAAGTTGCCGCAGGGAATTACGACAGAGGCATTCTCATTTGCGGTACAGGGATAGGAATGTCAATATGCGCAAATAAATTTAAAGGAATTAGAGCCGCATTATGCTCTGATACTTTTTCAGCAAAAGCAACCAGAGAACACAACGACTCTAATATATTATGTATGGGTGCAAGAGTAATTGATTTACCGTTAGCACTCGAAATTACTGATATCTGGCTAAATACACCATTTTCCGATGAAGAACGACATAAAAGACGTATCGGTATGATTGAATAGCTTATGTTTAGGGAATACTTAGGTAAATATATTCAGAATAAGAATATTTTGATGTTTGTAACTGCAATGTTTTTTATGGCAGGAATTTTATCTTATTTTAACGATTATGCAATTCAGGTTTCTGTTGTAGTTACGGTTATACTTTTCATATTTGCAATAAACAAATATCTTTCATACAAATATATACTATTGTGGGTATTTGTATTTTATTTTGGATTTTTTAATGCGTCATTAAGAATTAAAGACTCGGATGTTTTAACTACAATGGCTCCAACAGATGCGGTTGTAACCGGAAGGATTGTATCTATTCCTACAGGAAACAAAGAAAATAAAAACCAATTTTTTATGCACATCAATAATATAAACGGAGAAAATATTGATGCAAAAACAATAGTTAATATCTCTGACAATAATAATAATTTTTCGAATTTGAACATTGGAAACGAATACAAATTAAAGGGTAAATTAAGATTACCATTCAAAGCAAGTAACCCGTCACAGTTTGACTATGGCAAGTATCTCAGAAATTTTAAAACATATTCAATAATATATGCAGATAACACGGATTGTGAAAAACTTGACACTAAATTACCATTAAAATGGAAATTTTTGCAAGGTTTGAATAATGTAAGAAACAGAATTATATCGACGCATGCATTATACTTAAAGAGCCCGGGACTTGAAATTCTTGGAGGAATAGTTTTTGGAGATGATGCAGTTGCACCTCCTGATTATATAAAAGATACGTTCAAAAACTCAGGTTTATTACATATTCTTGCCGCATCAGGAATGAACGTCGCATTTATATACGGATTTTGGTATTTTATATTAAGACGCTTAAGAATACCTGTTAAGTTCATAATTGTAAGCGGGATGTTTGTTGTAATTTTATACACACTAATGACAGGGCTTGGGGCATCGGTTGTAAGAGCTGCTTTAATGCTGCTTTTCGTTTTAGGCGGGAAACTAATAGACCGAGATTCTCACAGTATATCACTTTTGTCATTTGTTGCGGCATTAATGCTTTTGTACAATCCCGCATACATAAATGATGTCGGCTTTCAGCTATCTTTTATTGTAACCTTTGGGCTTCTTACTACTGCAAATGTAATACTCAATAAAATTCATGAGTCAAAATTCCCTGATTGGTTAGCCGCTGAATTACTTATTCCGGTGGTTTCTCAAATCTGGGTTATCCCATTACAAATGTTTTATTTCAATACGATAAGTACATATTCAATTCCGGCAAACATCGCAATAATGCCATTTTTAAGCATTATAAGTTTTGGAGGATTTTTGAGTTCTCTGCTAGCATTGATAACACCTGTTGCAAAATACATCTGCGCAATTTTCGATTTTGTACTAAAGTATTGTCTTGATATTCTGGTTATAATTTCAAATTTTTTCTCAAATATGTCACATTCTCTGATAGAAACTACACATCCGTCTGTTATTCAGGTAGTTACATATTATGTAATAGTTCTTACTATAACATTAGGTTTTAAGTCAGGATTTAACAAAATCATGAAAATAATTCTGCCGTCAATGATTGTCCTGTTGCTTATAAGTATGATAAATATTCCAAATAGAAATCTTGAGATAATTGCATTTGACGTTCAAAATGCTGATGCCTTTCTGATTAAAACACCAATGAATAAATATTTTATGATAGATACAGGTAAAGCTCCGTACAATGGCGGCAAATCTCAAGCTGAAATTATAATTACAAAATATATGAAGGATAAAGGAATTAAAAACCTTGAAGGGATAATTATTACCCATTTTGATAATGACCACTCGGGAGGAGCTGTGGATTTAATCAACAAAGTGCATACCAACAAAGTGTTTATAAATTCATATACAAACAACAGTGCAACTACTAAAAACATATACAAAACATTAAAAGAAAAAAATATAAATACTCAATTAGCCCAAAATAATGAAATTATATATGAAGAAAATAATTTTAAAATAACTACATACTGCCCGACAGGCAAAACAGACAACGAACAATCAATAATTACCCTCGTTTCGTATCTAGACTTTGATGCACTATTTATGGGTGATGCAGGAATAGAAGCTTATTACAATATACAAAAATATTTACCGGCAAAACCGGTAGAAGTATTTAAAGTTGGTCATCACGGGGCAAGAGGGGTTATCGATAATAAAATGGTTGAAAATTTAAAGCCGCAAATATCTGTTGTATCAACAGGTAAAAATACATTTGGACATCCTACGAAAGTTACTCTTGATACGTTAAGAAGTACTGATATTTACAGAACGGACCATAATAATTCATTAAAAATTTCGGCAGATAAAACTTCTTATAAAGTTCTGTCATATGATCCAAAAGCTCACAAATATATACTCGTTAAATCTTATTTAAACAGATAACATTTACTTATCAGCAAACACATAATCAAGCATTGATTCTTTGCCTTTATTATATGCATATCGTTGTTCCGCAACAGAACCGATAACTCCGTAATAGTGTGTTGCATGATTATTTTTTGATTTATGAACACCATTTTTGCGAACAGAATTCTTTGGCTCCTTTTGTATATAATCATACAACTTTACTCCGCCAACATCTGCACCTAATTCAACTTTATCATTATATATAATGTCATTGCCATGACGAGGTACTCTGATAACAGTATCTAACGGTAAACGAAATTGTCTTTCGGGATAATGGATACCATTAAGACTATCTTTAATATAATTTCTTCCATCTTTATATGCTTCAATAGCTTTTTCTTTCGTTAGCAAACTATCCCAATAATATATTTTATCGGATACATCTTGAGAAAAATCGGGAATTTGTCTTATTGCACCTTCTTTCATTTTTTCAATTTCATCAGGCATCATATGTCTTACCGCTTTATTATATGCACGTTGCACAGGGGCAACATAAGCAGATTTTGACTGATTAGAATGACACGCTGCCAAAAGCATTGCCCCGCCGATAAATCCTCCGATTTTATAAATTTTCATAATTACATTTTACCCCGTCTGCTTACGTTTTAATTCTACAAATAAAATAATTATTTGCAAATATTAGTTTGAACCGAAATTTTTTATATACTGTTCGGCAGATAAGAGCATATCTTTTGTAATGCTTAAGAAAGAGTGAATTAATTCATTATCCTTTTTAGGAAAACTTAATCCGATAGATTTTGTACCAAAAGTGTCATTAGTTAATACAAATCTGGACAATTTATTACCTTCATTTTGAATAGAAATAACGCTTGCCTTGTCTGTCCACTCCTCAATTTCTTTGCAACGAGAATCAATACACTTCCCTATTTCGTCAGATGCAGCTTTTTTTAATTTTGATAACGATTTTGAGTCAAATGTTCCTGTGAACATTAAGTTTCTTGTTCCATAATTTTTGTAGTTGTTACTTATCATTTATATTTCCCTTTTTTATTGCAAAAACAGCTAAAAAAAATTTTTTGCTAGTATTATTTTTCAATCTTAATTCTACCATCATCAACTATATCTATAGGTTCTTTTGTGTTTCTTATTTTTTGCTCAATTGCATAATTTATATCCCATTTGTATCTTTCTGTAGCCTCAAAATATTTATTCAGCATATCAAGACCGTCGTTACCGCTTGAATAGTAATCATTTATTGCCGTAGAATACAATTTCTCTTCTCTCGGATTATTTACATCTATTGATGAAACATTGCCGTTTTTATCAATATATTTCAAATCAGATATTGTTCCGTCTTTATGTATTAGATATGTTAAACCGGAAGTATACATTATCCCCGGTTTATTATTCCTGTTTGTAAGAGATTTTGCACTAAATTTTAATGCCTCAACTATTTCTTTTTCTGTATAATTTACTTTTATAATTTTATTTTTAAACGGAGAAATCTCCTCGATTACGCCTGTATCAATGTCACCTTTTTCAACACATCCGCGAAGATTTGATGCACCTACAAGTGCGATATCGGCACCGGTTATCTCTCTCATTGAATCTAATCCGTAATAGGCAAGAGGGTTTGGTTCTATCAAATCATTTTTTAATATTGGCGGTGCAGTCCTTATTTTGCCTATAACTTCAGGTTTTCCTTTGATTTTTTCAAATAAATATCTTGCAATTGCATTACGGGAAAATTCTCTTGTTGTTGCGACGTTATTTTGGGCTTTCGTAATAATTCCGTCCTTATCAAACTCAAGATTCAGTATGCCAAAATATTTGCCATCTCTGCCAGCTTGAGTAATAATTACAGGTTCACCAGATTTTGAATATAAAAGATTTTCGCCGTTTGTTATTCCTTTTATCAAATTGTGAGAGTGCCCCCCAAGTATAACGTCAATACCCTCGGTATTTTGGGCAATTTTCTTGTCGTACCCGTATCCGCTATGGGAAAGCAATATAATTTTATTAACGCCTTGAGATTTTAATTTATTTACTTCTGCTTGAACTGCTGAAATTGTTTCATTTATATCAGCAGGTTGGATATCTTGATCTTGAAAAACTTTTCCGTATTTTATTCGGGAAATTAAATCGGAAGGAATTGTTCCGATAATGCCGTATTTTGTGCCATTAACATCTTGAATACAAGACTTTTGAATATATTTTGCAATTTTAGATGTCATTCCAGCTTTTACATTGCAGGCTAAAAGTTTTGTCGGCATATTAGGAACTTCATTAAAGAAGTCCGCAGATTTCATGTCGCATTCGTGGTTTCCGACGGCAGAGGCTGTTATGCCGGCAATTTTCATAAAGCTTATTGCTACACGATTGGTAGCAACATCTTGACCTAACATTATGTCGCCGGATGAAAGTTTTAATTTATCAATTTGCTCTGTTGGGGTGTACCTGTCAAATTCGTTGGATGCAGTTATTGTTCGTTCCATATTAATCGCTTTGCCGTGAAAGTCATTTATATAAAAAATACTTGTACGAGTAGTCCTCGACTGATTTTTAACCTTTAATGCATCTACATTATATGCAAAAACTTTATCTGAATTTTTAAAAGAAGTAACCGGAGTGCCATTATCCCCCATTAAATACGGATTATAATAACCTCTCCCTAATGAATTTGTAAGATTTTGATTTATCAAATTAATCATCCCTCTTACCCCTTATAATTTAATCTCGTAAATATATTTTTTTGCCAGTCATGGAATTAAAGATTTACAAATCGTTACGAAGAATAAGTATTTTATCAATAACAAACATCTTAATTTGTGTAATGTTATTACCATTTGTAAAGAAAATTTGCAAAGTTGAAATTATATTTTTTTTATGCACTTTATTTATATATAAGAAGATACTTAAGAGTGATTTTTGATGAGTGAAAAGAAAAAACATAAACCCGGAGTAAGAACAAATTTAAATTCCGGAGATAAGAAAGTTCAATTAAAGGATTCTAAAACTGCAAGCCAACAAGCAGCACCTAATCCTACTGCTGCGGCCGCATCAAAAAAACTGCCAAGTATGGCACTATCGAAAGAAGCTAATTGGGCAGAAGAAACAACATCTTTCGTGTTAAGCGCAATTGCACCTGCATCAGAAAAAGTTCAACCGCAAGGAAAAACTGCACCGGATACCGAAGTAGTATTTGTAGCTCCGGAATTACCTGATGTTATTGATATTGAGGCTACGGTTACAGCTAAAGAAAAAGATAAAAATACCTTTAAAAATAAATATAACAAAAAGAAAGACAGTAACGGCAATATTATAAATAACATGAAAGATTATATTGCTAAGGGCATTTCTGACCATAAAATTGATTATGAGCAACTCCAAAAAATTCAAACAGGATTACACGTATCAATATCCGATGTTAAAGAGACTATCAATGGCAAGATGAGCGAGTTGATGGATTCTAAAAATGCTATCGCAGCTGCGGCAAAAGAAAAAGCTAAAAAATCAAAAAGTGATGATTACGAAATTCCGAAAAATTTACAAATTCCGGAAGAGCCGAAAAAGAAAAAAGGGAAATTACCAAAATCGGAAGTCCCAAAAACAGAAAAGAAACAGACGGAACAAACAAAAGTTACCGTCGAAAAACCGGAAGCAACAGAAACTACTATCGCACAAAAACAAGAAAACAGAGATTTCAGCCAAAAGTTAAATCAAGCTATTCAAAGACGAGATGGTGCAGAAAAAGCTCTAAGCGCATTAAACGCTCAGTTAGAATATGCGCCTAAAGAACAACAAAAGAGTATTAAAGATCGCATTGCGAAAAAACAAGAGCAGCTTGAAGAGGCTCAAAAACAAATTGATGCACTCAATGCAGAAAAAGAAGCTCAAGAATAGCAATATTCTAGTCAATATATACGTTAACTAAAGGGGAAAAATATATGAGAAAAATAATATTAATTATACTAATGCTATTTTGTTTTATTCAAACATGTATTGCATCTCAAATTTCATACGACAAGAGTGATTTCGCACCTGTCTATACAGTTATAAACGATGCAGCGTATGATATCAGATATTACTCACCTAACAATTTTACAGGAAATCAAATCAAAGGCTACAAAGCACCTGTGGCATATATGACAAAAGAAGCATTAAGCGCTCTTGCTGTTGCCGCCGAAGACTTAAGACAACAAGGATATAGAATACTTATTTGGGATACTTACCGCCCGCAAAAAGCTGTATATAATTTTGTTGAATGGATTAACAACCCGAGTGATAGCGGAGATAAAACATTTTATCCGAATTTAAAAAAATCGGATTTGCTTAAAGGTAATTACATAGCGGAAAAATCAGGTCATACCAGAGGTTCTACTGTTGATTTAACTATCATAAAAAAAGATGGCTCATACGTTGATATGGGAGGAACATTTGATTTGTTCAGCGAAATATCCCATCCTGATTACAAAAAACTTACAAAAACACAAAAGAAAAATAGAAAAATTTTACACGATGCAATGATTAAAGCAGGTTTTAAAGGAATAGATTCCGAATGGTGGCATTTCACATTGGAAAACGAACCATATCCGGATACATATTTCGATTTTGATGTTGAATAATCAATCTACACAATATCATCAACAGATAATTGAACTTTGCCGGCTTCGGGATTCATTACTTCTATGACAATTTTATTGTTACCATCAACAACGCTTTCTTTACCTGTCATAATTAAGGTCCCTGTTTGTCCTAAACGAAAAGCAATAGGATTTTCTTCAGAAACCTCAACCCCCGCAATTTCCTTTCCGTTTGTGATAAATTTTACCTTTGATGCATCATAAACTACATCATTAATTTTTACATAATTAAATCCGCTTATAAATCCCGGTCCCAAGACGTTTTTTAAATCTAAACTGGCACCGTTATCTGTTTTCTTTAAAGAACCCTTTTGATAAATTCTTCTGATTAAAAATTCCGGAACGACAACCATATTAAGACCTTTCTTATTTAAATAACTGACAGGTTTTAAATGTACCTAATAATATTATAACATTTTTTAAATCAGATTTAAAGTCCCAATTGGATTTTATATTTCGTTCTTTTTCCCAAACAACAATATCCAACTTATTATGAGGTTTTAAAAATTCATTTATCAGATAAAATTTTTCCTGTACATTACGTCTTTTTATATATCGTCCGATTTTAACACCGTTTAGATATATGGTTGCTCGTCTACACCTAAAATTTTCAAATGAAATATACTTAGCAAAAAATACATCTTTTCTTATATCAACATCAAATTCCGCAGAAATCTTTGCCAGATAGGGATTTTCACTTTCATACTTTTTAGTATGTTCTATAGATAATTTATCTCTAACAAAGAACTCTACAGGCATCTTAGGAGTAGTTTCAAAAGATACAAGCCCTCTTGGGCTATTTGTATCACCTGAAAATCCTTTATCAAATCCGAGATTTTGTACAAGAATTGTTAATTCATTTTCTGATTTAACAAGGATATTTTTATTGAGAGGTACAGAAATAGTTTCCGGAACTTCCTGCAATTTTTCTAACTTATAACTGTTTCTGTTTATAACTTCCTTACCGTTTATATAAACAGCAAAAAGATGTCTTGCGCTCAGGGTAATTTCGGTTATAGTATTTGGTACTCTAGCCTTATACCAAATAAATTCATCATAAATATCACAAGAAAATGCATCTGTTTTTTCGCTAATCTTCTTCCAATTAGAATAATCATAATCAGTATCAATTTCGGGAGAACAAAATTCGACATCTGAAATTTCTAACGCAATAGCTCTGGCAGTATCTGAAAAAGCATTAACTATACAATTTTTCTTTCCGAATTTATATTCTAAATCAAAATAAGCAATTTCAGTATTCTTATCAACCGCAACGGCACCGTTTGGCAGGACATAATCTGCATTAAAAATAATTCTATCACCCATAAACCAACTTCTGTTCGCAAGGGACTTAGTTATAAATATAAACTGAGTTTTTTTGCCGTTACGTACATATTCATATTTTTTGTAATCTTTTTGCTCTCCGGAAATTATTTCTCCATTATCCAGATACAATTTTGCATTTTTATCTGCTATAAGAAAGATAGCTTCTTCTGTTTCATTTTTTAGTCTTGCAAAAATTTCCACATCCGAAAACTCAATTTTACAACCATATAAATCCAAATTTATAGGGCATATTTTCATATCATACGGCGCAAATTTCAGAACTTTACCGTTTGGTAAATTCACATCAGTTATCTCTTGATTAAGATTGCGTAAAAATAACCAATCACAGTTATTTATATTATCATACCTTAATTTTGAATAAATATTCTCTTGATAAAATTCAAAATCCTTAGGTTCAGTGCAAGTAAAATCAAACGAATCCAAAAAATAATTTATTTCTTTAGCCTTGAAAAAATTATTCTGCAAAACGCCAAATTCATCTATGGGCGCTGTAAACTCATAACTTGTATAAACTTCATCACAAGCTAAATCTCCCCAGTTCGTACCCCCAACAGTCATGTAATGGTTAAAAAGCGTCACCCCTTGAGATAAAGCTGTTTTTGTCATTATATTAATATGTTCATCCCCCAACGCTTCTCTTATATGGCTATATCCTGAACCGTCCCATTTATCAAACCAACCCGATTGCATTTCCGCAATAAACGGCGGTGAAGATGCTTTTGCGGAACGAAATATTTCCTCTACATTATCCAAAGTATCGAAACAAAAATTATCCTGCCGCCAATTTTGATTAGGGTTTATATACGGGTACAAATCCAGTGCATAAATATCAACACAATCCGCCCATAATCCTGCAAAATAAGCATCATTATGGAAAATAGGACAAGTTACTCCTCTATCCCTCGCCATTTTATATAACTCTCTCATATACTCTTCTTCCATAGTGTCTGTAGCATATTCGTTTTCTATCTGAAAGAGAATTACATTATCAAACTCATTAATTATAGGAATAATTTGGTCATACCATTGAGCAATATATTTCATATATTTAGGGGAATATTTATATTCCGTACCTATCCTGTTTCGGGGAACTACATCTTCCATTTTTAAAAGCCAAAACGGTAAACCACCTGCATTAACTTCTGCATTTATAAAAGGTCCCGGACGAGCTATTACAAACAATCCCGCATCCTTTGCAGCCTGCAACACTTTCCTTACATCTTTTATTCCGCTAAAATCATACTCTGAGGGTTTTGCACTATGATAATTCCAATTAAAATAAATATCTACGGTATTATAGCCTCCGGATTTCATTTTAAAAAATCTGTCACGCGCCATTTCCTCACCGGGAGTTCTAAAATAATGAAAGGCTCCACTTTTTATAAAAACTCTTTTACCATCTACAATTAAGGAATATTTATCATATGTTATATTCATATTTACTATTGTACGGATTTTTATAATACGGTCAAATTCATTAAGTATGAATTTAACTTGCGAAAAACAATTTCTGATGATAAAATTATACTTGTCATTATAAAAAAAGAGGTTAGGGATGAAGAGTATAATACTTGCAGGCGGTTCGGGCAGCAGATTATGGCCGCTCTCACGGGAAGAATATCCGAAACAATTTTTATCACTTGATAAAAATGAAAGTTTACTGCAAGAAACATTTAACAGAACTTGCCATTTTGCAAACCCATCAGATATTGTCACTGTTACTAATGTAAAACAGTACACAAATATAAAACTGCAACTTAACAATATTGATAAAAACAATATTGTTATTGGGGAACCATTAGTAAAAAATACTGCACCTGCAATAGCTTCTGCAATTGAATATTTTATACAAACCCAAAGTGACGAAAATGATATTGTCTTAATCTTGCCGTCAGACCATATCATAAAAGATATTACTTCCTTCAAAAATGCAATTGAGCAAGCATACATGATTGCAAAAGACGGCTATATCGTGACTCTTGGCGTAAGACCGGATTATCCGGAAACTGCATATGGCTATATTAAAACAGGTGATGCTATATCATGCGGTTATAAAGTCGATAAATTTGTAGAAAAGCCTGATAGCCAAGATGCTCAACAGTATTTTTCAACCGGTGATTACTATTGGAATAGCGGAATTTTTATAGGTAAGATTTCAGTATTTGTGGAAGCTTACAAAAAATATATGCCTCAAATCATCGATAACATAAAAAATATTGATTACTCACAGGGAACACAAATAAATTATACAGTATATGAAACAATGCCAAATATCTCAATCGATTATGCGATAATGGAAAAGGCAGATAATATAGCCCTTGTAGAATTAAAATCCGATTGGAAAGATGTAGGCTCTTGGAAATCTATTTATGACGTAAAAGATAAAGACGAAAATGGTAATGTGCTTACGGGCAAAGTTATTATTGATAACGTTAAAAATTCATTTATCTATTCGCAGAAAGAAATTGTTGCAGTATCAGGTTTAGAAAATATTATCCTGGTAGAAACAGAAGATGCAATTATGGCATGCGACATTAATGATTCACAAAATGTCAAAAATTTATATGAAAAATTAAAAACAACGGAAAGCGGAATTACGAAACTACATAAAACAGTATTCCGACCTTGGGGATACTACACTTGCATGAACGGCGGAGAAGGTTATCTGACCAAAACAATTTGCGTATTACCTAAGCATAAATTGTCCGTACAATCTCACAACCACCGCTCCGAACATTGGGTTGTTCTTGAAGGAAAAGCTTTAGTATTGCTTGAGGGAAAAGAATATGATGTTAATGCCGGCGATAGCATAGATATACCGCTAGGGGCTAAACATTCTTTACAAAACCCTTATGATGAAGAATTAAAGATTATTGAAGTTCAAAAAGGCGACTATATCTCAGAAGACGACATCATCCGCTATGAAGATTGCTATGGCAGGGTATAATCTACTTTCTGCAATAGCTTTGGCAATCACCTTTATAGCAAACGGGCTCTGAATGAATTGAAATTGAACTGTTTGTATAGATTGCTTGAATTCTTTTTTCTATTTCATCACAGACTTTATGACATTCACAGATAGGAGTTTCTCCCGGAAACTGAAGAATTAAATCAATATCTTTTGACGGACCTGTTTGGCGAGCCTTTATACTGTGTTTTTTTAGAGTAGCAGCTGATGGAAAATCTGTTATAATTTTTTCAATTTTTTCAATATCTTCATCCGGTAAAGAATAATCCATCAAGCGTCGAAATGATTTTTTGGAAATAGAATATCCTGCCCTATAAATAAAAGCAGCAACAAGAATAGCGATAATAGGGTCTAATATTGCATAGCCTGTAATTTTTATCAACATCAACCCAAACATAATGCCAAGCGAAGAATAAATGTCAGTTCTCAAGTGTTCCCCATCGGCATATAAAGATACCGAATTTGATTCTTTTGCAACTCTAAACAGGTGAGAACTTACAATAATATTCATAACTACAGCAATTAACATTACAAATATCCCTATATTATTTTCAACATCCATAGGGATTTTAAATATAATATTTTTTACTGACTTAAATATAATAAAAATCGCTGCAAAAACTATTAATAAACCTTCAATAAAACCTGCCATATCCTCATATTTACCATGCCCGTAGGGATGGTCTCCATCAGCAGGTTGCGAAGATTTCATTACGGAAAAATAAGTCAAAATAGATGCTAAAAAATCACTGACAGAATGAATTGCCTCAGAAATAATACTTATACTTCCCGATACAAAACCGGCAATTAGCTTTAACAGAGTCAATATAATGTTTGAAGCAATAGATAAACAGGCCGCAAACTTTTTTCTTTTATCCATGTCCATAAAAACACCCCGTTAGTCAATTTTCATTTTAGCACATAACTAATAACATGACACAATTGTAAAAGTAAAAATTAGTATTAAATAAAAATTAAAGGAAACGAATTTTACCATACAGGCACAATCGGCTCAGAGGCATCTCCCGTTTTCTGGGCAATTCTGTCACCCAAAATCATATTGTAGGTATTTTCGACCCAATAACCTGATTCCATATACTGTTCAGAGGTAAGTTTACCTTTTTTATTCGTACCGATTTCAAAATTACCGCTTTTAGCAGAAAATATAACTTTCGTATCGTTTGTTGCAGATTCTCTTTCAAAGATTGTATTCCAAAAACCGTGTTTTCCTAAATTTGATATATAAATTAAGCCTTCATCACCCTTTTTAACAATAGGAATCATTCCTTCTTGAGCTTGAAAAATTATATCCCTTAAATCAGGGAGAACTTTTGCAATTGGTTTACATAATTCTTCTACAAGATACGTACCTTTTGATGCAAGCCACTCGGAAACCAACGGATAAAAAGGGGATTTCGTAATATTTTTCTCTTCAATTGAAGCAAAAAACAGATCTTTCATAGCACCTTCAACATCAGCTTTGGTTAATAAATCTCTTCTCAACACATTGTCCATCATCCGTTCATAATTACCGGAAAAAGATGGTGTGTTTTGAATTTTATTGCACTTAACAGCAGGATAAATCCCGTTGCGATTGTAATACCTGTTTTCAGAAATTGCATAAATTTTCATATAAATACCCCTAAATAAATAAGGTAAGTAACTATAATACATCTTTTCAAACATTAAAAATTGATACGCCAAAATCATGGGATGGAAAGCTTTTGCAAGAATTTGTTCATAATTTTGAAGTACAAAAATTTGTAAAATATTGGCATGATAAAGGTATAAATATAATTGCATCACAACAGGGGAAACTTGGAATTGCAATGCGTGAAGATTCATTAAAATCGGATAGATTTTTAGTTGGAATTTTTGAACACGAAGGCGGGGTGAAAAATTTTAAGGCTATAGATAAAATTTCTCAAATTACACAAGAATCTGAAAACAAAATCGAAAATTCACCCTTAATAAAACAAGCAGAAAAATTTGTTTTAATGTTTAATAAAGCCTTAAATAAAAATAAAGGGACTTCTATTTGGAATATAAATGAATAACAGTTATCAGGCTTTGTGGCTTGTAGATTGGCATTAGTTTTTTTGTACGGATTACAATCGATTCGTGAGTGGGTAGGTTGGGTTTTTAACCCGACAAATACTTATGAGCGCAAATAATTGAACAAAAAGTGCAAATTTGCGGACATTTATGTTAACAAAATCGGACTTTTCGGACATTTTAAATCAAACAAATTCCGACATTATTTAATCCGCAAAAGCTGGATTGCTTCGGGCTTTCGCCCTCGCAATGACATTTACCCCTTCCGACCAAATGGCCTGAAAAAAGGTACCAGATGTCCAAGATTTATAATAAGAAAAGCCCGAAACCTTTGTGGTTTGGGCTTTTTAAATGGAGGAGGAGGTGGGATTCGAACCCACGGTACGCTCGCACGTACGACGGTTTTCAAGACCGCTCCGATCAACCGCTCTGGCACTCCTCCAAAACAATTTCTCTTTGGTATCTTAATTCTACATAATAAAAGGTCATTGTCAAGATTTTATCAGTAATATTTGAATTTTGTAAGCTTTAATTTACTTATAAACTTTCATTTAATTCCTGAATAGGAGCTCCTATAACCCTTTCAAGCTCCGCGGCGTTTATATTGTATTGCAACAATGTGTTGTAGTAATCCAACTGAGCATTTAAATAAGTATTTTCAGAATCTTTGAATTCTATTGCATCACCCATACCTACTTGGTAACGCCTGAACGCTTGAGACGGTTGTCTTGCTTTCCAA
>DEFJ01000003.1 GCA_002350725.1 Cyanobacteria bacterium UBA2855 | reverse complement strand
GAACAATTTGGTTTTGGCGATGCTGAATTATGCTAAAAATATTTTGACAAACACAGAAAGCCGAGAGTTTTATACTCTCGGCTTTTTGTATGCTTTATATTGCTTATACAAAACTTTTTCCCAAATTAAATGCCTTTTCAAGTTCTATCGGGAATTGTTCTTCTTTCCTTTTTTGTTTGTGAACTTTATCAAAACATTCGCAAACATACTTGTCGTAATTAGCAAATTGACAAGTATCATATGCAAATATTTTTTCGGGTTTTGAAAATACAAGTTCAACAAACCATTCAAAACGATTAAGTGTAGCAGAATACAAGTCCTGACAAGTTTTTTCATCAACATTCATTGTGTAAATAATTGCTGTTTTTAATTTTTTAGGTGCAATAGAAGGAAAACCTTCTTTATATTCAAAAAACGGAAATAAAAGTCTTTCAACACAGCTTTTCATAACTCCAGTTATATCACCGTAGTATATTGGTGTTCCAAAAACTACACCATCAGATTGCGCAATTTTATCCAAAATGGGAGTCAATCCATCGGGGTATGCACATCTTCCAAAGTTCTTTCCGTCTTTTAGTTTGCAGGCAAAGCAGCTTCTGCAGCCCTTAAAATCTATGTCATAAAGGTTTATAATTTCAGCTTCATTACCTGATTCCCTAACACCGTTTGCAAAGCTTTCACACATTTTGTATGTGTTCCAATTCTTTCTTGGAGAACCATTTAATATAATAACTTTTTTCATTTATTTCTCCTTAATTTATAACTTGGATAACGTATCATACACCTTTGCAACGATTTTCCATTCGCCGTTGATTTTGTTCAGGTTCAAAATGTCTGTGAACTTGTATCCATGCCAATTATCTTCAATAACCTGAACAACTGCAATGGTTTTTTCCAGCATCAAAACATCAATTCTTGATATGTAATCTTCGCCGCAAGCTCCAAAGGTATCAATGGTTTTATAAAATTCTTCAATTGGTCCTGATTGATAAGTTTCTTCGTTCAATTGTCCAAAAAAGCAGGCTTTTTCATAAAAATACGGTTTAACAATTTCGCTTTTACCTTTGCTTACTGCTTCGCAAAACTTTTTTGCAACATGTTCTACTGCATTGTATTCTTTAATATCATCTCTCATAAAAACACCTCTTTCCTTTATTTAAATATATATTTAATATTTTTATAATTCAATAGTTCCCAAATCGTCAGGAATATAAAGATTGCACTTATAATATTTAGAATCTTCTTCTGTATATAATTCCTTTCGATTTTTTATATTCTTATCTTCTGTGTGATATAAAACAAGGTTTTATATTATTGGTACAACCCTTGATTTTATTATAATATGTTGCATTATATTCTATTGCAATTTGGTAATTCTTTGCTTCAACAGCTTTTTTACCTGCTTCAAAGTCAGATGTTGTGTTAGCAAAAACTGAAGTTGAGATAATAGTACTTACTAATAATCCTAATACTAATTTTTTCATTTTTTCTCCTTCTAATCCAATATAATGTCTGTTGATTCTGTTAGTTTTGATTTCATTTTTAGTAATAATTCCGTAACTTCTTATTATTTCATAGCACTATTTTTAATGATAATCGGAGCTTGGTTATCTTCAAGTGATGAAAAAATATTTGAATAAAATTATTAGAAAGTTTAAAATAATTTTTCATAAACTTATTAATATCAACTTCTCTTACCGCATGGCAGTATCGCAATTGGGATAAATATAAACATATAACTTTACAAATAATTATCAGTAAGTTTAAAAGTTTTTTAAAAAGCAAAATCAAAATTCAGAAGCAGACTTTCTTGTTTTAAATTTTATGTATAAAATGTAATTTTTTTTTAACAAAAGGCAAATTTTGTTAAAAAAAATACTTTATGAATATACGTGGGATATTTTTATAGGGGATAACATATTATGACAGAAATTCAACAAAGCTTTTTTTTAAACAATTTAGATAAAATTACCAGAAATTATAATGCCAAAGCTCAAAACAACTCACCTGTATTAAATACAATATTTAATTGGTTTGATGCAGATGGCAACGGAACTTTTAATGATGAAGAATGGACAAAAAAAGAAAATTACGTAAAAAATTTAAAAGAAAAGTTGAGCGCAAATTATGATGAAAGTGTTGACAAAGAATCAGCTGTTGTAAAATTTTATCGTAAACAATTAAATTCGAAATTAAAAGAAATAAAACAAACTGATATCGAAGCATACAAAATATATGAAAAAGAAAATTATTTTATTAAATTGTTAGATTTTGAAAAAGCTCATGGCATTGAAAGATATGGTTATAATAAAAAGACAGAAATACCTGAGGATGTTGTAACTGTCAATATGTCAATCTTTGAAATGGGCATGTTGGATGCTCAAAGTGTTGGGAAAACTTATAAAAAAGGATATGTGAAATTTCCTGATAACATCTCAGAGGATGACAGGAATACTTATTTTGAGTTATTGAAGAAAGCACAAGAACAAGGTAAGCAATTTCAAAAAAGCATTCACAAATGGCTCCATCTGGAAAAAGAATATGAATCTGCAATAGAAAATTACAAAAATGCGAGAAACGGGCAAATAACAAAAATTGGTTTTCAAACAAATAATCAGCAAAATCAAGCAATTCGTGAAAGCTCAAATCCTTATTATAAACAATATAAAGAAATGGAACAAAAATACAACGCACTTCGTATAAAAGGACTTGACAAACTTACAGACGAAGAAGCAAATTTACTGATTCAATTACCTCAAATTATGCGACAACTAAAAAACGCAAGTCTTTCTGGGGTTTCACCTAAGAACTCGGGCTCAAATTCCAGCACAGCTCCAAAAGCTGTAACAAAATCAGAAGCAAGCGTAGAAACAGTTTCAGAGCCGGAATCAAATGGTGGTCTAAGAGTTACAAATATTGATGAGAAATTATCATATAATGTAGAGGATGATTCAAAAGAACTCCATGACGAACATGCACTTGGTCTTGGATATGTCAAGGGTAATTGGGAAGTTTCTGTATCAGGTTCTAAAACAGAAAAATACAGCGATGGGAAACCAGAACACGAAGGATTTTTTAATTTGGGTGCAACATATACTAAAGGCAAATGTACTTTTTCTCCGGAATTGGAATTTTCAGGAACTAATACTACCGGAACTTGGACTCCAAGTTTTACCGCTTCGTATAACGATAATAGCAACTCAATTAGATTTAAAGCAGGCAGAGCTATCACTACTGTATCAGAAAAGGCTGGTGATAATAAAAATGAACAAAACACAGCTGGTACAACTTATTCAACAGATTTGGAACTTGAATGGCAAAAAATGTTTAAAAACGGAACAAGCGCAAATATGTCATCAAACGTAAAATTTGATAAAAATCAGGGCAACGAGTATATGATTTCTTTTGGCGCAACAACTCCGTTATTAAGAAACAAGTTAGCAAAACATAATCTTGCTTGGTCTGTTAGTGGTAATTTTATGGGTAACTATTATGATTCGCTTAAGGCTACAAATATAGAGCCAAGTCTTTCTACATCATTGAATTACAATAAGAACGATTTTTCAGCAGATGTTTCTTTAAATGAAAATATTAGCATTATTTCGATTGACGGAGAAACCATTCCAAACTCAATGTTTACAGCATCAGGTGCTGTAGGATATAAACAACTGACTTTTAATGCTGGGTATAGCTCTACACAAAACTCATATTTAGATATGACTTCTGTAAATGCGGGAGCTTCATATTCGGTTCCGAAATTAGGAAAATTCAGTCTTACAGGCAGTATATCAGGCATAAAAACCGGAGAAACCAAAGACACAAACAAGGAATATAACGTATCTTTGGGATATTCAGCACCATTAGATATAATTAATGGTTGGTTTAGTAAAAAATCTAATAAAAATAAATAGTCTTAATGCGAAAAGCCTTTTAAAAATGACAAATTCTTATCAACAATAAAAATTAACCCGAATGACGAGTATACATTAGGTTTATTAGCGTAGTATTGTTGTTCATCTAATGATTTAACTTCGGGCATTGAACCCAAAATAAGAATTTTAGAATTGTTATCTATTGATGGATTAAAACTTTTGCAGTTATTCATAAAATTAAAACTCTATAACTTGTGGTTTTATATCAGTATCGTGGTTTGCGATGGATTTTATGCAATTTTCATTCAAACTCATTTCTCTTATCCATTCAAGTGATATCTTTGATTATTATGACGAACAACAAACATTGATTCTTCCAAGTGAATACTAAAACCAAAAACCGATATGAAAAACATATCGGTTTTTGGTTTTGAATTAAGAATAAAATTAATCATCTTTATGAATATCGTAATTACTTAACAGATATTCTGCAACACCTTCGTTATCAGGATTATGTATGCCGTAACCTTTATCCAATGCACGAATTTCGTTCATTTCATCATCTGTTAAAGTAAAATCAAAAATATTCATATTGCTTTTCATTCTTTCCGATTTCGTTGATTTCGGAAATACAATTACACCCTCTTGAATTTCAAATCTCAAAATAACCTGTCCTGAATCTTTATTGTGGTTTTGGGCAATTTTATTTATAACAGGGTTTGTAAGTTTTTCGCATTTTCGATATTCTTATCGCCTACAATAATTTTTTGATTAAATCCTACTCTGCGAGCAATAGCCATTCCGATTTGACCTGCTCCGAGCCACAACATTACATCTTTCATTTGTAATCCTCTATCTGATAAAATTAGTATGTACAATTTCTTCTTGTTTAGGCATTTCGATACCTGCTTTTTGCCCCGCTTCTTTTAGTTTCAAAAACCAAGCCATATTACGAGCGAGTATTCTCATATTTTGCATACCTTCTAAATCTTGCTTAACATCATCAGGAGTGTGACCGTGTACCATATTCCAATATCTGCCTGAAATCATTGGCATTTCGGTTATTGCAAAATATTTGTTTAATTGGTCTAATGCAGCGGTTGTTCCGGCTCTCCTTGCACTTACTATAGCAGCTCCCGGTTTATGTTCAAATACTTTCTTGCCGCCTGTAAAATTAACAAAGAAAGCTCTATCTAAAAATGCTGTTATTCCGCCATCTGCACTGCCATAATGAACAGGCGAGCCGAAAACAAATCCGTCAAATTCTTTGCATTTTTCAACAAAATTATTCACATCATCATCATTTATTACACATCTGCCGATTTTTGCACAAGCAAAACAACCTCTGCATGGTGTTAATGATTTAATTCCTATTTGATAAATTTCAGACTCAATGCCTTCTTCTGTTAAAGTTTTTGATATTTCTTCTAATGCTGTATAAGTACATCCGTTTTTATGCGGTGAACCATTAAATAACAATACTTTCATAATATTCTCCTTACATTAAATTATGCTTCGTCCTCGCCTTAAATGCCACCGCCTCCAATTAGCAAGAATATTCATTCTTGCATAATTGTCGGGCTCTCACTTTGTTCGTGGCTCTGCTCGGACTCGTTAAAATAAACCTGATTTAACGTGCGGTACATAAGGTGCCTCAAGTCTTTTAATAATATCATCACTTAATTTTATATCAAGTGCGGATACTGCTTCATCTACATGTTTAACATCAGTAAACCCGACAATAGGTGATGTTACATAAGGTTTTGATAACATCCAAGCCAAAGATACCTGCGCCATAGAATATCCTAATTCTTTTGATATTTTTTCCAAGTTATCAACAACAACTTTGTCTTGTTCTTCCGTATTGCCCCAAACAGCAGGTGAAACTTCATCAATACTGTTTCTTGCTGTTTTTGTTCCCCAAGGGTGAGCACACCTTCCGCCGGCTAACGGACTCCAAGGCACAACAGCAATTTTTCTATCCTGACATAACGGCATCATTTCTCTTTCTTCTTCACGATAAATCAAATTATATTGATTTTGCATTGAAACAAATTTTGTCCAACCGTTGCGTTCTGCTATTTGATTTAATCTTTCAAATTCCCAAGCCCACATAACAGATGCTCCGATATATCTTGCTTTACCTGATTTTACAACGTCATGCAATGCTTCCATTATTTCTTCCATTGGTGTTTCATGGTCTAACCTATGGATTTGGTATAAATCAACATAATCAAGTCCCAGTCTTTTTAGTGAATGGTCAATTTCGGTCATAATATTTTTTCTTGATAAACCTGCGCCGTTTGGTCGACCTTCTCTCATTGCAAAATTCACTTTTGTCGCAACAACGATTTCATCTCTGTCTAACCCGTATTCTTTAATCAAGCGCCCTGTAATTTCTTCTGATGTACCAAGTTGATAAACATTTGCGGTATCAAAATAATTGATACCTAAATCTACCGCTTTTTTAAATATTGGTTTAGCATCGTCATAATCCTTAGCCCAAGGGAAAACTCCGTTTTCTTTTCCGGGTTTTCCAAAACTCATACATCCTAAACATATTCTTGAAACATCAACACCTGTGTTGCCTAATTTTACATATTGCATAATTTATCTCCTTTATATTAAATATTCACTCAATATCGCTGTTAATTGAACATCTGCAAATTTTTTAGTCCAATCTTTTGGTTCAAATACACCGTCTGACATACACCAACAAGTCATCATTCCGTATAATTGCGAAATGATTAAATGAGTTAACAATTCAACAGGTGTATTTTCTTTTAATTCATTATTTTGAATGGCATTAGTTAAAATATTTTTAAGCATATTAAAATCATATTGCCATTTGCTTTCACCGTTAAAATCAAATGCAGTTTCAGGTGTCAGGGCACTTTTTATCCATTCTCTGCAAATATTTATGCCGTACATTTCAACTGCTTGCATAAAGCTGTCAAAATAAACAGATAATTTTTCATTTATTTTCTTTGATTTCATTTCAGATAAATCAGTTTCAATTTTCTTGAAATATCCTCTGCAAAGTTCTGCTACAATATCTTCTTTGTGCTTGAAATAAATGTAAAAAGTACCTTTAGCAACTCCTGCCTTTTTTGTAATATCTTCTACACATAAAGCATTAAGCCCATTTGTTTTTAATAAACTTTCAGCGTTATCTAAAAGTTTTTGCCGGGTTTTTAGTGCATTTTCCTGTCTTTTTGTCATATCAGATACCTCTTGATTATTCTTCATAATTTCATTACACAATATTATGACTATAAGTCAATGACTATTGTTCATATATTTATAAATTTTTATATTAAATGAGCTGAAAGTTTTTAAATTCAAACTTTCGGCTTTGTTATATATGAATAATTTTATCTTTCATCTAATAGACACAAGATTTGTTGTCCGTCATATACATCTAGCAAAATTCATAAGGATTTATAGTAATAAATGAATTAAATAATTTATATATGTTAAATGTTTTTTGGCACATCGTATTTAATTATTTTATGAATTTCTGAATCAGTTAAAACTCTGTTTTCAAGTGAAGGTAAAATTGTTTCTTGCGTTGAAAACAGAAGGTGGCTGGCATTTGAATATTTTTTCATGATTTTTTGAAATGTGCTTATAAACCGCTTTATACTTGCAACGGAATAACCTTCTGATAACATTTTACTTTGATAATTAATCAAAGTTTCCTGTGTAATATCTTTAAACTTGTATTTACCAAAATACGGATATAAGTGGTTTTGGATATAACCTCTTGCACAAATCGCATTTTCATCTTTCTTATTTTCAAGTGTTTTCAGGTAATCATCAAATGCTGTACTGACTTTTTCGTATGTTATTTTATCTGTTTATCTTTGATATCAAGTGCAATATCAAGCGCGTGTTTTTCTTTGATTCCGATATTTTTAGCTACTGCTAAAATATCATTTAAACTTGGATTTTTACCTTCCCCGTTTATTGTTGTTGCGTGTTCTCCGTTAAATGATGAACTGTAAGTCAAATCATAAGCAGGTGATAAGTGCCATTCTTTTTGACTTTCATCATACAAAAACGAGAAATTCTTTGAATGATCATCTCTGTTGTGCGCAAAAACATTAAAGCACATAAGTCTATATAACTGCTCAATATCTTGATAATTCTTTGTTAATTCTAACGTCAATTTCATCAAAATATTGTAATCAAGATTTGGCAGACGATGACTTGTTTCTAATAGTCCGCTAACGGAAACCATATGAACTTTTTTGCCGTTTTCCCTATCGAATCGTTTTATTCCAAAATATCCTGAACAAATTTTAGAATCGAAAAGTTTTGTTTCACTCATTTTTATCCCACAATCTTTTGCAACAAGTGAATATTTGTATTCCTGCTCTCCAATATTTTTGGGATCTTGAGAGGACGGAAATTTTATTATCCAATCTTCACTGTTTATTTTTGTCAAAATCTTTGGTCTTGCTCCGCCTGACGAACCGCCTAGTTTAAAAAGTTCATCCAAGTTATCAGAGCTTTGTGACTCTAATATTTTTGAACATTCTTGCGCAAGCTTGTCATAATCAGATTCTTCTTGTGGAGCTTCAAATCTGTGTTCAGGCTTATATGTCAAAGCTCCCATACCGCTTTCTTGTACAACTGCAAGCCGATTTAAATTATCAATTTCACTTGGGTTAATATTGTTTTTTAGCAAAAGACGATCAACAAGCAATCTTCCCCAACCGTCAGGCAAACTATCATTAAACACCCCAAATAGCCCCTCGAACGGTTCAAATTTTGGCAAATATACTTTTTTCTGTAACGGTAGTGAGAATGGCGAAATGCTAAAACCGGTAGCAAGCCACTCGTTATCATATTCAAATGCAACAAGCCTATCAGGAGTTTTAGCCAAAGTTCCGACTAATTTATCATTATAAAAAACTTTCAGATATTTATAATTATCCATTAATTACCTCATCAATCGAAGCATAAGTTTTTTGTGTAAATAAATTTTCAAAGTTACTGTCTAAATCAAGTGCAATAGCAATTTTGATAAATGATTGCAACGAAATTTCATACTTCGTTTCAAATCTTTTAATACTCCCAAGACTAACACCGGATTTTTGTGCTAAAACCTCTTGCGAAATCTTTAACTTTTTTCTGTGTTCTTTAATTTTATCTGCTAAACTTTTCGCAATTTCATTGGGAGTTTTTTGATTTAAAAATTGATTATTCATAGATAATATATTAACCGATTTTATCAAAAATGTCAATATATAGATAATATATTATCTAATTATAAAACAACATCAAAGTTTTATTATGATGTATTTTTAGGGGTAAAATTTTTCAACTTTTGACAAATTTTGAAGAAAAATTTCTATAGTAATTTTGATATGACACAAAATGACGTGGGTATAACGGATAATAATAACAGAGGTAATTATGGATAAAAAGAAAAATTCAGTATCATTCAAAACAAAAATCAGTATAGATTTCTTTTGGGAAATATTTAAAATTTATATTCGTGTTGAGATGCGAGTAATAAAAAAAGAATCAGAAGAACAAGACCCTCTAAAACTTCAACTGTTTGAAGTAAAGAAAAATCAAATAGTATTAAAAAAGAAATTTAAGGTGTCTGATGATTTCGAAACTGTAACTATAAACGGTATTACATACAAAATACCTGATTATTTTAACAGAGATGCAATAAAAGAAAACGATGAAAAGACTTGGGAAATGATATTTTATCACATATTTAATGACAATATAAACAAAGAAATTGAGAATTTAAAATCAACACTTGAAGCAAAATCTGAAAAAGAAGAAATAAAAAGATAACTTATCAACTTAAGGAGTAAAAAATGAAAAAAGATTTGAATAAATTTAAAAGATATAAACTAACAGATATAGAAAAAGAAGAGATATTGTTGGGAACTCTGATAAAAAGGCCTATATTTGCAAATTTTGAAATCTTAAATGATTTTAAACCTGAATATTTTTATAAACATTTACATAGAAAGGTTTTCAAAGCAATTATGTTAGGTTATTCCAAATATGATTTTTCTATAACTAGTATTATAAATAGGTTAGAAGAATATTACAAAATAGAAAACGTTCAAGAAATAATTGCTAACTTATGTTCTAAAGCAGTTGAAACAATATCTGTTGAATATGAGGCAGAAATTATGCGGGAAAAAGCAATTAAAAGAGCACTTATTTCAGCAGGCAAAAAAATTATATCGCAAAAATATAATAATATTACAGCACAAGCTGCTATTGAAAAAGCACATAAATTAATTGATAAAATTGCAAGGTTAAATATAACAGATGAAAACGAAGAATTTAAAGATATAATTTATGAAACTTATGAAGAAATTAGTGATAAATATGAAAATAAAAATATATTAATGGGTTACTCGACAGGTTTTAAAGACCTTGACGAAAATTTAAATGGTTTAAGAACGTCTAATTTAGTAGTTATCGGGGCAAGACCTGCGATGGGAAAAACGTCTTTTGCATTAAATCTTGTTCTAAATTTTGTAAAAAAAACAAAATTACCTGTTGCATATTTTTCATTTGAAATGAATAAAAAAGAGGTTGTTAAACGTATGTCATGTATAGAAGGTAAAATTGATTTGCAAATAATAAAAAATGGCAATTTGTACGCAAAGGATTGGGAGAAACTGGCTGGTGCATTGTCACAATTACTTGAAACAAATATATTTATAGATGACACATGTGATGGAACATTTACAAATCTTCAGGCAAAATGTCAACAACTTAAAGAGAAAGAAAAAGATTTAGGATTGATTGTTATTGACTCTTTGCAATGTATGGACGGCTTATTTGAAAATAACAGAAAACAAACCTATTCATGTATTATTAGTGGTTTGAAAACACTTGCCAAAAAATTAAATCTTGTCATTATTGTACTTTCATCACTACCCTGCACTATTGAAAAAAGGAGTAATAAACGACCAATGTTATCGGATATAAGGAAATATTGCGACAATATTGACAGATGTGCTGATGTCGTAATGTTTCTATATCGTGAAGACTATTATAACCATAAAAAATCAGGTAACGAAAAAATCGCAGAAATTATTGTTGTAAAGAACAAAAATGGTCAGACTGGGACTACGGAACTGGAATTTAATACTAATACTACAAAATTCAAAGATGCAGACAATAATTTAAACCAAAAGGAATTAATAATCACACTGTTCGACGGAAAAGAATTATAAATCAAGAGGTTATAGAGATAAAACAACTGTCGTTATTTTGATATGACACAAAATGACGTGGGTATATCGGATAATAAAATAAAAAGGAAAAAATGGAAAATGATGTGATAAAATTAATTAAAACAAATAAGCTAAGAGTAAATTACTCTAAACTCTTACGTTCATTATTTGTAGTTGTTTGTTTTACAAAGCATATCGCTTTATGCATAAGAATACAGCCTTACAATATATCTTTTGACAGTGGTAATTTGTCATTAGGTATTGATTTTCATTACAGGCGAAAAAATATAGACCACAAAGGAATTAATATAATTTTAAAACTTTTATTTTTTGAAATTGAAATTGAATGTACAGACAATAGGCATTTAGAAGATTATGAAAACAAGGAGTAAATATATGAATAAAAATATTAAAAACGAGAGTTATAAAATTATTCAATCCAATGGATTCACTCTGTTTAAACATAATTCTTTATGGGGATGTATTATTAAGAATAAAGTTGTTATCCCACCTGTTTATAATTGTTTGGGTGGCATATTTAAGGGCAAATATTTACAAGCAAAACTAGGAGAGAAATACGGATTAATAGATACTTCTAATAATATAATTATTCCTTTTATATATGATTTTGTTGACGTACGAATTCTTGATGAATGTGGAGGTGAAATATTTATTGCTGAAAAAGCAGGAAAATGTGGAATAATTGATATAAATGAAAACATTTTAATTCCTTTTGAATATTATGATATAGATTTTGACTCAAAATAAATATGACACAAAATGACGCAGGGGGGTTTTATAATAATTATATAGGCAAGCGATTCGCTATATGCCACGAATAACAATCAGAAGGAACACCGTTACTCACTTCGTTCGTAACAGTAACCTTTTTCAAGACCGACCTTAAAATTAAAGGTCGGTTTCTTGATTAAAAAAATTCATGTTTCAAAAAAATAGTAACAACTACACAATATTTATGTTCTAATTTTTCAGCATACTGTTTTAGTTGTGCATAAAAATGACTGTCAACATGCTTTATATAAGAAATGTACCCTTCCAACTGCCTTATTCTTTTGGTATCCCAAGCTAAATGTTTTGTTTCTTTAATGCTTGAATTACAAATATATATTACATAACTGTGCAGCATTGCCCTGATATTTCTTTTAAAATCTTTTGGCAACCGAACCCGATAATTATTCACAACAAGCCCCAAAACGTTTTGCTGCTTGTTATCCGAGATGTATCTTGTTTTCTTTGGATTTATTTTGTACCCGTGAAATGCTATAAGTGCAGTAACTTTCTTTTCGACAATTTCTAATGTTTCTTTGCAGTATGAAGAAAAGGTCAAATCATCAACATATCTTGTATAATCAACACCGAAAGCAGAACTAACAGACATAATTTTCTTATCAATTCTCTTAAAGCAAGCATTTGCAATATGTGGTGATGTCGGAGCCCCTGTCGGCAATTTGCCGTTTATGGTTACAAGAGATAAGTATTTAAGCGAATTATTATACTGATTTATCCTCTCACATACTTTTGATACTGCCTTTTGAATTTCATAGCTCGGAACAGAATCATAAAAATGTTTAATATCCATTTTTAAAATCCATTTTTTACCGGAGTGAATTCTTGCACAACTAAGAATATCAGTTTTATACGGATAAAGCCATTTTATAACATTTAGAAAAAACCTTTGTGTTGCCTTTAATTCATCACATGGAATATATATTATGCGATTCTTAATTCTTTTTATTGTGTAATAATATTCATCGCTGATATAAAACTTATTAGAACACATCATAAGATTCAGGCTCCAAAAATTTCATTATTGAACTTCTGAAAAGTAACCTAATAGTTGCCATTGTTCCGTATTTATTTTTGGCAACAATTATTTCTGCAGTTCCTTTATTAATTGCATAATCTTCGTCACTGCAAGAGTTGTAATAGTCATCTCTGTAAATAAACATAACAACATCTGATATATTTTCTATTGCTCCGCTTTCTCTCAAATCCGATAATAACGGTCTTTTATCACATCTGCTCTCTAACGCTCTTGATAATTGTGAAGTTATAAAAATGATGCAATTATTATCTCTTGCAATTTGTTTCAAATCTCGCATAACTTTCTCATAAGATTCTGAACGAGGTTTTTTAGCTGGAACATCTAAAAGTTGCAAATAATCTATAAAAACAAATTCAGGTTTTACTTGTTCAATTTTTTCTTTTATATCTTCAATATTAAAATGCTCGTCATAAATGGTTAAATCGTATTTTGATAATTTATCAATAGCTTTCATAATTTTTTCAACGTTCTTTTCTCTTTTTGAAATTTCATTTGGCATTTGTAATAAATGATAATCTACTTCCCCTACTTGACAGAGTAGTCTTTTTATAAGTAGCCCCTCACTCAATTCCAGCGAAAAGAATAAACATTTTTTGTTTTGTTCAAGCAAATTCAGCATAATGTTTGTTGCAAAGCTGCTTTTCCCCATAGCCGGTCTTGCCCCGATTGTTATCAGACTTGAATTTTCAGCACCACTCAAAATCGTGTCCAAATCTTTAAACCCTGTTTGTAACACATGAGGTTTTTCCTCAAAAATATTTTCACAAACCTTTTCTAAAACTTCTTTTTTAATCATGATTTTTCTCCTTTTTATTTCATTATCCAATCTACTACCGTCATTTTGTGTCATATTTGTTTAAGGGAATAAAATTTTTGTACTAAAATAAATTCAGGGGTAAATATTTTAATGTATGTCACATATTGACGCATGCATGTGTTATTCTGATATTATTGAAATAGAAAGGAGTTAAGTATAAGTGAATAACATCAAAGAACAAAAGACTATTTTAGAAAACTTTGTACTTGATAGTTCATTAAAAGAACTTGAAAACAGATTCAATAAATTTAATATTTTTGATTGTTTAAAATTAACTCGTACAGAAATTAGGCATTCAAACTTTTTAGCTTGGTTATTAGACCCAAACGAAACTCATGGCTTGAATGATTATTTTCTAAAAGAATTTATAAAAAATGTTATATCAGAAAATAAAACTCGCATAAATAAAATAAATGGTAAAGAATATCTTTTTGAAAATGAAAAAGAAACATATACGATACCTGATGTTATGGATATTGACACTTGGGATATGTCATCTGCGGAAGTATTAAGAGAAAAAGAATATATTGATTTGCTAATTATAGATGAATATAACAAGTTCGTGGTTGTAATTGAAAATAAAATAGATTCAAGTCAACACGATAACCAGCTTTTAAGATATCGTGAATACGTTGATAATCAATACCCGAATTCTATTTACAAAAAATTATATATATATTTAAGACCCAAGAGAGAATTTGTTGAAGAACCATACATATATACAAATTATGAATTAGTAAAACATTGTTTGTTAAATGTTCTAAAAAATATCCAAATAAATGAAGAAGTCAGAATAATTATAAATCATTATGTTCAAATAATAGAAAGGGATATTATGCAAAATGAAAATGTAGGCAAAATATGTGCGCAAATATACAAAAAGCACAAAAAAGCAATTGATTTAATAAATCGGTATAGTAACATCCCCAGAGATGAAATGTTTGATATGGTAGAAGCAATAATCAAAAGAAGCAACTTATTTTCATATTGTACCTTTGATAAAGGTTCAAACCATATTGTATGTTTGCCACAGAATATTAATAACATTGAAAAATTCAAATTCGGGGTAAATAGTAACGAATCAATTATAAATATTCATTTTTGGAATTTTCGTTATGGAAAAGATTTATATTTTGAAATTGGTATTGATGCTGCAATAAATGATGCCGGTAAAGTAAAACGAAAAGAATTAATAACGCATATAGAGAAAAATATTAAAAACATAAAATTTAACAATACAGAGAAATGGGCATATTCAAAACCCAGATTTGTTTTATTGAGTGAGAATGATTACTTTGAGAATGATTGTGATATTGAGCAAATTACGTGTATAGTTGAAAAGCGTTTAAATGATGTATTAGCAACTAAAATTAATGAAATTGCTAATGTACTGAATTCTTGGGAATCATAAATTATTTTTCGCCAATCATATGTCCAAAAATGACGCATGGATGTTTTACAATATAATTGTAGATAAATTTTGAAAGGGTCCAAAAATGTCAACAATTGAAAAATCACCTATTTATAGCATGTCAATGTGTTCTTTAGAAAATTTCCACTCTTGTTTTTTGAATTGGCTTGGGCAAACTTATCCTGTTGAAACTTTAAAAATATTTTTGCCGGATAAAAATACCCAAAATATAAAATTTGAAAACCAAGTTAAACATAGCAAGGAATGCGTTTTTGATTTATTGGTAACTATGGGAAATAATAACAATGAATTTTTGGTTATCGAAAACAAATTAAAATCATTTCCGGGGGAAGAACAACTAACTAAATATAGCAATTTTTTTGAAAATAAAAAAGCAACATTTATACTATTATCTCTCGCTCCCGAAGTAAAATTACCGGAGAATTGGCAATATTTGAGTTATAAAGAATTGGCAAAAAGAATGCATACGGTTTTTGATAATACTAATTTTACAAACGGATATCATAAATATCTTATATCAGATTATATTTCAGTAATTGAAAATCTCTCCGAAGAATTTCCGCAAACTAAATCGATGAAGTATGATTTTTATGACGAAAAAATATCAGATGATTTGAAAGATATTTATATTAAATATAAAACCTCCGAATTATGTGAGTATATAAATGAAAATACCGATTTGTCAGCATTTGTTGATTTTAGAAATAAACAAGGAATTGTAAATGTTTTGGGATATAAAGATTTTGTCCATAGAATAACATTTTTAATCCAAATACAATACAATGAATATCGCTATTGTTTTATGTATGGAGATGAAGAAGATAACAAATTAAGAGAATCTATTGCAACTAAATTAGTAGAAAATGATATATGGTTCAGGAACTGTATAGAAAATTATCCTAAAGCAAGAAATTATGAAAGTAAAAAATTCTGTGGATATAATCCAAATTTTATATATAGGTATCAAACACTTGAGAACGTGTTTGGTAAGACAAAGATGTCTGATATCAGCTATCAGGAGATATCAGAAAAAGTAAATGAAGATATTGCTACTTTAATAAAACACAAGGACGAAATTTTTGACATTATTATGGATAGTTTAGGATAGGATTAAAAGTAACTATGAGAGAACCAAGCAGATTAAGAAAAGCAGAAGAAATAATTGAACTTGCGATGATGTTTCAAAACAGCTTCAGAGGACTGTGTATATCAGATATTCAGGAGCATTTTGAATGTTCTCGCAGGTCAGCAGAGAGAATGAAAACTTTGTTGTTTGATATGTTTCCCGAAAAAATTGAGGAAGTGGAGTCAAACGACAAAAAGAAACGCTGGCGGTTTGTTAAAGGTACAATGAATTCTCTTATAAGCTTTAATGCTGATGATTTTGCCAACCTTGAATACTTAAAAGGGGTGTCGCACGATGATACCCGCAAACAAGAACTTGATGAACTTATCTCAAAAATTAAAGCATTAACGCCACAAAAGAATGCCCGAGGGCTAGAAACAGACATTGAAGCGATATTGGAATCAGAGGGATTTGCAGTTCGTCAATATCCGAGAATTAAAACCGATAGCAAAACGATGGAATTGCTGCGTAATGCGATGCTGTCATTCAAGAGGATTCAATTTAATTATGATATAGACGGCAAATCAAAAACCATTACACTTAATCCTTATGGAATAATTATTGCAGACAAATACTATCTTGTAGGCTATAACGACTATGTGAGCGATTTAAGATTGTATAAGGTTGATAAAATCAAGGGTTTAACTTTGCTTGATGAATATTTTGAAAAAGATGAAAACTTTTCTTTGACAGAATATTGCAATAATTCTTTCGGAATTTATCAGGAAACACCGATAGATATAACCCTTGAATTTGATAAAGAGGTAAAAAATGACGTTTTGAACTATCATTTTCACCCGACGCAAAAGATGAAAGAACTTGGAAATGGCAATATTCAGGTAAAATTCACATCCGGCGGAACATATGCAATCTGCCAAGAACTGTTTAAATGGGGAACGAGTGTGAAAATTAAGAAGCCTGAATCCTTTAAACAATACTACAAAACCTACCTGTCAGATGTATTAGAGAGCCAAAAATAAAAGACTATGGATATTTTAGATAGACTTGCAAAATCAAAATTCAGGAGCAGATTTAAGCTCCGGGCAAAAGAACTTGAATATATCAAGGACAAAGGGCTTGATACGATTCATTCTCATGCCTGCGATTTTATTCGAGATAGAGTTGCGCCGGCTGAACCAGTGAATGACGGCAAACAAACTCCAATGCGAGGACATCCAGTTTTTATTGCTCAACACGCAACAGCGACCTGCTGCCGCGGCTGTATCGAAAAATGGCACAAATTCCCTCAACACAGAGAACTAACTGCAACCGAACAAGAATACCTTGTTTCAGTAATTATGGAATGGATAAATCGGCAAATGAATTCAAACCCCGTTTTATAACCGTTCAAAATATGTTCAAACCCATGTTTGTGATACTCTAAAGAAAAAGGAGTTAGAAATGATAAAAAAAAGGAAGATTGTTGATTTCGATAAAATAGAAAACTTTTTTAAAGAATATGGGGGAAAACCATATAATAACGGTATGTCAAAAGAAGATCTTCCACAAAATTTTATAAATGAAATGAAAAAATTAGACAAGCAAATTGCCGAAAAACTTGAAAATAAAAATTTTAAACATTCAACAACTAAAATCGCATGTCATAATCCTAGTCAGGAAAGCAAATTTAAAGACTACATTTGGATTCGTTATAAAAAAGAAAACCACGATAAGGATGTTTACTGTATTGCAGTACTGTTAGACTTAGATAAACAAACAAATCTTTTACGAATTAGAGTGTCAACTGAAATAAATTACCAAGAAATTAAGAATGATTTAAGTAGTCAAGAAAAACAGAAAATTGATGAATGCTATAAAAAAATATTGAAGCATCAGCCTCCTGATTTCGAAATAGAAGAAGACCAATATGGAAACAAAAACATAGTAAAAACTATACTCAATAATAAAAAAACATCAGAACAAATCGTTAATGAAATAGTATTGAATCTTGCAAAATTAGAACCAGCATATGATGGAATTTTTTCATCTGAAAATATAGAACCTAAACAACCACTTATAGGAGAACCAAAAATGCCTAATGATAAAACAAACTTTTCTTTAAATCAAATTTTATATGGGCCTCCTGGAACCGGCAAAACATATAACACAATCGTCAAAGCCATGAGCATCATTGATGACAAGAATTATAAATACAATTATGATACACATGATTATGGAAAGGATACCGAAGGGAATCCAATAACTTATGAAAAACTAAGAGAAAAATTTCAAGAAGAAATTCAGAAAAAATCTGATGATTTAACAAAACGCATAGAATTTGTTACGTTTCACCAATCTTATTCTTACGAAGAATTTGTTGAAGGAATAAAACCAGATCTTGAAAATGGCAGTAAGCTTAAATACACAAAAAAAGATGGGATATTTAAAGAAATTTGTAATAGAGCAAGTAAAACAGTAAATAAGGAAATATCTTTCAATGAATTATGGAATATATTTAAAAGTACATATAAAGAGGGTGACAAAATTAAAGGATTAAGAAGCGAACAAGTTATACATTATATAAATAATGGAGAAAGCCTTCAATATCAAACTAACACTCAAAGTCCTCCTTCGTTGCCAAAATATAAAATTGAAGAATATTATAAAGAACACAAGATCAAACCGATTGAGAACACAAATGACTTATTTGATGTTGCAAATAAACTGGGAGAAGGCAAAGGTGAAAATGGGGTGCAACCATTATTATTAGCAGTTATACATGCATTAGAACAAATTGAGAAGAACCAATTAACGCACAAAGAGCCTTACGTCTTGATTATTGATGAAATCAACCGTGGAAATATCTCCAAAATCTTTGGTGAACTTATTACTCTCATAGAAGAGGATAAAAGAGCGGGCGGAGATAATGCGTTAACCGTTACACTTCCGTACTCTCAAAAACCATTCTTCGTTCCTAACAACTTATATATTATTGGGACAATGAATACAGCTGACCGCTCTATTGCACTTCTTGACACAGCATTAAGACGCCGTTTTGATTTTGATGAGATGCCTCCGGATGAAAAATTATTGGAAAACAAAATTATAAAAATAAAAGATAATTCAATTAACTTGAAAAATGTATTGACAAATATAAATAAGAACATTGTTGATGAAAAAATAGGTGGATTGGACAAGAATTATAAAATTGGACATGCATTCTTTATTAATGTTGATAAAGGCACTCAGGAAGAACAGGAAAGTAAATTAAAACGTGCATTTTTGAATAAAATTTATCCTCTATTGGAGGAATATTTTTATGATGACGAAAACAAAATTGCAAAAGTGCTTTATTGTGAAGATAAAGAAGGCAAAAACTTGTTAGAAAATATTTATGAAGGAGATAATTGGGTTAAAATTCTTGAAAGATTAAGTAAGCAAAAAACGCAAGATGATGAGGAATAATAATGCCTCATCAAGTCATAACATATGAAAATGATATTATAGAATGTTGCGGACAAAAAATCTGTAAAGAATGCTCCGAATGTAACAACGAAGATTCCATCTGCAAGAAAAAATGTTCAAAAAAACACTTTGAGAAGATTAAAAAATTATGCGACGGCAATTATCTTGAAAGTCTGAAAATTGAGCGCAAAGCCGGAAAAGAAATCATCAAATGTTCAAAATATACCGCATATTTTCAAATTGACGATGTGGAATTTTGCATTCTGCCAAAAATCGACCAAGATAATGAGGATAAGAATACCGGCGTAAAAATATTTTATAATCTTTTAAATTCTACTGATAAATTTAAAGATTTTAAGGTTGCAAATGATTCTTCCACAACACTCGGGCACAGCATGTTATTTCGAGAACTTATTATTTCAAAATTCTGCGATATGATGGACGAACTTTTTAAAAAAGGGTTTAAGAAGTTCTATAACGCAGAAGAAGATAATTTGCCCTATCTCAAAGGTAAAATCAAATTTTCGGAGCACATAAAGCGCAACTTTGTTTCAAAAGAAAAATTTTATGTGGAATACGATGAGTTTACGGACAATATTCCTGAAAACCGAATTTTAAAAACCGCATGCCTGCATATTTTAAAAAAATCAGAAAAAGAAGAAAATAAAAAACGACTTCGCAGATATATCAAGGAATTTGGTGAAATAGACGAAAGCAAAAATATTATAAAGGATTTTGCAAGAATACAAGAAAATCGACTCTATAAGCAATATGATGAACCCTTGAATTATGCGGAAGTATTTTTAAACGATAAATATTTCTGGCCGAGAAGAGGCAAAAAGAAATTTCCTGCAATTTTGTTTTCTTTACACGATTTATTTGAAAATTATGTTGAAAAATTACTTAAAAATTACCAGGATTTAGAGAAGAAGTTTTACTATAAAAAGCAACTCTGTGTGATTAAAGAAAAATTTAACTATTTAATACCGGAAGAAAAAATGTTCGCAACGAAAATGGATTTTGTTCTGAGAGATGCACAAAAATACAAAGATTGCACAAAATACGTAATTTTTGATGCAAAATACAAGATAATCAACTTTGCGGATAATATGAAAAAAGCACAAAATGAAGAAAATATTTCTAACGAAGAACACAATCAATACAATGAATATTACAATCAAACGAATATTACTCAAGCCGATTTATATCAAATCTATACCTATGCAAAATTAATTCAAAATAACTGTGGTATAAAAAAAGAGAACGTAAAAGTAGCACTTTTATATCCGAAGAATAAAAATTTTGAAGATATTGAACCTTTTGAATTTTTTGATGGAACGGTTATATATTTTGTCCCCATAATACTAGACTCCAATGAAGGAAATATTTATGAAGATAACAAAAAATATTTACTAAAAGCTATTAAAGAACTTTTTGAGAAATAGTTACTATATTTTTGTTTATTAGTCGTCTTCAAACCCTCTTATATTATCAAGTTCAATATTGTATCGTTTGCCGATTTTATCAACGCAGGTTGCAAAATCTACTGTTTTATCGGCATATTTGTTTTCCCATAAGCAAATTAACAATCCGATTTCTTGAGTTTTTAAGTTTAAAATCTTTGTCCCATATAGCTTATAATCTTTTTTGACCATAATTTATCCTTTTGTTATTTGAATATCTGCGTATATCTCATCCGGCTTATCTGGGTCAATCAAAAAATCTTTATCAAACACATATTTTTTACCATTTGGTGCAATGCAGCCAACAATATTGTTTTCGCCAAAACATACAACTGTAAATTCTTCGCTATCTTTTTCAAACCAACCTTTTAACTTTTTTAATCTGTACTTTTTACCAATTTCAATCATTTTATGCTCCTTTCAAGCTACACAATTCATCACTCTTTCAATGAAAAACATCAAGTATATGTTCCTCAAACCGTATCATTTGAACACAATAATTTTGAACACAAATTGAACGGCAATTAAACGTATCTTGAATGAAGGATTGACAAAATCATTAAAATAGTAAATAATGATATTAGTAACAGAGATATTAACAAAATTGTTAATCAAAAAGATATACTCGCCATAGATTTATTCTATGGTTCAAATGACAGGCTTAATGCCTGTCGTTTGCGTTATATTTGGATTTGCAGTATAATTAGAAGCATGAAAAAGATTTTAGTTCTTATAGATGGCTTTAATTATTATCACAAATTGGCACTTTATCAAAAGCATCAGCAAATTTGTGTTAAGTGGCTTGATTACAAATCATTGTTGACATCAGCTATAAAAAGTTACCTAAAATCAGATGATTTTGAACTTGAAGTTATTTTCTTTTCAGCAATTGCCAAGCATAGAAGTCCTGAATCACAAGCGAGGCACAGAATTTATCTTAAAGCCCTAAAAGCTTCCGGGGTAAAAGTAGTTTTAGGAGAATTTAAAGAGAAATACATTTATCCTTGCAAAGATTGCAAACAAAAGAGACCTGATGAAAAGATATTGAAACACGAAGAAAAACATACAGATGTAAATGTAGCGATAACATTATTAGAAAAATCTATGACAAATAGTTTTGATATGGCATATTTATTAAGTGAAGATAATGATTATGTACCGGTTGTAAAAAGAGTTAAAGAACTATATCCGGAAAAGAAGATTGTTATTTGTCCACCACCACAGAAAAAATATTGTGTACATAACTTGCTATCTGCCAGCGGAGAAAATGATTTTTATCGTTTTAAATGGAATCAAATAAAACATTTCCAATTTCCAGATGATTATGCTAATTTAATAAATCCTTGGAAATGTTAGTCCCATATAAATGACTGATAAATAATTTAATTAGCACATTAAACGGTGTTCTTTTTTTCGCAGTTAAAAAATACGTGAATTATTTATCTAAAATATTTATAAGTCCCCAGATGTCATTTTTCCCAAATTTTTTTAATAAGTATTTTATATAAGAAACCATTTTAGATTTGTAACCAATTTCAATCGAACAAATATACGATATAAAACCTAATAATATATCAAAATTTTTGATATCGTTATTTTTTATTCCATAATATAGTTTTGCTCTTACCATTCGTTTTAATTTTTTGTCTACTTTAATTTCACCATTATTAACTGTTATCCCTGTTATAGTTTGTTTATTTGAAGGAAGTAAAACTTTTGTTTTTTCATAATTTATTTTAAAACCATAATAGCGTATTATATTACTTATATCCTTCATTAAGCTTAATAATAAATATAACTCGTCTGAAGAGAATGTAAGATCATCTGCATATCTAGTATATGTTATATCGTAATAATCACATAATTCTAATAATTTTAAATCCAAATCATAACATATTAAATTTGAAAGATATGGAGATGTTATTGCACCTTGAGGGAGGTAACCATCATATGTACATAATTTTGCAAACAAAATAGAAAGTTTTTGGCTTAAATTCATTCTTAAAAATAAATTTTGAACATCCCAAAAACTAATATTAGGGAAAAAATCTTTTAGGTCAAATTCCAAAATATATTTATTACCTTGATGAGATTCTGCATTTACTCGAATCCCCTGTTTACCTTTAATAAATGCAGTAGCACATTCCGATACAGCAAATTTTTCTAAGTAGTTTACTAGAATCCATTTTTGAATAACTTTCAATTTGCCTTTAGGCGCCGTAATTAATCTTTTTTCTCCATTTCCTTTCGGAATTGTAAAATGATAATAATTGAAGTTATCTCTTGTTAATTTTTCGATAGTACTTACATCTAATGATAATTCTTTTGCAAAATCTTTTATGCTTTTCATAATAAAAATGAGCTATACTCCTTACGGTGCGAAGCACCCTCGAGCGCCTCTGCTTTTTGTTTGAAAGAAGAGAAAAAGAAAAATTTCTCTCTACTTTTATTTGTTTATTTGTGGAATCAAAGTAGATTTTTAGAACAGAAAGTTTAAAAATCTTCTTTGATTCTAAGGATAATTCTTTTAAGAGATAATTTTATAAAAGAATTATCCTTAGATGTTTCCATTTAAGTCCTGGAGTCAGCATTTCATTCCCCATTTTTTATTTTATTTAATTAGCTAAAGAATATAGCCCATATCAATTGTATAGTTTTTGTTCTAAATTGGCAAGTTTTATGACATCAATATTATTTTGAATATTAGTAACTTTTTCCTTTGTCACTTTTATTAAACGCTCGATTTCCTTTATCCCATTTCTTTTTATTTTAATATTACCATTATTTTCTTCTATGAATTTTTCTTGTTCTATCAAATAATGAATTGAGGCATAATATATTTTGTCATTAACATTTTTACTACCATAATAATTTGCAATTTCTTTATTGCTTTTAAAAAATAAGTTTAAATCCCTCTTGAGGTTAATTATACTGGTATTCGAATTTTTTATGTACAGGAAAATCAAAATAAAGTATGCTAGACCAACAAGATTAGTTATACGTATACAGTATTGTTTTGAGGGTCTGTTTGTTTTCTTTACATTACAAATCAATGAATATAAATTATCAATAAAGTTAGCACTTGGTTCAATTAGATCTATTTCATCATACATTATTTGATGTTTCTTATATTTGTTCTTAACTCTTTTTATTGGACCAACGTTCAAGAATGTCTGCTTTCGGCTATACTGTTTTTCTGTTAAAACTATAATTCGGTCAAAATATTTAGATTTATTATCACTTGTAAAGGCTCCCAACTCAGCAAAACTACCAGGTGATTCATGTATAATACATATTGCATCTGCATTAGATGCTAAAACAGTTTCTAATTCTAGCATATCCTTTTTAGGGTTATCCTTTAGATACCCTTTAAAAATATTTTCGGGGTATATTATTTTTATATCTGGATAAAGTTTTGGTAGTTTTTTGTTTAATTTCCTCCTGAAAGAATCTTTTTGTTTGACACTACTACCACACAAAAAGATATACGATGAGTGAAATAAAAACTTTTTAAAAACTTTACTATATATAGAATTTAAGATTTCAATATTTGATGATTTTAAGCGTTTATATGTCATAGAATGATTATATAATAAATTCGTAATTTATGATATTTTATTATACCTATACATGTTAAATTTCAACTTCTTTTTCGTGATCAATAAAGAATGCATTTAAAACATCTGCATCATTTCTCAGATGCCTAATTACCGGTGCAAGATTATAACATTCTTCAATCTCCGGTTGATTCGCTACGAAGTAATCAATCACAACTGCGGTGTTGTAAATATTCTCCGACCACTTGCTTAACTGTTTAAACTCCTTTGGAGTAATATTTAATCCGACTTTTTCCATACAAAAACCTCCTTCGACACACAACATTAGCGTGAAAGGAGAAAGAAAGCATTGAAATCTTTACATAGCAACACATTTATAATGTTTTTTGATAATTTACAGTAACCTTTACAGTAACCTTTATAGTAACCTTATTTTTATCCTATAGGATTTGATAATATAATAAGAAGTTTTGTAAATCTTTTGTTACACAAGGGTTGCGAGGCATGAAGACATAGTAAATAATAATTGTAGTAGGCACACTAATAAATACAAGCAAGTAGGTAAAGGATATGTATAGCCAAAGAGACAGCTTACAAATTGAATTAGAAAAAATTGAAAACAAAAAAAGACTAAGTTTTCAACGTTATCAAATTGAGCAACAAAGAATTAATAATAACTTAGAACTTGAAACGGTAAAAATATATCATCAAACCACTTGTAGATTTATGCAAAATATCATACCAAATCAATGTGTTATGCAGAAAAGAACGTACATGCAACAACCTCAAAATTATCAAACTCAATACGTTAATGCTTATCCAAATGGCTTAACAAATCCGGTACAATACAAAGAGCAAAATTATTACCAGCAAAGCGATTATAATAGCCAAAATAAATCTTTTAAAACTCATAGCAGCCAAGTTGATGAATATATAAAAATGATTTATGAGCATGCTAAAAATACTATTGAACAAATGAGTGCGAAAGTGTTTCTCACTCCTGAGGAGCAATATTATTACTCTGAACTCAAGGACGCAATGGATTTTATTGAAGCAGGGCAAACATTGCAAAATCCAAATAAATCTTTTATAAGCAAATTAGATGCGGCTAAAAAAGCAGCAGATATTCTAAATAAGCATCTTCATATTTATTAATTCTTTTGGATTGATATTCAATCCGGCTTTTTCCATACGACCTCCTTTAACGTGTCGTATTCATCACTCAAAGTCAATTTTAAATCAAGTTTATATTATGTTAAACTTATCTTTCAAAATATTTTCAATAGCTTCGAATAGTTTTTGGCGCATTGCCAACTTTTTTTCAAATTCAAATTTATTATGATATTTTGTAATAATATCAGAGGGAACTTCGATTTTATCTTTCTTGTTTTTTAATAATATTATTTCTGTATGTGACTGCCCTTTGGCAATACCTAATTCATACATTACATTAGGATTTGCATGACAATCAACTTTTTTATTTCCTTTTTTGCAAATATGCTCAGAAACATCTGCTATAAAAATATTTGCAGACTTTATCTGTTCGATAATTTGATTTTGAATATCTATTTCATAACCTCTATGTTTCATTACCTCATATATTTCAAATCTATTTTCAAGTAATGGATATTTTTTTATCAGTTCTTCTGATAGTTTTTTTAACTGATCATTAAAGTCTTCTATAATTTCATCATCGTAGTATGGCATTGCAACAAAGACTTTAATTGGACGAGTTATGTTTGTTTTTTCGGCACTTTCGTATAACATAATTGGATTATTAAAAGTCGTATTATCAAATTTATATTTTCTTACCCAATTATTTATATTATCTAAAATGTTTATACATACGCTTTTATCTTGGTTTTTAAAGGCGATATAAAATACAAGTTGACAATAAAATTTAAAAATTTTTAAATCATTCCACTTATCACAAATTAAAAGTTCATTTGTTAAAGCTAATATCTCTTTAAATTGTTCAAGTTCAATATCTCTTTCAATTTTGTCTAGGACTTCAGCAATGTTTTTTATTGGTTCATTATTACAAAAATATGAACTTAAGAATTTATTAGTTTTAATTTGTTCTTCTAAATACTGTAAATGAGGTAAATATTTATTAGCCTCTAATAGTTCATGCGGTTTCCAAGTAGTTGCATTAACAAGACCCTTTAAATTTTCTTCGGTTGTTAATTTTTTTGCTTTACTATTCAAAAAATAAAACAAGAAAGCTTCATCATCTGAATTAATATCAGATTCATCCCAAATTATTATTGAAAACGGAATATAATAATTATCCTTTTTTAATGCTTCAAGTCTGTGATTTCCATCTATTCTATATAATTTATCTGCCGATACTGTTAATTTGTAATATTCAAGGTTGTCTAGCTCTCCCTTCTGTGTTTTTGATAAAGTGCCAGATAAATTTATTCTTTCAAGATTTTCATATCCACGTGCAATTAATGTTACTTCAGGTAAATATTTTGCTGACGCTCGCATATTTTCAACAAATTTTTCTATTGCATTAAGATGCTCAATATTTTCTTCTCTCTGATAGTTTTCGTCTTTTTTTGAAGCAAAAGCTAATATCGTAGAGTTTGCAAACCCTCGTAAAACTTTTATCCCATTTTCTACTTTAAAGCCTTTTTCTTGAATTCTTTTTTCATCTTCGCTAGTTGGTGTAACAACCTCTCCGCAATTTTGACCAAGTATGCCTTCGAATGTAAATAGCTCTGGGTCTTTAGATTCTTTTGTTAATTCTTTATACAAATTAGATGAGGGCTCTTTTATGAGATCTGTAAGACTTTTTTTATCAGGATTAAGGTTATTACTTATTGCTTTTGCAGAATCATTTATTGAATTTATTAATTTATCATAATTGCTTAAAAAACTTTCATTATAAAGTGGGGAGTAATATTTGTTTATACTTTGCATTATATGATTTATTGGAACATTTTCGAGAACTCTCATTGCTGCTTGAATACCAGAGTTTTGCATCATTTCTGCAGCAGTTTGCAATTGTACCGTATTTGTTTTGTCATAAATATCAGTTAAAATATTTTGTATTTTAAAAACTTCATTAGGAATTTTAATGTTATTTTTTTCTATATAATCTTTCAGTTCAGATTCTTTTTTTGCTTTTTCATTTTTAATATGCGCTATGCCTTTAGGAGTAAGTAAAGTATTTATTTGTATTTCTGAATTTTTGTCTTCATATCTATATTTAATGTAGTCTTCTAATCTTAATTCGTTTATTGCTTCTTTTGATAGTGTTGATATTGCACCATCATAGTAATGCTGAACAATTTTTCTTATTTTTGATTTTATTTCTGAATGTAATATTTTCCCTTCGTTATAGTTATGAATATTGATGTTATAATCCCAAAACAATAATAGTATTTTTTCTTTTATTTCTTTGACTTTTTCCTTTTTAGATAATTTTGATATTCTCTCATTCTCTTTATTAATTATGTCTTCGAGAGATACTACTTTATGCTTTTGATTTTCAATATCAGATTTTATATCATCTATTATTTCTTTTTTTTCGTCAGGAAATAAGTTTAAAATTTCTTTTATACCTTTTGTTGTTAATTTTAATTTCCCTTTGTATTGTGTTATTTTTGAAAGATGTTCATCCTCATAAACTTCTATTCCTTCTAATATGCCTTCATTAATTAAATCTTTAAGTACCTCTCGCTCCAGATTGCTATCGCCATCTGCCATATTTTCAAGAGTATCAAAGTCAATGCCTTCCTTTTTAGCATATTGACTCGCAAAATATCCCAAATACGAATATCGTAAATCCTGTTTGTTCATTATTCAAACAACTCCTTTTCAAATTCTTCTTGAGCTGCTATTCTGTTTTGTTCGGCTTGTTCTCTTAAAGACATAATTTTTTCATTTAATTTATCGATATGACTAACAATTTCATTTTGGATATTTTTATTTGGAAGTACAATTTTAGTTTTTTTGATTTCTGATAAATGCAAATTTGGAACCCCAATACCGATTAATTTACTATCAAATTGATTTTTTGCAATTTGAGAATTAACAAAATGCAGCAAGTATTTTGGCAATATAATTTTCGTATTTGGTCTTAATAATGCCAAACTAACATAAATGGAGAACTCTTCGTCTAAATCAACAATTGCCGCAACTCCAGTTGTTCCATTTTTAGCCAATAATATGTCGTTTCGCTTTGGTAGAACTCTTTTTTTTAATTCTTCATGTAATTTATTTCCAATATATTTAACATTATTTATATCAATTTTTTTTGATGTTACATCTTTAGCTGATAAAAATTTTACTCCCGATATTTCGTATTTAGGCGTTTGATGTGTACCATCGGTGATTTTATCACACACATCTTCTATATTCACAACGGGGTATGCAGATTTAAAATTATCTTTTGCGTTCATATTTTTGTCAAATGACCATATATTTAAGTCTTTGTATTGTATAATATTCAACTTGCAATTTGGAGTAACACATTTAATCCTGTTATCCTGAGTTATATATAATACATTATTCCAATATTTTTCAATACTGTTTTCTATATCTTTAGCCTTTTGTTCTTGCTCATATGCAAGTTTAATTTTATCATTATATTTTTTGACAAATTCTTTTTGAATATCTAATGATGGCAATGGGATTTCTGTTTTTAAGAATAAATCTTCTTGTAAATAATGCCTATTGGTTGTACCATTACTTGCTTTATCAAACAATTTAATAAAATAATCAGTTGTCATTAAAAGAGACAAAAATTGCGGATCAGCCTTGTCCGTATCAATTTCAAAATCCCAAAAGTTACCGGTTATAATCGCATCATTGCATGATTCTGGAACAATACCTATGGCACCATTTCTGGCATCTATTTTAGATAATAAAAAATGCCCTTGTTTAATACGAAATTGTTTTTTCGTACCAATATTTACACCCAATTCGATATCTCTTAAGGTGATTCCACCATTATATAATTTTATAGAAACCCTTTTGTAATTTTGATTATCTTCAATATCTACAGGATCTTTTATGCGCACTAAAAAAGAACCTATTGGAACGCATTTATATTTATTAGTGAATAAATTTTCACATTTTTGGGCATATTGAAAACTCCAATTATACAAATCAGAGAAGGATATAGTAGAGATATATTTATAAGCTAAATTATTCATCAATAACCTCTTCTACACCGTTAGTTATTCTAACTAATTTTTCGCCGTTTATTTTATAAGAAATATTAGGTTTATTAACCGTCCACAAACCTTTTAAATCTCTGTAATTTTTAAATTCTTTAGCTACATCTTCAAGCTCATTTTCACATTTTGCACCGGTTGTTGTAATACCAGCTTTTTCGACTTGAACAATTGGAATTTCATAGTTGAAAAGTTCTTTTGTTTTTTCTTTTATTTCCGCTTCTTTTTTTACTTCAATCTCTTTTAATGCTTTAGTTTTAGCTTTTTTATCATTAGCATATTTTATTTCAATTTCTTTTACTTGCGGTTCAAATTCTTTGTCTACAGTTTTTACGGCTCTATTTTTTGCCTCAGCATATTGTTTACGTTCTTCTTCTGTAAAGCGTTTAAAAAATAATAGACTAGGTTTAATTGTTGCACCGGAGGCAATAAATACATCCTGTGGGATTGAAGTGATTAGGAGAATTTTTGCTTCTGATTCAAAATAATCTCTTACTTTTTGCAGGTTAGAATTATTTAATACACCTTCTGGTAAAACAATTCCCATTCTTCCGCCCGGTTTAAGAAGTTTTAAACATCTTTCCATAAATAAAACTTCTGTCAAACCACTAACTTTACCTAAATCGAATCTATCAAGGATCTTTTGACCGTCATCAATAGCTTTATTTAATTCCTTGATTTGCTTGATACAGTCATCACCATAGCGCTTTTCATATTCTTTTAGTTTATCTTCGTCATAGAAACGATCAGTTTCACTTAATTTATAATCTTTTTCAATTCTTGCACCAAAAGGCGGATTGGTTAAGATTACATCAAATCTGTTTTCAAAAATTCCATTCACGTTTATCAAACCATCGTGATGATGAACTCCGCCATGTCCATCACCATGCATTATCATATTCATCTTTGAAGTTCTTGCCATACGAGGGTTGGCATCCGTTCCATAAATACAGCTAGAGGAAAGTTTTGAAATTCTTCTATTTTTTTCTGCTTCAGTTTGCTTTGAATACGATTTATTTGGTACATTAATATCTGAATTTAATTTTTTCAAGATATTGCTGTATTTCTCATTAATTTCTAACTGTTCTTTTTCAGAAAGTTTTTCATATTTTTCATCAAATAGTTGAGCCTTTAATTCTTTTTTATAGTTTTCAACGTCTTTTTCAATTTTATCTCTTACATATTCAAAAGATTTAATTAAAAATCCGCCGGAACCACAAGTCGGGTCGCATATTGTTTCACCTTCTTGAGGGTCAAGAACTTCTACCATAAAATCTACTATCGTACGAGGAGTGAAGAATTGTCCTAATTCACCCCTAAAAGTTGTTCCTAAGAAATGTTCAAATGCTATACCTTTAACATCATCAGATGTTGCTGATAAATTGTATTTTTCTAATTCTTTAACAATTTGTTCAAAGCTATATTGCTTAATTTTGATTGTTTCATAAGAATCAAATAGTTTATCTTCAGCGAATTCATCTTTTGTCGCTTTAAACAAATATTGCATATAAGGAATTTGGGCTTCTGCCGGTAAATGCTTTTTTATATTTTTTTCAAACTGTTGTTCATCTCTTTGAAACTTTTCTAAGGAAAATAAAACTTCTTCATCAGGATTTCTTTCATATCTTATTTTCATGAACAAAATTTTACTGATTTCATCAAATGCAGCTTCCGGAGATAATTTGTCATTATTCCTTATAATGTTATGGCATTTTTGAAGCAGTTTAGCAAACTCATCTCTTGAAAAAGCCTTCGTTTGAGAAAGCAATTTATCGACTTTCTTTTGGTCATTAATAATTGAAGCATTTGGAATATCTATAATTTCATCAAGATCTTTTGGCATAGAATCTTTATCAACACGGAAGAATTTAGTCTCTTTTTCATTCGTTGTTACAAAGAAACTTGCACCTGACCATGCTGCATAATTTGCACCTTGATAATAATCTTCCTGCCTAATTTTTACCGTTTCGGCCTTACATTCAACAACAATAAAAGCAGCTTTATTTTTCTTTTTATCTTCTTTTGATTTCCAAATTACAATATCTGCTCTAGCCTTACCTTGACCGCGGTGAGAGTTGTTGACTTTTAATTCTTCGTCCATTTGTTCAAGATCGTAGCCATATACATTTACAAGACGGCATATATAACTCTGTCTTACTTGTTCTTCCGGAGTTAATACAAGCCACTTATCTCGTAATGGAGAATATATTTTATTGCCTTCAACCTGAACTTCCAATTTTAATGCCATACTCTAACCCTCTTTAACATTTCTATATTAGCATGAATATTGCTCAAGGGAAGAATGTAAAGATACTGCTAAAGATAAAAATTCATATAACTCTCATCAATAATATCTTGTTCGATGCCGATGTAGCGGAGGGTGATAGCTGAATATGAATGGTTGAAAATCTTTTGCAGGAGTTCAATGTTGTCAAACTGTTTATAATGGTGGTAGCCAAATGTTTTTCTTAGCGAATGTGTGCCGATTTTGTCCTGAAGATTCAATGTCTTTGCAGCCTTATTCAAAATCCTGTATGCCTGATTTCGGTCAAGCCTGTTGCCTTGTTGTGTAATAAATAACGGCTCGTCTTCCGGGCGGTCTTTTACAAAATCTTCAAGCACAACCTTTAGCTCCGGATTTAACGGAAAACGCTTGTTTTTCTTCGTCTTTTTCTCTTTGATTTCAATAAAATCTCTACCCTTAACATCTCCTACGTTAAGTTTCAAAATATCAGAAATCCTCAAACCGCAATTTATCCCGAAAATAAAAAGCACAAGATCTCGCTTTTTGCGTTTCAAGACCGCCTTCATTTTCTCAATATCCTCTCTATTCCTTATTGGTTAGACAATATTCATACTCCCTCCTATATCCCAAAATAGTCTACCCCCAAGTTGTATCTCACGAAAAACTCAAACTCTTTGCTATATCTTTCGCCAGTAATGAGTTTTGAAATGTAGCTTTCTGTCATTTTGAGCCGTTTTGCAAGTTTCTTTTGCGTAAATTCTGTTTGTCGCAAAGCAAACCGAATCGCAAGTTCTCGCCTATATAAAAACACGCTTTTAGTCTTTGCCAAATTTTCATCGGCACGTTCTTTAATATAATCAATGCTCTGTAGTTCTTTTTTCTTCATAAAAACCTCCGAAATACACTGGGGAAATACATCTAAGCCTGCCCGCAGGCTTTTGTTCGGCGCCGTAAGTGAGTAAAAACAAGTTTTTCTCGTTTACGGCTTTCTCACAATAACTCTGTTTCCGAGAAACATCAAGTCCCAATTTATACTCGCTCGCATTAAACGGGTATCGCCTACGGCTTTCACCCTCTGCTCGCTCGATTTGTGTCGAAATGATACAAAAGTGGTAAATATTAGTCGGAAACAGTTCCAATTTAAGGTCGGAAGAGCAATGAATGTGAGTACGATGAATAAAGACAAATACATATCAATTCAAGAATTAGCAGACCTTAAAGGCGTGAGTGCTCGGGCAATTCGTATGTCGCGTGATAAATATGTCACCCGCGAAATAATTGTCAGAGGCGGAAAAAGTTTTGAAATCCTGTTATCAAGTATTGAGCTGGATTTACAGGAAAAATATTTTGACAAAAAGACACAGATAACTTCTGAATCAACGGCTTTGATACCGATTTTGCCTGTCAAAAATCTTCCGACTAAGGTTAATGAGATTGCGCTTGCTCGTTTGGATTTGCTCCGCGAATGGCAAAAATACAGAAAACATCACCCTGAGGGTAAAACCCGTGCCGGGGTTGAGTTTATTGAAAGCTACAATACCGGCATGTTGTATCCGCATATTTTTAAGGTGCTTGGCAAAACCTCAATCGGCTCGGTTGAGCGTTGGAAACGAAAGCTCGGAAACACTACGGATTATCATTTATTGCTGCCAAAATATGAGTATGCGACAGAGTTCCGCACGTCTTTGACCGATTATGAAAAGCAGGTGTTTTTGAAAATTTTGCTGCACCCGAACAAGTTTTGTGTCGGCAAAGCTATTTCGATAACCAAGCATATTTTGTCAAAAGAGGGTCCGATAAATGTTCAGGATGTGACATTTCGCCGCTACGCGAATTGGTTTCGAGATAACCATTATGACATTTGGACGTTGGCACGTGATGGCGAAAAGACTTTAAAAGATAACGTTGCACCTTACATCTTGCGTGATATTTCAAAACTTGAAGTTGGGGATGTGCTTGTGGCAGACGGACATAAACTATCATTTTTAGTGCAAAATCCGTTTACCGGCAAACCCGCAAGGGTGACTTTAATCGGCTTTTTGGATTGGAAATCGACGGCGCTTGTCGGATACGAGATTATGCTTGAAGAAAATACTCAAAGCATCGCGTCAGCTCTTCGTAACGCGATAATCAACTTGCGAAATATTCCTAAAATCGTGTATCAGGATAACGGCAGAGCGTTTAAAGCGAAGTATTTTGTGAATACGGATTTTAAGGAAACGGGGTTTGAGGGGATTTATGCTCGACTCGGAATTAAGACTGTATTTGCCCGGCCATATAACGCAAGAGCCAAAGTTATTGAGCGGTTTTTCAAAGAGTTTCAGGAAAGTTTTGAAAAACTTTTGCCGACTTATTCTGGTTCAAATATTGAAAATAAACCCGCGCATTTTAAGCGCAATGAGAAGTTTCATAAGCAATATTTTAAGCCGAACTATTATCCGACGATTGATGAAGTAAAAATGCTTGTTGATAAATGGCTTGAGTTTAAGAATTCGCAAACTTGTCCGAATGATAAAAGCCACACGATTGCGGAAGTTTTTGAAAACATGGTAAAAATCAAAATTGACACCGCTCGGCTTGACGATTTGATGATGACGGCAGACATCAAAACAATTTATCAAAACGGTATTAGGTTTCTCGGGACTTTTTATTATTCCGATAAACTTTATGGGCTCAAAACTCAGGTTATGATTCGCTACTCGCTTTTTGATTTATCCGAGATTAAAGTTTACACAGTCAAAAATCAGTTTTTGTGTACCGCAAAACGCGTAACCAAAGCTCATCCAATGGCTTATCATCTCGGTGATATCAAAGATGTTGAGGATTTGAAACAAAAAATTCAAAAACAAAAACGGCTTAAAAATAAGACGATTAAAGAGTTACAGAAATTCTTGCCGAATGTAGATTTAAAATTTATTGAACAAGATATTGAAGAAGATGTACAGGATGTGATTAAAGTAAAACCGGTAAATGCAAAAAAGCCGACACCCAGAGAAGAACAGTTGAACGCACCTGTGTTTTTGAATAAGTATGAAAAATTTGAATGGTTAATGAAAAACGGCTGCACCTGTCAAGATGACAGGGTGTGGCTAGCGGAATACAAGCAGAGTGAGGAATATCGAGGTCTTTATGAAACGTAAATTTGTTGTAACGCAGAATGTAAAACGGTTTGTGGATTTGATGGATACGCTCAAAAACGCACCGGCGAATCTGCCCAAGATGGCACTTGTATATGGTGATTTTGGGCTCGGAAAGTCACAAACTATTATGTGGTGGGTGACCAACAACGATGCAATTTATGTGCGGTGCAACCACAAAATGTCTGCGCGTTGGCTTTTGACCGAGATTGTTGAGGAGCTTGATGATGTGCCGACATACCTGACTTCGCTTTTATTCAAGCAGATTGAGGATAAACTGCGCGAGCGGCCAAAGGTTTTGGTGGTGGATGAGGTGGACTTTCTTTTGAATAACTCGTCCGCGATTGAGATTGTGCGAGACTTGCACGATAAAATCGGGATTCCCGTTGTGCTTGTCGGGATGAGTCTTGCGGAAGCAAAGCTCAAACGGCATAAGCATATTTATGACAGGCTTTTGGGGGTATTAAAGTTTGAAACTTTTAATAAAGATGATGTGGCAAAAATCGTGACAGAGATTTCTGAAGTCGAGTTTGAGCCTGATGCGCTTGAACTTGTTTGTGTGAAATTTAATCAGTTCAGGCAGATTGTGAAATTTTTAAATAAGGTTGAAAACGTTGCCGAGATGAACAATTTGAAAACAATTACGCTGCCGGTTTTGGAGGGAATACTGAATGAAAAATAAGATTTTGAAACTCGCTAAAAGGCTCGAAACATTCAGACTTGAAGATGTTGAATCGATTATGGGCGAGGGGGTAAAAGATATCTTACAGGAATTAGTTGAGGACGGACATTTGAATTTAGTTGGCGAAATTTATTCTTATAAAGCCGAGCAAAATTTACCCCTGCCGTTTTGCTTTAAGTTTCATTCGCAGGAAAAAATTGAGATGATAACGAAGTGTTTTTGTGCCGAAGTGAAGTCGAAGCAGGCGAGTTTTTTGTTGGATATCGGAGATGCGACGATGCAGAATTTTTATAAACATTTTAGGCAGATGATTTATGAACGGCAATTGAACGCCCTTAAAACGCACTTTGAACAAAAACCGAAAACGGCCAAGATGCGGAGGTTTTACGATATACCCGTTTATTTTTACCTGTATAATGACGAGCTTTTCGTAGTCGATAAACCGCTAAAGATAAAACGTAAGAAGTTTTCGCACACAAAAGAAGAATCTTTACGGATAAAAGTTCTCTACTCTCGCCTCCGCCGTTCAATAAACCACTCCCAAATGAAACAAAACTTAGCTCAGCATGTGGCAGAGCATATTTGGAAGTTTGATTCAACATATAATCACTTGCTGGATGCATTTTGTATTATATAATCAATGGCTGAAGATTTCCAAGCTATTCCTAATTGTGCCTCTGTAATTAAATCATATTCTGGTATTTCTATTTTACTTGAATCTTCAGTAGTATATTTGGGATTATTAACAATACGCCCAGAATATACACCTATAAAACAGAATCTAAATATGGGTTCTTTATCAAGTTCTTGCACACCTTTGTATAATTTCATTTTTGTGTCTTGTTCTATTCTGAATATTGGAGAACCAGACATTCCTGAACGGGTTGAAGTGTCTATTAAATATTTATAGCTGTCTCGTCTCAAATCACTAGCAATAGTTGCCCTTTTCCATATTCCATATAAGTCTTCTTCTAATTTTCCAAAAGGGAATCCTATTACAAATATCTCAGAAGAAGGATGTAACACATATTTTGGATTTAATTGATCAGATACAATATCATTAACAGCCAATGGATAATATCTTTTACCATCAATTTTATTAACGAAAGTTTCGTCCATTTTTAACAGAGCTATATCAATAATTTCTTCTTTATACATAGCTTCTATATATTTGGGTGAATCGTCTTCATTCAATAAATCAATTTTGAAGGTCTTATTATTTATAATCATCCCACCAAATTCATCTTTCCAAGCCGTAATTGTAATTTTTATTTTATTTGGTAATGCTCCATTTTTTAAAATAGGTTGTCTTACTCCGTTGTTATCTAATTTTGGGCATTTCCCACTCATTATATGCGAGTTAGATACGAGAAATAAGTTTTCCTTTGACTTATAACAAAATGCTGTACCATAGCATAATCTTTTATCATCGTGATATGTTTCAACATAAAAAGATGTATAGGATAAAAAATCAATTACATTTGTAATTTCTTGTGTATTCGGATACAAAATACATACCTCCCTATTTATTATATATAAAATATGAAATATATCCTTATAAACTTCCGACTAGCTTCCGAGTTTGGGGGTGGGGAGTTTCAAAACGGACTTTTTGTCCGGAAAGTGTCAGTGCTAAATTAGGCGATATATTTAGGTTTTAGCGATTTAGGCAGATTTATTGTGGAAAGTTGCCACCAAATAAGTGACAATAAAGTGACTTTCTGAGTAGTTTCAGTCAACCACTCGGAAGAGGGTGTAATTCAAACACAAAGCCGAAAGGTGGCAGAAAAATCTTTTTTCAAATGTCCCATTAAAACCCAAAAACCCACCCAATGTCCCATTAAACCCCACATTTATAAAGAGTATCATGAGTATCTATATACACAAACTCTTAAAACTGCCTAGGTTGTCTTGCTGCGCTCGCATTAAACGTGCCTACGTGTTTTGCTTCAAAGAACTTCGTTCTTTTTGCAAAAGCACTTCGCACTCTGCTCGCTTGCGCTGGACACGAACCTGTGAAGTCTTAAAACGCTTGCTATGTCACTATTCATCTTAACTCGTTTTTGCGACACGTCAAGTCTATCAAGCAATAATAACGCATATTTTAGACACATATTTTAACATGGGCTGAAAACGAACCGATGACAATAATTATTTTGATTATGTATTGACATAATCAAATAAGCGTGTTAGTTTTTTATTATGAAATGTTGTCAAAAATCTAATTGGGGCGGTAAACGTGAGATGGCAGGAAGAAAGAAAACCTGTCTTAAAAAAGTACCGTTCAATAGAAGGATAAATGAAAATATTTTGAATATTCTGCGAGATTATGCAAAAAGGCATAATCTTACAGACACAGAAGCGTTAGAAAGTGCTATTTTATTACAGAGTAATATTGAAAAATTAAAAGGAGATAT
>DEFJ01000030.1:17114-21370 GCA_002350725.1 Cyanobacteria bacterium UBA2855 | reverse complement strand
TGCAAACGGCGAAGCCTTTGCGTTTTTTCTTTTTCTTTCGTCTGTTTCTTTTTCTTTTCATCGCAAGAAAAGAAAAAGAAATAGACATAATTACATAAAATTAGTTATCATCACAACGTGCCGATAACATATTTTATGTAATACAAAATTTGATAATATTTTATGTTTTGTGTACGATTGATTTGCGAGAGATATTTATTATTATAAATAAGGAGAAAATCATGAAAAAATCAATTAATGATTTGGGTGACGTTAGAGGCAAAAGAGCATTAGTCAGAGTTGACGTAAATGTACCTCTTGATGCTGACAAAAATGTTACCGATGACACAAGAATTCAAGCTATTGTACCTACTGTAAGAGCATTACAAGAAAAAGGTGCAAAAATTATTTTAATGGCTCACTTGGGCAGACCAAAAGGAGAATGGAATCCTGAATTTACTTTAGCACCTGTTGCAAAACACATGTCTAAAGTATTGGGTGAAGATGTATTATTTGTATCAACTCCTGTCGGCGAAGGTGCAGAAAAAGAACTCGAAGGCTTAAAAGACGGTCAGGTAGCTTTATTGGAAAATATCCGTTACTACAAAGCTGAAGAAGCAAAAGACGATGATATGACATTTGCAAATGAATTGGCAAAATTAGGTGATTTCTATGTAAATGATGCGTTTGGTGCTGCTCACAGAAATCATACATCAACAGCAAAATTGGCTAAGGTTCTTAAACCTGCGGTTTCAGGTTTGTTGATGGAAAAAGAATTGAGATGCTTATCTCAGGCTCTTGATAATCCGACAAGACCATTTACTGCAGTTGTTGGCGGCGCTAAAGTTTCTTCTAAAATCGGTGTTTTGGAAAACTTGTTGGATAAAGTTGATAATATGATTATCGGCGGCGGTATGGCTTATACATTTGTAAAGGCTAACGGTGGTAAAATCGGTAATTCAATTTGTGAAGATGATCAATTAGAAGTTGCTAAGGCAATTGAAAAGAAAGCTGCTGACAAGGGTGTAAAACTTGTTATGGCAACTGATGTTCTTGTTGCAGATGATTTCTCAGGCAACGGTACAAACAAATTTGTTAAAATCAACGAAATTCCTGACGGATTTGAAGGTGTTGATGCCGGTGAAGAATCAAGAAAAGCATTTGCTGAAGTTCTAAAATCTTCAAAAACAATTTTGATGAACGGACCTGTCGGTGCTTTTGAAAACCCTAAATTTGCTGAAGGAACAAAAGCTGTATTGGCAGCTGTTGTTGAAGCTACAAAGAATGGTGCAACTTCTGTAATTGGCGGTGGAGATTCTGTTTCTGCTGCTAAAAAATTCTTTAAGGCAGAAGATTTCACTCATGTTTCAACAGGTGGTGGTGCATCTTTAGAATTTATTGAGGGTAAAGTTCTTCCGGGTGTTGCTGCTTTGGATGAAAAGTAATTGTAATATAAAATATTATAAGATTAAAAGGTGCGTTAATTCGCACCTTTTTTGTTAAATGGCAAAATTTTTTATTTTTGTATTTTCTTATACATATGTGTAATATAAGTTTTACTTCTAAATTTGTTCCTATGACGTTATCTGATTTTGCAAATCGTACGTCATCTTTTAATAGAGATAATTTGGTTGACTATCCTTGGACTCCTGCCTCAAGTAAAGTCGCTAAAGATGTTTTTACTTATAGGGTTTGTGATTGTAGTGCAGCATTAGTGACTGATGGGGAAAAAGCTTTGTTGATGCATTTTGTACCCTCAAATGAAAAAAATCATGATTTTAAGCAAATTATAAAATTAATAGCAAATAATTTTGATATGAATAATTCAGGCAGAATGCAGGCGGTTCTTGTTGGAGCAAAACCGTACTCTGAAAGTATCGATGTATTTAATATTTTTAGATATGTATTTGATAAATTAAAAATGCCGACAACAATATTATATAATGGTAAAGGAGCTACAAATATTGCTTATAGAACATGTACTGATGAAGTTTATATTTCAAATTTTCATATAGATAAGTCTTTAAAAAAAGGTAAATCTGCTATTGAAGCTATAAATTCAGGTTTTGAAAAAGCAGAACTATCTGAAGCAGATGAAGTATAATTTGCACAATTTCTGTGTTTGTGTTTGAATGTTTGTACAGCGATTTATATTATAAATTGCGAGTCTAAAAGAAAGAAGACAATTTTACATTGCCTAAAGAAGTTAAACTAGCGAAATTTGCAGGTTTTTGTTACGGTGTAAAAAGAGCCGTAGAAACAGCTAAGAAACTAAAATCAGAGAATCCTGACAAAAATGTTTTTGTGTTAGGTGAACTTATTCATAACACAGATGTTATAGAAGAGCTTGAATCTCTTGGCATAAAAACAATTAATGAAATTCCTGAACATGGTGAAGGAATTTGTGTTGTAAGAAGTCATGGCGAAAGTCCTGAAGTTATTGACAAAATAAATGCCGCAGGATTTGAGCTTGTTGATTTGACGTGTCCGGATGTAAAAAAAGTTCAGCAAAAGGCGATAGAGCTTGCAAAAGATGGCTATTTTGTTGTAATCGTAGGCAAAGCCGAACATCCTGAGGTTATTGGAATTAATGCAAATGCAAGATTGTGGAGTGACAATGTTGTGGTAGCAAGTTCTGTTGAACAGCTGCAATCATACGAGCGGGAAATAAAAGCTCATAAAAAAGTTGGTGTTGTCGTTCAAACTACTCAAATGCTAAAAACGCTGAACCCGATAGTAGAATATTTGACTTCTATATCAAAAGAATTGCATGTGGCAAATACTATTTGCCAAAGTACAGCGATGCGCCAATCAGAAGCAAAAGAGCTTGCTAAAGAAAGTGATTTGATGATTGTTGTAGGATCTAAAAAAAGTGCTAATACTACTCATCTTGCGGAAATTTTGAAAAATATTACAAAGACTATTCATATAGAAAATGACTCAGAGTTGGATGATTATAAAAGTATCGTAAACAATTCACAAAATATATCTATTACGGCAGGAGCATCTACTCCTCAAAGCGTAATAGAAAAAGTTATAGAAAAAATTAAATAAAAAAGGAGAAAATAAAAAATGACAACAACATTAGAAAAAACAAACTTAGATGAATTTGAAAAATTATTGGAAGAATCTTTTTCAAAATCATATTCAGTAGCCGATATTGTAGAAGGTACGGTTATGAAGAAAGATAACGACGGTTATCTTGTAAGTGTTAGAGGTGCTAAAACAGAAGCGTTTTTGCCTAACAGAGAATTATCTTCTGTAGAAGGTGAAAGCAGTCTTGAAGTAGGCGATGAAAAAGAATTTTATGTACTAAAAGAAGAAAATGATGAAGAAGGCATGTTGCTTTCTTTGAAGAGATTGGCATTTGCTCAGGCATGGGCTCAATTAAATGATGCAAAAGTTCAAGGTGATACAATCTTGGCTAAGGTTGTAAATATTGTAAAAGGCGGTGTCCTTGTTGATATCGCAGATTTGAAAGGCTTTATTCCTTCAAGTCAGTTGAGAACAGGACAACCGTTTGATGGCTTAATCGATACTAAGATTGAAGTTAAGGTTCTTGAAGCTGATCCTAAGAAAAATAAACTTATTCTGTCTCAAAGATTGGCTGTTGCAGAACAAAGAGATCAGGTTGTAGATAATATTCTTTCAACACTTGAAGAAGATCAAGTAGTAAAAGGTGAAGTTGTCAGAATTGCTGATTTTGGTGCATTTATTGATATCAATGGTATTGATGGTTTACTTCCAATTTCTGAGATTTCTTGGCAGAGAATTAAACATCCGTCAGATGTAATTTCTTTAGGTGAAACTTTAGAAGTAAAAATAATAAAGATAGATAACGAAATGAAGAGAATTTCACTTTCTTTAAAGAGAATGGGTGAAGATCCATGGAAACAAATTGAAGGACAATTTGAAGAAGGTCAAGTTATAACCGGTACAGTAAATAAAGTTACAGGTTTTGGTGCATTTATAAATATTTTCCCAGGCGTAGAAGCGTTATTACCTGTTTCTGAGATGAGTGATGAAAACGTAAATCCGTTCAACGAATATAAAATTGGTGATAGCGTAGAAGTTCTTATCAAGAAATTTACTCCGCAAGAACATAGAATTGCATTGAGTATAAAAGATATTAAAAAAGATGCATAATAATTATAAGTAAAACATACAAAGAGGTGCTATAAAGGCACCTCTTTTTTTATAAATAAATGAATAATTAAAACTGCAAATAATGTATATTATGTAAAATCTTTTTAATTAATTCTTCATTTCTTTCTTTT
>DEFJ01000030.1:0-16862 GCA_002350725.1 Cyanobacteria bacterium UBA2855 | reverse complement strand
TTATTGCAAACGGCGTAGCCTTTTGCGGCGCATAGCGACGCTGTAATATGAGCTTGTTTCTCTTTCTTTCGTCTATTTCTTTCTCTTTGCATAGATACAAAGAGAAAGAAATGGACATACTTAATATAAAAATGGGATTGTAACCATTTTTATATAATGTACATTATGAGTATATTAAGTATTATTAAAAATGCTGATATTTTTATAAATATATAGCAAAAAATTTTTTTCTGATGTATTATTCTATACATCACATTATTTTAATTGTGATGAAAGCGAAAGTATGAAACTATTAATTGAAAAAGAATTAAACTCCTCCGATAAAATTTTAAAACCGGATTTCACATCAAAGTCAGGTAGGGAGTTGTTGGTTTTTTATTTACAAACGAAATTTCGCCAAATCTTGGCATATGATAAACGCTGTAATACCCCATTATTTAAGAATGTAAGTCCGGATTTTATAAGCCGATTTTCAAAAAGATTAATAAACAATCCATCAAAGCGTCTGTTGATTGGAATTACCGGAGAATCAGCTTCCGGAAAATCTACTATTTGTAAAGAAATAAAGAAAAATATAGAGCAATTTAATTTGCCGGTGTCTGTCCTTAGTACGGACAATTATTTTAATGATATATCAAAAGAAATCGCACAATATGGTGGCTTTGATAATTTAAGAGATGCGGGTTATGATCTGGATGCGCCCTCAAGTTTTCAACTTGATATTTTGAAAAAAGATTTAGAAGAATTAGCAAGTGGTAATAATGTTATGGCTCCTATGTATTTACCAAATGGTACCGGAGTTTCAGTTCCGAATGCTCAAGAAGTTGTTTCAAGAAAAATAAATGTAGTAGAAGGCATTGCAACAATGTATTCCACTGTTCAGGAAGTTTTTGATATTAAAATATATGTAGAAACTGATAATGCTATAAGAAAAGAAAGATTTATTTCTCGTGCTTGTAAGGAGCGAAATCAGGACGAAGCAAATGCCTTGAAACATTGGGATTATCTTATTAACGCAGGTGACAAGTACGTTCGCCCGTTTAGAGATAAAGCAGATTTAATATTGGATGGTAATGTAAATTTAGCATATTTTGCTGATGTTTTGGGATACATCCATGCGGTAACCAATAATTTTGATAAAATGCCATCTGAGTTGTAATAATTCTTAATACAAATATTGTATAATAAAATAGCCAGTTTTGTATAAATAGTGCGTGTTTGTAGAAAATTTTTCTCTGTTTCATTATATTTTGCAGCTTATTTGTTTTTACAGAAATAAAAATAAATTTTATTTTGCCAAATTTTGCAATATATGCTATCATATGCAATATGATATTATTAGAAAATTTGCATTAAATTACAAATAAATACTCTAAAAGATTGATATACAAATTCGTAAATTCTAATATAATCAAAATGACGGAAGTTATAAATCATAATTGTGAGAGAGAAAATGGATTTAGAAAAGAATATGGAAAATATTAAAGGTATGTTTACGAAGAAGAGTTTTTGGGCGATATGCTGTACAGTTACATTTGCATTTGTGCTGGCTTTAAATCTTTCAGGATGTACTTCAAATAGTGAACCTGAAGAGAATGCAGAACTCCCTCAGCAAGATTCTGAAATTGTAATTGAAGATTCAAATGACAGTGCAAATATAAATGCACCACAAGATATGGACACTGATGCAATGGTTTCAATAAATGTTGCAAATCTTGGTAGAGCCAATCCGTTTATGCCACCCGGAGAAAAACCTATGATTACTCAGGGTGCTTTGGATAGTGTTTCTTCTATTCCAAAAGAACGTTTGCAATATGATGTATTGCCTCCTTTAGAAACTCCGGTTGCGGATAGCAATGCAAAAACTGCGGCATCAACAAGGGTCTCGGGTATAATGTATGACAAGAGTAATCCGTCAGCTATTTTGAATGTTAATGGTCAGGATTATTTCGTAAGATCCGGCGATGTATTAAACGGGTATAAAGTTTTGTCTATCGGGAAGTCAATTGTAACCGTTCAGGTAGGGTCTAATGTTTATAAGGCCGGTGTGGGACAATTGGTTACAGACGGGCAAAGTGGTATAAACTATAATACTGTTGCAAATTTACAAAGTAAGTTTGGCGGTAATAAAAAGTAATGTAATAAAATAAAAAGATAAGCAGGAGCAGTAATGAAAGATACGTTTAAGAAAATTATGTCAGTGACAATGTTGTTATCATTTGCATTAACAACACCGATTTCTTCATCATTAGCGTTGGCATCGGATGGAGATTTGCTTGCATATAGCATGGATTATATGCCCGATATCAGAGGTAGTCAGCCGGCGATAGTTTCGTTGGGTTCTTCTGATGGGATTACAAACAAAGAGCTTCCAATAAGCTTGAGCTTAAGAGATTCTGATGTTAAGCAAGTTTTGAGAATGTTTGCCGATAAAGCCGGTAAAAATATAATTTTTAAAGGTAATATAGATAAGAAAGTGACAATGGATTTAGTTAATATTCCATTAAATGCCGCTTTTAATATGGTTATGACCGCTACTGATTTGACATATGCAATTCAGGATAATACTTTATTGGTATCTCCTGCCGGTTCTGACTCCGCAGTAGGCATGCAGGAAATGTCTGTTATCCCTGTGAAATATGTAAATGCGGGTGCAATTTCTGAATTTTTGAATAAAAATATCTATACAATCAAAAAGCCTGGTATGGCAGGAATGGAAGTAGCATCAGTAAATCCTGCAACAAATGAATTGATTATTTTGGGTAGTGAAAATGATGCTGCTGTTGCTAAGAAGGTCGTTGCTCAGTTTGATAAAAAACCTGTAGTAACTTCTTTTAAGGTAAATCATTCTACTCCAAAACAAATGGCTGATATGATTTGTAATATGTTGTTGCCTGGAGCAGGTGTTGCAAAAGATAAACTTTCCATGGAAGGTATAATAACAGGCGCAGCAAGCGACAGCGAAAGCAGTAGCAGCGGAGGAGGGGAAACCGGCTCAATATCATTGGGTGAAGGTGCTATTGCTTGTTCAAGCGTGCTTAAAAAAGAAGATAACTCGTCTAATGATAAGAAAACATTATCACCTTTAGGATTGGGTGGTATTACGGTTGCTTACTATACGCAAGCAGGTACAGTAAGTATTGTCGGCGGTTCTGCTCAGCAGATTGAGATGGTTAAGGAGTTTATTGCTTCTAACGATAAACGTCAACCTCAAGCATATTTAGAGTTCTCTATAATCGAATTGAACGAATCAGGCTCAAGAGAATTTAGTAATCAATGGAGTTTCGTAAGCCAACACTTCAAAATGAATTTTAATGGTACTGACGGTACTACAGTTAGTCAGTTCCGTGTTTTAGGGCATGGAGACCGTCCTACTTATACAATAGCAAGTAATTCTCATCCTGCGTTGTTGTATTCATTAAATCTTCTATTGAAGAGCGGAAAAGGTAGAACAATTTCTAACCCTAGAATTTTAGTTACCAACGGGCAAGAGTCTGTTATTGATATGACAGAAGATTATGTTAAAACTGTAACATCTCAGATTGTACAAGGCTCATTCTCAAATGTTCCTACCGTTGAAAGAACATATGAAATTGGTGATGATATGGGTATGAAAATTTCAGTTACTCCATTTATTTCACCTGATGGGTATTTATATCTTAATATGAAACCGGAATATGCGACCGAAAAGGATTCGGTATATGCTAAAAATGGTGAAACAGGTTCAAATGACCTTGTTGCTACTTTATTAAGAAAAAACAATCTTGATTTGAAAAATATTAGAATTAAAGATGGTGACACTCTTATTCTTGCTGGTATGATGAAGGAAACTGAAAGCAAAAATGTAAGTAAGATTCCTTTCTTAGGTGATATTCCTGGTATTGGAATGTTATTCAGAAGTACTTCTCTTGATAAAGAAAAATCAGAATTGGTAATTTTGGTTACTCCAAAAATTATTACAGATTCTGATGTCCCATCAGATAGGATAGAAAATTCTTTATAATGTCAAGACAATATAGAATGAAATAAAATAATAGTATTCGATAGAACAATGAATGAATTACAAAACAGATTAAAAAACAGTATAAATAAACAGATATTAAATCAAGTTGAAAAAACACTGATGGAACAACATAAGTTTGTTCCAATCAGTGTTAAGGACAAATTCTTATTTGTTGCTATTAACTCAACTTCTGATAAGGATACTATTAATGAAAAACTTCGACAAAAGTTTTCATATCCTATAAAATTTATACAGGTTCCTGATAAGGATTTAGATGAATTGATAGATAGCTTAAAACCTTCAAGCAGCACAGTTACAAATCCTTTAGAAACAGTAGATGAAGCTACACAGAGTATTCAGAACGCTTTTACCGGTGGCATGTCCTCGGGTATAAATAATGTTGCGAATCAACCTCAATCAAAGTTGGGTGAATTATTCATTGAAAAGGGTTATATTACCGATGTACAATTGTTGCAGGCTTTAGCAGAAAGTAAACGTCAAAAGATACCTGTCGGATCAATGTTGTTTAAATTGGGATTTATTACTCTTGCACAACTAAAAGAAGTTCTCCATGCTCAGACCGGATATGATTTTGTCACTGATGATTTGTTATCTAAGCAATCGTCTTATATAAATTTATTACCGGAGGATTTTATCAAAAATAATAAGGTCGTTCCGGTATCATCAGACGGCAAAACTCTAATTTTAGGTGTTGTTTCTCCGGTTAAACCTGATGTTTTAAAAGAAGTAATATATTTGACGGGTCAAAATCCAAAACAATTGTTAATGACTCATTACGAGTTCTCAAGTTGTATGGATACTTTCTTTTCAGAGCACAAGAAAGAAACTCAAAAAATTATCAAAGATATCGAAGACGAAACCTCTGCACTTCAGGTCGAAGAGTCTCTATGGCAGCAGGTCGATAGTGAATTGCAAGAGTCTAGCGGTTCAATTGCAAAATTTGTAAATCAAATTATCACAACCGGTATAGATACACATGTTTCCGATATTCATATTGAGCCCAGACTGGATGGATATATTGTCCGATACAGAAAAGACGGTATGTTGTCAAAAGCTTTAGATATACCTTCAAAGGTAGAAACCTCAGTTATTTCCAGATTTAAGGTTTTGGCAAGAATGAATATCGCTGAACATAGAAGACCTCAGGATGGTACGTTTTCTATTAAATATAAAAACATGTCGTACGATTTTCGTATAAATACATTACCTGTTTCGGGAAAAGAAAAGGTTTGTATTCGTATATTAGCGCCTGCTGTTTCCTTAAATGCAGCGGATAAGAATATAAGTTTGTTGGGTGGAACTGAAGATGATATTGCTAAAATTAAAAATATGGTTACTTGTCCAAACGGAATCATTTTGACTTCAGGACCGACCGGTTCCGGTAAAACTACAACTCTATATTCAGTATTAAAAAGTTTGAACGATGAAGATGTAAATATTACTACAATTGAAGACCCGATAGAAATCAAGTTAGAGGGTATAAACCAATCTCAAATAAATGCAAAAGCCGGTATTACTTTTGCTTCATGTATGAGAGCGATACTTCGTCAGGACCCGGATATTATTTTGGTAGGTGAAATTCGTGACTATGAAACATTGGAAATTGCTATTTCAGCTGCATTGACTGGGCACTTAGTATTGAGTACGGTTCACACAAATTCAGCGGCTGCAACAGTTACTCGTTTGGTTGAAATGGGTGCAAAAGATTATTTGGTTTCTTCAACATTATCCGGAGTAATTGCGCAACGTCTTGTCAGACGTTTGTGTGACGATTGTAAAGAGGAATACTTCCCTACACGAGAAGAAGTATCGAAAATTACTGTTGACGAAGAAGAAATAGAACGATTAACTAAAACTCCTATTTATAGAGCAAAAGGTTGTAACAAGTGCAATTTTACCGGATATAAAGGTAGATTGGGTATATATGAAATCATGACAATTAATAAGGCTATAAGAAAATTAATAGCAACCGGTGCTCATGATTTGGAAATAGAAGATTTAGCTGTTCAAAACGGTATGACAACACTTGCAGAGTCTTGCAAGGGGCATATTATCAAAGGGATGACAACGATAGACGAATTTGTTCGTGTACTCGGTATTGTAAATGAATAGGATTTAGTATGGCAATATATAATTATGAAGCGTTAAAAGACGGTAAAGAAATAGTAAAAGGTAAAGTTGAGGCAGAAGATGTCCGTGCTGCAAAGGATGAAGTTAGACGCCTTGGTTTTATGCCAACTAAAATATATGAAGAAAGAATCGGTAAAGATGCAAAATCTGATGCTGCGGCAAATGTAAAATCAGGGCAGATGAAGGCTTTAGGTCTTACCGATAAGATTGAGTTTACCTCAACGCTACAAATTCTTGCTTCATCAGGTATACCAATGATTGAGTCTTTATTGTTTATTGAGCAGGATGCTGCAAAATTAAAAATAAGGCTTGTTGCAAGAGAATTGAGAACCCAAATTATGGCGGGTTCTACTTTTGCTGATACTCTTGCAAAATATCCTGATCAATTTGGACAAGTTTATATTGGTCTATGTAAAGCCGGTGAAGATTCCGGTGAATTGGAAAAAACTTTAGATCGTTTATTGGAAATAATGGGTAAACAACAGGCAATCAGAGGAAAAGTTATTGGGACATTGATGTATCCGGCATTTGTAATATGTTTAGCTGTTTTAATCGTACTTGTCATGTTGATGTTTGTATTTCCTGTATTTAAGGATATGTTTTCCCAAATGGGTAAAGAGCTTCCATGGATTACTGATACATTGATGAAAATAGGTATTAAGCTCCGTCAGTTCTGGTATTTGGTTCCATTATTACTAGGTTCTGTCGGATATTCTATTTATTACTTATTTAGATGGGAGCCAAGCAGAAGATGGATTGATAAAACAGCATTGGAAATACCGTTATTAAAAGATTTGATGCAATTTTCAAATTTTGCAAACTTCGTTGCTGTAATGCAGGTTGCATATGATGCGGGTGTTCCTATTGTAGAATGTTTGTATTTGTCTATGTTAACCCTGACTAACTATACATTAAAAGAAAAAATTGAATCAGCAACAACATTAGTTCAGCAAGGTCAGCACTTATCTGTTGCGTTACGTTCAACAGAGTCTGTTCCAAAGATGATATTGTTTATGATTGCAACCGGTGAGCAGTCAGGTCGTTTAGGTGAGATGTTATATCAGGCGACCAGATATATTGATAAAAAATTGGATGATATTGTTGATACAATGACAAAGATGATTGAGCCGTTGATGTTAATTGTAATAGGTTCAATAGTATTGACATTGGCATTGGCATTATACTTACCATTGTTTGGTTCATACGTAGAATAGAGAATTGCAATGAATAAAAAAATTATAATTATAACCGGTGCAACGTCAGGTATTGGCAAAGCTTTGGTTGCACATTTTGCGGATGAAAATATAGTATATGCAGGATATCGAAATCCTGATTATGAGCGTGATTTAAAGAAAATTTCAAATAATGTAAGACCGTTTTTTATTGATATGGAAAAAGATTTTATAATAGATGGTGCTGCTGTTTTTATCAAACGTGAAGTAGAAAAAATTGATTTATTGATAAATGTTGCAGGATGTGTTGCTGCGGGTGCAATGGAGAATATGTCTACGGATAAATTGCGAAAACAGTTTGATGTTAATACGTTTTCTCATTTACGCTTTACGCAGAAACTTTTAGATAAACTCGTTGGCGGGCGGGTAATTAATATAAGTTCAATGTCAAGTTTCGGAATATTCCCGTTTGTAGCTCCTTATTGTGCATCAAAACGAGCTTTGGATATATTGTTCAATTCATTGGAGATAGAAACTAACCACAAGATTAAAGTCATATCTGTTAAGCCGGGGGTAATCGCTACTCCATTATGGGAAAAGTCAATTGAGGCAAATCAAGACAGCATAAATGGTGATACTGCTTATAATAAAGAAATGTTGTACATGGTTAAAAATGCAAAAAGTAATGGGATAAACGGTTTGCCTGTTGAAAAAGTTGTATCATTAATTTCAAAAGCAGCATTTTGTTCTAATCCAAAATCGTCATATACAGTGGGATGGGATGCAAAATTCGCAGAAATAATATCAAAATTGCCTCAGGATTTAATTAATTGGCTGATAGATTTAGGATTAAAGCGAAAAGGTTTGAGGTAAAATTTCTTAGTGTAAAGTAGTATAATAATATAATAGCAGTGCTATTTTACGTCTTTAAATCTTAACATTCGGCAAAAAACTATCGACAAACGGATAACTTTGTTGTAATATTTTTTCACAGTTAGAAATATAGATAGAAAAGGAGAAAATTTTATGCAAGTTATATTAAAAAAAGACGTTCAAAATCTCGGTGAAGCCGGTGATATGGTTAACGTAAAAGACGGTTATGCAAGAAACTTCTTGATTCCTCAAAATGCTGCTGAAGTTGCAACAGAAGGTGCTATCAAGAATAGAGAACAAAATATTGCAAGAATTAAAGCTAAACAAGAAAAACTTCACCAAGAAGCTCTTGCTACAGCTGAAAAAATCGAAAAATTCGGTGAATTAAAATTATCAGCAAAAGCAGGTGAATCCGGTAAATTGTTTGGTACTATTACTACGAAGAAATTGACAGAAGAATTGAAAGCTCAATCAGGCATAGAAGTTGATAAGAAAAATGTTTCTTTGAATGCCCCAATAAATAAAGTTGGTGAGTACAAGATGCTTATTAAGTTAACTTCAAAAGTTAAGTGCGAATTGGCAGTTTCAGTTTCAGCTTCTGAAATCTTGAAAGAATCTGTAGAAGAAATTGAAGAAGAAAAGGTATCTGAAGAAGCGTAAGTTGAGGTTAAATGGGGAACGATTTAAGACTTGAATGTATAGCAATTGGCTCAATGCCCCATAATAATCTTATAAAAGCTTTTTCAAAAGTCAGAGAATGTTATTCAAAGATTCCTTTCTGGCCACAGATGGTAAAATTATCAAAGAATGAGGACATGATTCTCCAGTATACGGAGGGTATGCCCTCGTTTTTTACTGATAAATCATATTTAGATGTTGAATATGATGAATTTTATGATGACTTAGAACAATTCTTTGTTGATTATGAAACAGTTGTTTCCGGTGAAGATGCCGATAATCAAATAATTGATAAATATGCTATTTCTGCGGAATATTCTTGTTCTTTTCCGTTATTAGTTGATTATATAAAAGAAAACGATGTTAAATATGCAAAAGGTCAGATTGTTGGGCCTTTTACATTATCAACAACATTTGTGGATAAGGATGGCAAGTGCGCAGTATATGATGATACATTAAAAGAAATTATAATAAAGACTCTTACATTAAAAGCTCTTTGGCAAATTAAGATGATGAAAGCTGTTAGACCCAATATTACTCCGATTATATTTATTGATGAGCCGTCAATTTCTCAGTTGGGAACTTCTGCTTATGTTTCAATTTCTGATGCGGATGTAATTTGTATGCTAAAAGAGATTTCTGATGTGATAAAATCAGCAGGTGCGTTGAGTGCTGTCCATTGCTGCGGAAAGTGTGATTGGAGCATACCAATTAAAAGCGGAATAAGTATGATAAACCTTGATGCATTCGGATTTGCTCAAAATTTAAGTATTTATTCCGATACGGTGGAAGAATTTTTGAAAAAAAACGGTAAAATTGTTTGGGGAATTGTTCCTACCCTTGATACGGAGGCACTTATAGCTTCTGATATAAATAATATAGAAAAACATTTTGATAGTGCCGTAAACTATTTGACTAATAAAGGTATTGATGAGAAACTGATTATAGATAATTCGCTTGTGTCTACATCATGCGGAACGGGAAGTTTGAGTGAAGAGCTTGCCGAGAAGGCATTTAAGCTCACGAGTGAAGTATCAGAGAAATTAAAAGAGAGGTATAATGACTTATAAATTGGCTATAACCGGTAAAAGCGGCAGTGGAAAAACAACAATTACAAAAGCGTTTTTAAAAATTTTTAAGGAAATGTTTCCCGAAAAATCTATTTTGTTATTCGACAACGATTTGTCCGGAGAATTGGGACATAGTTTTGGGTTGGATGTAAGAAATACTATATATGGTATTAGAAGCGGCAAGCATGAATATAAAACAGGTATTCCTGAAGATATGTCGAAACAAGAGTTTGTTGAATGGGCAATGGAGGATATTCTTGTTTCATTGGATGATAATGTAGATTTAATTGTATCTTGGTTTGTTGGCGCAAAAGATTGCAGATGTCCAATTACAGGTCAGATAAATTACGCAGTACAAAAACTGTTAAAAAGATATGACATAGTTATTTTTGATTGTGAATTTGATTTGAAATATTTAAACCAGCTTGTTGATACAGAAGTAGATACAACATTGATTGTTGCCAGACCTACAGAAGATTCTGCCCTTCTTGCAAAAAGGATAGAAGAATTTAGTGCAAAATATGCCGCCGGAAATCAAATAGGTGTTATAGTTAATCAAGCAGATGGCAAAAACCTGGCGGCTGTTTATGATATGCTAAAACAATTTGATTTAGAAGTTTTGGGCGTTATACCATATGATGAGGATTTGAAGTATAACTCTTTATCTCGTGAATCAAAAGTTGTTGTTGATGCAATAAAACAATTTTATATAAGGCTAAATTTGCCTCAGAACGATGATGATAATTAATAGGGGGTTAACTTGACTATAATTCTTGATGGTAAAGCTTTAAGAGATAAATTATTGGGTGACCTAAAGGTAAAAATTGATAAGTCCGAAATAAAACCAGGTTTGTCGGTAATACTTGTCGGTAACGATTCTGCAAGCCAAATATATGTTAATAATAAGAGAAAAACTGCAGAAAAGTTGGGAATAAAATCAGAAGTTATAGAATATCCCGCTGATGTCGAAGAAAATGTAATTCTTGATAAAATTAATGAATTAAATCAGGATGATTCAGTGCATGCAATATTAGTTCAATTGCCCTTGCCAGAGCATATTAACAAATTGAAAATTATTGATGCAATATCTCCCCAAAAAGATGTTGATTGTTTTACTACTATAAACTATGGAAAATTGGCAGCAGGATTGGAACCCGCTGTTTATCCTTGTACTCCGAAAGGTATTTTGTTGCTTTTGGACGAATACAATATAGATTTAGACGGAAAACATGTTGTTGTGGTGGGGCGTTCAAACCTTGTCGGAAAGCCGATGTCTTTAATGGCATTAAAGCGTAATGCAACAGTGACAACTTGTCATAGTCATACAAAAAATCTCAAATCCATAACAAAAACTGCAGATGTTGTAATTTCTGCAGTAGGGGAAGTATTAATAGAAGAAGATATGATTAATGAGAATATAATTGTAGTTGATGTTGGGATTTCCCGTGATAAAAACGGAAAAATCAGAGGGGATGTAAATTTTGAAACTGTATGTGGTAAAACTTCTTATATATCGCCGGTTCCGGGCGGGGTTGGTCCTATGACCATTGCATCTTTAATGTTAAATACTTATGAGTTGTTTGAAAAATCGTTAAAGCGAAGTTAATGGTTGCCTAATTTTATTTTAGGGCTTATTCACTACAACTTCGCTTTTATATATTTTTATTTTTAGCACAATTTATTTAAGGATTGGATGGTTATTATTATGAACCACCCATTATTGATAATCCGACGGATTGTTTTATACCATCTTTTACAAATTGAGCAAGAGCTTGTAATTCTGCGTTTATTTGCTCTCTTTCAGATTCTAATGAAGTTTGTTGAGCTTCAAGTTGTGCGGCTTGTTGATCCAATACTTTTGTACGAGCTTCTTCTTGGTCTGTCAGGCTTGCATCTTCACCAATGGCTGCTCTTTGAATTGATAAGTTTTGGATTGCGTTAACTTCACTCATTACAACGTTTGTTTGAAACATAATCAATTGTAATTGGTGATCTACTTGTGCTTTTTGCATAATTAATAAAGTTCTGTGTGATTGTGCCGGAAGGAATGTCATAATCTCTCTCCTTATATTTTATCTCTTCTTGTCTATATAAAGTATTTTCAATTTGCATAATTTCACAAAAGCTTCTTTTTGTTACAAAAGTTAACATAAATTTTATATAGACTGAGAATGTTTATTTACAAGTATTCGCGGGTAAGTGTATTCAGTTGTCCTATTGCCATTTTTTTGCATCAAAACGTAAATCTTTAACATTGATTTTTAATGATTCAAGATATGGTTTAAATTTTACAAGCAATTGAGTTTTTTTTAGAAGTAATTCTTGTGCAACAATAGGAGTTTCACAGGCAATTACAAGTATTCCTCCTGCGGCAAGCGAATAAGGCTTTGATTTTTGTGCAAATTTTGCACCTGCAATTCTACTCCAAAATTTGTACAAGTTGTTACGTGTGATGGCTTTTTTTATTTCTTTGTTTTCCATCATTTCTTCCATAAGCTCTTCTGTTGATACAAAATCTGTATATAGAATTTTTTCCAAATTTGCGTCCCTGTTATTTTTTTGATAATATCAAGTAATGAACTGTCAACAATTTGATGATATCATAAAAGTTTCAAAAAATATATTGATAATATCTCACTTAAATCCTGACGGTGATACTTTAGGTAGTATGTGTGGGTTGTATTCTGCAATATTGGATAATTATAAGAAAAAAGCCGATATGTTATTGATGTCAAAATTGCCTGAGGTATATGGATTTTTGCCGTATTCAAAATTAGCAAAACATATTAGCGAATATGATAAATCGCGGGAGTATGACTTAGTTATAAATGTTGATGTTGCGTCGTATGACAGAATGTTTGAGTCAGAAATACTGTTCAAAAAAGCTAAAAAAACCGTTAATATAGATCACCACATTACAAATACAGGTTATGCTGATTTAAATTATATTGAGCCTGAGGCGAGTTCTACAGGTGAAGTTTTGCATTGTATGATGAAAAATTTAGGGTGGAAGATTTCTGAAAACACCGCTATAAATTTGTATACCGCAATATTAACAGATACCGGAGCTTTTAGGTTTAACAATACAACTAAAAGGGCAATGGAAAGTGTTGCAGAGTTGATTGGGATAGGAGTTAAGCCTGCAGAGATTTATAAATATTGTTATGAATCAAATACAAAAGAACATATTCAATTTCAAGCGCATTGTATTAGCAATGCAAAGTTTTCCGATAACAACAAGGTAGCATATACTGTTGTTTATAAAAAAGATATGGAAAAATTTAATGTAGGAGAAGATTGTACGGAAGGATTAACAGAAAAGTTAAGGGCGATAAAATCTGTCGAAGTGGCTTTTTTGGTAAAGCAACTTTCCCCTTCTTCTTCAAAGATTTCAATGAGAAGTGAAACCGCAGATGTGTCAAAAATTTGTGAGGTTTTCGGTGGCGGCGGGCATAAACTTGCGGCGGGATGTCTGATAAAATCAAATGTAGATACAGCAGTAAAAAAAATATTAGATGAAATTGTAAAATTAGAATTATGATAATAAAGAGTAAAAACAAAGTTATAGATTGCATTATTCGTCTTATCCATTCTGTTATAGATAACGACTTTTTTGGAATGGCTGCTGAGATGGGATTTATGCTGGTTATAGGTATATTCCCGTTTATGCTTTTTTTGATGTCAATTTTTGGTTGGATGGGTAACAAATCATTAATGGAGCCGGTTTTACTTTTTCTTGCCAAATTTATGCCTGAGCAAGCGATGAATTTAATAATGACTGTTTTGTCTGAGGTTATGATATTTTCTCAGGGTGGAATAATGGCAATTATAGGCTTTGTTGCTACGACATTTCTCTCTATGAATGCTATGGCAGTTGTATTAAAAGGGTTAAATCGAGCGTATAAAGTCAAGGAAACCCGTAATTTAATTTATACAAGAATATTGTCTTTGATGATGATTTTGGTGGATGTGATGGTGTTATTTCTATCAATAAACCTTATCATATTTGGAAAAATCATTATAGGATTTTTGTATAATCACGGATATATTTCTGAAACTGTTGCCTTAGTTATTATGATTGGCAGATGGTTGATAGCTTTTGCTGCCCTCTTTTTGATGGCATTTTTAAGCTACTATATTTTGCCGGATTTAAAGGGAAACGAAAGTTTCAAACGAAAAAGTGCGATACCGGGGTCTTTTTTCTTCGTAATATTTTGGTTGGTTGCGTCGTGGGGCTTTTCAATCTATGTAAATAATTTGAGAACATACAATATGGTGTACGGTACCATTGGTGCGTTTGCGGTTCTTATGATATGGTTATACTATACGTCCATACTGATTTTAATTGGCGGAGAATTAAATTCTCAAACCTACAACAGATTGAGTGAAAAAGCTGATGAAATTCAAGCTGGTTTTGATGCCCTTCAACGTAAATCTTAATTCAGATTTGCAAATTGAGCATCAATTTGATTTTTTACTTGTTCCATTTGATTAATTTTTGCTTCTCGCTGAAGAATCATGTTATTCAAGGTTCTTACTCTTGCTTCTAATAATTTTTTGCGTTCCGGGTCTTCTGTTGTTTTAATTTCTTTTGTTATGTCGCTAAGCATGTTATTCATTTTGCAAATAGCATTGTATTCAGCTGCAATATCATATGTGATTGCCATGCTTTGTTCATTTGCGTATGTTTTTTGCTGCTCGTCTGTTTGAGTATTGTCGATAGCAGCTACACCTTGCGTTGTTGCTTGTTGCGGTGCATATTGAGGAATTGCACTAACCGTTGAGTTCATCATAAAAATTTTTCTCCTACCAAAAATAACACTATATTTTTATAAAGTGATTTATTTTTTAAAAATTGCCGTAATTCATAAAAATATTTCATATTGTTAAGAAAATATTCTTGTAAATAGGATTTTTTTATTTGATAATAGTATTGTCGAGTATGTACGAAAGGAGAGTTTGTTATGTGGGAAAAGGATATTGACATTAATGAAGTCAGAGAAATCAGAACCAGAACTTCTGTATTTTTTGGAGTTGGTGCTATTAAAAAAATCTCTGATATAGCAAAAATATTAAAAGATAAAGGCATAGATAAAGTAATAGTTATGTCAGGACGTAATGCATATAAAGCAACAGGTGCTTGGGATTATGTAGAAAAAGCCTTGAAAGATAACAGTATTGGGTATGTCAATTTTGCGGAAGTTACCCCTAATCCGAATACTCATCATGTAAATAACGCAACAAAAATTGCAAGAGATTTTGGCGCAAAGGCTGTGCTTGCAATAGGCGGTGGCTCTCCGACGGATGCAGGTAAGTCTGTTGCAATTTTGCTAAAATATCCCGATAAAACGGCGGAAGATTTGTATGAATTTAAATTCACACCTGAATGTGCCGTTCCTATTGTGTCGATAAATCTTACTCACGGAACAGGAACGGAAACAAACAGATTTGCGGTTGTAACAAATGAAGAGAAAAATTTTAAACCTGCAATTGCATACGATTGTATTTATCCTATGTTTGCAATTGATGATCCTCAGCTTATGGTAAAATTATCTCCAAAACAAACAAGATATGTTTCAATTGATGCTGTTAACCATGTTGTTGAAGCAGCGACATCTACCGTGACTTCGCCATATTGCGTAACGCTGGCAAGGGAAGTAATTGCGTTGGTTGCAAAATATTTGCCAAAAGCAATTGAAAATCCTGAGGATTTAACGGCAAGATATTATTTGGCATACGCAGCAATGATGGGCGGAGTATGTTTTGATAACGGGTTATTACATTATACACATGCTTTGGAACATCCTTTAAGTGCGGTTAAGCCTGAATTGTCCCACGGCTTAGGTTTGGCAATTCTTTTACCGGCTGTGGTAAATACAATGTATGATAATAGAGCAAGTATCTTGGCAGATATTCTTTCTCCTATTGTTCCTGATTTGAAAGGCGAAAAGGGTGAAGGAGAAAAGGCTGCAAAAGGTATTGAAAAATGGCTGCAATCGGTAGGTGTACCTGAAAAGCTTACGGATGAAGGTTTTAGTGAAGCTGATGTAGATAAACTTGTTGATTTGGTATTTACAACACCATCACTGGATGGCTTAATCGGTATTGCACCTGCGGGTAAGGATAAAGATACGGTAAGAAAAATTTATCAAGCATCCTTAAAACCTCTACAGTAGTGATAGTTAATATAACTAAAAGCAGGAAGTGATAATTTTCACTTCCTGCTTTTTTCTGATAACAAATTTTATTTTTAGGAGTTACAATATTCCCATCTCCTAATTATTTAAGGGTGGTAGCAGATGTTTGAGTATAGCGAATTACATCTGCGGGTGAAGTTAAAATTTATTTTTTAAATGTATTTCTCTATTTCTTCTAAAATTCCATTAATATTTTTATAAATATCATTATTCCAAAATCTTATAACTTTGAAACCATTATTTTGTAAAAATTCTGTTCGCTTGTTATCATATTCAATATTTTCCGGCTCATTATGCTGTCGCCGTCAATTTCAATTACTAGCTTTATTTCAGGACACAAGAAATCTACAATATAGTTACCGATAGGAACCTGTCTTTTAAATCGCAAGTTATGAAATTGTCTGTTTTTAAGTAGATTCCATAAACGCTTTTCATGAATTGTAGCATTTTTCCTTAACATTCTTGCGGTATAATATTTTTTATCCATACGCTAATTATAACATATAAACCTAACCAATGACGGAAAAGGAATATTCCCTTCTCCTAATTGTAATTAGGAGAAGAAGTTGTTGTTAATGAGCGTAAGCGAAATTTACAACAACAGATGAGGTTAAATTTTTACCTCACCAACAAGCTGTACGGCAACAAGATTGCCTACATCTTGTATCCTCTCCTACTAAAATGAAACTGTAAGAGAGGGGAATTTGCCTTATTGATA
>DEFJ01000009.1:36225-53108 GCA_002350725.1 Cyanobacteria bacterium UBA2855 | reverse complement strand
TGCAAAATTATAAATTTGAAATTTTAGCTATTTGTGTTTTGCCTGACCACATACATTTGATATTAAATCCTGAAAATATTAAAGAATATTCAAAAATAATATCTTCTATAAAACATAGTTTTTCTTATATTGTTGGGCAAGTATGCCCAACCGACCTTTGTTCGCAAGAGGATTTAAAAATTGGATATAAGAATAAAAGAGAAAAAGGTTTGTTTCAAAGACGATTTTATGAACATACGATTCTAAATCAAGATGAACTAAATAATCATATAAACTATATTCACTACAATCCTGTCAAACACGGATATGTACAAAGCGTAAAAGATTGGGATTATTCTTCATTTCAAAAATACGTAAAAAATAATTTATATGATAAAAATTGGGGAAGTTTCACTGATATAGAAAATATCAAAAATTTGGATTTTGAATAATTCTCAATCTCTATGTTTAAGATTTCTCATGTTCAGATGCAACAAAAAGCGATGCCATAGGGCATCGCTTTTTGTGTTTATGAATTATAAAACTATTTACTCATAGCTTGAGAAACAGCAACGGCACAAGCAACTGTTGCACCTACCATTGGGTTGTTACCCATACCGATAACGCCCATCATTTCAACGTGAGCAGGAACAGAAGAAGAACCTGCAAACTGAGCATCACCGTGCATTCTTCCCATTGTATCCGTCATACCGTAAGAAGCAGGACCTGCAGCTACATTATCAGGGTGAAGGGTACGTCCTGTACCGCCGCCTGATGCTACAGAGAAATATTTTCTTCCGTTTTCTATAGCCCATTTTTTGTAAGTACCTGCAACAGGGTGCTGGAATCTTGTAGGGTTAGTTGAGTTACCTGTAATAGATACGTCAACACCTTCTTTAATCATAATTGCAACACCTTCTGATACGTCGTCAGCGCCGTAACATTTAACTTTTGCTCTTTCTCCGTCTGAGAATGGAGTTTCTTTAACGATTTTTAATTCGCCTGTTTTGTAATTGTATTCTGTTTCAACATAAGTGAAGCCGTTAATTCTTGAAATTACGTAAGCGGCATCTTTACCTAATCCGTTCAAGATAACTCTTAAAGGTTCTTTTCTAACTTTATCAGCATTTCTTGCAATACCGATAGCGCCTTCAGCAGCAGCGAAAGATTCGTGACCTGCCAAGAAGCAGAAACATTTTGTTTCTTCTCTTAAAAGCATAGCGCCTAAGTTGCCGTGTCCAAGACCGACTTTTCTTGTATCACCAACAGAACCCGGTACAGCAAAAGCTTGCAACCCGATACCGATAGCTTCAGCGGCATCAGCAGCGTTTGTAATACCTTTTTTGATTGCAATAGCGCAACCTAAAGTGTAAGCCCAAGATGCGTTATCAAATGCGATTGGCTGAATACCTTTAACAATGGCATCTACATCGATACCTTTTGACAAGCATAATTCACGAGCTTCATCAAGGTTTTTAAACCCGTATTCCGGTAAAACCTTTTTTAAAGTAGACTCACGTCTGTCTTTTCCTTCAAAATTTGCCATTTTTTATTTCCTTCTATTAATTATTTTACTAAAACTATTCCTTACGAGGGTCGATATATTTTACAGCGTCAGCAAATCTGCCGTATGTACCGATATTCTTTTCAAATGCTTCTTTAGGGTCAACACCTTTTTTAACAGCATCCATAAATTTACCAAGGTTGATAAACTTATAACCGATAACTTCGCTGTTCTTATCCAAACCTAGTTCAAGGATATAACCTTCTGTTAATTGAAGGTATCTTGGTCCTTTTTGTTTTGTAGAGTGGATTGTACCACACATAGAGCATAGACCTTTGCCTAAATCTTCTAATCCTGCACCAACCGGCAATCCGTTTTCAGAGAATGCAGTTTGAGTTCTACCGTAAACGATTTGTAAGAATAATTCTCTCATTGCAACATTGATAGCGTCACAAACGAGGTCAGTATTTAAAGCTTCAAGAATTGTTTTGCCCGGAAGGATTTCCCCTGCCATAGCGGCTGAATGTGTCATACCTGAACATCCGATAGTTTCAACAAGCGCTTCTTGAATAACGCCATTTTTAACATTCAAGGTTAACTTACAAGTACCTTGTTGAGGTGCACAGCATCCGCAGCCGTGAGTTAAACCGGAAATATCTTTTATTTCTTTACATTTAGTCCATTGACCTTCTTGAGGTATAGGAGCCGGTTCACCTTTAACGCCACGTTTTACAACGCACATTTCTTCTACTTCTTTAGTAATTTGAATTCGATCCAACATGTTTTTTAACTCCCTTCAAGTTATATACAATAAGATTGTACGTTGCTAAAAATCTCTTGTCAATCAGCATAATAAGCGGGATACAGATATATATTAAAGTCAAAATCTAATGCTATTTAAGTCTTTTTAAGTCATATTTAATTTTTGAGCTGTCATTCATGTTTCCGAACACAGTAACTTTAAATATTTCTGTCTGATTTTCTGTTGCTTCTATATCAGGGATTTTTTTGATTTCTTGAGTATAGATATGCTTTGTTTTTTCAGGACGTAAAATTATTTTTGTAATCCAAGACAAAGGAATAGCATAAATCCTGATTCCTCTTTGTGCGTCTCTATTAAATTTACCCCAAACTGTAATTTTAGCATTTTGATTATCTATGTTATAGCAGCCTTCGGTAAATATTGAGAGATACCTGTGTTTTGAGAATATATTTATATCCTTTAAATCTGCGTTAACAACATTAAACGAGCCGTCTATGTCAGCTTTTAGGGCGGTAAGTTTCTTTGCATCAATATTTATTATGTCAGGTAATTTGAATTTGTATATTTTTTTAGAATCTTTAGAATTTTTTATCATAAATTCTCGGCTGCCAAGTTTAGTCATAGCTCCCTGTTTTATTGCAAATTTAACATTTGCATTTAGTTTTTCAATCTTGTTTTGGGTAATAAAGTGAGCATCAACATCAGCCAATCCTTCTACCTGATTATCCAAATTAAGAGTCATAGAGGCTGCCTTATTTGAATCAATATTATGAGCATAGAAATGAATATCGGCATCATTTTTATAGATTTTGTAATCCCCGCTTGCGCCAAGCTTTCCGCCTGCAAAACTAATATCGGGCATATCAAATTTCACTAAATTATTTTTTAATGAGCCGCTTAGCACAATATTTTCCATAATAACTTTATTAAATACAAATTTATCTAAGATGATTTTACCTCGTTCAATTGTCCAAATGATACTCTTTGTTTGTTCTATAAAGTCGGTATTCATCCTTCTGCGTTTTTTGTTATTTTGTTTTAGGACAAATCTTTCAAGATATAATTCAATATCCTTAATGGTAACTCTGTCGATAAAACTGTTTACAAGATTTATATATCCGTAGAATTTAGCCCTGTCAAAAGTTCCTTTGGCTTTGATAACCATAGTGTTATCGTCAGCAATAACAGAGGCTTCATGTACGTGGAATTTTTGATATCTTGTGTCATAAACGTGGAAATTACCGGTTAATTTTTCAGTAACAGCGTTGTATTTCAAATTACCGCTAAAAGTACCTCCGCTGACGTATCTGCCAAAAGAACCTGTTACCGAGACCGGCGCTCTGCCTTTCGTCTTTCCTGTAATGTATCTCATAGAAAATTTGTTGTTTTTTCTGACAAACAAACCGTCGCCTTCAAGAATAGTATTGTTAGACGCACCATTTTCAAATGAATAATTGTATGTATCAAGATACATATTATTATCAATTTTTATTGTTTTAGCGTAAATTTTTCTTTTTTTGTCTGTATTTCCTAAATCTGCGGTTTTGTAAAATATATTTGCACCGATTGGAATATTGGCAAAGTATTCAACGGCAGGTTTTCTGTATTGAATTTTATATTCAACTTTCAAACCTATTTTATTTAAAATATCTGTGTCTGGAATATATGTTTTTGCAAATTTGCTTCCGACATCTGCGGATACTGTTCCGTGAACTAATCTGTGATTTTCAAACATATCATCTGCATAAAAATCGGTAAAGACTTTTTCCCCTCCGAATGTTCCGTATTCCTTTGCACGGACTTTATCCCCGTCAAATGTAAATAGAGCATGAGGAAACATAATCGGTATATCAAATTTTACAGTTTTGGCAGATAAATTTTTGATAGGTATAGTGCCGAATATTCCTTTATCTGAAATCTTCAAATTAACATTTGCCGTTCCGCCAAAATTATAAAAGTTTTCGATGAAGTTTTTATTAGGATCTACGCGTTTAATGATAGTTAAAAAGACTTCCTTTAAAACTGCAACACTTATGTTTTCCGCTTTAACGTTGAAATCGGATTTTTTCTTATGGTCATATATAAGCCCGTCTATATGGAAATTTGCTATCCCTGTTGCTAAATCAAACCATTTGGCATCGAGAGTTTTTCCGTCATAAAAAATTCTTCCGTTCCCTCTTATTTCAATCGGAGGAATTTGTTGGTTTGTTTTGTATTTAAGCTTCGTGTCAATAACAAAATGGTGTGCCAACTCATCCGGTATAATGTTTATTCTGGCTATATCAATAGCAGATTTTGTTGTTTTGTTATCTTCAACTATTATTATGGCATGCTTAATATTTATATAAGGAATTTTATTATTGTCGTATTCTGTTTGTTTTGATTCTTTCTTGGGTTTAAATTTTACCTTGCTGAGTTCGGGGATATTTATATACATGTAATCAAGGGTAAGCGTTTCTGCTTCCAACGTACCGATTGAACCTGCAAAACATAAATTCTTTACCGTAAAAGCCGGAGTAAGGGAATTTTTGTAGTTTGCACGGATGTTTTTAGCATCCAAATCGAATTTTAAATCCGGATATGTTTTTAAAATAAGTCCGTCTTCCGTAATTTTTAGGGAAGTTTTTTTATAAACAAAATTTATGATTTTTGATTTTACAATTTTTGAATTGGCAGCTTTTGGCAATACAAACAGGAAACAACCGTATAATGTTGCAATAATAATCAACACTGCAAGTGTAAAGGATAAGAATATTTGCCTTAGAGATATCTTCATTCCGAAATTATAACATAAAAGAAAAAATGTAGGTAGGCTTGTTTCTTTACCTTACTTAATTGATTTTTTATGTATTTTTACGGGCATGTTTTTTACCTGAATTATATTTATATTAAATCAAAAATGAATAATAAATATTTATATAATATATACTAAATATCTAAAGTGTTAAGAAATGTTAAAACAAAATTTTATATCTCAAATTCAAGTATATTAAGAAATTTTTCAAAAGCAAATAAAATTTCCTAAAGTTTCATGCAATTTTTGCCGATACGTATTTTTTATATGTGTATAGAGAAGTATTAATCATCGTCTACGAGGACGAGAGAAAGGATGTATTATGTCAATTGAACAAGTGAATGGTTTTTTTCAGGTTAAAGCCGCAGATGGCAATACCTATGAGGTGAGGGATGAAGCAACTGCTAGAACATTAGAAAACGCTGCTGTTGGGCAAGAATTGCGTCAAGCATTACGCGGGGTAAAAGATAAGGTAATAAGTATTTCTAATGATAAGATTGTTGGTGCAAAAACAGAAATCAACCCGGGCAACGGTGCTCCGGCAATAGAACATCAAGAAGAACCCGAAGAAGTTGCTTCAAGGCCGGTAACAGCAGAACCGGATGCACAATCTGCACCTGATGAATGTACAGTAAACTTTACTCGTGACGGTCAGTCATACAGTTTAAAAATGCCTAACAAACAAATAGCTGATAAATTCAGAGAAGTTTGTCCTGACGGTCAGGAATTTACGAAAGAAATGGAAGAACAATTCCATACATCAAAATTGGTTGATACTCCTAACGGCACAATTGATGTACAACAAAGATTTAAATTTGACTTAAATAAAGCTGTTGTAGCTGAAGGACCTGAAAAATACGGTAACAGAGCTTCAAAATTTGATGATGTTGGCGGTTATAAATTTGCTGTACCTTTAACAAGTACTCCATTAGTTCAAGCTGACGGTAAAATTGATGAAAAAAATCAACAAAAATATTATGATGAGTTAAAAACTGAATTTAACAGACAAGCTGCAGAACAAGAAGCTGCAATTGAAAGAGATACAAAATTAACTCCGGATGAAGATGCTGCGCTTACTGCTGCAATGAAGAGTAATGGTAAATCTCAGGAAGAAATTGATGCGGCAAAAGAAGCAACCAGAAGAATGAAAGTTGATGATGCTAAAAAAGAAGCAATTGCTGATTATGCAATTAATACATCAGCGGGTCCTGCTTTAGCTGAAATGCAAGCAGCTATCGCAAAAGAAGATCCAAACAGACAATTAGCAGAATATGATAACTTGATTATCAAGAAAAATCCTGCGGCACAGCATAATGTTGCTCGAAGAGCAGGGCAAACATTAGAAATAATGAATAAAGCCCTTGACAAACTTGATAAAGGTGAAGCTCTTGAATCGGAAGAGCAACAAGTTTTACAAGATTTAAGAGATGGTTATAACAGAATTTATGCATCAGATAATGATAGAAATAAAATACCTCCTAGAATTGATATAGGCAAATATTATCAAAATGGTTTACAGTCTCAAAAAGATGATTTGAAAGATAAATTCAAGGCTACCGCTCACTTGATGTCAGTTGAAACGGAAATTGCTCGTATGGATGGCTCCGGCAAATCGGAAGGTAAATTATCTGCCGAACAAGTAAAAAATCTTGCTGTAGCTAAATTAAAAGAAGGTATGTTGAGAACAAATGAGTTGCAAGAATTGACTACTCAATTAAAGCTAGCCGAAAAAGATAAAGATAATACTACAGCTGCAAATATAAAAGAACAAATTAAAGCAATTGAAAAATCTCGTAGTGAATCTTTAGAAAAAATCAAACAAGGCATGCTTGAAGAACGTGCTAGTACCCAGGTCCGTATGGAAACATACAAACAGCAGCATGAAAATACAGTTGTTCACTGGGATAAAGATGATGCTAAAGATAATGCAGTCGCGGGCAAAAACAATACCCACTTAAATAAATATGCTCGTAATCTAATGATGAAAGATGCCAAATTTAGACAAGATACTTGTGATGAAGTTGCATCAGGCGGAGATTTCACTGTTGATGGCAAGCAGTATAAATTTAACAGTGAGAAATATAAAAATACAATGCTTACATTAGCCGCAAAAAATAATAACGGTTATGAAGGCGTTGAGGGTGCAGATTATTTTGCATCAACCGGTGACTGGGCAGATTTTGCAAACAACCATGCTAAGAAAAAATCAGGCGTTGCAACAAGGGGTGAACGTAAAGACGTCAGAGAAATGTTTGATGCTGCCGGTATTGAAGTAAGTAAAGATAGAACATTAGCCATGAGGGCAGGAAATATTGGTAAAGCAGCCCTCGTTGGAGCCGGAGCAGGTGCTGTTAGTGCAGCCTTAGGCAAATTAGGACAATTTGTTCAATCTAATATCAAATATAGCGGTTCTGTTGCGCACACAATCAAGGGCGTTGTTGAAGGTGTTGTAACAGGGACGGTTAACGGTACGGTTACAAAGCACATTTCAACAGTAGCAAATGGCTCAAAGAAAATTACTGTCGAAGGAGATGCTGCTTATCAAGGTCAAGTCGAAGTTTCAGGTCAAACTCCGTATGATTATTCTGGTACTGCTTACGGAACAACTACACAAGAATCCATTCTCCAAAGATATGATACGGCTACCGGTCAATATATAACAGTAGGACATCAAACTCAAGAAATTCCTGTAGCACTTGATTATCAAGGAAATGGTATGGCAAGTTACACAACTACAGCAGGTTATAGCGGAACGACTCATTACACACAAGATGTAACCGTTGAATACAGTGAACCTGTTGAGATGGATGTAACTCAAGAGTACTCAAAAGATTATGAGGCTAAATACAAACAAGAATATGAAAAGACCGAAGATGTTAATTATGCAGGTGATGTAAATCCTAGACCTAGTTTTGCGGAGACAGTAAGAGATATTGCTAAAGGTGCAGGCATTGGTGCTGCTATTGCTGGCAGCTTCAAAGGTATTGGTTACTTATTAAAGAAAAAGACAAAAGATGACTACGTAAATACCGATAACGGTAAAGAAACTAGTCGTAGTGATTCCGGACACAAAACTCAGCAGATGAGAACAATTGATAACAGCACGGTAAGAATGGAAGAACAAGCTGCGTACAAAGTTCAAGAAACAGGCAAAGATATTCCAAATACTGATCACAAAATGACAGTAAGACGCGGTAAAGGTACTATGTTATACAGAGGTCAACAAGTTCCGTTCAACGAAGCTGAAGACAAGAAAAACTATGTACAACAATTATACAATGTACCTGCTGACAAAATAGATGCGGTTTACAAATACATTATGGAAGAAATTAATGGTTTGAAACCAAATCAGTACAACGATGCTCAGTATGTAAATAATCTGACATATCACTTCCCGGCTGAATTACCGAAAGAAATCACCGGCTTGGATGCAGATTACAAGCAGGAGATGGATCCAAATAATGTACCTAAAAAATGGATTAAAATTCCTCTTGGCGGACGTGGTACAAACCTCAGAGGCGGCGAAAATAAATTGAATAATCAAAGTCAGGAAGCCGTTGATGCAAACAATGGTTCATACAGAGGTACAGTAAAACAAGCTGAAGATGACTACAGAAAATATAAAAAACAACAATAAATAGCAAATCGGTAGTTACACAGCCGAAAACAGGTAGACCAAGGTCTACCGACTGGAAAACAAAGTGCAAATTGCACTAAAGAATACATCCTTAAAAAAGCGCATTGACTATACACAATGCGCTTTTTATTATAAAAAACTATATTTAACTCGTTATATTAATGACAAAGTGCCAATAATACGCCGGCAGCAACTGCAGAACCGATTACACCTGATACGTTAGGTCCCATAGCGTGCATTAACAAGAAGTTTTGAGGGTTTTCTTCCAAACCAACCTTGTTAGAAACACGTGCTGCCATCGGTACAGCCGAAACTCCGGCAGAACCGATAAGCGGGTTAATTTTGTTCTTAGAAAATACATTCATTAATTTGGCCATCAATACTCCTGCTGCGGTTGCAAGCGAGAATGCTATGATACCCAAAATAAGAATGAATATTGTTTGTAATGTCAAAAACTGCTCTGCTGAAAGTTTAGAACCAACCGACAATCCTAAGAATATGGTTACGATATTAATTAATGCGTTTTGCATTGTATCGGAAAGTCTTTCTACAACTCCGCATTCTTTACATAAATTACCGAAACATAATGCCCCAAGTAACGGACACGCACTTGGTAATAATATTACGCAAAGAAGTAATATCATAAGAGGAAATACAATTTTTTCTCTCTTTGAAACTTCTCTCAGTTGAGTCATTTGTATTTGTCTTTCGGCTTTCGTTGTCAATAATTTCATAATCGGCGGTTGAATTACAGGTACCAATGCCATATATGAATATGCAGCAACAGCAATCGGTCCGAGTAAGTTTTCTGCTAATTTTGTTGTTACATAGATTGATGTCGGACCGTCAGCGCCACCGATAATACCGATAGACGCAGCTTCAGGTAATGTAAATCCGAATATACAGTATGCCATCAATAATGCACCAAATATACCGAATTGTGCCGCACCGCCTAAAAGTGCCATTCTAGGGTTTGCAATCAACGGACCAAAGTCTGTCATTGCGCCGACACCCATAAAGATTATCAACGGGAATAATCCTTTATGAATACCTGCTTCAAATATAATTCCTAAAAATCCGTTAGGACCTGCAATTTCTTCTCCCAATGGCATAGGGATGTTTGATAACAATCCTCCAAATGCAATCGGAACAAGTAACAATGGTTCAAATTGTTTTTTGATACCCAGCCAGAGTAAAAATAAACAAACAAGAATCATTATCCAATGTCCGTGGATATGTAAGAATTGTTCAAAGCAGTTTTCTATAGACGGATCTTGAGGTTGTAAAAACGTCATAATACCCGTTGAATTCCATAATTGGAGTAAACCGTCTTGAATATTAATTGTCATTTTAATTTACCCCCTTTATTAACCTATAGTTACCAATGCTTGACCCGTAACTACTTTATCGCCTTGAGCTACAAGAACTGATTGAACAGTGCCGGATTTAGGAGCTTTTACTTCTGTTTCCATTTTCATAGCTTCCATAACCAAAAGCACATCGCCTTCTGAAACAGAATCACCTTCCGATACTTCAAGTCTTAATACGTTACCCGGTAAGCCGGCTTTAACCTCTTCTCCACCACCTGATGAAGATGAAGATCCTTTTGCTTCAATGCCTGCTTTAACAGCGATATCATATGTTTTACCATTAACGACAGCTTTGTTATCTCCGTCAAGTTTAACTGCGTAATTTTTGCCGTTAACTTTGATTGTATATTCGCCTGTAGAAGAAGCTTGAGTGCTTGCAGCAGGTGCATCAGCGGATTTTTTATTTACTGATACTTGACCTTTGCCGAGCAAGAAATCAATACCTTTATCAACATTACCGTCTTTGCAAGCTGCTGCGATAAATAAGTTTTCGTCAGTTACAGGAAGTCCTGCTGCCTTCAATCTTTCTTCTGCAGCTTTCAATCCTTTTTCAGGATCTTGTTCATTTAAGTCAACAACTTTTTCTGTTGTAGGTTTAAGTCCTGTTTTTTCTTCTGCCCATTTAACCAATTCAGGATCAGGTTCGCAAGGTGTTTTTCCAAAGTAACCCAATAGCATCTTTGCATAACCCGGATTTGCTTGATCCCAAGGATGTTCTGTAATTGCATTTAAGAAAGATTGTTGAGCGTAGAATTGTGAAACAGGAGTAACAGATGTTGCAAATCCGCCGCGTTCAACTACTTCTTTCATATTAGCAATAAGTTTAGGGAACTTATCAAGCATACCCATATCTTTTAATTGGTTTACAGTTGTTGCAGTAGCGCCACCAGGTAATGGAGCTTGAATTAATATAGGGTTTACAGCCAATGAAATAGGTGAAATCGGATAATCTTTCATACAATCTTTGAAAATTTCCTCAGTTTCCATAATTTTCTTAATGTCCAAACCTAAATCATATTCAGTACCTTTCAATGCGTGCCACATAGAAATAATATCAGGTTGTCCGGTACCGCCGGATACAGGTTTCATAGCTAAATCGATTCCGTCAGCGCCGCCTTCAAGAGCCGCAAGGTATGCAGCTAACCCTGTGCCGGCTGTTTCATGAGAGTGGAAGCGAATGTGAGCGTCTTGTCCTAACAATTCACGAGCCATTTTAACTGTTGCATATACTTTTCTTGGGTTAGAAGTACCCGAGGCATCTTTAAATGCCAAACTGTCAAATGGTAAGCCTGAATCCAAGATGTTTCTCAAAACTTTTTCATAAAAAGCTACGTCATGAGCTCCTTCGCAACCGTATGGCAATTCCATCATTGTGATAGTTACTTCGTGTTGCAGACCGTGTTTTTTGATACTGTTAGCAGAATCAATCAAATTATTAACATCATTTAAAGCATCAAAGTTTCTGATAACATTAACACCGTGTTTTGCAAACATTTTTGCGTGCAAGTCAATAACGTCACGAGGTTGTGAATTTAAGCCTACAACATTAACTCCACGTGCTAATGATTGTAACTTTACATCAGGTCCAACTGCTGCTCTGATTTTATCCATAGTTTCAAAGGCATTTTCGTTACAGAAAAATATTGGAGCTTGAAATCTTGCTCCGCCTGCTGTTTCAAAATGCTTTAAACCTGCATCAACTGCTGATTGCAAAGCCGGAATAAAGTCATCAACGAGGACTTTTGCCCCGAAAATTGATTGGAAACCATCTCTGAAAGATGTATCCATAACTTTAATTAGTTTTGTCATTTATTTATCTCCCTTTATTAATAATTATTTTCTAAACATAGCTGAAAGTATTGCGACAGCAATTTCTTCGTCATTTGAAGCTGTTGTTTTTTTAGCGCCCGCAACTTGTGGAATTGCTTCCGGAAATATTTGGTTTAATTTCTTTACAATTGCAGACATAATGAGCATTGCAAAAATCATCAGGCATAGAAAACTTAATACTGTTCCCATACCGATACACATTGCAACAAGCCCTTGTATCCATAATTCACTGTTCATAATATATCTCCTATTAGTAATATATGTTCTTTGTTGTTTTTGTCTTTAAGTATAAGTGCACCGGTATCGGTGACTCCCTCCGCTATTCCGCTAACGTCTTTGTCGGGTAATCTAACGGTTACTTCTTGTTTGAGGAAACCGGCTCTTCTTATGTAATCGTCTTTAATTAATAAAAATCCATCCTCTAAAAATTTATTATACAACAAACAAAACTTCTTCGTAAGTTTGTCTAAAAATTCTTTTTTATCAATAGTTTTTCCTGTTTCTATATTTAAAGATGTTGCCGGTTGGTCTATTTTATCAAGGATATTTTGAGAGGTATTCAAATTTATTCCGAAACCCAAAACTATTCCTTTTAGCGCACCTTCGACCATGACGGCTTCAGCTAAAATTCCGGAAATTTTCTTTTTATTAATTTGAATATCATTAGGCCATTTTATTTTTGGATTAACTCCATAATCTTCAAGCGTATAACATATTATAAGACATAAAAACTGCGTCAAATTTGAATAACAATCAACAAACTTCTCGGATGGTTTCAATACAATTGAGGCATAGATATTTTCTATTCCTGTGTCATTCCATTTTCTATTTAATCTTCCTCTTCCGGCAGTTTGAATATCCGCATAAACTATTGTGCCATCGGGGATTTGGGTAATATTTTCTTTTGCATACTTGTTTGTAGAATCAATCTTATCTAAATGTAATAAATTCATATTCCAATTTTATTACAGAGAAATTCGATTGGCAAATTTAAAAAATCATTAAAATTTATTGACACATAATATTTGCATGTAATAAATAAAATCTATAGTTATTCGGTAGGAATATCTTCTCTTTGCAAATCTTCCGGCAATTCTGGAATGCTTTTTGTCATAACAACTCCAAGATTTTGAATTTTTTCAATTTGAGAAAGGATGTTCCCTTTGCCTTCAAGTTTTTTTAGTCCTGAGTCTATCGCCGCTCTGGCTTTTAAAATATCAGATAAAAGATTTGAAAATTTATCTATCATACTTGCACATAAATTGGCAATATCAATAGCGCTCTTATTTCTTCTTTCTACGACGTGAAATGCGTTTATTATTTTCAATGATGCAAGAAGAGTTGATGGTGAAACAGGCATTATTTTGTTTTTCCAAGCTAAATCCCATAATTCACAGTTATCGCAAAACATCAAAGAATAGCATCCTTCTATTGGTATAAACATCAAAACGTAATCAGGTGACATTTCATTCTGAGAGTAATCTCTTTTGGCAAGTCCTGTTATATGCGCTTTTGTCGAGTCGATAAATTCTTTTTTATAAATTTCCCTGTCCTGTTCGTTTTCAGCATTTACATAGCTGCTCCAAGAGGATAAAGACGTTTTTGCATCAATAAAAACACATCTGCCTTCAGGTAAAAATATTGTGGCATCAGGTCTGCCTTCTGTAGAACCCGCCTGAATTTTATATTCTTCTCCGTTACGTAAACCCGAAGCTTCCAAAACTTTTTCTAAAACAATCTCTCCCCAATGTCCTTGTGTCCGATTGTCTGATTTCATTACACTAATCAGGTTTGAAGTATCCTGAGATATTTTATTTCCTGCGGTTAAAAAACTCTTAATGTTTTCATCAAATCTTGTTAATTTTTCTGCTTCAGCCTTTGCATTATCTGTATTTGCTCTTTCAAAATCTTCTATCTTATCTTTGAATCGTTTGAAAAATTCATCAAGCTTTTCTCCCGCTTGAGATGAAAACTGAGTAGAATTATCCTTAAATACTTTATTTGCAGTGTTTTCAAAATATAATTTCATCTGCTCTAAAGCTGCATCATTAAGCTTTTTTGCATTTTCCCTCGTTATAAAAAATGGAATAAAAACGAACAATCCGCCTAAAATAAATCCCACAAAAAATACTATATAATCCATGACAATTAATCCCCCTGACTTAATTCTACCACAGTTACCGTTTCAACGTGATAAGTATGACAAAACATATCAAAAGGTTGGACAGAAATTAACCTGCCACCTTTTTCTGTCAGATATTTTAAATCTCTTGCCAAAGTTGCCGGATTACAACTTACATATATAATTTTTGATTTTGTGTGTTTTAGTGTTTCGTCTAAGGATTCTTTTGTACAGCCTTTTCTTGGCGGATCAAGTATTGTCACATCGAATTTACGTTTTACAGATTTTAAATATTTTGAAGTGTCCTTTGCAAATAATTCAACATTATTAATATTGTTTATCTTTAAAACTTCTTTTGCAATTTCTATTGAACTTGAATTTGCTTCTACGCTTACAACTTCTTTTGCACAATCACTTACAACAATTCCAAAAGTAGCAATCCCTGCATACGCATCAAGTACAGTTGGTTCGTTTAACTTTTCGATTTCTTCTTTTACATAAGAAAAAATGTTTTCGGCACTTTTTGGATTTACTTGGAAAAATGTATCTGCTCCGATTTTAAAGGTCTTATCCAAAATCTTTTCTTTTATAAAAGGCTCTCCTGCAGTACAAATAGTATTATCTCCTAAAATTACATTTGAGGCTTTTGTGTTGAAATTTATACAAACTCCCTTAACTAAATCAAATTCATTAAAAATTGCATTTGCAAACTTTTTCAAATTATCTGTTATTTTTTTTGAATTTATAACCAATGTCACAAGAACAGAATTATTATCTGTCGAAACTCTGAAAACAACATGTCGCAAATCTCCAAGATTAGCTTTCTCATCATAACCGGATATAGAATAATTCTTAGCATTCTCCCTAATATAATCTATAATTTTATCACATATTTCAGGTTGAATCGGACAGTATTTAATGTTGATAATATCGTGGCTATGTGGTTTATAGTAACCTGCTAAAAGTCGTTTTGACACTTTTGTTTGAAAAATCGGATATTGAATTTTATGTCTGTAACATTTTGTGTTCGGAGATGGAATAGGTTTTGGAACCTCAATATCAATTCCTCCAATCGAGTGAAGGGCATCTTTAACAATCTGTCGTTTTAATTCAAGCTGATAATCATAATCTATAAATTGTAATTGACAAGCCCCGCAAATATTTTGCATGGCACAAAACGGTGAAACTCTGTGTGAAGAAGGTTTTATAATTTCTGTAATTTTTGCATCCGCAAATGTTTTTGAAACATGAGTAATTTGAATTTTTACATTATCCTCAGGACAAGCCTTATCAACAAAAACAACGCACCCCTCAACATGGCAAATTCCTTTTCCAAGATTTGAAAGCTTTTCTATATTTACAATATATTGTTTCCCAATTTCCATAAGTATATTATATAATAATTGAAGTTAATTTCATATTCTATTGAAATATTCTATAATTAACTTTAAAATCACTACCTAAATTATCCAAGAAAAACTTATTTACAGAGGCAACTAAATCATCATTCATCTCATCGTGTTTTAGTTTAATAATATAATTTTTGTCTTTATTCTGTTCTAAATATTTAATAAGTTTTAATTTAATACCATTTCCCCAGACACAGGCCATATTTTTATCTTGAGCTTTCATTTGCGGAACAACAATTTTATCAAGGTAAATCAAAAGAGGAGAATAAGTTATCAGTATCGGTCTATCCAAAACTTCTTGCAAGGCTTTCGCATCAGAAATCTCAGGATGTGCTGTTTTTTTAGCTAAAATTAAAGCTTTTATATTCCTTATTGTAGCTTCAGAGTCACGATAAAATAAAGATGGCATTCTGCAACATGCTTTTAAATAATTCTCTGCCGATAAATCATCTTTTTCAAAAGTTCTTATGACCTTGGAAAGCTTCTCTTGAATTGTTTCGGGCTTTGTATAAAACAAATGAGGTTGCTTTACACAGCACGAAATATAATTTTCGGGAGTAAGTCCGTCTTTTTTATATAAATCAGTTATCTTGGTAATATTCTTTTCTATGGATTTTGGATCTCTGCAAAATAGGGATGGAGTACTAATACACGAATTTAAGTAATTTTCCAGAGTTAGTCCTCTATCCTTAAAAATGTCAACAACCACTTTTACATTTTGTTGTATAGTTTCAGGAGATTGATAAAATAATGTTGGCTGCTCAAGGCAAGCTTTTAAATAAACAGAAGTCTCTAAACCTTGCTCTTTAAAAGCATCCACGACAGAGCGAACATTTTTTTCAAGAGTTTCAGGAGAATTTGTCAAAAGCTTAGGCACCTTCTTCCAGGCTTTCATAAAATCATCCTTATTCAAACCTTCTTTTTCAAAGGCTTTTACAATATAAGATACTTTATTCTCTATTACATCCGCCGTAAGATATAACAAGTCGCCTTTCGCTGCAAGAGGAAGATAATCTTTTATTGTCAGACCATATCTTTTATACTTTTCAACTGTTGCAGTAATACATTTTTTTATTGGCTCAGAAAGAGTATAAAAAAATTTCTGCCAATCTTTTTCCGTTGTATTATCCTTGTTTACGAAATTGTAAATATATTTTTTTGTAGGAGTAAATTTTCCCATAAAGCTTACATTATATGAGGAAATTCCTGAAGGATATGTGCTTTTTGTTCCTGAAACAGTAAAATAATTCATAATTTATAACATAAAACCCCCTAAAAAAATAATTTGCTACCTGCAAATTATTTTTAATTTAATAAGGGAATAAAAAGTTATTGACATGAAAAAATGTTTGATATACCATTGAAGTTGTCGAAAGACAGAAGGGCGTTTAGCTCAGTTGGTAGAGCGTCTCCCTTACAAGGAGAGGGTCAGAAGTTCGAGTCTTCTAACGCCCACCATATAAGAAAGAGGTTAT
>DEFJ01000009.1:0-35995 GCA_002350725.1 Cyanobacteria bacterium UBA2855 | reverse complement strand
GTGCGGAGTGCTTTTGCTTAGAAATGCGATTAGCACAATAAGCAAAACACGAAGACACGTTTAATGCGAACAGGTCAAGACAGTCTTCTAACGCCCACCATATAAGAAAGAGGTTATAAGACCTCTTTTTTAATCTTTATTCTATGGATTTTGTGTAACCTTCACTTTTTACTTCTAAATCGTAGTGTAAGATATCATCTTTGCATTGTTTATTTGTCCATGAGGTTTGAATTTCACAAATATCTATTCCATCTTTTGTAATTTTATGAATATACGTATCAGAATTTTCTGTTGAATATGTTGAGCATTTTAAAACATCGTCCAAAAATGATTCTTTACTAAATTTTATATTTAAAGTTTTTAGTGTATGAGATTTCTTGAAATCAATACTTGCTGTTGCTTCTGCAATATTTATATAACTTTTGTTGTTAACATGGTTATTAAAATCTAAATCTGATAAATTATTTCTATGAGTAATTTCGTTTACTTTCTCTTTTGTTTCTGCCAAGGTAAATTTTTTATGTTCTCCTAATACAAACTCGGGAACTACCGTAAATTTTTCGGTAATAATATCTGTTTTTGCCGGACGCTTTGAGTCTTGATCTAATACGAACCAACACCCGTTACCTTGAGCAAAGATCTTATTGCGATAGTATAATTTGAAATCTGTATAAATTTTCAATTTTGTAATCTCGGATATCCATATTTCAGTTGTAATTTCTTCTGACCAAAATGGCGTTTCTTCAACGAATTCTATATTAAATTCAGATACAATCCAATATAAATTTTTAGGAAATAAATCATATGCAGCCATATTTTTTGTTGCACAAAATCTTGCAAAGGCATCTTGTAAATACATAATTGCAGAAATTGGCCGTAAGCGATATTCATTAATATCCATGTTATCTAAAATTACGTTATAGTTATGTTTATACTTATTCATATATTTCATCTCCCGTAAATCTTAATTATTATGATAGCATAAACATTCGTGAAAACTAAAAAAGAGCCGCTATTAGCGACTCTTTTTTTAGTAAGTATTTCCATTAACTAAACTTTAGCTGTAGCTTTTTTTTCTTTCTTATCTTCAGCTTTTTCTGCAACAGGTTTTTCTGCCGGTTTAGCTGCAGCTTGAGGCGCTTCTTGTCCTTGAGCCATGCTTTGCGGAATTAACATTGCTGTTACCGGATATTTTCTTGAAATAACTTCTTTGTCATTATCATATACAACGAAAGTTAAGAATTGAACGTCATAGTTCATAGTGAATTTAACATCATTTGCAACTGCGCTGTATACAAAATCTTCATGAGGAATATTTACAGTTGATTCTGAAAGCAATTTTTCTTCCCCATCGTTTGCTTTAACCTTTAAAGTTAATTTGTGTTCACCTACTGACCATTTTGGTCCGCACATAATAGCCATATCAAATCTAAATTCAGCCGGCATAGCAATTGTTTGCAATGCTTCGTAAATATTAATGCAGCTAACTCTGTTGTTTTTCAAAATTACATTTTCTGCTAATACTAAATACCCTGCCATAGTATTTCCCCCTTCTTAATTGTATTTAACTATGTTTCCTAATCTATGACAGCATGTTAGCATATTTAATTTAAAAAGGCTTGTTTTTTAATGATTATTTACAATTATTTACAGCGCTATGTTAATTCCACCAATTATTGTTCCTGTTTCGTCTGTTTTGTCGTCGATTATTGTTGGAATTTTCATAGTCGTAGTTATTATTATTGTTACGTTTGCGATATCTGCGATTTGAATTATTGTTGTTATCGTATCTTTCGGAATTATCATAGCGATTATTTCTGTTTCCAAAAATTTTTGAAAAGAAATTATTTGATTGTGCTACTTGGGTTGAAGATTGTTTTGTATCTGTGCTTGTTGAATTGATATTTTCTGCTATTGCACTTCCTCCTATTAAAAGCAGCGATAAAATTAAAATAATATTTTTTTTATTCATGGTTTTTCTCCAAAATTTTATACAAAAATATTATGACTTTAATTTTGTAATAATAATTAGAGTTTATTACTATCAAATCGAGTAAATTTTTAATCTTCAATATTATAAGACTCTAACGGCACGATGTATGTTTTATTGTTTCTGATTTGATTTACTAACTTTAATATTGTAATAACTTTTGGATCAAAATATTGTAAAGCTTTTGTATCAATTCTGCCTTCTTCGTCTAATATACTTACTGCAAAGCCTAAGTCGGACAATTCGGTTTTAGGTAGTGTGTGAGCTATTTTTTTATCAAATTTTGCTGCCTCATAAAGATGCGATTTAGGAATTATAATCAGGGAATCCCCTTCATATATTAAATCCTGTTTTGACCAATTATTTGCAAGAGCCGCAATGGTTTCTTGAGTTACCGGATTTCTGTTTACCGCATATAAGTCATCCTGAACTCGTTTTTTTGCTGAAAAGCAAGGTGTATAAGTATTTAATGCATGAATTTTCGTTATCTTCATACCTCATACAAAACATATAAAAATATTTTTTGCTATTTAATGAGGTTTGTTTTTCAGAAATTTAATAAAAAAATTATACCTTCGGGTAATGATAAATAAAAAATATATTGAATAATGATACTGTAAATTTATCATCCACGTTAAGGTTATAGTAAAGGAGGTATGAAATGAACATATTAAGGGGAATAGCGTTTGTGCTGGTAATGGTTGGTGCTATTGCGTGGGGTATTCTTGGAATATTTAATGTTAACATCGTGGCTGCGTTATTCGGCGATGCAACAATATTAACCAGAATTGTTTATGCTTTAGTTGGTATTTCCGCAATTGTTCTGCTTGCTACGCATCAATATGACGAATGCTTGTGCGATTGCCGCGAAAATACTTATTAAGGCACGTTGCATCCTCCTTGTAATTAAGGAGGATGTTTTTTATATATATGTAACAAAATTTTTATATATTAGCAAAAATTTTTTTGATTATACTTAAAATGTTATGTTATTAAATTAGGGGGTCTATTATGAAAATTTTTGCAATAACCAATTATACATCGGCGCAGAGAAGTACAAGTTTTAATGGAATAATACGTCAAGGTGCCGTTAGTAGTGAATATTCTTCTTATCAAGGAGGTGTTAGCAGTTATAATAACAGCGGAACTTATAAAAGATATGACGATTCTGAGACTTATACTTATCACCCATTTAAAGGTGAATCTAAGGAACATATAGAAAAAGTTTTAAGAGAGAACAATTATAGTCATGATTATGATCCTGAAATGACGGGCGGATATAGCGGAAGCGATACCAAGATTACGGTATTGGGAAGAACAATTCCTTATACCGAACAGGAATGGAATCGTTTATCAAAAAGGGATAAAGAGCGTATAGAAAGCTTATTGTAATATCTTTTGTGTTTGACTTGTAATAATTGTGCGTAAAAATAACGCACTATTATTTTATAAAAATGCCGACCTACTGTTAATTTATATTCATATACGAAACGAGGTACAACAATTATGATGTACCTCGTTTGTGTTATTTATCGGCATAAAGCCGAAGTTGTTATTGTAGGTAAGTCGGCGTTGCCACGCCGACATTATTATGTCGCTATGCCAACATAACTATTTCAATAGCGCACCGACAGCTTTGTACACATCCATACGGGTTGCGGCATCTTTTTGTGCCTGTGCGTACAATTCTTCTGCTGCTTCAGGATTTGTCTTAAGAAGGGATTTATATCTGCCTTCGCTTCTGATGAATTCCTGATAATCAGCTTTCGGTTCTTTTGCATCCCAGGTGAACGGAACTTCTGCTTCCGGATTGTATCTGAACAATGGGAAGTATCCTGCTTCAACTGCACGTTTTTGTTCTGTCTGAGTCTTAGACATATCAATGCCGTGAGCGATACAAGGAGCGTATGCGAAGATGATTGATGGTCCGTTGTATGCTTCAGCTTCTTGGAATGCTTTTAGAGTTTGAGCTCTGTCTGCACCCAAAGCAACTGATGCTACGTAAACGTAACCATAAGACATACTCATCAATGCCATGTTCTTCTTGTACGTTCTCTTACCGCCTGTAGCAAATTTTGCAACAGCACCGGTTGGAGTTGATTTAGAAGCCTGACCACCTGTGTTAGAGTATACTTCGGTATCAAGAACTAAGATATTAACATTTTGTCCTTGAGCAAGAACGTGGTCAATACCGCCGTATCCGATATCGTTAGCCCATCCGTCACCACCGATAATCCATACGGATTTATCTGTGAAGTAGTCTTCAAGTTCTTTAATTTTCTTGATTGTATCGCAACCGCATTCTTTTGCGTACTTGTCGATAACAACTTTAGCTGCGTTTTGAGCTGCAACTGCTTCTTCAGTCTTTGAGTTATCCCAATGAGACATAGCTTCAGTTAATGCAGCTTTCAAATCAGCAGGAGCATCTTCCTTAGATAAAACTTTTTCAACGTTTTCTTTCAAAAGTTCTCTGTTAGAATCAACTGCTAATCTCATACCGTAACCGAATTCAGCGTTATCTTCAAACAATGAATTTGCCCAAGCCGGACCTCTGCCTTCCTTAGTTTTAGTATAAGGAATTGTAGGGAATGTACCTGAGTAAATTGAAGAACAACCTGTTGCGTTAGCAACGATAGTGTTTTCTCCAAACAATTGAGAAACCAATTTAACGTAAGGAGTTTCTCCACAACCTGCGCAAGCGCCTGAGAATTCAAATAGCGGTTTTCTAAGCATTGCACCTTTAATAGTCTTAGTTGTGTTTTTACCCATTACGTTGTCAGGTAAAGCGTCAAAGAATTTTTCGTTAACAACTTCGCCGGCAGCTTCTTCTGCTTCAATTGAAGACCAAACAAGAGCTGCTTTTTCAGGATTTTTAGACATCGGACATTGATCTACACAAACTCCGCAGCCTGTACAATCCTTGCAATATACTTGAACTTTGAATTTTTCACCGTGATCATTCGGTTTAGCATCAACTGTAGTAAAGCTTGCCGGAGCATTAGCTAAATCTGCAGGTTCTGCTAATTTAGTTCTGATTGCAGCATGCGGACAAGCTGAAGCACAGATTCCGCATTGAATACAATTTTCACTTACCCATTTCGGAACACGAGGCGCGATACCACGTTTTTCTAAGCAAGCCGTACCTGTCGGGATAACACCGTCAACGCTCATTGCTGAAACAGGGATATCGTCACCCTTTTGTCTCATTGAAGGTTCAATGATTTTCTTAGCAAATTCATCAGCGTCAGCCGGAATCATTTCAACGTGATTTGCGTGAGCTACACCGTCTAATGATGCAGGAATTACAACTTCTTCTGTTGCGTTTATGGCTGCATCAATCAATGCTAAGTTCATGTTAACAACGTCATCACCTTTTTTCTTAAAGGTTTTCTTAGTCATTTCTTTCATACCTTCATAAGCTTGTTCAAACGGAATAATTCCTGAAACTTTGAAGTATGCAACCATCATAACGGTATTAGCACCCTTACCTCTTAACCCTGGTTGTTCGTGGATAAGTTTTTCGGCATCAACATTGTAGAATTTAATCTTCTTGTTGATAATTGTTTCTTGCATATCTCTTGTTAAGTGAGAGAAAGCTTCTTCCTTAGACCAAGGTGAATTAAGTAAGAATGTACCGCCTTCTTTAATACCTTTTAATAAGTCATATCTGCCAACATAAGCGTGAGCTGAACAAGACACAAAATCAGGTGCTGTGATTAAATAAGTAGATTTAATCGGCTTGTCACCAAATCTCAAGTGAGAAACGGTAACACCAAATGATTTTTTAGAGTCATAAGCAAAGTATGCTTGAGCATCTTTGTCTGTGTATTGACCGATAATCTTAATTGAGTTTTTATTAGCACCTACAGTACCATCTGAGCCCAATCCCCAGAACATGCAGTTTGTAGTACCTTCAGGTTCTGTAACGATATGTTCATCTACGGATAAAGATTTATGAGTTACATCATCATTGATACCAACCGTAAATCCGTGGAATCCGTTAGATTCAGAATGTTTGTATATAGCAAGAACCATTGATGGAGTGAATTCTTTAGAAGCCAAACCGTAACGTCCGCCAATAACTCTGATGTCTTTGTTTTCTAAAGCTGCAACAACATCTAAGTATAAAGGTTCACCGATTGAACCAGGTTCTTTTGTTCTATCCATTGCAACAATACGTTTAACGGATTTAGGAAGAGCTTCGTTAAATCTCTTAACGTCAAACGGTCTGTACAATCTAACTTTAACCAAACCGTATTTAGTGCCGCGAGTTGCGTTCAAGTATTCGATTGTTTCTTCAATAGTTTCACAACCTGAACCCATAGCTACAATAACATCAGTAGCATCAGGTGCCCCAACGTAATCAAACGGATGATATTGACGACCTGTTACTTTTGCAACTTTATCCATATATTCTTGAACGATTTCAGGAACAGCTTCGTAGTATTTGTTGGAAGTTTCACGACCTTGGAAGTATACGTCACCGTTTTGAGCACCAACTTTAGAAATAGGAGCTTCAGGACGTAATGCTCTTGCTCTGAATTCTTCAATATATTTAGGTTCTACTAATGAAGCAATATCTTCATAAGAAATTTCTTCGATTTTGTGTACTTCGTGAGAAGTTCTAAACCCATCAAAGAACTGTAAGAACGGAACTTTTGCTTTATAAGTTGATAAGTGTGCAACTAAAGCCAAGTCCATTTCTTCTTGAACGCTGTTTGCAGCTAACATTGCATAACCTGTGTTTCTGCAAGCCATAACGTCTGAGTGATCACCAAAAATTGCTAAAGATTGAGCAGCCAATGCACGAGCCGCAACGTGGATTACGTGCGGAAGCATTTCCCCGGCAACTTTATGCATTACAGGAATCATCAACAATAAACCTTGAGAAGCAGTGTATGTAGAAGTCAAAGAGCCTGCAGCCAAAGAACCATGTACTGCACCTGCAGCACCTGCTTCTGATTGCATTTCAGCAACTCTCACTTCTTTGCCCCAAATGTTTTTCTTGTGTTGAGATGCCCATTCATCAATCCATTCACCCATAGTGGATGAAGGAGTGATAGGGTAGATTGCGGATACTTCGGACAGAGCATAAGCAACATGCGCTGCGGCGTAGTTTCCGTCAACAGTTATTGTTTTACCAGCCATAATTTAATAACCTCCTTAATGTTTAAATCATAATTATGGTACACTATCATTTGACATCATCATAATACAAACATAAAATTTCGTCACGAATAAATTTATAAGAACTAAATAAAAATGAAATTGTTAACCTATGTTACAATTTCGATTAAATTATCGATATTTTGTAAAATAAAAATCTTGATGTGTTTTAAGTCAGTACGGAAGGCTTAGATATGAATATTACCCCATTACTGTTAAATTTTAATATAAATAAAACAAAGTCTAATAATAATGTCGGAACTGATTACAGGCTAATTAAGCCGAATTATAGAAATCAACTTACACAAGATACGGTTTCGTTTTCAGCTCGTCCCGATAAGATTATAAAAACAGGAATTTATACGGTTGGAGATAAGCTTGAATTTGATTACTCGAAAAAGAAGGGTGCTACTAATACAATTATCGGTAACAGATTTGTTGCAGCATTAAAGACGCTCGGCATTGAGGGAATTGTTTATGATGCTGAATATAATGCAGGGCATCTTTTAAAAGATGAAAAAACTTGGCGTTCAAAGTTTTCCAGAAGCGGAGCAAAACCTCGTGATGAAATTCGTCAAACCTTATTTATGAAAGATATAAAAAATTTCTCTCTGTTAAATAAACTATTAGAAAAGCTTGAAAAAGACTTTGGTTACATTATTGCACCTATTACCGAAGGCAAAACTACGGTTGCAGACTTTGATATAAGGCTGAATGACGTGTCGCAAAAAGAAATAAATAAGTTACCGGAATATTTAAGAGGTCTGATTAGTCATAAACAAGGCTCCGGTTATGGAGATATTCAAATGCGCCTGTTGGATACTACGGATAATACAAAAACTCCGATTGAACTGATAATTGTGACAGGAAAGCATACTGCTGATGCAAAACATAATGAATCCTATTATGTTTATAATATAACGCGTGCATTGCAGAAAGAACTTTATATTACAAAAGGTAAGTCTAATAGTATAAATTCTCCTATAGCAAGGATTTCAAAATATATAGAAACTATTTCAACTACTCTTACCGATAATATTTCAAAAAGATTATATTCCATAGCAAGTGATATGGATTTATACGGTGAAGTCGAATCTGATTTAATAATAAAACCGAGTTTACAGGAAGACCAATGTGTAAGCCTAAAAAATATTATGAATGAAATTATTTCGTTAACAAGAAAACATTATAATGCTAAAAAAGCAGAATTAAAAGCCTACATAAAAGACGATGCTCGATTAGAAGAAAACTTTAAGGCATCTGCGGCATACAAAAAACGTAAAGATAAAAAGTTATACGCAGAAGATTTAACAGAGATGAAAATATCAGTTCTGGAAAAGATTGAAGATTTAGAAGATTATCAAGCAAAAGATATTAATTTACTTAAAAAGTTAAAAGTTAATCTTGAAGAATCAATTGAAAAATATGGACAGAAAGCTGAAGCAGCAGAAGCAGTAGAAGCAAAACCTAAAAAGAAATAACTTATTTAATGTATTTTTATAATTTATAAATCGTATTTTTGCATTAAAAATAACAGGAAAAATTTAAGTCAAACAATTTAGTCCAAAAAATCAATCTAAAAAATCAACCATGCTCAAAAGCATGGTGTAGTCATGGATTTAGCGATTTTCTCAATCTTTAGATTTAAATCAAAGTTTCATGCTTTTATCTTAAAAACATCAATCAGGGCATGGATGTAAACATACACTCAACGAAGTAGTATAGAGAGAGTAGAGGACAGCAAAATTAAATTTAAAAATATGAGGGGAAATTATGAGAGAGTTTAAAAGAAAATCAAGAATCTTATTAGTGGATGATAACGCTGAGCATCTTAGAGGTATTAAAGAATTATTAACGTTAGAAACAAGCTATGATATAGCAGGAACAACAACGAGCGCAAATATTGGTATTAATTTAGTAAAAAAATATCGTCCTGAAATTGTTATTATGGATATCAATCTTCCTGAAAAAGATGGTTTGCAAGCAATTCAAGAAATTGAGAAATTGGGATTGGGTACAAAAGTTCTTGTGCTTAGCGGATATGATGATCCTGATTTGATCTATAGAGCAATGAAAGTCGGTGCTAAGGGTTATGTTTTAAAGACTATGTCATCAGCTCAATTAGTATATGCAATTGATGAAATTTTATCAGGTAAATATTATTTACCTTCGGCACTTTCTTCAAAATTTTTCGAACATTTCCAACAATCTTTCAGAGAAGAAAGCGAAGTGTCAGATGAAGAAAATCTTCTTACATATTTAACTTCAAGAGAAGAGGAAGTTTTGGAATTACTTACACAGGGTAATAACTACAAGGGTATTGCAGGAAAATTGTTTATATCTGAAACTACAGTTAAGACTCACGTAAATAATATTTTCCAAAAACTCCAAGTAAATGACAGAACACAAGCTGTTCTATATGCGTTAAACAACGGTTTTGGTAAAAAAATACGTGCAAAAATCTCTGCATAATTTCCAATATAAATAAATATAACAGTTTATATATGAGATAGGGATAGTAAATTTTAGAGGTTCGATCGAAATTCGGTCAAACCTCTATCGTTAAAGGAGCCGCAATGACAACTCAAAATGATATAGATATAATCCGTCAACAAGCCAGGTGTATAGGGCACGAAATAAGAAATCACCTTTCTATTTGTGATGTTTACAGTGAAATCATAAAGAAACATCTTGTAAAGAACAATATTGACAATCCTGCTATTGAAAATGCCTTAAATTGTATTCAAAAAGCTGTTAAGCTTATTGGTAACAGCTTGTTGGATTTGAAGTCCGTAACCAATATTGTGCCCCAAATTTACGATTCTAAAAATTTAATTCAAGAAACTATCGATATGTCAGCCGTTTATATTCAGGATAAAGATATTAAAATCTCTTCAGCGTTGAAAGAAAATATAAAAATTTATGTTGATGGAAATAAATTCCAAGCCTGCATCATAAATATTATTAAAAACGCAATTGAGGCTATTGATAAAAAAGGAAAAATTGAAATTTTTGAAGATATTGTCGGTAATAATTTGGTAATTTCAATAGCAAATAACGGAAAAGCTATATCCGAAAAAGTTCAGACGACGTTATTTGATGATGGTTTTACTACTAAAAAAACAGGTTCAGGGATAGGTTTATACCTTTGTAAACAAAACCTTGAAGCTCAAAACGGCAGTATAAAATTAAAATCTTCCGACAGTAAAAAAACTGTATTTGAAATATCTGTTCCCATTAAAAATTTATAATAACTTAATATAAAATGAAACTTTTTTTCTTTTGTCTCGTCTAACTATGTGTAGGATTTATGAATAGTTTAGAGGAGAAGTGATTAATGACACTGAGTGCGGAAGTATTGTGTGACGATGATTTGTATTCGGACTTTTCGACAACACAAGAGGATGCAGAAATATCTGAGGAAGAAGGTGCAGAATGCAATGATAATATTGATAACCCAAGAACTTTTAGTACGATTGCGAAAGAAAATGATTTACTTCAGATGTACTTAAAAGATATTGGAAAAGTAAAACTTTTGAATGTAAAAGAGGAACAGAGTCTGGGTAAAGATATTCATTCAGGGGAAACCCGAAAAGCAAAAATGGCTAAAAGAAAACTTATTCAAGCAAATTTGCGGCTTGTTGTAAGTATCGCAAAAAAATATGCAGGTCAAGGTGTCCTGTTTATGGATTTAGTTCAGGAAGGGTCTTTAGGCTTAATCAAAGCTGCTGAAAAGTTTGACTATAAAAAGAATTGTAAGTTTTCCACATATGCGACTTGGTGGATTAAACAAACTATAATGCGTGCAATATCTAATAACTCAAAAACAATAAGAATACCTGTTCATATGGCTGATAAAATCAGAAAATACAAAAAAGCATACTCTGAATTATCATGCGAACTTGGGCGAGAACCGAAAGAAATTGAAATTGCCCAAAAAATGGGATTAACCGAACGAAATATTTTATCAATAAAACGAGCTATAGTAAAAGAACCAATAAGTCTTGAAACTCCTGTAACGGATGACTTATGTATAGGAGATTATATAGAAGATAAATCTTGCAATTCGCCCGAAAAAAATGCGGATACAATATCATTGCATGATAATATTCAAAAACTTATTGAAAATTTGCCGGCACGAGAAAAAGAAATCATAAATTGCAGATTTGGAATAAATGGTGAAAAAGTTTTAACACTGGAAGAGCTCGGAACTAAATTAGGATATTCAAAAGAAAGAATAAGACAGCTGGAAGCTGTTGCTATAAACAGAATCAGAGAGAAGGATATAAAACATTTCAGAGATTATATTTAAATTTAAACAGACTACTACTTATACACCAACCACTGCCCGTAACATTTGCGTTCGGGCTTTATTTTTATACCAAAAGGCGATAATCAGTTTTTGATTATCGCCTTTTGCCTTAACCTTAAAATTATTAATTCATTCCGTTTTTAATTACAGGTTGTGCCTCTTTATTACTACACAATGTAACAAGTAAGTTATTTACCATTCTTGCTCTTTCCGAATCATCTAGTTTTACGATATTATTATCATTAAGTTTATTTAGTGCCATTTCAACCATACTAACTGCGCCTTCAACAATTGTTTTTTTAGCATCAATTATTGCTGCAGCCTGTTGTCTTTGGAGCATTGCAACTGCTATCTCAGGAGCGTAAGCAAGGTGAGTAATCTTTGCATCAACTATATTCAATCCTGCAACTTTTACATTACGTTGAATTTCATCCTTTAATTTAGCAGAGATTTCCTGACTATCTCCTCTTAAAGATTGTTTTCCGGAATCCTCAGCTGCATCATACGGATACATTCTTACAATATTACGCAACGCAGAATCTGCCTGAGAAGATAAAAAGCTTGTGTAATTTTCTACGTTAAATACTGCCTTTGCGGTGTCTTGAACTTCCCAAATTACTATAATACCTACTTCAATAGGGTTACCCAATTCATCATTAATTTTCTGTCTTCCGTTATCTAAAGTACGAGCTTTAAGTGAAATTGGAACAAACGGAGTTACGCTTACGGCGAACGGATTAACCCAATGGAAACCTGCGCCTTTTAATGTTCCGATATATTTACCGAAAACTGTTAATACCATTGCTTCTTGCGGCTTTAGAAGTTTAAAACCAATTGCAGTAAATGCGATTATAGCAACTGCAGGAATCGGAATCCAATAAGCACCTAACATAAAAAATATAAAAGCAAATACTGCAAATATAATTAAAAAAGTTAAAACGACAAACCCGTTTATAGAAACAACTCTTTGTTCTTTTTCTTTACTTTGAATTTCTATTTCCTGCATTTTATCTCCTTTCTTATTTTCAGCCGTTAATGCACCTAAATTATTTAAAAATACTAAATTATCGGTTATAGGAAGTTGCTTTTTCAAAAAAGTATTGAAAAATTTAGATAATTCTCCATTATCAAAATAAATCCCGTTACATTCCGAACATTTATCAACAATTACACCGTTAAAGTACACTTTATCCATCTCCTTAGCGCAATCCGGACAAAGTCTTGCTTCTTCTTTTACTTTTATGGAATTAAGTTCCGCCGGATTAAGTAACGGGGATTTTAAGTCCATATTCTCCGATAATTTTTCCAGCATAGGAAATTTTATCCAAACTCCGTTACAAGTCGGACAGTATTGGAATTTAATGTTTCCGATGCTTTTTGGTGCTAATTCTTCTTTACACCTTGCACATTTCATATCAAACCCTCCTATTATATTTATTGACGTACTAATTCTTCATTTAAAAGAGAGCGAGCAAATTTGATTGATTCGTCATTAATATCCCCGCCTGCAAGTTCAGCAAGAGCTTTAACTCTGTTTTCTCCGGTTAATACGTATACCTCAACCTTCGTTTCATCTTCTTGAGATTTTCTTACATAAAAATGTTTATCTGACTTTGATGCAATTATAGGTTGGTGCGTGATAAGAATAATTTGATGATATTTCGCAAGCGCTTTAATTTCTTCTGCAACACTTTGAGATGCCTTACCGGAAATCCCCGTATCTATTTCATCAAAAATAACAGTATCAATGTTATCGGATTGTGCAAAAATAGATTTTATTGCAAGCATTACCCTTGAAATTTCTCCGCCCGAGGCAACTTTTGCCAGCGGTTTTAAATCCTCGGATATATTCGTTGAGATTAAAAATTCAACTTCATCTGCGCCATCTTGTCCAAGCTCTTTATCTTTTACGGATATTTCAAATCGAGCTTTTGGCATTTCAAGTTGTTCAAGTTTTTCTTGTATATAACCTGATAATACACTTGCATAATTCTTGCGGTATTCGGAAATTTCTTCAGCTTTTTTCTCAAGCTCGGTTCTGATTTGAGTGATTTCTGCTTGCAAAGCTTCGATATTTTGGGTAGAAAATTCGATGCCGTTTAATTCTTCACTTAATTTGTCGTACGTAGCCATAACAGCTTCAAGAGAATCCCCGTATTTACGCTTTAATTTGTCAAGCAGATATAATCTTTCTTGTATTTCATTTAATCTTGCCTCGTCATTGTCAAGGTTTTGGCTGTAGTTGTGAAGTTCGGATGCTATATCCTTAAGATTTTCAACAGCATCAATATATCGACCTTCTATTTCTTCCAAATTAGAATCCATAGAGGATGCTTTTGATATATTTTGCTTAATTTTAACGAGAGCTTCAATAATAGACCCGTCATCCCCATTGATTGCCCAATAAGATTGCCCTGTAAGTTCTTTAAGTTTTTCAGCGTTAGCAAGCACTTCCAATTCTTCATTTAATTCCGCATCTTCGGTTGTGCTTTGAATATTTGCTTCACTGATTTCATTTACTTGAAATTTTAAAAATTCAATTTGATTTTCTGTTGTATCGGCAGAATTTTTGGCTTGTTCAAGTAAATTTAGAGTATCTGTATATTTTTTATAAAGCAATTTGTAATCGTTTAGGATATTACCGTATACATCTTTTGCATAGTTATCAAGTAAAGTAATATGATACTTTGGCTGCATAAATACGTATGTTTGATGTTGAGAATGAATATCCAAAAACAGTGATTTAATGCTTTTTAAAAAATCCTGATTAATCAGTGTCCCGTTAATTCTTGTCCGAACGCCTGAGGGTGTAATTTCTTTAGATAAAACGATTTCCTGACCGAAATCATCAATGCCGTTTTGAGCAAACAAGTCAGACAGGTCGTGTTTTGTATTATCAATAGTTAGTTCAATGACGGCTTTTTCACATCCTGTTTTTATAACTTCTTTTGAAACACGTGAAGAAAATGCAATATCTATAGCATTAATCAAAATACTTTTTCCTGCACCTGTTTCTCCGGTGATTACATTCAATCCCGAATGAAAATTTGCTTCTAATTCATCAATAAGTATGTAATCTTTTAATTTTAATTGCTTTATCATAGCAATAGCATAGCGCAACCGCTTTTACAATGCAAAAACATTAAGTTTTTATAATTCAATCACCATTTTTTGAAGATAAAAAATACGGCAAGTATAATTAGTGCAAAACCTACAAGGTAGTTCCATTTAAATTGTTCCTTTAGATAAAGTACAGAAAAGAAACTAAATACGATAAGGGTGATAACTTCTTGTATAGTTTTTAGTTGAGCTGCATTGTAGACTTCATGTCCGATACGGTTGGCAGGCACCTGAAAGCAATACTCAAAAAGTGCAATTCCCCAGCTGATAAGAACAACCAGCCAAAGTGCCGTAGACTTGTGTTTAAGATGTCCGTACCATGCAAATGTCATGAATATATTGGATATTGTGAGAAGCACAATGGGTGCGATAAATTTTGTCATAGATACATATTCCTCAGAATTAAATACAATAAATATAGTAACACGAAAAAAGTTCTTGACATTTAAAAATGTTCTTAATAGAATGGGAATTGTCAGCCGGCATAGCTCAACGGTAGAGCAACGGTTTTGTAAACCGTAGGTTGTAGGTTCGATTCCTATTGCCGGCTATTTTCCTGAACGGAGAAACCCTTGTGGCTCAGGGATTCTGACAAGAAAAATAATTCGGTGAATTGTTTTTTAAGAAGAAGCACTCCCTTGGTCAAAGGAAAATAAATAAGCCCTTGTGGCTCAGGGACTCTGCCGAGAGAAACAATCCGGTGAATTGTTTCTCGAGAGGAAGCACTCCCTTCAGCCGAAGGCGTTAAAAAAAACAAGCCCTTGTGGCTCAGGGGTAGAGCACTCCCTTGGTAAGGGAGAGGCCACGAGTTCAAATCTCGTCAAGGGCAATTTTTAAGAAGCTGACGGGTTTGATAATGACAATTGAATAAGGGTAGGTGGCCGAGTGGCTAAAGGCGACAGACTGTAAATCTGTTCTCGAGAGAGTACGGTGGTTCGAATCCACCCCTGCCCAATGTTTTAAAGAGAATACGTAAGTGTTCTCTTTTTTTATGCAGGGGATTGGATGAGAACCACGTTAAGTGGTTCGAGCGTGAGCCGACAGAGAGCGGAGGACTTTTGACAAAAGAATGAAATTCTTGAAGTCAAAATCCGAAGACTCGTTTAATGTCGGTGAACAAGACAATCCACCCCTGCCAAATCTTTAAAGAGAATGCGTAAGTATTCTCTTTTTTAATACAGGGGATTGGATGAGAACCACAACAAAGCGGAGCTTTGGCAGGTTCGAGCGCGAGGTGGCAGAGGCTGTATATTTTATGTTTGTTTTGAGTTAACGATATTTATGTCACTGCGAGCGGAAGCGTGGCAGTCCAGTTAATTTTGGTGATTTTATAAGTTCGAAATGGGTTGAGTATAAAAGTCCGAAATGCCCGATTTTTTGCACTATTCTTACACAATTTTGCACTCTTAAGTTATTTTTTGGCAGGTATGCCCAACCTACAATTTTTATATGTCGGGTTAAAATCCGACCTATATAAAATTCTCAATAGGTATGTTCTTTCTTCTAAAACCTACTGTTCTTTTACAGATAAATAAAAATAACCCGTAACCATAAGGCTACGGGTTATAAAGTTATTATATAAAAATCTTATTCTTCATTAACAAGAAATTTATAAGTCAAACCTGCACAAATACCTGCAATAAGGTTTACGGCAACTGTAATCCACGCAAGTTTAGCGCAACAAGCTGCACCCATAACAATAGTTGAAATAGCTACTGCAGGATTGAATGCGCCAAGACAAATTCCGCCTACGGCAAAAGCACCAACCAAAACCGTAGAACCGATTGCTAAACCGTAATATGAATTACCTTCAGTTTTTTTAGATGTTGCAGTTAACAATACAACATAGCATAAAGCAAAGGTAAACAAGAATTCAGCAATGATTACGTGTGAAAGTTTGAATATAGGTCCGGCTTCAACAGCACCGCCAAATAAATAAGTAATTAACCAAGCGGCAAAAGCTCCACCTGCAACTTGGAAAATTGCATATGGTACCCATTGCTTCCATTCTAAAGCACCTCTAACGGCAGCAGCAAGTGATACTGCTGGATTGTAATGCCCGCCTGAAATAAAGCCGCCTGCGTATACCATTACCATCAGGGCAAAACCGATTGCTAATGGTGCAATTGTAGCTTCCGTTCCAAAAGCAATTGTTGCGCCGATTGTGAATACAAGGAAAAATGTTCCGATGAATTCAACGATGTACTTTTTAAAATTGTCCATTCTAAAAACCTCCTAAACTTTAAAAAAATACACTTGTATTTTTAACGACAATGCTATATTACTACAATTTTTTAAATTTGTAAACTTTCTTAACATTTTAAGGGGAATAAAACATAAAACTTGAATATAATTATATATTTCTACTCCCTACATGGTTAATTGAATATTTAAGCTTTTATTTTATGATAATATTGCAAATATCAAGGAGATAAATTATGAAAAAAAATCTGATTGTTGTTTTATTAATATTTTTAATACCTATTGCGTTGTATGCTTTGCTTGGTCATTTAAGCAATTCTGATATGGCAAGTGCAGACACAAAAAATTCTCGTCCGCAAATTGTAAAATTTACCTCAACAATGTGCTTGGATTGTCAAACCATGACAAAGATAATGAAAGAGTTATATCCGCAATACAAGGATAGAATTGATTTAGTTGAAATTAATGTTCAAGACGGAAACAAAAAAAATGACAGTTGGATAAAAAAATACAATGTAACTCTTGTTCCAACAATAATATTAATAAATTCCAGCGGTAACGAAGTAAAGCGTATTGAGGGTGCTATAGAAAAAGACAAGATGGATGAATGTTTAAAGGAATTAAAGTAAAATGCCGGATTTCGCAAATTTATTTAATTCAGGAACTAATATCGCATTATTATATCTGCTATCGTTTTTAGGCGGTTTGATAGCATCGGTATCTCCCTGTTCAATTTCTATGTTACCGATAATTATTGGTTATATAGGCGGTTATTCAGAAGAAAAACCAAAAACAACATTTGTCCAGATGCTGTTTTTTATAATAGGTTCAGCAATAGTCTTTTCCATAATTGGTTTGGCTTGCGCAATAACGGGTAAAGTTTTTGTTGCCTTTGCCGGCGGATATTTTGCTCTTATTATGGCGGGATTGATTATGGTTATGGGCTTAAAGCTAATCGGAATTTTGGATTTTGAGTTACCTGTATTAATAAAAGAAATTCCAAAAAATAACGGAACAAATATGTTCTTGTATCCGATGCTGCTTGGCGGAATTTTTGCGCTTGTCGGAACCCCATGTTCAACTCCGATACTTGCGGCAATTATGGCATTTGCTTCATTATCAGCAAGTCTTGTTCAGGCAGTAGTTATGCTGTTTTTATTCTCAATCGGACAAGGTTTGATACTTGTTGCGGCAGGAGTTATTACTTCAAAAGTAAAAAATATGGGTAATTTTTATAAGTTTTCCGATTACTTGTTAAAGGTAAGCGGAGTTTTATTAATAGTTACTGCTTTATTTATTTTTTATAAGATTTTTTATCCGTTGCTTGTAAAATTGTTCTAATTGTTGTATCATGGTTGAGGATTATTAGGATATGTGGAGAAAGTAAATGAACAGTTTTGAGGGACAATTAGTAGCAGGTGATGAAAAATATTGTATTATTCTTTCACGTTTTAATGATTTTATAGGTTCTAAACTATTAGCCGGTGCAGTTGATGAGCTAAGACGCCATGGCGTTCAAACAGAAAATGTTGATATCGTGAGAGTTCCCGGGGCGTTTGAAATTCCGCTCATGGCATTAAAATGTGCTAAGACAGGTAAATATGCTGCAATCATTACATTGGGTGCTATTATTAAAGGGGCGACTGCTCATTTTGATTACGTAAGTGCAGAGTTATCAAAAGGAATTGCAAATGTAAGTTTGCAAACCGAAGTTCCGGTTATTTTTGGAGTTTTAACAACAGATAATATAGAACAAGCAATCGAAAGAGCAGGTACAAAAGCAGGTAATAAAGGTTCTGATGCCGCAAAATCTGCTATCGAAATGGCAAATTTAATGAAGCAATTTTAATATAAATGTATTTGATTTATCAGACGAGTTATCCTATATGGTGAAAGGAGTTATGTATGAGCGAAGCAATAACAGAATACAGAAATGAAAATACGAAAGACATTGATCTTTTACCAACCCTCGAGATGGTTAGAAAGATGAACAATGAGGATAAACTCGTAGCGCTTGCGGTAGAAGATGCTTCTGAGGATATAGCGGAAGCTATTGATATGATAGCAAAACAATTTTTAAAGGGCGGACGATTAATATATTTTGGCGCAGGAACTTCCGGACGTTTAGGTATCCTTGATGCCTCGGAATGCCCTCCGACATTTAGTGTTCCATCCGATATGGTTCAGGGCATAATTGCAGGTGGTGATATTGCCCTTAGAAGTTCTGTTGAGGGTGCAGAGGATAACTTTGAAGCAGGGAAAGAAGATGCATCAATCCTTAAAGAAAATGATGTGGCAGTCGTAATTTCAGCTAGTGGAAATCCTAAATATCTTTTAGGCGTTTTAGAAAAGGCTGATGAAATTAACTGTAAGACTATTGGAATAACCTGTAATTCAAAAGGTAGAATTGCAGAAGAGGCAGGTCATGTAATTTGTGTTGAGGTCGGCCCTGAAGTTATTGCAGGCTCCAGCCGTTTAAAAGCAGGTACTGCCCAAAAAATGATTTTGAATATGCTAACAACCGGATCAATGATAAAGATTGGTAAAACATACGAAAACTTTATGATTGATTTACAGGCGGTGAATGAAAAATTAAAAGACAGAGCAATAAGAATTGTTGCTCAAATTACCGGTGCTCAGCATAGTGATGCTCTTTCTTCCCTTTTAAAATGTAATTGGGAAATCAAAACGGCAATTGTAATGATTGAAACCGGTGCGGATGTTGAAACTGCAAGATTAGAGCTAAAAAAACATGGTGGCGTTTTGAGAAAGCTTTTACAAAAAAATCTTGCGGTGTAGAGGAGAGATGATTAATGAAATTAACAGTATTAGGTGCAGGATGTTGGGGATTAACACTTGCTTGGCTGCTATCAAACAATTTTGAAGAGGTGACTATTTGGGGTAGAACTTGCGATATCTCAGAAGATTTAAAGGTAAATAAACACACTTTAAAACCTCTCGAAGTCCAATTGCAGGATAAGGTTGTCGTAACAGATAATCTTAAAGAGGCAATTTCAGGTGCGGATATTATACTTTCTGTTATTGCAACAAGCGGTACCAGGGATGTTTGTGAAAAATTAAAAGATGCGGGTATAAAGCCCGAACAAATTCTTGTAAATGCTTCAAAAGGAATTGAATTACCTTCATTAATGAGAATGTCCGAAGTTATAAAAGAAGTATTACCTAATCAAAAACTTGTAATTTTATCAGGTCCGACGTTGGCAAAAGAAGTCCTTGCAGGCAAACCTACGGCGGCGTGTGCAGCAAGTACTGATATGACGGCTGCAGAATTTGTCCAAAAAACCTGCTCAGTTCCGGGTAAGTTCAGACTTTACACGAATAGTGATGTGATAGGTGTTGAATTGGGCGGTAGCTTGAAAAATGTAATCGCAATAGCGTCAGGATTTGCTCATGAAATGGGTTTAGGAGACAACTGTGCAGGAACATTATTGACACGTGGAATGGCAGAGATTGTTCGTGTCAGTGTCAAACTTGGAGCAAATCCATCAACCTTATACGGACTTTCCGGCATGGGAGATTTAATTGCAACTTGCTCAAGCCCGATGTCAAGGAATTATACGGTTGGAGCTATGTTGGGTAAAGGGAAAAAAATTGATGGTATATTAAAAGAGTTGGGTTCTGTTGCAGAGGGGGTAAAAACATCTCGTGCAATATGTGAACTGGCAAAAAAACTCAATATTGAGGTTCCTGTGTCAAATGCAATTTATGAAGCTGTTTATACTGATATAACTCCTCAGGAATTGTTGAATAAACTTATGAATAGAAAACTTAAAGAAGAAGAAAGATATATTTAATGAAATATGCAACAAAATACATAAAAAATACATTTTATCCGCTAAAAGTGCCGGATACTCTAAATTTAGAAGAAGGACAATTGGTTCTTGTTCGTACTGAAAAAGGAGAGGAAGCAGTTAAGGTAGAAATTGTAAATGAAGAAATTTCCAAAATTTGGGAACAGGCAAAAACTAAACCCGAACCTTTGCCGGTGCTTAGAACTCTTTCACAAAGGGATATTCAGACTTTAGATGATATTAAAAAAGAGGAAGTAGAATCATTCTTTAAATGTAAAGCTCTTATTGAACAGCATAATCTTGTAATGAATTTAGTTCAATGCAGAATAACTTTTGACAGAAGGAAAATTACATTCTATTATACAGCACCGGAAAGAGTTGATTTTAGAGCTTTATTAAAAGATTTAACACAGGTGTTTACAAGGGTGCGTATTGATTTACGTCATATCGGGGTCAGGGACGAGACCTCACTCGTAGATGGTGTTGGAATTTGCGGCAGACCGTTTTGTTGTTCTTCATTTATGAGGAAATTTGCAACAATAAATGTAAAATTAGCAAAAGATCAAGGTATGCCTATTGCGCCGGGGAAAATTTCCGGGACTTGTGGGAGATTATTGTGTTGCTTAACTTATGAATATGAAAACTATATAGATGCGGCAAAGGGTATGCCCCCTATTGGTGCTTCTGTTATGACATCGGAAGGTTTAGGGAAAGTTTCATCGTTAAATTTCTTAAGCGGTACAGTAAATGTAAAAATGGAAGATGGAAAGACCCGAGAAGTTCCTAAGTCCGACATAGAAATAGTTGATGCTGATGTAAATGTTGAAATTGATGTTCAATCAATAAATAATGCGTACGGAGAAGATGCGTCGGCTCAAGATATAAAACAGTTGGAAGACGATAGAAACAGTTCTACTGGTAACGTATAGTATAAACTTTTTTAACTGTTATTTCCTATATTGGTAAGAACTTTATTCAAATGTCTGTCTATAACTTTTAAAAGTTTTTCTAACCCTGATTGTGAAATTTCGTTTTGGGAATAATAATATGTTTCTCTGTCAAAATGAGGTCTTGAATTGAAATGTATTGCTTTAATTTTAAGCATTTTATTTCCGATTATACTGTATGTTTCTTCTACTTTTCCTTTGTCATGTACTAAAATTTGTACGGCTTTTTCGCCTTTTATATCGCTATATTTTATGTATACGGATTTTATATCCGGAGTTATGTCGGTAAGATATACCTTGACGGGTTTTCCTTGGTACGCGGCATAATCTATATCATTTATTTTCTTAAAACGTGTTTTTTCAAAAGGGCTCGGTATAACTTTTTTAAAGTTTTCGACAAAGAATGTTAAATTATTATGAATACGTTTCTTTCAGGAATAGTCATGTGCAATACTGATTTCCAAGTGAAAAAGTAATCCCTTCTTTTAAAGATTTAAAGCCTTTTTGCACGCCTAGCGCTTCAATTTCCTTATCTTCCAATCTCTTTAATATTGATAGATATTTTTCTGAATAATATTTAATATTGTCAACAGCTATAGCCGTTGAATGCTCTATTGTTGCAGTATAATTCTGTTTTACGGATTACCCGTAAAACATATTCTCGTTGTATTCAGATTGTGAATATAGTTATCAACTTTCATATAATAATATTACTTCATTATATAAAAGTTTTAAAAGTGCTAAAATAATTTTTTTGTTAATAGCAGTATTATTTGTAATATATTTTAATTTTAATCCTCCGGAATATAAAAATTCGCTTTTTCTACCAATTCTCTTATGTGTTCGTAACAGCAGGCTTTTTTAGTAACTTGTTGGTAATTTCTTACGATAGATAAAACATCGTCGACACTCATTTTAATAATTCTTCTCTGACCTTCGATAATTCTTGCCATACAAAATCCTTTCCGCTTTTTATAGCAAAATATATTACGGAATAAATCTAAAGTACTTTTGCAAAATACATATATTAATATATTTTTAAATTTTAAGATTATAACAGAAATCAAAAATGACTTTTTAAAATTATCTAATTTTAATATTTTTTATATAAAACCTTATCTATAGATTTTTAAACCCTTCTTGTATTTTTTCCGGTAATTTAAAATCGTCATTAAACATCTTTACAAATTTATGCATATGAAAGTATGATTTTTTCTTATCAGGTGTAGCGACAATTATTTCATTCATATCGGAAATTGCAGTATGATTATGCCCGTCGCCTATTGTTAAGCACTCATTACTCAACAAGATCCCTTTATCTTTTTTGCGTAATATTTTGAATTTATTAACTATTTCTAAAACAGCATCCAATCCATCATTCTCTATTCTCTCAAGATTTTTTAACTGCTCAGAAGAAAACATATTTCTCTGTTTTGCAAGAAGAACTTTTTCCTGCATTCTTACACCTAAATATGTTCCAAAATGCGGACTTTTCTGATTAAATTCTACGCGCATATATGCTCCTTACAATTATATTAAATACCACAAGAATTTTATTTGCCAATAATTAATGAATATTTACATTAAATTTAAATAATCATTATTGTTATGCGAAAGTAGTAAATTTTTAAAACCTAAATATTTTTACTTAGTAGTTTCTGCTTATTTTTATCCCGTAAAAAATAAGAATTTTGAATAATAGAAATATTTTAAAAGTGTATTTATCCTGAGTTCAAGGAGTTGTTACTATGAAGAAATTTTTATTACTAATTTTAGTTTCGTCAATATTTGGTATTAATAACGCAGATGCGGTTATGTCCAATCAAGCTATGTTGGACAAAATTGAAAAATCGCTATTTGGATATCAATACAGCGATGAAAATAATGCAAAGCGTCTGGATAGAATAGAGCAATCTGTTTATGGAAAAATCTCTCAAAAATCTGAAAATGAACGAATTTCCAAACTGAACAAAGATATATCAGCAGATATGATTGGTCAAGAAATCACTCCGGTGGAGGATACTTTTGCTGAATATCCTGAATATTTAGAAGAAGATCTTAAAGAAACACCGGATGTGAGCTATCCGGTAGTTGATGCCTTAGAACAGGAAGTTTTTAAGGCTATAAATAAAAAAGATGATATAAAAACAAGACTATCAAAGCTTGAACAAAAAACATTCAAAAAGACCTATAATGATGATTTAAGCACTCGTGTTGACCGGCTTCGTGCAGAGTTAAAGCCAAATGTTCCCGAAGAAAACAGACTTGCAGATTCAAATGTGTTTTTTGATGATACACCGGCACCCAAAGACTACCATTTAAACAAAATTATGCCATCAACTGGTTTTGACTATGACACCTATAAGGATATGGATAGTATGTTTGAACGTTCTTATAATACTACTCCGATGACATCCGGAGGTTTTAGAACCTCAAAGCCTCGAAAGACATCCTTGTCCTCTGTTGAAAAGGGGTTATTTAAAGCTTCGTTCCCAAATGAATCTATGGAAACTAGGCTCGCAAGGATTGAAAAATCAATGTTTGGTACGGAATTTTCATCTGATGATGCCCAAACAAGGTTGGACAGAGTATCCAGTGCTTATCGCGCAGAGAAATCAGCGGGAAAATACGACTCTAACAGATTTTCACAAAATCTGGCAACGGCTATGCAAATCGGGACAATAATTCTCATGGTTCTCGCATGCATATTGTAATGATTAATTTTTATTTTCAAATAATGCCTTTATAATTTTTGTACCAAATTCAGGTACATAATTATTTACCATGTATTCACCTGCAAGACGTTCCTTTGGGTCTTTAAGTTCACCTAACTCTTCGATAATATTCGATTTTGTTATAGCTACTGAAGGTAAATCCCTTTCTTGGGCATATAGTTTTGCGGATTCTGTATACAAATCCAATCGTTCCAAATTTGATTTAGAACTTTGCCACTTTAGTTTGACAGAAGCATGCAATATATCGATAGGCATATATGGGTAGCCTTGTATTTCGTATTGAATATCTTTTTTCGACTGATTATAAGGGTTGTTCTTTTTTACCCAATCAGATGGAAATAACCCTGTTTCATTTTTCCATGCTCTGGCAATTTCAGCATCAGATTCCCTCCTGTCGGGAACATAAATTCTTTTATTTATATTCATATATCCTGATTTATTCGAAACATGATAATTTTCCCAATGCCCGCAAAAATTTTGGGGATAATTATAATTTATACAAGTTATTTTCATCAAATTTTACTCGCTTCCTATTTAATTGTTTTTATTAGCGGAGAAATAATATAACTGTTAAGCTTTCTATCTGCAGCTCTTAAATTCTGCGATAACAGCTCTAAAGATTCACTCCATTTCGTATTACGTTCTATATATTCTTTGGCAACATTAGCATCTCCGCTAAGTTGTATCTTTATAGCGTCTGTCAACATTTCTCTGGCACCCTGCAATACCTTTTGAACATTTATTGTCATAACTCCTTTTTCAGAAACCTCAATGCCGCCATTTGCCAAAAACTTATTGAATTGCATTATATCGCAAATTCTATGGGCACTTGTTGTATCATGACCTTTTGGAACATATCCGGTAATATAAGAAATTACACCTTCTCTTACCTGTTGCTCGGTGTAAAAACCTTTTTTACGAAGCTCATCAAACATAACAAAGGCACCGGTATCGGCTTTAAACTCTTCAATTTTATTTTTATATGTTCCTAATCTCTCAAGATTTAATTTTGGTCCTAAAGTATGAACATTTTCGTGTAAAATTGTAAAATTATGAATACCTGAGTTACTAAAATATTTATGTTGTTCAGGATTCAATAGTAAATTTAATCGTCTGTTAAGAGCCTCTCCTGCAAATTTAGCATCACGCATTTGCTTATGATAAACGGTTCTTCTTCCTCCACCTGTCTGTACTGCAAGTTTATCTTCATTTGGAAGATTTGATGCAATAGTTATACCGCCTCTGTATTCTGCAAAATGTCCTGATACATATGCAAGATCGACATCAACCATCGCCGCATCACTTTTTATTGCCGAATTTATATGCTGTTCGTACATGTTGTTCAATGGCATTTTAGATGCCATATACGGTAAATAATGCTTAATTTCTGATAAAAATTTTGTCCCTTCTTTATCAACAATTCCGACTCTTATACCCAAATTATCTTTTGCATAAGCTTTTATACCATGCTTATTTAAAAGTTCAACCAGTTCAGGGTTTCGCATAACAGAAGGGGTCATTTCGTCAGTATAGCACTCCCTGCCTATTGTAAATTCCAGCGGTGTATCCTGCATTTTTGCCCACAATTTATCGGCTTTACAATCGAGCATAGGATCATTAACCTTAAGTGCTGCAGCTTGATTTGTTAAATATTCTGCAAATTGAGGATTTGTAGAGCTTTTTGCTGCCCGTTCCAAATTTAGTGCAATCCGACGAAATTCCTTTTTAAAAGCTTCTGTATAATCAATTGCTTTTAACTTATTTCCCTCACGTACAACAATTGAGCGAAGATTTAATATCTTCTTGACTTCATCAGCTTCACCATTGTTCAACATATTTTTTAATATTTCATGAAACTCTTCAACAGACAAATCTTCGGGATAAAACCCTTTGCCTGGTAATTGTTTTGCATGCTTTTCCAACACAACAATGTCGCTTTGAGTATCTTTTCCTATTATTCCCTTTTGTCCGTTAAAAAGTCTATAAGTCATATAAGCCTGATTGTTTCCCTTATTTATCTCACTCAATAAATATTTTTCAAATGAAATATTGTTTGGGTTATCGAGCTTGTACGCAACAGGTTCAATGTACTGAGCTGCATTTATTAAATATTTGAGTGCATCTTTATCTCCTTGAGCAAGATTTTTATATGCAGATGAATTTTTGTCTATAAGCGTAATCGGTACAAATCTGTCAGGTAAAAGTCTTTCTCTTAGCTCTGCCTCACTCAAATTTAAATGGTGATGATGCTTATTGGACGTAAATGTCGGAGTATAATAATTTGAACTTAATTTTTTAATAGAACTGTAGCTATTCTCTTTTGACATATTTTTATTTGAATTCTTATGAAATAAAATATCAGTATGACTGCTATAACTATATAACGGTAAAATCCTCATTAAATATAACCTTTCTAAAATCCCTGTTTATATAACGTTATATTATAAATACATAAAGGTGGCATTTTGCTATTTTTATTCAAAATATTAAAAAAAATTTACTTTTATAACAAAAAAGCCCCGATTTCTCGGGACTTTTTTAAATACATTAGAGTGAGCCTCCACCACCGTCATTATAGTAATCGTAGTGACGGATATCATCGTAATTATTAACTGGTTGAGCAGGAGCAGGTTGCGGTTGAGCGGGAGCCGGTTTTGCCGGTGCCGGTTTTGCCTCAACAACACGACGTCTTAATAAAGCGTCGAAGTTTGGTTCCATTGTCAACTCAAAGTGAAATCTACCAACTTTTCTATCTTGATTAAAGTAAGTACTGTTAATTAATGGGAAGCCCCAATATAAACGACCTGTCAAGTCACCAGGTAGCTGAACTCTTAAACCCATACCAACTGATGCCATAAAGTATGAACCTTGGTGACCTGAACCGCCGCCAACGCCATATTGATATTCATCAACCTGAGGGAATATACCACCAAAGTCAGCAAATACAGCACCTTTGACAAATCTTCCGATGAACGGAATTTTTTCACCACTTCTAGGACTTGTAATTTGTCTTGGCATTAGAGGGAACATTAATTCTGCACTTGTGAAGAATCCGTTCTTACCAATCATAGAACCTTCTGCATAACCTCTAACCGTTGCCATACCACCGGCTTGGAACTGGTCAATATATGGGATGTGCTTGTTATTAGGAATAATCTGATAATTACCTCTTAACTGACCGATAATACCGTGTGAGAAATCGTGTAACCTAACTGCACCACCGAATATTTTGAAGTAATTTGAAGATTTATCAAATATTGGAATTGCATATCCAACACCTTGGTTCAAATACCAAATACCATATCTGGTATCTTTTCTCATATTTAATGCCAAGTCAACGCTTGTAACATTATCAACACCACCAAGTTTTACATCATGACCAAAGATACCGTATGGATCCCAAGTTGTACGAGCACGTTTGTAGTTTAATGCCGCATAACTCTTTAACTCAAATCCAGGTTTTCTAATCAATGGTTGAGTATAGTAAAGTGAATATGTATACGCTCTTGATTTTAAGTCAAATGGTTTGTAAGGTCCCCATTTGATTTTAGATAATGTTGAACTGAACATAAAGCCAACACGACCGTCTTTGCTGTTTACAGGAATATTATAATCTGCAAACGGACTTGCTGAACCTCCTGAGAAGTATGTACCTAAACTCAACTTATCTCTTTGATGGAATAAGCTATCCGCAGAAATCATTGCACCACCTCTGATACGACCGGTAGTATAACGACCTGCATTATCCATCATAGCTGTCAAGTGGAACGGGAAGTTTTCATGAGCAGTAAGCTCAACATCAGTTGTTCCTTCTCTTTCTCCAGCCTTTAAGTTTGCTGTAAGATTAACCCCTTCATTATAACGATTGAAGTCCATGATATCTTTTTCTAATTCAACGATATCAAAGAGTTCGCCTTCCTTAGGGTTAATTCTTTTCTTAATAAAGTTGCTGCTTGTCCATTTATTATTATTTACTGTTACATTACCGACTTTACTTTCAACTAAATCAATCTTGATATTGCCGTTTTCAACAGATTGTTCAGGTAAAAATGCTCTTGCTGTAACGAAACCTTTATTTGCGTATAAAGCATTTATCTGTTCAATAGCAGCTTTTATGTCAGAAATTCTAACATCCTTTCCGATTAACGGTTGTACGATATTATTTACTTCTGACCTGTCTAAAATTTCAGACGGAGAAACGGTTACGGTGTTTACAAACACGCTTTGGTCATCAAAGCCCTGAACACCGCCTTGCAATCCGCTGGTATAACCGTTTAATACATCATTATTGTTACGAGGGTCACCGCCACGTCCGTAGTCCATATAGTTTTGATATGTTTCATTGACGTTTTGCAGATAATGTCTGTATTTCAAGTCTTCATCCGCATGTCTGTAGTTCAAGCCGCCTTCCATTTTTGCTTCGGACTGAATACCGGCTGGAACAATACTTGAATCATATGAATATGCAGGAGCAATAGACGATGGCAATACAAATGCTACGAGAGTCCCTAATCCCAATATTGCCTTAATTAGTTTTGTACTTTTTGTTGTCTTTTTCATTACGCACCTTCAATTTAGTAATTAATCATATTTTCTCTACTACCATTTTGTTACTTAATAAACTATTAAAAACAGTTCTTATATTTTTGTTGCGTTTTTTTTACAAAAATTCACAAAATAGCAAATTATTGTCTTTAGCTGTTATTATTATATAGTACATCTGTGACCTTGTAAAGAAACTTATAAAAAGTTCACATTTATGAGGTATAGGATTTGTACAAAATCATCTATTTAATGTATAACTGTAGTTAGGATTTATAAATAAGGAGGGAACATGAATAAAAATTTAAAATTATTTGCAGTAGTTGCAGCAGCATTTGCTATCGGTATGAGTGTAAATAACTCTGCATTATCGGATTCTTTGGGCAAATACAAAGTTGCTGTTGTTGATATTCAACAAGTAGTAGCATCTTCTTCACAAGTTAATGACTTGAAGAAAGAAAACCAAGCAAAAGCAGAAGAAATCATGTCTTTCATTGAAAAGGCAAGAAAAGACGTAGCTGCTACCAAAGATGCTAATAAGAAAAAATCTTTAGAAGAAAAATATACTAAAGAGTTAAATCAAAAAAGAGAAGCATACGGCAGTGTTTACAATGCTAAAATGCAAGAAATTCAGCTTAACATTCTTAATGCTGTTAGAGAACAAGCTAATGCAAACGGTTATGACTTAGTTATTGCAAAAGATGTAGTTTTATATGGTGGTGAAGATATTACAGCACCTTTAAAATCTTCAGTTGCTGCAATTAAAAATACAAAGAAAAAGAAATAACCTTTTATATTAGTTTAAAAAAGGCTCATTTGAAATAGAACAAAAACCCTAAAACCGTACAAAACGCAAAGTCGGTTTTAGGGTTTTAATATATCGAATAAAAAAATAAAAAAGACTTATACTGTTTCGGAAGAGAAAAATGTGAACACTTGAACATTTTCCGAATTGGTTCTTTTAAGAACTGCGCAAGGCGATTACTCGTGAGGACAACAAAAATAGCAAGGGAGAGATTCGAACTCTCGACCTCACGGACTGTGCCGAGTAAAAACGATTGAGTATCGTTTTTACGAGAGGGAGCCGTGCGCACAAAGAGAGCAAGTGCGAATAGCACGCAGCACGATTTGGTTCTTGAAAAGAACTGCGAACGGGGAATAACCCGTGAGGTCAAAAAATAGCAAGGGAGAGATTCGAACTCTCGACCTCATGGACTGTGCTGAGTAAAAACGATTGAGTATCGTTTTTACGAGAGGGAGCCGTGCGCACAAAGAGGGAAATGTGAACACTTGAACTGTAAACTAACACTCTAGATGATTATTTGTAACAGATATAACGAGCATTTGATAAATTTAAATTAGACATATTATTTGTATTTATGTCGTTATTGATTGAGGTAATGAAATTTTAACTTTATTTAATACAGGAGTATAGATATCTGTCTCAATTGACGGTGTTTCTAACGAAACAATCAATGAATATCGAGTTTTTTTGTTGTAGCACTCTAAATTTTTTCTTTCTTTCCACCATCCGATGATTGGATATATTATTAAATGATTACTTTCGGCTAAATCTGCTGCGGTTCCTTCCCAAACATTTGAATGTATAGAACCATTATTAATGCCACATTCATCACTATATTTCCATGGAGATTCTGGTCTATCAGAAATAGAAATTCCTTTTTCTTTGGCTTCTTGTTTTTCATAATCACATATTTTTGCAATAAAATCATCTAATTTTTCTGTTGCACGATTTAAATCAAATCTTAAACCATGTGAAGCATATCTATATTTACTACTTACATTACAACCTATAGGAGAAGGTTCAATAAAATATGATAATGTAACTTTTAATTTAACAGGTGTATTTGACAGTTTTTCTAATTCTTCTTTTGGCCATGGTAGTTCGTAAATATGCATTTCATTTGTAGCAGTACTACTACCATCTTCTTTTAACCTGTATGGTTGAATTTCATTTTCTGCAATTAAAACTAAACTATTAGATGCAGAATGGATTGCTTTTTCCAAATTAGGAACACCATATCCACAAATTCTAAAAATTCGAGCATAATCAGATTTTTTACCAGTATTCTTATAAAATTGTTTAAGCATTGCCTCTGTCCACTCTGCAGAATGAATCATTAAAGCTCGAATTGTTTCCATTCTGTAATTAGGGTATAAATCCCTAATTTTTGCTGCAAAATTTGTTGCTTGAGCTGTTGCGGGGCTAGTGCCTGTTATAACATCAAAATTTCCATTTTGAAGGGGATTTGAATCTAATGTTAAAATACTGCTATCTATACTTTGTGAACATCCTGTTAAATCTTTGACTTTGTTGCCCCCTTCAAATAAAATCTCTGGCTTGATAATACTCCATTGAGATTTTATCCAATTTAAAGATGTTTTTGTATATGGCGATATTTGCCCCTTTGTCGCTAATGGCACATATGAACCGAGTTCATCTTTATTAGTATATGCACCTACTGTTATAGAATTCCAAGCTTGACCTGGGCTTTCGATAGAATTATATAGATTTGCTTTAGGATATTCTTCGGAATTATCATAATATGAATTTCCAGCTGATATAAAAAATAAACGTGAATTACCTTGATTTTTATAATCTTCTATATCTTGTCCAGATGTTATCTGATCAATAGCAGCAGACCAAGATGACGGATGTCCATCTAAATTAAGACCTTCTTCAGTGATAGCCATACAATACATTATATTAGATTTTGGATGAATTATTTGGGCTTGGTATACTCCTTGTTCTGTTACAGAACCATACAGTAAAGGATCATTTTCTTTCAATGTTTTATCTACAATTTTAATAGACGAAATTTGATGATTTACAGTTATAGGATTAGAGTTTTCTAAACATTTTTGAATATCACCATAAGCAAGAATACCACACATTCCTGTACCATGATTGTCGTTATCATTAACATTACTATTCGGGAGTACAGTATCAAGTTCATTGTCTTTAATTATGTTTTGTAATAAAGGATGAGTATTATTTACACCCGTATCTAGTAAACTTATAGCAATATTTGAAGTATTTTGAATTGAAGTTCTGTTTTTAAGATTTTCAATCCATTCTTGTTGTTCACTAGGAGACATAGTTACCCAAAAACTTGTAAGGTTGTTAATTGGTTTAAATTCCCCAATAAATGCATATTTATTAAGTAAATTGTTTAAATCATCTTTGTTAACTTCTATTTTAATTACAGTACGATCAATAAATTTAATAACGTTTTTTCTATTTGAATGTCTTATTTCTAATTCATCGCATAGTGCAAAAAAATTTTGGGGATCTCTTTCCATAATCCATATTTCGCACCATTTTTTTAATTGACTCGGTATTGCTTCAATATCTCCGTCCCAAAGTTCTTCTAATACTGCGGTTTGAATTTTGTCAATACTATCCATTAATGGTTGGCTTTTAGGATTTCCTTTTGATGTCTTTTTAGATAAATAATCTGAAATTTTATTTAGTAATTTGTTTATATGTTTCTTATTTACAAACATTGAGACCGCAATACTGCTATCTTCGTTTATTTTAAAACGTGAAATTTTAATATTATTTTTGCCATTATCTTCTAAACTTTTTGCTTGTTCTAAAAACCTTTCATCTCCGGTTATAGTAAGATAAATACCCCAGTCTTCTACATTTGGAATGTTTAAAACTTCATTTAGAGAATTATTTAAATCTGTTCCGTGTTTTCTATAATCCTTTGGAGTATATGACTTCTTGGTAATTTTACGTCTTGGAATTTTATAAGGGCGAGACGTAAAAAACTTTGAAACATCAATATGATTATATTTCTCTCCTGCCATTTATATTACTAATTCCTATATGCTTTTTTTCTATCTTCCAATAATCTTTTTAAAATTGTTTTTGTTACTTTTTTCTTATCATCTAAAATGACTTCTTTTATAGCATCCATACATGCTTGAGTAATTTCAGAATGACTCAAACCATATGCTGTTGTAATAATAGAGTTAATATCAAATTTACCTCTAAAATTTGATAAACGATTTTCTAATAATAATTTTATTTGTTCTTTTGTTGGTTTTTGATAATCTAATATATCATCAAATCTCCTAAATAGAGCTTGATCCAGTAAAGATATATTATTTGTAGCAGCTAATATTAAACTTTCAGAAGAATCATTTTCTATAAATTGTAAAAAGGAGTTCAATACCCTACGCATCTCACCAACATCATTTTCAGAAGCTCTTTCTGTGCCTATGGCATCAAATTCATCAAATAAAAAGATTCCTTTTTGCTTTTGAATAATATCAAAAATTTGTCTTAACTTTTGACTGGTTTCACCCATATATTTGTTTACAAGTCTATCCATTTGAATTGTGTATAATGGCAAATTAAGTTCAGATGCAATTACAGAAGCTGTCATTGTTTTCCCTGTTCCAGGAGCACCGACTAGTAATAATTTTCTACGATTATGCAGACCATATTTAGACAATTTATTTTTATTATAATATTCTTTTAATATTCTATCGATTTTATCTTTTAAATCTTTTGAAATAACAAGTTCGCACTTTTTACCTTTTGGAGTTGTTAATAATACTAAATCTGATAAGTCGGGAGTAAAAGGAATGACTTTATTTGTAACATTTTTAGAATCATCGACGATTTTCTTTATTTCATTAGCTAAGGAAAGATGACCTTTTTGTGCTTCATGTGCAGCAATTTGTAATGATAATGTCCTAAATCTATCTACATTATTGTCTGATAAATATGCTTTAATTAATGCTTTTATTTGTGTTGAATTAGCCATTGTAACTCCTATATTACGTAATAATTCTATAACAAATTCTTGAAAAATCAAAATTATGAATATTGCTTAAAATTATTATATTATACATGTATGACAGATTTGGACATAATAATTAGTTAAATACCGCACAAAATAATAGATTTTGAAATATAAAGCCATAATGTCTGTTTTTGACATAGCAGTATGATTAAATGAAAATATAATAACATTATTACACAACAATCAGCACGATTCAGAACGGGGTATCTTGATACCAAAAGTAGAATCCGTATTGGTTGAAAACTAATAATTTGTGTCCTTTTGTAAAATCTTTTCTGCTTTTTGTTTTTTTTGACTTCTTCCTTGATATTGTGTTTCCTGATATTAGGAGGGATTATGGAAGAAGCGGGATATAGTATTACAAATAAAGAATTTAAACAGATTAGCAAATTGGCTGAAAATGTCTATAATATAGCCGTTATCGTTGATTATTTCGTCAGTAATCAACCTGAAATAGAAGAATGTTATAATCTTGCACCAGTAGTAAAGCATTTGCGTAATAATGCAGATGTTTTAAATGCATTTTTTATTGATGCCGAGGGAAATAAAAATTAACTCTTCAATCTCATTTCAAACCTTGTTCAAAAAGTGTTCAACAGACTTTTTAAGAAAAGTTTAATACACAATTAGTATTATTTTATATTCAAAATTAAAACTGCTATAAAACCGTTTTAAAACGGTTTTAAAAACTTAGATAAAACCATCTTTTTTCATCATATTCTGAAAATCTAAATCCATTTCTTCATCCATATCAACAACTTGTTTTATAATCCTTAAAAATTCTTCCTTAGTATAGCTTTGTTTTCGTTTCTTTAAAACTTCATCCATCAGATTAGTGAACATATACATTCGAGAAGGGTCAATAAACCTATTATTATCCATATCACTATGAAAATCATCAAGCATCTTATGGGCAAGTGAATACATTGTATCTTTTGATATAGTATTAGCTTTCAAAAATCCGTCACGTTTTATTCCCCAATCTCCAAGAGCTTTCCACCGTCTTATTGTCCTATCTGAAACACCGATTCTATTGGCAATTTCCGCTTCTGTGATAAATTGCTCAACATACATTTTTTCTGCAATATCAAAAAATTTGTCTCTTTTCATTTATCCGCAACCTATCTTTTTCTGTTGTTCTGTAATTTTCCTGTCTGTTCCTCTCAAATACAATTCTTCATCCGGCTCATCCAATTCTTTATCCGTATTCCAATAGTAAAATTTCTTCTTTTTGGGAGGTTCCTCTTTATTTAAAAATATTGATAAGTCCGCCTTACCATAACTTTCCATATCTTTATTCTTTTGTATTGCTTTATCCATACTGGTATTAGCAATTTTTGAAACTTTAACAGGTTTTTTGTATTCTCTTTCAACACTTTGATAAGCTGTTTCGTAATTTTTGTATTTTTCTTCTACTGATATTTCTTTATTTTGTTTAATATATGATTTTGCAAGTTTTATATTTCTTTTCTTTGTTGCCATAGCTGTTTCAAATTCTTCTTTTGATACTTCAGGCGCATAAAGTGCTGCAACGGATTTAAATGCTTCGGCTTTTCCTATAAATTCATCATTTTCAGCGTTAAATACCCAAGCTTCTTTATAATTTTTTATATCTCGGCGCAAATATACTTTCATACCTTTTTTATGTATCATCCAATCTGCCCAATAGGTAGTTTGCAATTTTCCATCTTTTACTCCATTTTTGCTGATGGTGTAGGTATTTGATGTTCTTGAACAGAACAATTTTAATGCATCTTTTGAAGTTACTATTTTTTCTTTATACTCTTCATAAAATAAATCATCAGGGCATCTTCCGTTGAGATTTTTACCATTTGACGGCTTTTTATTTAAAATGTTGATAATTGTTTTATCAAAGAGTTCTTTAAAATCTTCAAATTTCATAATTTTGCCGTCTTTAATTTCTTTAGCCAATTTTTCAGGTCTTTCAACAACATTACCGCCACGGTAACCGATACAATGTTTTGATAAAAGTTCTTTGATTTTCAAAAAATCTCTTTCAACAGGCTTTGTTTGTGCGTTATAAGGCAGGGCAAAATGCACATTAACATTCAATTCTTTTAGCATTGCTGAAGTTTTATTTTTGTTTGTTTCGATTTTAAAATCTTTTCTCCCTCCTGCAAAATCTTTTGACCGATAGTCTTTACCATTATCGATAATAACGTCTTTAGGCAGACCAAATTCTTCTACCGCATAATAAAATGATTGAAATATTAAATCAGAATTCGGATTCCCTGTTTGTAAAATCCAACCAAGCCATTTCCCTGACTTATAATCTCTCCAAACGGTAACCCACGGAAATACTACTTT
>DEFJ01000001.1 GCA_002350725.1 Cyanobacteria bacterium UBA2855 | reverse complement strand
GCGTGTTCAAATGCGTAATTGAATCCATAGTTCATTGTTGTTTGTGCTGCAGCTTGAGTTGCCACAGGGGATGTCATAATTGCAGGGTTAAAATCACTTACTGCAGGCGCACCACCGCCGCCATTTCCTTTTGAAGGTAACACGAATTTAAAGTATCCGCCATCATCTTTCTTTTCGTAAGTTGTTGTATACTTGAATATCGGAGAATATACAATTTCTTTTTCTCCTGTATAGCTTACAGCGTTTGCTAAATCTTTGTTATCTGTAAATAATAAACTTAGACTTTGTTTGGTTGTTGGAGAAAGAAGATTAATTTTTTCAACATTAATAGAACCTCCATTAACAGTTGCGTTTGTAGCGGAAATTGTATCCATCTTTTGATTTGCCAAATCCGCATCGACGTTCATTTTTACTAAGCCGTTCAGCTTTACATCCCCAAACGCAAGAGTTCCTATAGAGGCATTTGCTATATTTAGTGAAGTTGTATCATTGAATGTCGGATTTAGTCTGTTTAAGGAATCTTCATTTTTTATGTTTACAACGTTGTTGCCGTTAAAGGTTAAATTCAATCCGGAGAGTTTTGAATTTTCTGCCAAATTCAAGACTGTGTCATTTGCAGTAACGTGCGGAACAAGAACTTTTGCATTGTCAGTCAAATCGATTGTGCCATCGTGAATGTTAAGTGTTGAAGTGTCGGATCCTGAAATTGTGCTATCCAAAGTAACTTCATCAATGCCGTCAATATTAATTTTAGAGTTTGCTCCTAATGCGTTAATATTATCAGAAATAGTTGAATTTCCTTTAATATCTATATCCCCTGATGTTGAAACTCCGTTGTTTGTCCCATCTAAAACAACATTATCTAAAATAACTTTTACATTATCGGTTGCACTACCGGAAACCAAACCGTTTGCTCCTGTTATTTCAACATTTTTTAGAGTTAATGTAGTGTCGTTGTTATTAAGTTCAAACCCTTTATGCTCGTCAAAATCTACAGTCGAACGTGCTGTGTCATCAGCAACACCTTGAACTGTCAAAATACCGTTTGCTGTTGTCCCTATATCATCTTTTACAGTGTAGGTGTCGTCACTGGAGCTTGCGCTAAATGTTCTATCCTCTGTTGCATCCAAATTGTTGATTGCTTTCAGTGTATCTACAGTACCTAAATCTGTCGTTGTGTTAACAGAGGTAACAAGAACACCAAGACTGTCATCTGTTGTTGAAGTTGTATCAAGTTTCAATTTGCCCGATACAGTTGTTGTATGTTTAAGTTCATTAAAATTATCATTCCAGCTAACATCTTTGGTAAGTCCGACAATTTCTGTCGTAGATGTTTCACTTATAACTTTTTCACTACCGTCTGCATATTCAGCATCAAGTGCAAGTTTTAAGTTGTTATTACCCTCGGTATTTTTCAGAATTTGAACTTTTAACTGTCTGTCAATAAAATCACCTAAACTGTCACTTATAAAATTAAGACCTTTTATTGTTACTGTTCCGTTCGCCGTATCATCTGTTGTGGTAATAGTATCTGCGACTACGGTGGTGCCATCTAATTTAACGTCAAATTTCCAGCTCGTATTGTCATTTGAAGTTAGTGTTTTCATCACATAATCGTGGATTACTCCGTCAGTTGTTTCTATAGTAGTATTGTCTGCCAATACGTTTGCATTTTTAATATCATTATACAAGTACATTGTACCCGTACTATCACCTTTTATATTGACATTATAACCTTCTGTTCCGTTAATATTGTCATAAAGATAAAATTTACCACCGTTCATCTGCTCTAAATTCAGTGTCGTATTACTCTCCATATATATAGACTGATAATCTTTTTCTCCGTTATTAACTTGAACATAGTTATCCTTAATAAGAACTTCCCCGTTATTTTTATCTAATGAGCCGTCTGCAATTATATTCAGGTCTGATGTTTGATATATTGCACCGCCTTGGGCAATAGCTCCTTCTCCGTGTGCTTCTGCATAGTTACCTATTATGTTTATGTTTGTTATGCCTCCCTCGGGTTTCCACATGTCATCATCCGTAATATTTAACGTTATACGTGGATCTTCAGTAACATAAGTACCGTTTGCAATATTATTCTGAATATTTGTCCAACTGGAAGACCAAGAATATTGCCCTGTAGGAGGGACTGTTGTATTCGATGTGTATAAATATAATACTAATTTCTTGCCTTCATTAAGCGCATTTTCAATATTTGTTAAGGTACTTTTATAGTAGTATGTAACAGTTTCCCCCGTATCTGAATTTGTTGCAACAATTTTTTGTACGGTGTATGTATATCGGGTAGAAACATTAGACGCAAAAATACCGTAACATGCAGCTCCTCCCTGAGCCACATTGTTATAAGATATAGCATAATTACCAATTAAATCTCCGACGTTTGCAACATTAGAAGAGTATAACGCACCACCTCGTGCGTAATCCCATCCTTTGACATAGTTGTTTGAAACTTCTGTTATATTTCCACTATAAACATTGCCATAATAAAAAGCACCCCCGCTTGCACTTCCACCACCAATAATATTACCATCATTATCATACTTTAATGCTTCTGCATAATTATTTTTTACAGCGCCATTTAGAACTGTCATATTTATACTATCAAAAGCTCCACCTTGAGCAATATTATTGTAACTCTTTACATGATTATTTTTTATATCGCCATTGATAATTAACCTAGTAATTCCACCATGCATTGCTCCTCCATACACAAAATTCCATCCTTCTGCATAGTTACCGGAAATTTCTGTTATATTGCCACCTGAAATAGATACACTTTCAAATGCCCCACCTTCTGCGTTGTCACCACCTACAATATTGCCATTTTCGTCATGCTTTAATGCTATAGCCGAATTATTTTTTATAGCGCCATTGAGTTCCTTTATAACTCCAAAAGCTATTGCACCACCATACGCATAACCTGAATGCGCAATTGCATGATTGTTAATAACATCTCCAACAGAGTCAATAACCGAACTGGAGCTTGGCTCCATTGCGCCACCTATTGCATAGCCATAACCTTCAACTTTATTATCAGATATTTCTGTTATATGTCCCCCGAGGATTGTTCCCTGAATTGCACCGGCATATACAGACCCACCTCCGATAATGTGTCCGTTAACATCATACTGCAAAGCAGTAACTGAATTATTTTTTACAGCTCCGTTAATTGTTTTAATGGTTGAGCTGGCTATGGCAGCACCGTATCCACCAGTTTTTGAAATTATATGGTTATTTATTACATCGCCATTGACACTTTCAAAGGTAATATCATCAAAGACTCCACCTGATGCATATTGATGGGAGATGACAGTATTATCCTTAATATCCCCTACGTTACCTAATTTACTGTGACGACCGACCATACCATATATTGTGCCGTATGCTTCAGCACTATTTCCTGAAACTTCAGTAATATTACCTGATTCCGAACCAAGTACATTATAGAATAATCCGCCATATATAAAATTACTATAGTTAACTACAATATTACCTTCACTATCGAATTCACGAGATTTAAGAACATTGTTTTTTATCTCTCCGTTTATTACAAAACTCGGAGTAGACGAAGAACCATATAATAGTCCTCCAAGAATTTGATCTTTGGGTGCTTCAATTGTATTTCCACTTATGCCGTTTACAGAGCCTGATACAGGAGAATATGTTTCATATAGCCCACCACTAATTCTATTTTCATTCGATTTAAGATGATTATTATTAATTGTGACATCACCAAGCTCTGTAACATAATTTCTGTTTGAAAAACTTTCTATATAACCGTGTATCATATTATCCTGAACAATATCCAGGTTTTCAATAGGGGTTGGTTCATCCGCATTGGCTACATTTGCACCGAACAACATGAGTCCTGCAAAAGTCGCAATAGACAATGCGTTTATTCTTAAACCTCTTTTAATACTTTTCCTTTTTAAATTGCCACTCATAATCATAAATCCTAATGCTTCTACACGTACTGTATTTATCGGTACGTATAGGGGTAAACTTTATACTTCAGCGCTTAATTGTTACAAATCTAAAACATGGATATATTATATATATAATTATAATATACAGTTTTTACTTTTTCAAGTCATCTTAAATTTCTTAGAATACATTTGTTACAAAAATTTATCCACGTTTGCATAAAAAACATGTTCATGTTACTTTGTAGTTGGCTAATTGTGTTTGATAGGTTTAGCCCTAGTCTTGTAAATGTTTTATAAATAGCTCATATTTAATAATTACATTACCGGATGAAACCCTTTAGCCCGTAGTACAATACATTAATATAAGGAGAAAACCGATGCCAACAGCATCAATGATTGAACTTTTAGAAGCAGGTGTACATTTCGGTCACCAAACACAAAGATGGAACCCTAAAATGAAACCGTATATTTACGGTGCAAGAAACGGTATTTATGTTATCGATTTACGTAAAACTACTGATTTATTGGATGAAGCTTACGCAGTTGTAAGAGAATTTGCAGCTCGTAACAAAAATGTACTTTTCGTAGGTACTAAAAAACAAGCCGCTGAAGTTGTAGCTGAAGAAGCTAAAAGAGCCGGTGCATACTACATTAACAGAAGATGGTTAGGCGGTATGCTTACTAACTTTGAAACTATCAGAGGTCGTGTTAATAAATTAAAAGAATTAGAAGAATTCATGAACTCAGGTCACGCTGAAAAACTACCTAAGAAAGAAATTGCTCAATTGAACAGACAATTAGGTAAATTAAGCAAGACTTTAGGCGGTATCAAGGATATGAGAGGTTTACCTGATTTGATTTTCATTATCGACCAAGGTAAAGAACTTATCGCTATTCAAGAAGCTAATAAATTAGGTATCCCTGTAATTTGCTTGGCCGATACTAATGCTAATCCGGACGGAATTAACTATATCATCCCTGGTAATGATGATGCTATCCGTTCTATCAAATTGATTACTTCAAAATTGGCTGATGCAGTTTTGGAAGGTAAACAATTAAGAGAAAACAACGCTAACCAAAAAGCTAAGATTGAAGAAATCAAAGCTGAAGATGCAGGCGTTGAAACCCCAACAGAAGAAGCAAATACAGAAGAAACTAAAGTTGAAGAATAATTTCTAAAGTGATTAGGTGATTAAGTAATTGAGTAAATAAGTTTATCATATAAATAATTGACTTCGTAAAAACTTAATCACCTATTTACATAACAACTTAATCACTTTTTAAAAATAAGGAGAAAATTTAGATGAATATTACAGCTCAGATGGTTAAAGAACTTCGTGACAAAACCGGTGCAGGCATGATGGATGCTAAAAAAGCATTAGTTGAAACTGACGGTGACATGGAAAAAGCAATGGAAGTTCTTCGTCAAAAAGGCATAGCATCTGCTGACAAAAAAATGAGCAGAATTGCGGCTGAAGGTCTTGTTGCATCAGCTATCTTAGATGATTGCGGAGCTTTGGTTGAAGTTAATTGTGAAACAGATTTCGTTGCAAAAAATGAAGAATTTAAAGAATTGGCAAACTGCTTAGCAGAAGGTGTTGCAAAAGGAAATCCTAGTGACGTTGATGCTTTCTTAAATTCAACTTGCCCTAAGTGCGGTAAAGTTGTTGCAGATATCATTAAAGAAAAAATCGCTTCAATCGGTGAAAAAATTACTTTCAGAAGATTTGTTCGCTACGAAGGCAACACTGCAAGCTATATTCACAACGGTAAAATCGGTGTTCTTCTTCAAACAGACAAGAAAGATGCTGAATTAATGAATGATATATGCTTACACATCGCATCAAGTGCTCCTGAATTCATTTCAAGAAACGAAATTCCTCAATCAGTAATCGATCACGAAACTGAAATTGAAATGGGTAAAGAAGATTTGTTAAAGAAACCTGAACAAATAAGAGCTAAGATTGTTGAAGGTCGTGTTAACAAATTGATGGCAGGTAAATGCTTACTTGAACAACCGTTCATCAAAAATCCTGATGTAACTGTTGGTCAATTAATCGAAGGTAAATTGTCTATTACAGCATTCACAAGATATATGCTTGGTGAAGGCTTAGAAAAAAGACAAGATAACTTCGCTGAAGAAGTTATGAGCCAAATCGGCGGCTAAGATAGATTAAAAAATCAGACAAAATAAACCCTAAAGTGAATAGTCATTTTAGGGTTTATTTTTATATTTGTAATCGAAATTATAATATGATATACTGAATTTATGAAGAAATCAGAACTCAATTTAACAGCATTAATTAACAGTTTTAATACTCTCAAAGAGTGTTATCAGGATTATAGCAATGAGAAAAATGAAAAAATAAAAGGCTATATAAAAGATTCTTGCATTCAACGCTTTGAATATACATATGAATCCGCAAAAAAAATAATGAACAAATATCTAAAAAAAGAATACGATAAAACCGAAAAAGATTTAGCAATAAATAATATTTTTCGTGAAATGCTAGGATTGGGACTACTTAATAATTTCGAAAATTGGATAGATTACAGAGAAAAACGCAATGTTACCTCACACGAATATAACGACAAGTGGACATATCCTATATTAGAAATTATTCCACAATTTATTGAAGATGTAGATTTTTTAATAAAATCTCTTAATGAGGTTTTAGAAGATGATTAAGGGAATTACACCACAAGAAGAACAAATAATTAAACAAATCCTTTCAAAATATCCGTATGAATTTTACTACTATGGTTCAAGAGTTAAAGGGGATTATACAAAATCTTCGGATTTAGATATTTTGCTTAAAAGTAGCAAATCGGTAGACTATATTATACCTGCATCTATTGAAAGAGAATTTAATGAAAGCAAGATTCCGTATATAGTAAACATATCGGAATATGATAAAATGGATAAAGATTTTTATAAACTTATAGAAAAAGATTTGGTAAAAGTTTTATAACAAAAAAGCCTCAGAATAATCACCTGAGGCTTTATTTATTATATCTAAATATTAGTCAGCGATTAAAGCGTTGATATCGTTAACCATTTGTTCAACGTCAAAACCGTGGACTTTTGCACCTGCTTCAAGGTTTTCAAATCTTGCGGCTGCACAGCCTAAACAACCCATACCGTATTTTTGGAATACTTGAACTGCTTCAGGATAGTTTTGTGCTATTTCTAAAATACCCATGTCTTTTGTAACTTTTGCCATAATTATTTTCTCCTTTAGTTGACTTTAATCACATTTTCATTAATTAAATTATATAACAAAAAAAAGAAGGACAAGTAGTATTATGGAATTTTTCAAAAACTTTTACAAAGATGATGACAAAATTATCGGATTATGTGCATTTAAAAAACAGAGATATCGCTCTGATTTAGGTTTTAGTTTTGAACCAAAATTCGGAGCCACAAAACTACTGTACGAACCGAAATTTAAACCGAACATGTTTATGGTATAAACACATAAAAAGGCGGTTAGAACCGCCTTTATTATAATAATTTATTTTACCGATAACTATGTATCAATATTTGTTGCGTAAACAGCATTTGTTTCAATGAAATTACGACGCGGGTCAACCTTGTCACCCATCAAAATATCGAATAACTGATCACACAACATAGCATCTTCAATACCAACTTTTAACAAGGTTCTCGTTGCCGGATCCATTGTTGTTTCCCACAACTGTTGAGGCATCATTTCGCCTAAGCCTTTGAAACGCTGAATTGTCATGCCTTTTTGACCTCTGTCGTCAATAATCTTTTGTAATTTTTCAAAAGAATTAATTTCATAAGATTCAGTATCAGTTTCAAGTAACAATCCGTCAGATTCCTCAATTAAGAAATCACGAATTAACGGATATGAAGTCTTTAACCTCTTATATTCAGAGCTCTTAATAATATTTTGGTTTAGTATAACGTGTTCTTCATCATTTGTATTCAATTGAATTGAATATTTAGAATTTTCAGGATTATACTTCAAAGATACCGCATAATTCGCAGCTTCTGAAATATTATAATTCTTTGCATGGTCTTGCAAATAATTATTCAAATATTCAACAATTTCTGTCATTTTAGCCTGATCATCAAAATCTTCAGGCTTAATTTCCGAACGAACAAGACCTCTTAACACGACAGCAGGATACAAATTCAAAATAGGATTGTTATATGAATTATAGAAAGCTGACATGTTTTTAATCAGTTCAAGTAAATCGTCACCGGATTTTACATTAGATTTTTTCTTATCAGACAAGCTCAATGATTTTATACCACGTTCTTTAAGCATTTTATCCAGAGCATGCTCATTGTATAAATATTCGGTATTTTTACCTATCGTAACCTTGAACAAAGGTGGTTGAGCAATATATACGTGACCGTTTTCAATTAACGGTTTTGCATATCTGAAGAAGAATGTCAATAATAACGTTCTAATGTGCGCACCGTCAACATCAGCATCTGTCATGATAATAATTTTGTGATAACGAAGTTTATCGATATTAATTTCATCCTCGTTACGGCTGATATTTATGCCGAAAGCCTGAACCATGGATTGGATTTCATTGTTAGCATATATCTTATCTAATCTTGCTTTTTCTACGTTCAAAATTTTACCTCTCAACGGTAAAATAGCTTGAAACATTCTATTTCTGCCTTGTTTTGCAGAACCGCCCGCAGAATCACCCTCAACTATGTATATTTCACATTTTTCAGGTTCACGGTTTGAACAATCCGCAAGTTTTCCGGGTAAAGTTGAATTTTCAAGAACAGATTTTCTTCTGGTTAATTCTCTTGCTTTTCTTGCGGCTTCTCTTGCACGTTGTGCTTGGAGAGTTTTTTCTAAAATTGTTTTTGCAATCTTCGGATTAAATTCTAACCACTCCTGTAATTTTTCTTTTACGGCATCTTGAACAGCCCCCAAGGCCTCTTGAGAACCTAATTTTTCTTTTGTCTGACCTTCAAATTCCGGATTAGGAATTTTTACGGAAACTATTGCCGTTAGACCTTCTCTGACATCTTCACCTGAAAGATTTTGATCAGAATCTTTCAGTATATTATTTTTTCTTGCGTAATCATTAAATACACGAGTAATAGAATTCCTAAAACCTGTTAAGTGAGTTCCGCCGGAATGAGTATTGATATTGTTAGCAAATGACAATACACTTTCATTATACGCATCCGTATATTGCATAGCAACCTCAACCTGCATATCACCAACAACTTTATCAATGTATATAGGTTTATCGTGAAGAACGGTTTTATTGTGGTTTAAAAATTCAACATAGCTTCCGATACCGCCAACGTAGTGGAATATTTCCTCACTACCTGTTGCATCAATATGGAATATAATCTTCAAACCTTTATTAAGGAATGCCATTTCTCTGAGTCTGTTAGCAATAACATCACAATCTACAACAGTAGTCTCGGTAAATATTTCAGGATCAGGCCAGAAAGTTGTTTTAGTACCTGTTTTATCGGTAGCAGCACCTTTTTCAACAGGGGTCATCGGCTCGCCTCTCATATATTCCTGTTTCCATACGTAACCTTGACGGGAAACTTCAACAATATATTTTTCAGATAGAGCGTTTACAACAGATGCACCTACGCCGTGCAACCCGCCCGAAACTTTGTAACCACCATCACCAAATTTTCCGCCTGCGTGAAGTACGGTATGAACAATTTCCAATGCTGATTTACCGGAGTCGGGTTTTATATCAACCGGAATACCACGGCCGTTATCTTCAACGGTTACACTGTTATCTTTATGAACAGTTACATGAATATCGGTACAGAAACCTGCGAGAGATTCGTCAATTGAATTATCAACAATTTCATATATACAATGATGCAAACCTCTTTGAGAAGTAGAACCTATATACATACCCGGTCGCATTCTGACAGCTTCTAAGCCCTCAAGAACACGTATATTCTCTGCGCTATATTCCGCAGAAGTTTTAGTTTCAATCTTTTCATCGTTATCAGGCAAATCAACGACTTCTATATGCTCATTTACAGGCTTTTCAATAGGTTGTGTTAAGTCCTGCATAGTTTCTTGTGTTTCTGACATGTAATTCTCCCTAATACTTAATTCTACTGAGATTATAGCATAAAAACAGATATCGGGCAAAATATAACAAGACTTGTAACAATTTTAGGCGAAAGATTTTAATTGATAATTTAAAATTCAGTAATATTAATGCAATATTGACCTGCTTTTTAAGGCTCTTAGCGACATTCTGTTTAGTATACTTCTGATACTATAATTTATTATTCAAGATATAAGGCTAATTTATTACGTCCTGAGTTTTTTGCTTGATATAACGCTTTATCAGCATTATTCAAAAAATCATTAACATTATCAGTTGCATTTGGAGCTGCACCTATGCTGATCGTCACATTAATTCTTGTCCCTTGATAATTAAAATCATAATTTTCGATTGATTTTCTTAATCTTTCCAATGGAATTTTCGCACCCTCAATTGGAGTTTCCGTAAGCAATACAACAAACTCTTCTCCACCATATCTAAAGACTAAATCGGTTTTTCTGAAATTATCAAGAATTAAATATCCTACCTCTTTTAAAACAAAATCGCCACAAAGATGCCCGTATGTGTCATTAATTTTTTTAAAAAAGTCAATATCAATAATTGCTATTGCTAAATCACCACCATAACGTTTTGAGCGCAAAAATTCTCTTTCAACCGAATTATCAAAATGGCGACGATTATATAAACCGGTCAAAGCATCCGTCAATGATAAATATCTTGAGCGGGAATACATAAAGTTAATTTTTTTTATAACATCGAGCTTGTTATCCTCAGGAATAGGAAAACCGGTTATAATATCTTCGATATTCTTCTGAATTTCATCCATAAGATCATCCGGAATATCAAATTGATTTAAGTCACTGAAATCATCCGCCATGAAATTCTCCTACAAAATCTCCCGCCACTTATATTAGCATAAATCATCCCATTCAACAACCGTAAGTTTATACTAAAACCTCAACAAGATTCGGATTTTTTATAACATCAATAACCTCTAAACCTCTGAAACTTGCGATTTTTTTTATATTACTTCTGTTCTTAGAATTTTCCCTTGCAAGTATTGTACCGATAATTGCCTCTAATTGGGACATTGGCATCATATTTGCAGGTAAATTTATTCCCCACTCATTTGTTAAAACTTGCTGTAAAAATTTGCAATCAGCAGGAGAACGCTCCTTAAAGCAAGAGTTCAAGTGCATACTCTGTCTTGTTAAATATAATTCAAACCTTGTAACAGGAATACCCTGTTCGCTTAAACTCTTAAAATACTCACTTCCACGATGAGAATATCTTTGAGTCCAATTATTCTGATTTGGCATATTTTGATTTGAAGAAACCAGCTGGTATGGTTTTGATAACACTCTCCACTTACCCTCAAGCATTGTCCTATCCCAAGGGAGAGATACACAAATTTCCGAATCTTTTAAGGACGAAAAATTATCAAAGAAAAAAATGACATCATTCATCTTATATAACTTATCAATCATTATGATGTTGCCGTTTTCTTCCATAACAACAACGCCCGAATCAAGCGCCGAGCCTGAACTTAATGATAAACCGATATAATATTTCATAATAAATCTTCTCCGATAAGCCTATTCCATAAGCTTTGTCATAATTTGAGGACCGTCATCCGTTGCAACAACAGTATGTTCAAAGTGTGCAGACGGTTGTCTATCCACCGTACTTACCGTCCATTCATCCAAAGCTACGGAAACCTCGTCGCCACCCATATTCAACATCGGCTCAATTGCGATTGCATAACCCGATTTAATAAGGGTTTTATCTCCTACTCTGTAATTATACAAAAACGGTTCTTCGTGCATTTGATGTCCCACACCATGCCCGCCGTATTGGCGAACAATTCCGTAACCGTATTTTAAAGCAACATCTTCAACCGCACCGGAGATATCATCCAATACATTTCCCGGACGCATCTTATCAATACCGGCGTATAAAGATTCTTCCGTTGCTTTCATCAATCTTTTTATGTCATCGCTGACATTACCAACAGCATAAGACCAGGCACTGTCACCCACAAGCCCTCTGTATGTTGCCCCTACATCTATTGCAATAATATCACCGTCTTTTAATATGGCTTTTTCAGACGGGATGCCATGGACAACCTGTTCGTTTATTGACGTGCAAATACATGCCGGAAACCCGTTATATCCTAAAAACGTCGGAACAGCACGGTTATCTTTAATAACCTTCATTGCAATTTCATCCAACTCTTTTGTACTTATACCGGGTTCTACAACTTCTTTCATTTTTTGATGAACAAGTGCCACAATATGACCTGCATGTCGCATTAATTTAATTTCTTCTCTTGATTTTCTCTTAATCATGTACTACCTTCAACAATCTTTCCCATACTTCCTGAATATCACCGTTGGCATCTATTGTTTTAAGAACGTTTAAATTTTTGTAATACTCAATCAACGGTGCCGTTTCATGAAAATATGTTTCAAATCTTTCCTGTGCAACTTCTCTTGTATCGTCTTTTCTTTGGGTAAGTTTTTCCCCGCACTTATCACAGACACCTTCTTGTTTAGGTGCTTTATACGCAAGATTATAAATCTCACCGCATTTTGGACAAGAACGACGATTTACAATTCTCTCAATTAAGATTTCCGTATCTATATCAAAATAAATTGCACGAAAATCTACATCTTTATCATCTCCGTTAATTTCTGAATTCATTTTTGTAAGAGCATCAGCCTGTTCAATACTTCTTGGATAACCGTCAAGAATATACCCGTTTTTGCAATCATCTTCAGACAATCTGTTCTTTATAATTCTTGCAACAAGTTCAACCGGTACAAGATGACCCTCATCAATATATAATTTTGCCTCTTTACCTGCATCGGTACCGGCTTTAATTTCCGCTCTTAACAATGAACCGGTATCAATATGCGGGAAATGCAAATATTCTGCTAACATCGCAGTTTGAGTACCTTTACCGCATGCCGGAGGTCCTAAGAATATAAATTCTTTCTTCATAACAAAGTTCTCCCCTTGTATATCTCTTATAAATCCATAATACTACAAGCGAAAACCAAATTCAACATTTACGCAGCCAAGTTTTCCAATCTGAAATTTATCTCTTTCATCAGAGTTTCATCATTAGCTTGAGATGCATATTTATATGCCTTATTTAACAAGCCTCTGGCTTTATTTTCACTGTTAAAATCAAGCATAATATCAGCTGCACTAAGATAATTTTGAGCGGCTCTTACAGGAGAATCCGCATCCGCATAATTTTTTACCGCTTCCGAGTATGATTTCAAAGCTTCTTGAGGTTCTCCAAATCTTTCGTACGCTCTGCCTAAGCTTGCTGATACAAAGCCTTTGACTTTGGAATTATCGGTATAATCAGCCAATTCTTTTGCAGTTGTAAGAAATTGGAACGCATCTTCTTCATACATATCGGAATAAATATTACCCATCTTAGCAAGAGAAGTTGATTGTGCAGCTCTGTTATCAGTTTCTCCACCGTATGCAACAGACACATAATAGTGATCCAGTGCCGGTTCAATTTGATTTACGTCGTCATATATTTGGGCCATTGAATAATGTGCTTTTGTTTTTACGTTATTATCCGTGGTATTTTGAATAGACTTATGATAACTTTTTAGAGCTTGAGCCGGGAAATTGTAATCATCATATATCTTCCCGATTTCGTAGAAGATTTTTGATTTTGTTTCAGTATCTCCAACTTCGTTTGCTCTATCTAAAGCTTTTTGGAAATTTTCTATAGCTTTTCTCGGTTCCTTTGCATATGCCAATTTTTTAGATTGAATAAATAAAGATTTCAACTCCGCATCTTGAGGAATATATACAGTTGTCTCAGGCTGCGAAACAGTTTCTTGAACAACAGGTTGTTCGACTTCTATCGGCTGAGTTTCGATTTCTTCAACTTGAACTTCTTCAACAGGTTCAGCCGGCTTTTTATCTTCTACAGTTGAACCCTCAGGAAATTTTACCAAATACTGCGGATTTACATCTTCTTCGTTGTAGTTAAAATCTACATCTTGCATAAATAATGCATCAACCCAATTTTCCACAACTTTTGAATCTTTGTCTAAAGTTTTGGAAATATAACCGTCAAGTATTGTAGACGCATTTGTCAAATTAGATTTTACAAGCTTTTTATTAGGATTTTCTTTTGTTACTTGCTTTTCTACCAACTCCAGATATCCATATACTTCTTCTTTCAAATCATCCGGAGTTCCTATTGCAATTGCTGTATTTTTAAAATCCTTTAAAATTTGTGCAATATTTATTGATATATTAGAAGTCAGATTTTGAGGAGCAGTCTGAGCATGCACTCTTTGAGCCTGAGCATTTTGATATATCTCTCTTTGCCATGTTTGACCTTCAACAGGAGAAGAATTTCTTGTAAATTCATCACCTTTTTCAACATATTGAAGCCCCTTGCTCCTTGCATTTTGAGAAGCTTCTTCTTCACGTTGAGCTTGAGCAAGAGATTTGGAATTTTCGTCATCCTCTTGTTTTCTTTTAACAAGAGAGCGTCCGTCTCTTACCGTGTATGGTCGTTGATATATGCTTGAAAGATTCAACCCCATTTAGTCTGATACCTCTATTTTTTGATACTACTACCCGTACGTTAAAACTATATAACAATTTTGTTTTTACGTACTCATCTTTTTATATGAAATCTACACGATTTATTTAAGTATTTTTTTTTAAAAGTCAAAATTTGATATATTATTTTGTGCTATAATATCCGAAAAAGGACGAAGAATATGAAAGTAGCTATATATCCGGGCAGTTTTGACCCGATTACAAAAGGACACTTAGATATTTTAAAAACCGGAGCAGAAATTTTTGATAAAGTTATAATTGCTGTTGCATATAATTCTGCAAAAAAAGGATTTTTACCGGTTAAGGAAAGAGTTGAACTAATAAAAAAAAGTATTGATGGTATAGATAATGTTGAAGTAGACAGTTTTGACGGACTGACCATAGAATATGCAAAGAAAAAAGGAGCTAAAGTTTTAATCAGAGGATTACGTGCCGTTTCCGATTTTGAATACGAATTGCAGCTTTCTCAAGCAAACAGCGCCTTATCCGAAGATATCAAAACTGTTTTTTTGACAACTAAACCTAAGTATAATTTTATATCATCAAGTACAATTAAAGAGATATACATAAATAACGGTGACATCTCAAAATTTGTACCCGAAGCTGTATACTCTTATTTAATGAAGATGAAAAATACTCAAAAATAGTCTTATTTCATTTGAATATGCGTGTTTGAATATAAATGTTAAAGCATGTAAAAGCAATTATTTTAAATATTTGACAATTATTTTGAGCTTATGTAAAATCATGGTATTATTTATGAAAGGTTAAGTGTATGACAAACATGCAGCAAAATGGAGTATTGGATTTATTAAAGCTATTAGAATATGCTATAGAAAACGGGTTTACGCTTATTCCTGGGAAGTTTGTAGTTGTTAAACCCGATGAAATATATCAACTTATTGACAGGATTGCCGTTACTATCCCTAGCGAAATAAAAGATGCAAGAGATTTTCTCAGTCGCATTGAGGAAGTAAAGATGGCTGCTCAACAAGAAGCTCAAAAGATTATTTCTGATGCGCAAATGGAAGCAGAAGAAAGATTGAGCGAAGCAAACTTTGTTAAAGAAGTTGAACGTGAAGGTATAAAAATAATGAATCAGGTTAAAGCTGATTGCGAAGAATTAAAGAAAAAAGCATTGGAAGAAGCTGAAGAAATTCGCTCACGAGCTAACGCCGAAGCTATGAAAACTAAGGAAGGCGCCGAGCTTTATGCCGAAGAAACTCTTGCTAAACTGGAAGAAAAGTTGAACATTATGCAACAAGAGGTTAAAAACGGACAGATTTATCTTGAACAACTTCGTACATCATCAGGAACGGGTTCAAATTACTACAATACCAACAAAATTAAAACTCCGGATTATGTGATGGAATAAACAATGTGAATGTTAATATTATAAAGGACTGTGGTAATTGCCACGGTTTTTTATTAATAAAAAAATTTGATATCGAACGTAATATTACTTAAAATAAAATTGAGTTTTCATCATAATGGTTTTATAATAAACCATGCACCAAGAAATAGAAAGGATTGAAATATGGCATTAGAAATGGCGTTTCCGGAATTAGAACGCTCTATAAACCCGACACACGATATCAAACTTTTTTCAGGACGTTCTAACCCTAAACTCGCACAAGAAATTGCGGATTCTTTGGGTACAACCGTAGGTCCTATGGTTGTCAAGAATTTTGCTGACGGAGAAATCTATGTTCAAGTTAAAGAAAGCGTCAGAGGGGATGATGTATTTATTATCCAACCACTGTGCAATCCTGTTAACGAAAATTTAATGGAATTATTGATTATAATAGATGCTTTTAAAAGAGCAAGCGCAAAAACTATTACTGCAGTTATTCCTTATTACGGATATGCAAGACAAGACAGAAAAACTTCAGGTCGTGAAGCTATTACGGCAAAGCTTGTCGCAGATTTATTAACAACAGCAGGTACAAACAGAGTTCTTGCTATGGATTTACACACAGGACAAATCCAAGGATTTTTCAATATTCTTGTTGACCATATTTTTGCTGCACCTATTTTGGTAAATTACATAAAGAGTTTGAACATCAATCCTGACGAAATGGTTGCTGTATCTCCGGATATGGGCGGCGCAAACAGAACAAGATATTTTGCAAAACGCTTAGATTGCCCGATTGCAATTATCGATAAACGTCGTGATAAGCACAATGAAGCAATTGCAACAAATGTTATTGGCGATGTTGAAGGTAAAGTATGCCTGATGTTTGATGATATCATTGATACTGCGGGGACAATTTGCGAAGCTTCAAAACTTCTAAAATCAAGAGGAGCAAAAGAAATTTATGTCGGCGCAACACATCCTGTATTCTCAGGACCTGCAATCGAAAGATTAGGTTCTGCACCTATTACGGAGTGCATTGTAACAAATACAATACCTCTTGATATGGATAAAATGCCACCAAATATTAAACAGCTTTCTGTAGCACCATTATTAGGACAGGCTATTGCAAGAATACATGATGACGAATCCGTAAGTTCTTTATTCGGATTTGAGAAAGAAATGCAAGTTTCATAAATAAACAACTGGAAGTATAATTATTAAGCCGGCAACATTTATTGTCCGGCTTTTTGCTTATTTAAAAACAATATTTTTCAATCGCTTTTACAAATCCGTCGTTATCTACCGAATCTGTAACATAATCTGCATATTTTTTGAGTTCGTCGGTTGCATTACCCATTGCAACGGAAACACCTCCGGCTTTCAATAGCTCTATATCGTTATTTTGATCCCCAATTGTCAATATTTCTTCCTTTTTTAAACCCCAATAGTTCTGTAAAAATTCAACAGCACAAGACTTTTTCGCCTCACTGTTTGAAATCTCGCAAAAATACGGAGTTGATTTTACAATATACAATTCAGGCATCCTTTTGCTCAAATAATTAACCCACGAAGTTACCTTTTGGGCATCATTAAAATCAATAGCCAAAATTTTATTGACATGTTCAATCGTCAAACCGTCAAAACTGCATACTTTATAAGGAATATACCTTTCTCCGGTATAACGCTTAATTGCGATATTGTCATTTTCAACATACAAAACGTCATCCATATACAGATTTATATGGTTATTATTTTCTTTCGCCCATTTAATAACTTCTTTTGCTCGTTCAGGGTCAAGAGTACGCTCGTATAGGGTTTGCCCGTCTTGAGTTTTTATCAAACCACCCTGATATGAAACTATCGGAGTTGTAAGACCAAGTTCTTTTGCAAGTTTTAATGCAGCCTCATGCATCCTGCCGGTAACTAATACCACTTTTACTCCTTGCTGAGTCAGTTTGTTTACACAAGAAATAACCGCTTTACTAAATTGAAAACTCCCGCCAAGTATAGTTCCGTCAATATCTGTTGCGACCAATTTAATCATCAATGAAGTCCTCTTAATACTGCGCAGAGAGTTTTTGCATCATTAATTTCTCCGCTTTTAATTTTTAACATCAGTTCCGGTATTGAAACTTCAAGCGACTTAATAATTTCACCTTCATCGGGGTGTTCGCCGACGAAATGCAAACCTTCTGCTTTATACAGATATAATTTTTCATCACAAAATCCGGGAGTAGTGTTGATATAGCCTAAAGACGACCACTTATCCGCTCTGTATCCTGTTTCTTCTTCAAGTTCTCTTTTTGCAGCTAAATCCGGATCTTCACCTTTTTCCAACTTCCCTGCCGGTAATTCAAGTACAACTTTTTTTATAGGATAGCGAAATTGTCGAACCAAAATTATAGTTTGAGCATCTTTCATTGCAAGTATAACAACTCCTCCCGGATGTCGAACAACTTCTCTAAAAGACTTTCTGCCCGTCGCTATTTCAATATCGTCTTTCTCTACGGTAATTACTTTACCGTCATACACACATTCCGATTTTAATGTTGTTTCTTCAAAATTCATAAGTAAATACTAACATAAAACACCGGCTCAGGGCAAAATATAAAGAATAATAAACCCCCGTAACGAATTACGAGGGTTTAAAAATTATTATACTCGACGGGATTACAACATCAAACCGCCTGCAACTTCGATAGCCTGACCTGTTACATAGTCTGTATCAAGCGCTAAGAACTTAACGACTTTTGCAATATCCTCAGGAGTACCGAAACGTTTCATCGGAATAACTGCTGCATATTCTTCGATATTACCTAAATTTGCAGTCATAGCTGTTTGAATAAACCCAGGGCAAACTGCATTTACTCTGATATTTCTTGAACCAAATTCTTTAGCCAAAGTCTTAGTCAAACCAATCAAACCTGCTTTAGAAGCCGAATAGTTTGCCTGACCTGCGTTACCGTGAACACCAACAATTGATGACATGTTAATAATTGAACCCTGACGAGCCTTCATCATATATTTGATTACGGCATGGGTTACATAATAAGCTGAGCCAAGATTAATCTTAATAACTCTTTCCCATTGTTCAGCATCCATTCTTAAGAATAAACCGTCTTTTGTAATACCTGCGTTATTTAACAAGATATCAATATGTCCGTGTTCTTCAATCATCTTGTCAACAGCGGCTTTAACCTGTTCGTCATTTGATACGTCAAATTGATAAAACCATGCATTAACTCCTAACGCCTTTATTTCGTCTAATGCCGGTTTTGCAGTAGCTTCATCGCAAATATCATTAATAATAATATCGCAGCCGTTTTGAGCTAACTCTTTAGCACAGCTAAACCCGATACCTCTTGAACCACCTGTAATTAAAGCAATTTTTCTTTCTGTCATTTTATCTTTCTCCTTATTTTTGTCGGATTAGTAAATCCGACCTATAACTTTCCTTTTATTCATTTAGGGCGTTAACACGCCACCTACATTACTTATATTATTCTTTAACCTTAAACCCAATTTCAGAAGGTTTAGTTCTATCCATTAATAGACCTAGTGCCTCATATATTCTTTTAAAATCTTCTTTATCATCATTACAATGTTGGATAAAATAATGTTCTAATTGTGATAATCGTTGAGCAAGTTCTTTATTTTCAAGCACCCATTGCCGCATTTTAACAAAAGTATCAATTATCTGGATGTTAATCTGAATAGCTTTTTCTGATCTTAAAACACTTGAAAGCATAGCAACACCTTGTTCTGTAAAAACATAAGGAGTATATTTTCTTATGTCTTTGCTAAAGGTCACAAATTGTGACCTTAAATTTTTCCATTCATCACTTGTCAACTGAAACATGTAATGCTCAGGAAATCTTTTAATATTTCTTTTTACGGCTTGATTTAAAACTTTTGTTTCAACTTCATATAACATCGCAAGGTCACTGTCCAACATTACTTTGTAACCTCTTATATTATATATCATGTTTTGAATTTGTATTAACTTACCCATGTATCCCTTAAATTTCCTCGACAGCGAAATTATAGCATAAACGGTATTCTATATTAACTTTATTTAACAAATGTTTATATATTTAAATATAAATAGAAAGATTACATTCTATATTGATTATTTGCTATTAATTAATTTCTCTAATTCTGTTGCCAATTTATGGGCATTGATATTAAAAAATAATAATGCTTTATTATCATTTGTTTTTAATCGCATGGATTCAATTGGAATATATATATTAGAGCCCGGTTTAAATGACAAAATATTATTTACACCGATTCTTTTAATTTTATTCATATGTTTATAAATAATATTTTTATTTGTTAATAAAACAAAGTCACTTGTTATTGTAAATAAGCGTATGAGATAAAATATAAGTGCAAAAATCCAAAATGATAATATTACTATATTTTGTATACATGGTCGATTGGTTACTAAATTCCCATAAACAAATATTCCTATTAAAAAGGATAATATAAGGAAACAACAAGACATTCTCCATATAAACCTGCTAATATATGAAACTCTGGCATCATAGATTATTGATTCATCACTTTCTAATATTTTTGAAAATTTATCTGATTTCATTATTTATAAACATCCCCATTATTATTAAAATTCAACAGCGGTTAAATCAATATTTTTTTCAAGGGTACATCAGCACGTAGGGTGCGTGTTAACGCACCACATACCTTATACCAATGCTAATTCTTCTTTTAATGATGAAATAGTGTTTTCTAAAGATTCTTTATCAAATACGTTGAATACCTTTGCATCAGGTGCAATTTTTTTGTTCAATCCTGCAAGGACTTTCCCCGGTCCGATTTCAACAAAAATTTCAACACCATCTGATACCATTTTTTGAATGGTTTGTGTCCAATGAACGGAAGAATAAATCTGACGCGGCATTTTTACTCTAAAATCAGTGCTTGATGTTGTAGCTGCAGCATCAACGTTTGTGATTACTGGTATTGATGCGTCGTTTAAATCCAAAGAACTTACAAAACTTTCAAATTCTTTGCCTGCATTTTCCATAAATTTTGAATGGAAAGCACCTGACACTGCAAGCGGAACAACTCTTCTTGCACCGTTAGCCAAGATGTAATCGCCTGCGGCTTTAACGGCATTTTCATCCCCAGTAATTACAACTTGAGCAGGTGAATTATAGTTTGCAACGTCAACATAGCCGACTTTAGACCCTTCAGCTAAACCCGCTTTTAAAACTTCTTCTGTTGCATTCAAAACTGCAGCCATAGCTCCGCCTTTAGTCTGCCCCATTAAATCAGCACGTTTTTGGATAGCTTTTAAAGTTGTCTCTAAAGACATAACGCCTGCTGTATACATTGCACAATATTCGCCTAAACTGTGTCCTGCAACATAATCAGGCTCAATATTCAATTGAGATTTCAAAGCTTCTAATGCTGCAATTGAAGTTGTTACAATACAAGGTTGAGTGTTTACGGTTTGTTTTAGGGCATCTTCAGGGCCTTCAAAACAAAGTGAAGAAACACTCTTACCTAATGTAGCGTCTGCCGTATCATAAACAGACTTTGCACTTTCATAATTATCATATAAATCTTTTCCCATCCCAACAGATTGAGCTCCCTGTCCCGGAAAAAGAAATGCTATTTTTTTACTCATTTTCATATCCCTCTTACATTAAAATTTTTGATATCAATCCACTCTTGATATGAATATACTTTAGCACAAACACACCAAATATACAAATAGCCTGCGATTATATCGCAGGCTATTAAACAAAATATCCAAAGTCACCACTAAAAATGATATTTCTTTCTCATTTCATCCAGTGTCATTTTACCTTTGTTTACCAAATCCATATCATGCCTGAAATCAGGTCTGTTCATCAAATCTTCGATATTTCTTGCCCCGATGCTTTTAGTTATTGCAACCTGATCATTTGCGGGGGCTTTTCTTTTTGCACTTGCTCCTTTACTCAATAATTTACTTACATCATCATAGTTTTTATGTTTTATAGATTTTTGCATTTCAGGTAATTTTGTTTGTGGAATAAACTTTGCCGAATCACTTGGAGTTACTCCAAAATCTTCACATACCATATATGACTCCTTTCATCTTGTACATTTTAGAAACAAAAAACTTTATACTACTCATATTAGTATAAAGTTTTCTGTATAATTTGTATTTCGTAAATCTCATTATTATTTACATTAATTTACAAATATTACGCAATTTTATCGGCTTTTTCTGCTCTTGATTTGTTTACATAATGATCAATAATAGCGCCTATAGCAAGTCCAACAATGGTTGCACCTGCAATAAAGCCTGTAAATCCGAGTTTCATACCGTTTTTAGCGAGAGCACTTCTTTGTTCTCTAAATTCTTTTATCGTGATTTTCTTTTCTTCAAGCTGTTTTCTTAAATCTTTTAAAGCAGGGGTTTCTTCCAAAGCTGTTAAAAAATCCTTTCCTACTTGCGTTTTATTTTGAACTGCTTTTTTCACTTTATCACCCTGATAATATGAATATGCACCGCTTCCGCTGGCTGCAACAAGTGTTGCCCCAATTTTGCCTAAATGAGTTTTGTTATATTCGTTGCCGTCATCAGTAACTGCTGTACCTCTAAAACTTACCGTATTAAATTGAATTCCTGACATGTTTTCCACCTTCTTTTAACTTCACGAATATACTAAAAACAAACATAGTAAATTTTGCGCTTTTGTGCAAAAATCTTAATATATATTTACAGTGTTTTTGCGCATATACGTTTTAGCATAATTATTTTTGTTTCCCTTACTTACGACGGTATTTCATCTACAGGGGAAGATGAATCAATCGACACAAAGCAAATCATATCTCCTATGGAGAGAGAAATTATTGTTAATGAGTAGATCGGCGTTGCCACGCTGACAAATAAAATGTTGGCATAGCAATGCCAACCTACGTTTTGAATTTTTGTTTGCTTTGGGGGAAATAGAAGAATTTTTGTTAATAAGTCGTCAGACGAATTTACCAAAATGAGAGAGGGTAATTACGTATCAAAAAATGTACACACCCCTCTCCAAAATCCTACAATTTCGGTTGCATCAAATAATAACGCAACCTCAATTAAGAATTTTTCCTCTCCGGAGGAGAGGTTTGTCCAATGATTTTCCCAAACACTAACCTATATTACCCTCAGACACAAAAACCTCTCTCAAATTAATGAAAGAGGTTTTAGTAAATCGCTTATTTTATTTTTTATGCGTTAGCATTCATTCTTGCATTTTTATCTGCGACTTTTTCTGCGTTCTTGTTTGCAAAATGGTCTGCTATTGCACCTAAACCACATCCGCCAAGAGCACCAAGTATTACACCGCCGATAATGTTCAAAGCTCCTGTTGCTTTACCTTTTGTACGAGCAAGGTCAATTAACGGTTGAATAATTGCACCTGCAATTGCACCAGTTTTCATACCGGTATTTGAATTTAAGAAAGCATTACCTTTCGCTGTTAATTCTGCACGTTCATCCGTTGCGGTTGCCTCTGTTGGAGCCATGCCTGCCGTATTTTCTGTGAATTCTGCATTCTTTTTATTGATTAAATTATCAACTAATGCACCCATACCGATATGAACAGCTAATGTTAACGGAATTGCAACCCACTTATTTAACATTGGTGCTGCAACAACTTCTTCACCTACTTCTTTTGCAGCATCTTTTATGGAATTAACCAATGTATCCGCCATTAAAAATCTAAGCGAACTTAATGCGCCGACGGTTGCACCTGTATACACACCTGCATGAGATTTTGGAACTTCTCTATTTTGTTGCGGGGCTTTATTTTCTTCTTCGCCTTTAAAAGACACTACTTTTGGGGCAAAATTCGGACTAATACTAACCATGTAAATTTTCTCCTACGATATTTCACTACACTTGTTACCAATAATAAAACAAATAAACTCTGTTATTTGCCATGATTTTTGATTTTGTAAAGTTATTTTAAGATAATTAATGCCTTACAATACAGTATCTGTTATTGTACAGAACTTCATTTTCCACATACTTCATATCCGCAGTAGTAGAAGTTATCATACCGTAATCGCTGTAATCCTGATAAACTCTTGCGCCTGCTTGAGAAAATTTTTCAGCAATATTCATAGGCAACCTGCAATCAAAATTATTAGTCATAAAATGACATTTGTTTTCTTCCATCCCGAATATTTTCCTTGAAGCCTTTGTATTTGTTTCGGAAGATTCAATCGGGGTACAGGTTTGTATATTTTTATAAAAAGCTATTTCGTTATTAACGTGTTCCTCAAGAGTTTTATCTCTTGCAGCAAGTACCAAAGGGCACGCTAACAACATTATAAATATCAAATTTAAAATTTTCTTTGTCATAATTTTCTCCTGAACAAATTATATCGCAAACATATCCACAATCCTACACAAACAAAAGTAATATAAATACAGGATAAAAAAGAATTGTACTTGGTTTAAAATGAAATTAAAGGAGAATATGATGGAAAAATTTTGTTTAATCGGATACCCGCTGGGGCACTCTATGTCAGCGCATATTCATAATGCCGGATTTGAAAGCCTTGGAATAAACGCTAATTACGAGTTATTGGAAACCCCTCCAGAGAAATTGGTAGATACGATTAAGCACCTGAAACGGGAAGGTTACAGAGGGTTTAACGTAACAATTCCGCATAAAGTACCGATAGCACTGTTTGTAGACGAGATTGACAAATACGCAGATATTACAGGAGCAATTAATACGGTAAAAATCAATCCTGATAAGAGTCTAAAAGGATATAATACAGACGTAATTGGTTTTATAGAGGCAATTCCTACTGAAATAGATTTAGATGGTAAAACTGCGGCTCTTTTGGGAACAGGCGGTGCAAGCCGTGCTGCTGCAATGGGTTTAGCCCAAAAGGGTGTTGAAAATATTGATATTTATACAAGAAATATCCCAAACGCTTTAGATTACATTGCATACTTGAGAAAGCAATTTGATAAAATTACTTTCAACATCTATCAAATAAACAGAATTACGGATTTATCAAAATACGATATTCTTGTAAACACAACACCTATAGGAATGCAAGGTTATTCAGCAGACTTTACACCGATTGAAAAAGATGTTTTATCAACTCTGCCAAAACACGCAGCTGTTTACGACATAATTTACAATCCGAGAAAAACCATTCTGCTAAAATTATCAGAAGAACTGGGACTTAAAACCATAAACGGATGTGACATGTTGGTATATCAAGCCGTTGCGGCACAGAAAATTTGGTTCGGACAAACACCCGACTTCAAATCCATGAAACTTGCATTACTTGAAAATTTGTAAAACAGATTATTTTTCACGTTCATCTATTAGACGTTTGATGATAGCAAATGTTTTCGGAAAATGCTTGCAAATAGTATATGCGCCATCAGAGTTACCTGTAACTGCAAGCGCATAACACTCCGCAATCATTTCATCAAGACTTGTTACACAATATGTATGCTGTCCGGTTTTGAACGGTTCATCAGAAGCTTGCCAGGCATCATATTCCTCTTTAAAAGCATTCTCTAATTCTTCGTTGTGTTCTTTCAAGGCATCAAATAATGAGTGTCCCGTTTCATGGGCAACAGTTTTTAAAAGAAAACTTCGGCTAAATCTTTTAGGAAATATTTTCATACTGTTTGTTTCAGGTTCATAATAACCTGCAATATTGTTATCATTTGGATTAATTATGACAATACCTGCATTTTCATCACGCTTTTGGTCTTGCAAGAAAGTTTCACCCCATTGAATTTTTATATCGGTTGATGCAATCCTGTATAAAACTTTTGAATTAAATTGTGTTAACAAAGATTTATTAAAATCATTTACCCCTGTTAAATCTATTTTAAAAGTCTTACCATCCTTTGTAACAAACATTTGATTGTTTTCGACTTTAATATGGTAGGTTTTACCGTCGATTTTTTCTTCATATTCGTTCTCGGAAATTTGAGTTCGCTGAATTTCAGGCAGCAAATGTCCTATTTGGGAAGTTTTTGGGTCAAATTTTGCAATTTCATTATACATATTCATGTGCTTATCAAAAGACTTTTGTATATGTTCATCAGCATTTATTTGTTCAGTTTGATTTAACAGAGTTAAAGCTAATCTATCTACCATTGGTGTCAATCTTGCTATCAAACTTTCACCAAGCTGTCCTGCTTTTTTAAGTTTGAGAAGCTCTGACATAAGATTTTTCCCGGTTATATCCTGATATTTTTGACACGCCGCATAAAATCCGAAATCACCTCCGGGGTCTGATACTAAACCCAATAAATCATTTGCCTTTTGCCAATTTTGAGTTAATAAAGCCTCCAAAAATTCGTCTTCTCTTTTTGAAATGCTTTCCATCTTTTGTCCGGCAGCTTCCGTGCTTTTTACGACGTCATCACCTTTATACGTGGTTGTAGTTTTGGTTTTGCCATCCGCAGAATATTCAACTGTTTGAAAATCCGCCGTCTTATCATATAAAGCATTTTTTGTTTTTAGTTTTAGTTCAAATTTACCATCATTAGTATAAGATAACTTAAAATCCTGATTATTTAATAAACCTTGTTCCTGAAGCCTAAAGATTTCATCGGTTATATTATCAGGAACAGGAGGAGCTGAAACTTTTGCCCTGTTACTAAGAGCAGCTCTTATTTTCACTTGATTATTTTCAACAGATAAATCAAAATCCTCTGCAAATTGTTTACCGGAATTAATAAAATCTATTAACTTTTGTTTTTCAGACTCCGATAATTTTATCGGAGAGTCTATTGTTTTTGGACTGACATCTTTCGGTAAATCATTTTTATCAGGGTTTTTAACTTTAATATCTTTAATCTTTCCGTTTTCATCCAACTCAAATTCAAGCTTTGCCTCATTTGGCAAGCCTTCATTCAGTTTTATATCTGTACAAATTTTATTGTAGTCTTTGTCATATTTATAGTTAAATCTTGTACGACCCATTTGGCGGTACATTTCGTTTGTATCATAATTTTCGTAGTCATAGGCGCCACTATCCGTATATTTTCTGCTGCTTGCATATTCACCAAACCAAATACCGTTTTTACTTGGTGTGCCGTCCTCATAATAATATTCCGTTTCTCTGCAAGCTCCAAGACGATTTTCCGTACATCCGTCCCCCTCACTTGCAAGAATTGTACCATTGGGAGCTACAATCATTCTCATATCAGGGTCGGAATGGGATATAACATAACCTTTCTGATGTTTTGTTATTTTCACATCTTTTTGCCCATGGGCAATTTTTCTAACTTCTTCCGGAACATTTGCATAGCGTTTATCTATATCTCCTACATTAGAATTCCATTCTTCATCCCAAACTTCATCATCAGATTGTGCTAATGCCTTAAAAAATGTTTGCATTTCATCAACACTCACACCTGACAATTTATCGTTTGCTTTAAGAAATTGCTCAACTTCTTCGTCATCGACATAATATTCTTTTGGCGGTTTCGGATTGGATAAATCAATATTTAGAGGTTTTGATAAATCCATTTTGTCTAAATCTTCAAGATACTCAGGGTCAAATAAGCCTTTGTCATTCATAACATTTAGCACCTGATCCATCTCGTTATATCCGATTTTACCACTCTTGGCAGGAGTAATATCATCAAAAAATTTAAAAATTAAATCGAAATTTTTCAAATTACCGCATTTTGCTTTTAACCTGTCATAACTTATATCTCTACCAATATGTAATTGGGAATAAGTAATTTTATCCTCGGACATAACAATTCTTCTCCATCAACTATACACAGAACATATAACGACATTATGTTCCTGTTCTTGAGTTAATATTACAATTTATTAAGTTACATGACAAAATGTAACAATTTTTGGTGAATAAAATACTTTATATAAGTAAGGGAAAAACAAAAGGTAATGCGTTATGAGTGATTTGAATTTCAGCTTAGCAAGCGGAGTAAAACCAATGATTAGGGAAGCTGCTAACATGAACAACGATGGCGGCGGAGGTAATCTTGGTTACATGCGGCAGCGTAAAAAGGACAAAAACCAAAAACGTCAATATTTTGACCAAAGTATATTTGGAGAAAAAAAAGAAGTTGATATTTTTGGAAAAGACGAAGAATTAGATTTTGTAGTGGATAATGAAGGTTCTTTTTTCGATTTTGTAGGTAATTTATTCAAAAAAATAGCAAAAGCAATTGCTAAATAAGAATTATTTTTCGTAAGAACCCATTACTCTCATTGAGGTAGTTTTTTCGTGTACCTGATTTATCGTGTCAGAAATTTCAGGTTGTTTTATATGACCATCCAAACTTACAACGAAAATATAATTATCTTTATCTTCTTTTGACGGACGAGAAGAAATATATGAAAGATTGACGTTATTTTTGTAGAAGATATTCAATATTTCTAACAATGCTCCCGGTCTGTCGTCTGTCGTAAACATCAAAGTCGTTCTGTCATGTCCGGTTTCTTCTGTATCAAATGCTCCAATCAGTACAAATGTAGTTCTGTTTGATTGGTCGTCATTAATAGGCTTTTTTAAAATGTTTAAATTGTATATTTCTGCAGTTTTTTCGGTCCCGATGGATGCGTAAGTTAAATTATAGTCTGCAAGACTTCTTGCCGCTTCTGCCGCATTGGTAACCTCAATTATATTCAGGTTTCTCGGCATCTCGTTTTTTATAAATTCCCTGCATTGAATGAGCGCCTGAGTGTTGGCAATAATTCCAGCAATGCTGTATAACTCGGTATTTTTAGAAAGCAAACAGTGATTTACGGGTAAAGTCACCTCAGATAAAATTTGAAGCTTTTCATTATTTGACACCATCAAATTATCCAAAGTTTCACGAACCGTACCTACGATAGAGTTTTCCACAGGTACCACTCCCAAAACATTCGGGGTATCTTGAACATATTCAATAATTTCTTTGACATTTTGCATAGGTGTAGGGTATGCATCTATCTCATACTTTTTTGCAAAATAATCTTTTGCCATCTCCGATACAGACCCCTCAGGTCCTAAATATGCAATTCTCAAAACGCCATCAAAATTCATCATTTACTTAACTCCCTGTTTCAAGTATCATTATATATAAAAATAGAAGAGGAACGCAAGTAATGCATAATATAAAATTCGGAACAGACGGTTGGAGAGCTGTTGTAGGAAAAGAATTCAGCGAAGAAAATGTGGACATCGTAACGGATGCCATTGGGAAGTACGTATATGAAACCTTTGGAATTGATAAAAAAATAATCATAGGTTATGACCCAAGAAATATGGCGGATACATTTTCTTTAAGAACCGCAAATCGTCTTAAAGATATAGGCTTTAACGTTTTGTATAGCGATAAAATTCTTCCGACACCTGTTTTAGCGTATAATGCAAAGTTGCTAAATGCTTGCGCCATAATGTTTACGGCATCACACAATCCGCCTGAATATTTAGGAATAAAATTTATTCCTGATTATGCAGGTCCCGCAACGAGTGATATTACGGATAAATTAACTGCAAATCTTGGCTCGCCCGTTTCTAAAAAAAGAGAAGGAACTCTTACGAATTACGATTTTCAACCCGATTATGAGAAACACCTTGAAACTTTAATAGATTACGAAAAAATTTCAAAACTTAAAAATACAAACATCATATATGACGGATTTTATTCTGCCAGCATTGGATTTTTCGATAACATATTAAAAAAACATAACATAAAATTTGAAACTATAAATATGTTTCATGACAAGAATTTTGGCGGTGCAATGCCTGACCCGAAACCTAAGTATCTTAGTGATTTGATTGAAAAAGTTAAGGAAACTCCAAACTCAATCGGACTCGCAAACGACGGAGATGCTGACAGATTTGGAATTATTAACGAAAACGGAGAATATGTTTCTCCAAACGAAATAATATCCATACTTTTAATCCACCTGATAAAGAATAAAGGCTACAAAGGCGCACTGGTAAAAACCGTAGGAGCAAGTCTTTTACTCAATAAAGTTGCGGAAAAACTGGGAGTGGAAGTAATAGAAACCGCAGTAGGCTTTAAGCACGTCGGAGAGGCTATGAGAAAATTCAATCCGGTAATCGGAGGGGAAGAAAGCGGCGGATTAAGTATTCAGGGGCACATTCCCGAAAAGGACGGGCTGTTGGCAAATTCGCTTGTTTTAGAAGTTATGGCGTACGAAAATAAGTCCCTTGTCGAATTGCAACAGGATTTATATGATTTTGTCGGATGCAAATTCTATAATGACAGGGTTGATAAAAAATTGAACAACACAGAAGAAATAAAGCCTATACTTGAAACTTTTAAGAATAAAAAATCAATAGGTAAATATAATATTATAAAAATCGATTTAAAAGATGGGGTAAAATTGTATCTCAATGATAATAAAAGCTGGATACTTGTTCGCCCGAGCGGAACAGAGCCGCTATTGAGAATATACTTTGAAAGCGACAGTCCTGATAAAATAGAAAAATTAAAGAGTTATATATAAGAACAACACGTGTAAATACCCAATCAACCTTCTGTGGGGGGACCGTTCATAATTTGTCACCGCGAGAAAATCTTTGATTTTCGTGGCGATCCGTATGCCGTTATTGATTGCCACGCTCCAGTTGGTTGCTTGCAATTGTACATGTCAAGTAATTAGTAGTAGGGTGCGTGTCAACGCACCGCATTTTTAGTGCGAAAATTCGCACCCTACATAACTCCTCGCAAAGACAAAATACGGACACATCTGCCTCCGATAGAAATATTTTATTTCTTCTTTAAATCCAAATCGATAGGTTTTTCACCGGGGACAAGATTTTTGCCTATGGCTTTTTCCAACGCGGCTTTTGCTGAGTTATAACCGTACAATGTGTTGTAATAATCAAATTGAGCTTCCTGATATGTAACTTGAGCATCTCTCAACTCAACAGGACTCGCCTCTCCGACACGATACCTGCCGTACGAAAGCTCATAATTTTCTTTTGCCTGTTTTACCTGCAAAATCGCTACAGGAATTTGGGCTTTTTTCTCTGATAATGTCAAGTATGCCGTCTGTATCTCAAGGTATATTTCGTTTTGAGTGTTTACAGCATTTGCAAGTTCCTTGTCATACAAGTATTTTGCCTCTTTGATTTCATTTCTGATTAACATACCGTTAACCGTCGGAAATGTTAAATATCCGCCGAAATTGTAACCGTAATTGCTGTTCCAATGCGCACCGCCTCGCATATATTGACCCTCAACAGATAATGTAGGAAAATATGATTTTTTTACAAGTTTTACGGTCTGCTTTGCACTTTTTACTTTTAATTCGGCAAGCTTTAATTCAGGTCTTGAGTCCCTTGCAATATCTACCGCCTGATTTAACGTAATATCAACCGGAACATAATCTAATCTTTCCTGAACCTCATATTTTTCAATAAACGGTACACCCATTATATTGTTCAAATTTGCGACTGCAATATTTACTGAATTGTCAGCCTGAATAAGCTTTAATTTTGCGTTTGATAAATTTGATTGAGCAATCGTCACGTCAACTTTAGGATTCATGCCGATTTGATAAAAAGCCTTTGCCTGATTGTAGAAAAGTTCGTATTTTTGAACGTTATCCTCTGCAACACGTTTGTTTTCCTGAGCAAGCAAAAGATTATAATAAGCATCTTTAGTCTGATAAATGACATTATTTATAACACCTGCCAAACTTGCTTTATACGCTTCATAATCAAGCCTTTTGATTGTCGCCTGATTTTGAGTAACACCAAAGTCGTATAGCATTTGCTGCAAAGTTATTTGACCCAATATATAATAGTTATAAGTCAAATTTCTGTTGAAAACATCCGACAATTGTAATTGACGCATTCTTGTATAACCGGTCTGCCAATTTAATTGAGGAAAATAATTTGACCAAACCTGTTTGATACGGGAATCCGATGCCAAAACATCTTGAAACGCCGCATTTATTTGAGGATTATTACCCAATGCAAGTTCAATACATCTGTCTAAATTCATATCAACATTTTTCACAACAGAACCGGATATAGTAATCGGCGCATCTTGAGATTTTACGTCTGACGGTAAAACTTTTTCCGCCGCAGGATATTCCTTGTCGTTTATTTTATTACCTATCCCATCTTTGTTTTTTGCCAGGACGGGAATATTTGCTAATCCGAGTATTAAACTTAAAATTATTATCTTTTTATACATTTTTATTTACGTCCTTTTTCTTTCCGAACTTGTGCGCCGTATAAACTTTCATCTCCTCAATCATTACGAAAAAGGCTGGAACGAGGAAAGTACCCACAAATGCAACCGCGAGCATACCACCCATAACTGTCATACCAACAGAATTACGGCTTGCAGCACCTGCACCTGATGCAAATACCAACGGTAACAAACCTAAAATAAATGCGATATTTGTCATCATTACAGCCCTAAATCTCAACTTTGCCGCCTGCATTGCAGCCTCTCTTATCGGCATACCGCCTTTATGAGCATCTTTTGCAAATTCAATAATCAAAATTGCCTGCTTTGTACTTAAACCAATTAACATTACAAGACCAATCTGAGAATACAAATCCAAAGAAAATCCCGCTAAGAACTGGAAGAATAAAGCCCCTACCAACGCAATCGGAGATACAAGCATTACCGCCATCGGCAACATCCAGCTTTCGTACAAAGCAACAAGGAATAAATATACAAATATCAATGACATTGCAATAATCGGTCCTATCTGCCCGCTTGATTCACTCTCCTGTAATGATGCACCTGACCACTCATAACCCATATCCTTTGGTAATACTTTATCAGAAATTTTTGCCATTTTTGACATTGATTCCCCTGAGCTTACGCCCTGTCTTACCATACCGTTTATCGTAACTGCAGGATACATATTAAATCTTGTTCTGCTATAAGGACCAACAACTTCTTTGATTTTTACGACAGCAGATAAAGGTACCATTTTGCCGTTATTATTTTTTATGTAAATCTTATCCAAATCTGACGGTTTTTCTCTAAACTCAGCATCCGCCTGCATATACACCCTGAATACACGTCCCAATTTATTAAAGTCATTTATATAAGAACGCCCGAAATATGATGCCAACGCGTTATAAGCTTCTGTTAAAGGAACATTTTGAGCCAAAGCTTTTGAGGCATCAACCTCAATCATCAACTGCGGCAATGTTGCTGTATATGTGAAATTTAATACCGTAAATATAGCATTCGTTTCTTTATCTTCTTTATATGCTTCCGTAACAAGTTTTACCGCCTCGTCATACAACTCTTGCGGAGTCCTGTCACCTTTATCAAGCAACTGATACTCAAATCCGCCAACCATACCTAAACCGCTGATTGCAGGCGGTACAAAGGATGTAATTGTAGCGGCAGGATATCCTGAAAAACCTTTCTGAGCTTTTTCTAAGATACTTTCCATCTTTAAGTCTTTTTTCTTACGTTTTGACCAATCGTCTAATTCTGAAACGATAAACGAAGTATTTTCACCCTCAAAACCTACAAGAGTAATTGTATTCTTGACTCCGGGGATTTCAAGTAATCTCTTTTCAACTTCCTTTGCGATTTTATCCGTTCTTGATGCAGATGAACCGTCAGGTAATTGTATACGAGTAAAAATTACACCTCTGTCTTCATTAGGCAAAAATCCTGTCGGTATGAACTTGAACATACATATAATAAACAATAATATTAACCCGAATACGCCCAAAGTCAGTTTTGAGGAATTTATGAAAACTTTTGCGCCTTCCAAATATTTATCACGAATACGATTGAACCAATTATCAAATTTTTGAATAAATTCAAAATCAGCCTTTTCTTCTCCGGTTTTTAAAATCATTGTACAAAGTGCCGGAGAAAGAGTAAGCGCAACAACGGTCGACAAACCTATTGCAGAAGCAATACACAATGCAAATTGTCTAAACATTTGTCCGGTAATACCGTCCATAAATGATACCGGAACAAATACCGCCATCAAAACTAATGAAGTTGCCAATACAGCACTAAATACCTCTTTCATCGTAATTTCAGTGGCTTCCCTCGGAGGTTTACCCTCTTGAATATGACGCTGTGTATTTTCCAAAACTACAATAGCATCGTCAACAACCAAACCGACTGCAAGCACCAATCCAAAAAGTATCAACAGATTAACGGAGAACCCGAATAAATTCATAAATATAAATACACCGATTAAAGAAACCGGAATTGCACAAATAGGAATAAATGCAGCACGCGCCGTTCCTAAGAATAAATAACACACAATACCTACGAGTAATATTGCAAGCGCAATTGCACTGATAACTTCTCTGATTGATTCTCTTACATAAGTCGTTTCGTCGTGCTGAATTTTATATTCTATCCCTTGAGGAAAACGTTTGCTCAACTCTTCCATTCTCTTTCTCAATTTATTTGAAAGATCAATAGCATTTGCTTCAGGAATTTGAGATATTGAAATAATTGCAGAATTTTTACCACCTATACGAGAAAAGTACGAATAACTTTCTGCACCTAATTCAACTCTTGCAATATCTTTAAGTTTAATTTGCGAACCGTCAGGTTTTGAACGAACAACTATGTCTTCAAATTCTTCAGGGGTTGTTAATCTGCCTTTCGTTCTTAGTGTAAGTTTGATAAGCTGAGGATTAATCATAGGTTCAACACCCAAATCACCGGCAGGAGCCTGCAAGTTCTGCGTTTGGACAGCCGCAGTAACTTCGCTTACAGAAATTCCGAGGTTTGCCATCTTGTTGGCATCCAGCCATATTCTCATTGAATAATCCGTAGACCCGAATACAGATGCCGTACCAACACCATGTATACGAGCAAGTTCATCTTTAATAAATATGGATGCGTAGTTTGCAATGTATAACGAATCATACGTGCCGGACGGGGAATTTACCGAAATCATCATAATGCCCGGTCCGCCTGTAGATTTTCTGACAGATAAACCATATCTTCTTACATCCTCAGGCAAACGTGGCGTAACCAATTGTAAGGAATTTTGAACGTTTACAACAGCCATATCAGGGTCTGTACCTATTCTAAAATACATAGTTAACTGATATTGTCCGTTTCTTGAGGTCGAAGACATATATATCATATTATCCGTACCGTTCAACTGCGCTTCAATCGGAGCTGCAACGGTAGATTCAATAACGTCAGAGCTTGCGCCTGCATATGTAGCAGTAACTACAACCTGCGGAGGCGTAATAGACGGATATTCTTCCAATGGAAGCTGCGTCATTAACAACATTCCGGCAAGCATTATTACCAAAGAGATTACAATAGCCATCTTTGGTCGACGTATAAACAAATTTCCCTGATTTTGTTCGTTCATTATTTATTCCTTTTAAATTTTTGGAGAATGTATTTTTCTATTTTTTAGCTGCTTCATCAATTTTATCTTGAATTTCATTACTACTCATCTTGATAGCTACCGGCTGATTAGGAACAACCTTTTGAATTCCGACTGTAATAATCTTATCACCGGCTTTCAAACCTTCTTTTATAATCCAGTTTTCGCCATGCTGACCCGCTACTTTTATATATACGAGTTGAGGTAAATTCTTTTCATCAATTTTATAGACATATTTGCCTGCTTGATTTTCTTGAACAGCAATAAGTGGTACTACCGGAGTTTTTACAGGTTTATTTGCATATAATTTAACATTAACAAACTCACCATGTAACAATTGGTTGTTAGGATTTTTGAAAGTAGCACGCAGAGTAACAGTACCGGTAGATTGATCAATTTTGTTATCTGTAAAATCCTGAGTTCCGTCATACGCATATTTTTCACCGCCTGAAAAATATAATTCCACTTTTCTGGTCTTTGCATCAGCACCGTCAGAAGTCACCAAAGTATTGTAATCTGATGCTTCCAACGAAAAAGTAACATACATCGGATTTGTACTATTCAAAGTAGTCAAAGGTCCGGCAGACGGACTTACAAAGTTTCCTAACGTTACATCAATAATACCAACCTGTCCGTCAACAGGTGCTTTTACTCTTGTATAGCTAAGGTTTCTGTTACTGTCACTATACCTTGCCTGAGCAGATGCAAGCTGAGCTCTTAACGAATCACGCTGAGAAAGCAAATTGTCATACTGAGATTTTGCTATGTAGTCGTTCTTAACCAGTTCTTCTGCCCTTGCCAATTGCTTTTCAGCATATGCTAACTGTGCTTTTAAATTTTTTACATCAGCAGCGGCTACATTTGCAGCATTGGAATATTCCGTAGGCTCTATTAAAAACAAAGTCTGACCGGCTTTTACATAATCGCCTTCTTTAAAATAACTTTTTTGCAAATATCCGCTGATACGTGCAAGAACATCAACTCTGTATTTTGCTACAACACGTCCGGGAGATTCATATTCACGAATTATATCATCTTCTTTTATAGTATCTACAACGACTTCCGGCGCTTTCATTTGTTTTCTTTCGTTTGCACTTTTTATACCATTAAACATGGAAATACCAAACCTGACACCAATAGCCGCAAGTATCAGTAATATAATTATAACTATATGTTTTTTCATTTACTCTTTCTCCTGTGGGGAAATTATAGGGTATCCCTAAAGCTTACATTTATAAGTGAATTATATTATACAGGCACAATCAATGTCAAGAAAAGTATTATAGATTATATCCACTAAACTATGGTTGCAAAAATATTTTTGTTTAGTATACAATAAGTAATTGTTATAGCAAAATTAAAAAGAAGATGAGAACAGAAGCAATAAATATATATACCCCAAAAACATTGTATAATCAGACTACTGTAAATAACAGTATCAAGTCTTTTAACGGGTCAAAAAACGCTGCAAATAACAACGAAAAGAAAGATAAAATACTTGCCTTCATAGGTGCGGTAACAGGTGTCGGACTTGTACTCGGGACAATGATGAAAAAGCAAAAGATTAAAAATCCTATGAAGGTAAATTATACTGTAGTTGAAATGTTATCTATGGCGGGATGTGCCGATGTCGGCGGAATAATTTTCAGTTCTGTCGGAAAAGATTCAGATACGAAGAAAAGGAAATGGATAGAAGGAGCTTTTCAATTCGCTCTGACATCAACCCCTCTATTGTTTGTGGATACCATCTTAAAACAGTGTTCAAAATCTAAAAAAAGATTGATAAACAACAATGTAACAAAGATTGCGGCATCTGTTGCAGGAGTTGTTGCAGGCTCAAATCTTGCACTGTGGATATCAAACAAACTACGCAAAACTCAAGAGGTAAAACGCCCTGACAGAAAACTAAAACCAATTGATATGATAGCAAACTTTGATGATGCTGTTGCAATAATGGTTCTTGCCAAAATCCCGTTTGCCGATAAAATTCAGATTAAACGCTTGCTTCCGTTTATATATTCATTCTGCGGTTTTCGTTCAGGCACAGGGGATATGAGAAGTTAATTTGCAATAATTCCACAAATTATTAATTTTTTATTAATTAAATCATGTATATCAGAATTGTATGTTAGAGTAAAAA
>DEFJ01000010.1:40089-42218 GCA_002350725.1 Cyanobacteria bacterium UBA2855 | reverse complement strand
AAATGGCAGAAGTTAAAGTTGGCGAAAACGAAAGTATCGAAGTAGCATTAAGACGTTTCAAGAAGAAAATCCAAAAAGCAGGTATTCTTTCTGAAGTAAAAAAACGTGAAAGATACGAAAAACCAAGCGTAAAAAGAAAACGTAAATCTGAAGCTGCTCGTAAGAGAAAAGTGTAAGATTAAGTATAAAATTAAAAAAGCGGTTGATTTGTCAGCCGCTTTTTTGTGTATAAATTATAAATAACTTTATTTGTTATTTTTTAATCCTGTTAAGGAGTTCTTTGACAGCTTCTTCCGGAGTCATTTTAATAACTTCTTCTGTTTCTCTTATTTTGAATTCAACAAACCCTCCGGACAATGTTTTTCCGGCAGTTACTCTGAACGGAAATCCGATTAAATCTGCATCTTTAAATTTAACACCGGCGCGTTCATCTCTATCATCAAGGACAACTTCAACTCCTGCAGCCAGTAGTTTTTCATACATATCTTCCGCTACTTTCATTTGTTGTTCGTCTTTAATATTAACAGGTACTATCACTACGTGGTATGGAGCAATTGCAATCGGCCATTTGATTCCGTGTTCATCATTATGCGCTTCAACCGCTGCTGCTGCGGTTCTTGAAATTCCAATACCGTAGCATCCCATAATATATGGTTGAGTTTTGCCGTTTTCATCCAAATAAACCGCATTCATAGGCTTAGAATACTTCGTTCCTAACTGGAATATGTTTCCGACTTCGATGCCTTTGGTAACTTTCAGAGGTTTTCCGCATTTAGGGCAAAAATCTCCTGCTTCGACAAGCCTAATATCTACATAATTTTCAATAGCCGGAATGTCGGATAAATTGGCTCCAACAAGGTGTTTGTCGGTTTGATTAATACCTACTACAAAGTTTTTCATATCTTTTACTGTTTCATCTGCAATAATAGGAATATCTGTCATCCCTTTCGGCCCGATAAATCCCGGCACTGCATCAAATCCTTTTTCTGCCATAAGTTCTGCGATTTCAGCTGAAGATGCAATTCTAATTTCTATCCCGCCTACAGCATTCATCAATTTAGTTTCTTCAACATTTTTATCGGCTCTAATAAGTGCTATTACCGGCTTTTTATCAACTATATAAACTAAAGATTTAAGAATAATTGTTGAAGGAATATTTAAAAATTTACATAATTCATCTATTGAATGAGTATTTGGAGTGTCTAATACTTTTGTTTCATTAAAATATTTTGAGCCGTCTGTTAAAACTTCAGGTAATTTGGATATTGCGTGATTTGAATTAGCTGAATAATCGCAATCACAATAGAATACATCATTTTCTCCGGCATCCCCGTCGGTAATAACCATAAATTCGTGGCTGACACTACCTCCGATTGCGCCTGAGTCCGATTGAACCATTTTTGTTTCTAAACCGCAGCGATCAAAAATTCTTTTATATGCTTTTGCCATATTCTCATATTCTTTATCCAAGCCTTCTTGTGTTTTGTCAAAGCTATAGGCATCTTTCATAATAAACTCGCGGCCTCTTAACAAACCATAACGAGGTCGGACTTCATCTCTAAATTTGGATTGTATTTGGTACAAATTGACAGGCATTTGCTTGTATGATTTGATAACATCTCTTGCAAGAGCTGTTATTATTTCTTCGTGTGTAGGTCCAAGGCACATAACTCTATCGTGGCGGTCTTTTAAACGCATCAATTCTTTTCCGTATGCATCCCATCTGCCGGATTCTTCCCATAACTCTTTAGGTTGAACAAACGGCATTAATAATTCTTGAGCTCCGGCTCTATCCATTTCTTCTCTTACAATATTTTCAATTTTTTTCAATACTCTCCACATAAGTGGCATATAGTTATATACTCCGCTTGTAAGTTTTTTTATAAAACCTGCACGGGCAAGCATTTTATGAGAAATAACTTCCGCATCGGAAGGAAATTCTCTAAGGGTTTGTACAAACATTTTTGACATTTTCATAAGTTATAATCCTCTAAACTAATTTCAATTTGTAATTTTATTTTACCATGTAAATATGAAATAAATAAGAGTTTTGATAATATATTTTATATTCACATGTGACATTCTTTCTTTTTGTTGCGATGCAAGAAGAAAGAATGTCACCCAAGAAA
>DEFJ01000010.1:0-39878 GCA_002350725.1 Cyanobacteria bacterium UBA2855 | reverse complement strand
TTGCAAACGGCGAAGCCTTTGCGGCGCATAGCGACGCTGTAATATGAGCTTGTTTCCTTTTCTTTGGTTCATTTCTTTCCCTTTGCATAGCTTCAAAGGAAAAGAAATGAACTACCTATAAAATATATTATCAGTAATTGCTGTAATATTTTATATATCAATCTTGATTTTTGTAAAAAATACATTAAAAGGTTGATGTTATACATGTAAAAATACTCTATTGTATTTATGGGAAATATTATATGACTTGGATAGAGGGATAAATATTGGCAAAGAAAAAAACTAAAAAAAAGGTGAAGATTGAGAGTCCGAGCCTGTTATATCAGGAATACGATTGGTATGAAAACTTGTTTCCTATTGCGCTGCAAAAATCCAGCGACGGTTTTTTCTTGCCTGGTTTAACTTTTTATATGATAGGTGTTAGTAAAAATATAAACTTGTTGCAGCTCAAAGAAGCTCATTTTGTAACAAAAGTGCGTATTGATAAATTTTATGATATGTTTTTACGAATATCAGAGGGTGCTATTGCGTTATTATTGAACAAAGGTTTAGGTAGAGCCGGTAGGCCTTTCAATATTGAAAATGTTTCCGATTTGGAAAAAAATATGTTGACTGGTTTTAATGAGTATGTTTCAAGAATTATTGTACCGTTTTTAGAGCCACCGCCAATTGTAAATTTCGTAAGAACAAATTTTGATATGACACATATAACTTTTTTGGTTAAAGATGAGGAAGAGGGCACATTTGGCAGATTTATCGTGTCGGTACCGGACGGTAGAATGTCACCGGAAAAAATCGAGAGTTTGGGTGATAAATTTGATTATCCAGAGTTTTATGAATGTCATACTGATGCAAAATTGGTTTTGGGTAAAACCAGATTTTCGGTAGATGAGCTAAAAAGCCTTGAAGAAGGTGATTTAGTTATTCTTGAGGATAGTGATATAAGAAACCTTACACTATATATTCAAGATGAAGTAAAGACGGTTCATATAGAACCGAATAGTGAGATTGAATTACCATTTGATAATAACGACGGAGGTGAGACCATGACTGAAAAAGCTGTTCCAAAAAATCTGTGGGATACTATTGAAGTCGATATGTATGCTGAACTTGATCCTGTAAAGATTTCTCTTGGAAATTTAAAGAAAATTGAATTGGGACAGGTTGTCGATGTGGCAGCTCTTTATGATAATCAGATAACTCTTCGTGTAGAAAATAAAGTAATAGGACACGGAGAATTGGTTATTGTTAATGATAGATACGGAGTTAAGATTTCAGATATCTTGCAAAAATCCGCATCAATGTCAGGAGATGTTCTAGGTGAAATAGGTGAAGGCGCAAGCCTGAATATACTTGATCAAGGTTCGCAACCTCAAGCTGTAGCTGCGCAACCTCAAGCAGCTGCTCAGCAGGCTCCTCAACAGGCACCTGCTCAGGCTGCACCGGCTGAAGAAGGCGGTGAAGAAGAGTTTGATTACAGTGACTTTGAGTTAGATGATTCTGATATATAAACAAAAAATATGAGAGGGATATATGGGCGGATACTTAGTTAATTTTGCAGTATATACAATGGCTATGACGGGTTTAATATTTTTTGCCCTCATGGTATACAAAAAATTTACGCTTGGAACAGTTGGTAAAACCTCAAAAAGTAAAATGTTGAGTGTTGAAGAAACAATTGCAATAGCTCCTCGAAAAACATTGTATGTTGTAAGAGCCGGCAATGAAAGATTTTTAATTGCAGGAGATGTGGATAAAACGTCATTAATCTCAAAATTAGATATTAATATGCCGGGAGAGAATTCGGTAATAGTTGATGAGCACAAAAATCTTTCCGTTCACCGTCAAACTGCAAAATCAGTAAAAAGAATTAATAGTAAGTCGGCAAGAAAAGTTATAAATGAAGTTCCAAAAGCTGTGTATGCAGAAGATACCAGTGTAGATGATTTACCGGTAATTGTTGATTTTAACAAAAAATCACCAAAGCAAGAGAATGTCTTGCATAATATGTTGAGAAAGATTAATGAGTAACAGAGGGATATAGATGGAAAACGCATTAAAAGATATAAATCCTATAATTCAAATGTTGGTCGTAATGACGGTATTTTCTCTTATACCGTTGGTATTTTGTTGTATGACAAGTTTTTTGAGATTTGTTATTGTGTTTTCAATGTTGAAGACTGCAATGGGTACGCAATCTGTCCCGCCGTCAATTGTTATTATCGGTTTATCTATGATATTGACATTTTTTACAATGGGACCAACATTCGAAAAAATGTATGAAATGGGGAGTGTCCCATATCAACGAAATCAAAATATGATACAGGCGATTGATGAAGGCTCAAAACCTCTCAAAGAATTTATGATGAAACAAACAAGAGAGGATGATTTGGCATTTTTTGTTCAATTATCTCATAAGCAGGCTCCTGCATCCCCTGATGAAATAACAGTATGGCAGGTTGCACCTGCATATATTGTGAGTGAATTAAAGACAGCTTTCGAAATAGGATTTGTGATTTTTGTTCCGTTTATTGTTCTGGATCTTGTTGTTGCAAATATCTTGTTGGCATTAGGTATGTTTATGTTATCACCTACAATTATTTCATTGCCGTTTAAGTTGTTAATATTTATTGCTGTAGATGGTTGGGCATTGATAGTACAGGGGCTTGTTACAAGTTATAATTAGCAGAAGGGGTACGTATTATGGTAGAAATTTTAGCAGAGTATTTAGCAAAAGGATTTTTGACGATGTTGTCAATATCCATGCCTTGCGTACTTGTTGCCGCTGGGATAGGTCTTGTAGTCGGTATTTTACAGGCTGTGACTCAGGTTCAGGAGCAGACAATTGCTGCGGCTCCTAAAATTTTGGGTGTGTTCCTTGTTATTGTAATTGGCGGCTTCGGGTTTATAAGATTACTGAATAACTTATTTATAGAAGGTTGTGCATTGGCTTTTAATGTAGTTCCAAAAAATGATAAATATGTTTTGGCTGCGGATTATAATCAATATACTTCTGCATATGGATCATTATCCCCGTTAAAATTCAGAGGCAGAAGAGATATTGATTACATAATGAAAAATCCCAACAAAGTGCCTTATATAGATAATCAACAAAAAATTACAACACGTCGTTCAAATAGAATTGACAACCCTCAACCGGATTTGCTTGAAACCAGAACCATAAATAGGACTATGAATAACGGGAGATAGGAAAAGTGGACAGTTTTTATGTTGAACTTGCAAAACTTTTTCCGGATGTAAATGCTTACCTGTTATCAGGCATTTATGTATTTGCGCGAATTCTGGGCTTTTTTAGAATGGCACCGATTTTTAATCGAAAAGAAATTCCGGGAATGGTAAAACTGGCATTGGCTCTTTTATTTACGGTTATATTAACATCATTTTTAACTCCTAAAATCCCTGATATATTGGCGGTTAAGGAATCTATGTTGTTATCGATAGTATTGAATTTTGTTGTAGGCGGTATTATTGGGTATATGGCTCAATTAATTTTGCTTGCAATAGATGCCGGCGCCGATATGATAAATATGCAAATGGGTTTGTCATCAGCAATGGTGTTGGAGCCGACAACATCTTCTCAGGTATCTATATTAACAAAGTTAATTTCGCTTTTAGGAATTATAATCTTTATGCAAATAGGCGGTATATATTGGCTTGTTCATGCTCTTTTAAGGAGTTTTGAAATTTTCCCGCTGTATGCAACTTCAATTCCGTTAGTAGAACTTGTAAATATGGATTATTTAATCAAAATGACATCAAACGTATTGTATATGGGCTTACAGATTGCATCTCCGGTGTTACTTGCAACTTTAGGGCAGGATATTATTCTTGGCGTAATTTCAAAAACTGCACCTCAGGTTAACGTTTTCCAATTAAGTTTCTTGTTCAAGCCGGTATTTGGTGCGGCTATTTTGGTCTGGATTATGCCTATGTTCATAAACGTAATAAATGATTATTTTCTTACATACAAAAATATCTTTTAATTTCTGTATAATAAAAGCGGTTTTGAAAATTCAAAAACCGCTTAAATAATATAAGAAATGAGAGCAATTTAATTATTACTTAATACCAACTTGAATGTTGCAAGATTTTTGATGGACAACATCGTATGTTTATTGTGTTGTTCATCTGATATATTAAAAATTCTGATAATTCGTTGAATTTCTTCCAAGTCTTTTCTGTTTCTTATTACATAAACGTTACTAATTGGGTCTGAAACCACTGACATCATTGCGTTTAATTCTTGTTCTTTCATATTTGAAATCCTCATTTCCTTATATTTAAATAAAGTTTTTTGTGATTTAAAAATTGCTTTTTTTATAAAAATATGTGTTACAAAATTTAACATTAATAAAAGCAATTTTTATAAGCTTTGTGTTTTAGTATATAAGTAGACGGTTTTAAAAAGGTGGAAAATGTCAGGTTTTATAAACGGTTTTTATCCGAATTTCGGGAATAAAGTATATTCGCTAAATAAATCGCAAAATGGTCAGCCTTCAAAGTGTTCTAACCGTACGGCTGATACAAGAGAAGTTGGCGAGCTTGCTAAAACTTCCAATGGTATTAATGTAAGAGTGCCGCTTTCGTATGTAAAACTCGGAGAAAAAGATTTTCCGTATGGTTTAAAAGCTTATTTTTACAAACTTTCAAACGGACAGAAGATTGTGGTTCTCCCTAAAGAGGGTAAAACTGTTATAAGAAGTTACGTAAATACTGGTTCTTTGAACGAACCTGATAATATTCGCGGTATAAGTCATTACATAGAACATAATTTATTTAACGGTTCGGAAGGTCTTGATGCTGGTGAATTTTTTAAAACAGCTGATAAAATAGGCGCTGACACTAATGCAAGTACAGGCTTAGCTGAAACTAATTACTATATTGCATCAAATCTGTTAAATGATACTGATTTAGAAGAAGAAATGAGAATTCATTCTTCAATGTTGGAATCTCCGAAGTTTGCCTTAGATATGCTTGAAAAGGAAAAAGGTATAGTAAATTCTGAGATAAATATGATTACCTCAAATCCGGAAAATATTGCATATAATAAAACTATCAAAACCCTTTTTAATATAAATACAACCTCAAATGATGTGATTGCCGGTACTACAGATAATATAACAAATCTGACAAGAGAAGATGTTGTTAATTATTATGGCAATAATTATTACCCAGCAAATATTGTAACCGTGATTTCAGGAGAAGTAGAGCCCGAAAACACTATGAAATTGGTATCAAAATATTTTAATTCATCGAAACAACCGCCTAAAGACCGGCATTTTGAAAATTTAGTACCTATAGATAAAACTAAAAGACAGGATATAATATCCGATAAAACACAATCCTCATATGTCGTTATGGGTTTTGCGGGTCCGGAAAATAATAATTTAAAAGATAGAATATATTCTCAAGCCCTTTTTAATTTGATGTTTCAATCAGGTGATGCAGGAGAAGTTTTTAGACCTCTAAATGCAATGGTTATGCCAATGGAAGAAAAAATTTTATCAAAAGCTAATGCGCCAAAAGCCTTAATGGTAGTAGCAAATTCCTCGGAAGAAAATAGTGAAAAAGTATTAAAAACATTATACTCAAGAATTCAAAAATATCAGAATACTCCGGTTTCAGCCGATGATTTGGCTACTTTAAAACGAAATATGAAAAAAAGTTTTACTGATATGTTTGAATCTTCTTTTGAAATAAATAATTTTATAGGAACATCAATGTTAGAAAATTGTGTTGATGATATTAATAATTATGAAAAGATAATTGATACAATGTCACCTGCCGATTTACAAAATGCGGCGCGTAAATATTTTGATTTAAATAAAACTGCGATAACCGTATTACATCCGTCATTAACAAATGATGTGCAAATTCAAAAAAATTATAATAACGCAAATGGAATCGCCTTTACCGGTGCGATTGAAAAGAAAGCTGTTAATACAGATAATATAAGGCAGTATCAACTTCCAAATAATTACAGGGTAGCAATTAACGAAAGTCGTTTCCCAAATGTTCATTCGGAATTAATGCTGCGAGTTGAAAATCCGATAATTTCCAAAAATCCGGCGGCATATTATGTATTAAACGAAATCTTTTTGAATGGTTCTATGAATTTACCAAGGGATGAATTTAATAAACAATCAGAAAAACTTGGTGCAACAATAGCTCTTACCGCTGATGAGTGCGGACTGTGCGGTTTGTTGTATTCAGACTCTGAAGATTATTCTAATTCCCAAAAATTGTTCAACGATGTTTTATTAAATCCCCGCTTTACTCAAGAAACTTTTGACGATGCGGTAAGAGATGTGAAAGATATTATTATTCGTTCTGAGAAATCGCCATGGAATAAATTGTTGCCTGAGTTGTATCCTAATGATTACACTAAAGAACAGATTTTGGAAAGCTTGAATACATTGTCTTTGGAAGACGTAAAAGAATTATATAACGAATTAATGAAAAATTCGCATGGTGTAGTTTCTGTTTCAGCGCCCGTAAACAATAATATAAACTTAAAAAATTCTATATTTAATTCAGTGGCGTCATTGCCAGTTGTCCGTCCATACAAAAACGTACTCAGGGAAGATTATGCCCCTGTTGAAAGAACAAAGGTTTTAACAGATGTTGATAGTAAAAATCAGGCAAGAATTGTAATGTCGTATAAATTCCGTGCGACCGGTAATATAAAAGATAAGGCTGCTTTAGAATTGATGAATCATATATTAGGCGGAGGACCATCTTCAAGACTATTTGATGATTTAAGAGAAAAACAAAAACTAGCCTATACTGTTCGTTCAAAAGTAAATAGAGAAAATACTACAGGAGTGATTAGTCTTTCAATTGGGACTACAACCGATAATAAAGAAACAGGAGAAAAAAGTTACGATAATTTACAAAAATCAATTAATGGTTTTAAGACAAATATAGATAGAATTACAAAAGAAAAAGTTAGCGAAGAAGAACTTGCAAAAGCAAAACTCGCTATAAAAAATCAAATACTATCTAACAATGAATCAACTTTAGGAAAGACATCTTCAATAATGAAGGGCGCAAGTAATTGGTATGGGATATCGTACTATAATGATTTGTTAAAAACTCTTGATACTATAACTATTGATGACATATATAATACTGCAAATTATGTATTTAAAGGTCGTCCTGTATATTCAATTGTTACAACTCAGGATACACTTGATTATAACAAGGATTATCTTGAAAGTTTAGTCGGATAGCTTGACATTTTTGAAAAAATCGTTAAAATAAATATGGATTTACAAATAGAGAGGGTTATTTTATGACAGGTTCAGGCGGTAATTCGCTTTTGGCAGGTATATATTCGGGTTTGACAAATACGTATTCGTATCTTTCTGCGCAATCTCCAAATGGGGTAACTATTGATAATATAAATAAAATTCGTACGGATTCAAAGACTGCAAATCTTGTCAATCAGAGTTTTGCATCGTATTTGCAAAATAATTTTTCCAGTATCGATAAAGATAAAGACGGTATTATAAGTGAAAAAGAAATGTCTACACTTACGAACAGGATGGCGAAACAAGGATTGACAAAAGATGAATTAACTCAGTTGTACGCATCAGGTGCAAGTGGTTTGTCTGAGAGCACTATGGAGAATATTCTGGCGCATTTTGATGAAATGGATGCAAATCACGATGGAAGAATTACAAGTGAAGAAATCTCCGGATATGACTTAACTTGTGCAAGATTGAAAAAAGAAGATGAATTTAATAATCGTAGAGCAACAAATATGTCTGTATTCTACGGAAATGAAGATTCTTCTTCTGACTCATATAGTATATTGAGTTATAAATACAGTAACAAGACAAACAATTAGAGTTTAATTTAACTTATTCTTAGTAGCATATTGCTGAAAAGGGAAAGTTTAACAAAGCCTTTTTAAAGGCTTTGTTTTTTATGTTTAATACACTGTTTGGCATAAATTTCTTTACTCAATATTATATTTGTGATACAATAAGCACAAGAAGTAGGAGAGAAAAATGGATCAAGATACTTATATGAAAATTATGGGTTATGTCCCGACTGTTATTGAAAATTCATCAAGAGGGGAACGCTCTTTTGATATTTTTTCAAGATTATTGAGAGAGAGAATTATATTTTTGGGCACGGAAATTGATGACGAAGTTGCAAATTCTGTTGTTGCTCAATTATTACTTCTTGATAGTGAAAATAATGAAAAAGATATTATGTTGTATATAAATAGTCCGGGTGGTGTTATTACTGCAGGTATGGCAATTTATGACACTATGAATTTAATAAAATCTGATGTTTGCACAATTTGTCTTGGCGAAGCAGCATCTATGGGTGCATTTTTGCTTTCTGCAGGTACAAAAGGTAAAAGAATGGCTCTTCCGGGTGCAAGAATTATGATTCACCAGCCTTTAGGCGGTGCAAAAGGTCAGGCAACCGATATCGAAATTGAAGCTAAAGAAATTATTAGAATGAAAGATATGTTAATTTCTATTATGGCGGAAAATTCCGGGCAACCTTATGACAAAGTTAAAGAAGATTGCGAACGTGATCATTATCTTTCAGCTTATGAGGCAAAAGAATATGGTTTAATTGATAAAGTAGTTGAAAAGATTGGTGAAAATAAATAAAATTTTAAAATAAAATTTTGAAAGTCGCAGTATATTCTGCGGCTTTTTTATTTATAGGGTTGCAACTATTTCGCCTACGACTTTGCCATGAAGGGTCTTTATCGTATTATCGTATTCAATATTTGCCCAATGCATATTTTTTAATGCTTCAATAGTAACTATTTCTCGGGCTTTCATATCGCAATCTGATATTTTAACAACCAGACATTCTTCATTTTCCGTGTTGACTACAATGCAAAGTCCGCCTGCACCTACTTTGGCAATAAGATTTTCTGAATTTTGAATAATTTTTGTATCGGTTCGGTCTTCCCCGCCAATTATGTATGGATTATTTAGGAATGCATATTTAATTTTTTCATATTTGGGGTTGCAGAACAGATTAATATAGCCCTTTGCCATATTTTCAAGCGGCATAGCATAAATTGGTACTCCGCAACCGTCTGTTGTGACCGGATATTGCTTTTTTAATTCACACAAATGATATATTTTATCTTTAATCATTTTTTGAAGCGGATGATTTATGTCGTCGTAATCTTTTGTGTTCCAACCGTTAAGCTTGCATAATCCCAACATCATAATATGTTTACCCGAACAGTTATTATGTAATGTTGTAGGTTGTTCTCCATTAAGTAGCATTTGATTTCGTTTAGTTTTTGACAACGATTCGTGTATCCCGCAACGCAGCATATCTTTATCTATACCAAATTTATCAAGTAATTTGTAAGCTATGTCTAAATGGCAATCCTCCCCTGCGTGAGATGCGCAACATAACGCTATTTCTTCTTCTGTTAAATTATATTTTGTGTCAAGTCCGCAATCTATTATTAATGCTGCTTGTAAAGGTTTGGCACAAGAACGCAAATAAAACGGATAATTCCCGCTTTCTCCGACTCTGTCTACAACATGAATTTTGTTTGAAACTAACAAATAACCGAAGTGTTGTTCTTCAACAAGTCCTTCACGAATATATTTTATTAAGGTATCAGGGGAGTTAAAAATCATATGTCTTTACCGCATTTACAATTTTAGTCATAGCTTTTTTTAGAGCTTTATTTTCATCTTTAAGTTTTTGTATTTCTTCTTTGTATTTATCAATACTTTTAGTGTCATCTTTGTTGTCAGGCAAATTCTCAGGGTTTATAACAAAGCGTTTTTTTGCGTCAGTTTTCAACTTGAATACAGTTTTTATTGTGGCTTCCGTTAAGTATCCGAGATTAACAAATATTTTTCCAATCAGCAGGTGATCATTTTTGTCATCCGTTTTATGCTGCTCAGCTAATGCATAATCAAGTTGATCTTGTTCAATAGAACCTATTTTTAGAAAATATTCTCCTGTTGTAATTTTCCCTGAAATAAATTCAGCCATGGCATGAACTTCAATTTGTTCCGGCAGTTCTATTAATTTTTGTTCATAGCAGAAGATATACAATTTAGAAACTTCTTCCATAGACATAAACATATTTAGTGCTATTTCCAGAATGTTGTATCCGTCGTGAGAAAATTTTAAAAAATTATATATATTTCCGTCAAGACCGCCCTTTTTATCCCACAATTCCTGTTTTCCTCTGAAGGTAAGAGTTGGAATATGCATTGCAAAATTTTTATCCGGATGGTTGATAACAAATCTGTCACAGTTTTGTTCTTGCATATTTTGCCATAATCTGTAAAACACAACTTGTTTTACCCAAAGCGGATATGCAAGAAATTTGTTTAAAAACAGTTTAAAAATGTTTCTTTTCATATAACCATCCTCAATGTCTTTCAGCTATTTATTATACAATAAAACGACTTTTTTTCAATATTGTAATAAATACTACTTTTTTCTATTGATTTATTGTTACGCAGAATGTAAAATTGAACATAGGAATAAGGAGAAAGTTAATGGAAAAGACAGCTGCATTTTATAAGAAACTTGCAATTATGCTTTTAGCTTTTGTAGGTTTTTTAACTACGGTTAAACTTGCGTTGATATACTATGATGCAAATTTTAATCCGTATGCTTTGCCGAGTTTTTGTTCGGTAAATGAATTTATTGATTGTGACGGAATTGCAAGGACAACCGAATCTCAGTTTTTTGGAGTCCCGTTAGCTTATTGGGGGATGTTTTTGTATGTTTTTATTCTGTTTTTGCTTGTTGCTGATAAGCTAAAAAACTTTTTCATATTTAGATTTTGTGAAGTCTTTAGAAACTCGCTTGATTATATTGCGGTGTTGGGAGTTTTTTCGTTTGCAATATCGATGTTATTATTGGTGTTGAGTTTATTTGAAATACATAAATTGTGCGTTTTATGTGCTTTCACCTATGTGTTAAATTTATTGATAGGATTAATTGCTATAGATTATAAAAACGGAGGATTAGTAAAAGCCGTGAAACAAAGTGTTCAGGATTTTATAAATGCAATTAGAGTTAGAAAATATTTTATTGCATTATGTGTGGTTGTTTTATTTGCTGCCGGATGTTTGTCATATACCAGTGCTACTGAGATATTTGCGCCTCAGGTCAAACAAAAACATGAGTTTGGGGAATTTATCAATGCAAAAACAAATAAGTATGCGGTAAAGGGAAATGTTCTTGGCGATAAGGAGCCGTTATTTACTGTATATATTTATACTGATTATAATTGTCCGATTTGCGGACCTTTTGATATTATGATTCATAAAGCTGTAAAAGAATTAAAAGGTTTTAATGTCGTACATGTGAATTTGCCGCTAGATATGGAATGTAATTCTCATTTATCAAGTCCGTTCCATGAAGGTTCTTGTCGTATGGCAAGATATTCTATGGCTGCCGAAAAACAAGGTAAATTATGGGATATGGATGCAAAATTTTTTGAAAAACATCCAGCATCTGACGAAGAAATCTTAGCTATTGCGGAAAAAGTCGGACTTGATATTAATAAATTAAAGGAAGATGCAAATAGTGCGGAAATATTTGATGCAGTAAAGAAAAGTGTGGATGATGCCTATGCTTCAGAAATTAATGCTACACCTACAATGGTAATAAACGGTAAAAAGCATGTAGGAATGATGGCATATTCTGAATTAAAGAAATTATTAGAGGAAAACGGTGCAAAATCAAGATAATAAAATACTTTTTCATGCGTGTTGCGCAATATGTTCAGGTTATCCCGTATCTTATTTGAAAGATGCGGGGTATTCTGTAGTTGTGTATTTTTATAATCCAAATATTCATCCTATTGATGAGTATGAACGTCGATTGAATGCGGAACGTACGTTGTGCTCATATTTTGGGGTGGAATTGATTGAGGATGAATATAGTCCTGATGAGTTTTTTGAATGTGCAAAAGGACTTGAAAATGAACCGGAAAAAGGAAAACGCTGTGATAAGTGTTTTGAGTTGAGATTACGCAGAACTGCTCAAAAAGCTAAAGAACTTTGTATTAAAACCTTTACAACTTCTATTGTTATAAGTCCTCATAAAAATTTTAAGAAATTATCGGAAATTGGTCAGCGTGTTGCTGATGAATACGGCATAGATTACCTGGCACAAGACTTTAAAAAGCAAGATGGCTTTTTAAAAACGAATAAGATTTCACGAGAATTAAGTTTGTACAGACAAAATTATTGCGGATGTGTGTTTTCAATTCGCAAATAGCCTTATTAAAAATTATTCACCCTTATATTTTTTTATCGAAGCTCTAATTTCGTCACGAACTTGGTTTTGAATTTTTTCATATTCAGTATTTGGTATTAGTTTTGGTGCTTTTGTAAATGCGCTTATACCATGGTAGCATGCCCAAACAGGATTAACTCTGTTTGGATGTCCAATATCCCAATCTAAGGCTTTTTGCATCAAATCTGCCAAATATTTTTTATCATTTACCTTGGTAGCCACATATTTTAAAGTCTTTGGTGCAAGCATCGGATAAACTTCTAATTGACTTTGGGAAGTTTTATCCTGACACATCATCGTATCTTGGTATGCTCTGAATTTGCCGATATAGTACCATAAAGCAGCTTTATCTTTGTTTGATTTATATACATGATCTGCCATAATTATAAAATATACCGGAGGTACTTTTTCTGAGTGAAATTCTACATATTTTGCAAGCTCATCTTTTTCTTTGTTTGAAAGTTGAGCAAACATAGTTGCAGTTTCTGAGCCTTCATTTTTTGCTGCAAAATCAACGAGGTGCTGAACCTTTGGAGATAGCGCTGCTGCGTTAGCCTTATTATCATTTATAATAAACGCTGTTCCACTCAACAAGCACAGGACTGTAGCTGCTAAAACCAAATTTTTCTTCATATGTACCTCCAAAAACTTACTTTTCCTGATTTTATCCCGTGAGATATGAAATGTCAAGAAAACTAAATTTGTATTTAACTTGTTTACCTATTTTATTATGACACCTTTTATTGTATTATATAAGAGAAGAGAAAGGGGATATGATGAAAAAAGTCATTCTGTTTATGATGTTAGTTTTAGCAGGCAGTTGTGTGTTTGCATCTGATGCTGTCCAAAAATTTATTTTAGATAATGGGCAAACCGTTATTATAAAAGAAGTTCACTCTAATCCGATTGTAACCATGGATACTTGGATTAAGACAGGCTCAATAAATGAAAATGATGAAAATAACGGAGTATCCCATTTTTTGGAGCATTTGTTTTTTAAAGGTTCAAAAAATCATCCGACAGGTGAATTTGACAAAATGCTGGAAACTCGCGGCGGAATTACTAATGCTGCGACAAGTAAAGATTACACTCATTATTACATAACTATTCCGTCAAAGTTCTTTGATGAGGCGCTTTCTCTTCATGCCGATATGCTCTTAAATCCGCTTGTCCCTCGAAAGGAATTGGAAAAAGAACGAAAAGTTGTTTTAGAAGAAATTTCAAAAGATGAAAATTCCCCAAATAATGTTGTGTATGATAATCTCGTTTCAATGTTATACTCATCTCATCCTTATAAAAGAAAAGTGATAGGTAAACGAGGCATAATAGAAACTATTCATAGAGATGATATCATGAATTATTATAATAAATGGTATTTACCCGGGAACATGGTTACTGTTATTGTCGGAGATGTAGATGCAAATTCTGCGTTGGAAAAGATAAAAAGTAATTTTGGTACTGATTTAAAAAAAATAGAAAAATCGGTATTTCCAAAAGAAAAGCTTCTAACGGAACAAAAACGTAAAATTGCATATTTAGATACTCAATCTGCTTATATGTTAATTGGCTTTAGAGGGGTTGATATAAACAATGGCGATAGTTATGCCCTTGATGTACTTGCAACGATTTTGGGAGATGGAAGAACTTCTGTATTTTATAAAAATATAAAAGATAAAATGCAGCTTGCGACTTCAATTTCTGCCAGTAATGTAGGTTTCAGAGATGACGGCATTTTTTATGTTTCGGCAAATTTTTTACCTGAAAAGTTATCAAAATTAGAGAACCAGATATTTTGTGAGATAGATTCTGTAATAAAAAACGGTGTAACTCCGGAACAGGTTTCTCTTGCTAAAAATATAATTGAAAGAGATACATATTACCAAAGAGAATCTGTTTCAAATATTGCTCAAGAACTTGGATATGTGATGGTTACCTCGGGAGATATAAAAGTTTATGACAATTACGTAAGTAACATAAAGAAAGTTACTCCTCAAGAAGTTAAACGGGTTGCGGAAAAATATTTGGGAAAATCTCATTCTGCTGTATCAATAGTATTACCGGAATCGTCAAAAGAAGTAAAAACTTCTAATGTTGCAACTCCAGTCAAGGGTTCTGCTACTTTATTAAATGAAGCTAATGGGACTCAAAAATATCAGCTTTCAAACGGAGCAACTTTGATATTAACGCCAAATTCTACAAATGAAATTGTTGCGATAAGTATACTTGCAAAAGGGGGAAATTTTGTATCTTCAAAATACGGTACTGCAGCCTTAACTTCAGAACTTATGATTAAAGGAACCAAAAATTATTCCTCCCATGAGCTTGCGGAAGTTTTAGAAGATAACGGCATAAAAATATCTCCATCAACTCGTTCGGATGCTTTTGCAATCGGTGTGTTGACTACTGTTCCGCAATACGATACGACATTGAAACTTTTAGATGAGGTTGTTAATAATGCGACTTTTACAAACTATGAAATTGAAAAAGTAAAAGCAGATAAACTTAACAGCATAAAGCGTTCAAGAGATATTCCTTTAAATGTTGCTCTTGAAGGTTATAAAAATTCTATATTTTCGGGAACTCCATATACAAATTCAATAGAATTAATGGAAAAAAATATCCCTCAAATTTCAAGAAACGATATTGTTAATTATTACAATAAAATTTTTGTGCCAAAAAATATTGTAATCTCAATAAACGGAAATGTGGATAAAGAAAAAACTATACAAATGTTTTCGACGATGTTCAAATCTACAGATAATTCGAAATTTCAATATTCTGCGCACAAGAATGAAATAAAAGATATAACTTCTCCTAAATCTGTTGTAAAGCAAATCCCTGCTACAAATACAGATTGGATTATTTTAGGTTGGCAAGTTGCAGGCTTGGATGAGAAAAAAGATTATGCAGCATTGAGTGTTATTGATTCTTTGTTAGGTACCGGAATGAGCTCAAGATTATTTGTAAATTTGAGAGATCAAGAAGGTCTTGCCTATCAGCTGGGCTCAAGTTATTCTGCAAATGCTTTAAAAGGTTCTTTTATCGTGTATATAGGTACTAATCCCCAAACCTATGACAAATCTTTAGCAGGTTTGTGGAAGGAGATTAATAGATTAAAGACAGAATTTGTCGGTTCAAAAGAATTGCAAGAAGCTAAAGATAAATTAACCGGACAATTCATACTCTCGTTAGAAACTAATATGGACAAGGCTGCAACAAGTGGTTGGTATGAAACCTCAATGGATAATTATAATTTTACAAATGAGTTTGAGCAATTAATTAATTCGGTAAGTGAAACGGATATAATGAGGGTTGCTAATAAATATTTTAAAGATAATAATTATGTATTGTCAGTAGTAAAAAAATAAGCTAAATAAAAAGGGCTATTTGGTATAGCCCTTTTTACAATCCTGCTTGTTGTAATAAAGAATTTAATTCTTTTATAAACATAAAAATTGTTTTTGCCTTGTCTGTCATTACTGAAAAAACTTCTTCCGAACGGTTAAGTAATCTGTTTTCGGTTTCAGGTTCAATGACAGATTTTAAAACTTGGTTTGCCGAGAAAATTCCTTCATCTTTCAAGTTTAAATAACTTTTCCCGTATGTAAGCATTCTGTCAATGTCGTTTTTCAGATTAGCTTTATCTGTGTTAGACATGTTTCTGATTTTGTATACAACATCAGAGCGATTTTGTTCTAATAAAGTTGTGTAGTCTGACATAATCTTGTATATATCTGCATTTTTTTGTTTAAGATCAATTTCAATAAGTTTTGCACTGCTGTTTTGAGGTGTAAGTTGTTTTACTATCGATAAAAACGTAGATGGTATGGCTTCTTCAACTTTTGCTCCTTGTGCTGTAATATCTGATATCTTTTTGTAGGTGTCATCTCTTAGCGATTCGGTATCCCTTTTAAGAGTATATGAAGCTCCATAATTTTTATGCAGAGTATTGAAAAACTCGCTTAAGGTTGCGGCATTTGCGCTGAGTTGAGCAAATGTAACTGCGCATAATCCTGCAATGATAAATTTTTTCATATCTTCTTATCCTTCTCAAAAAATAATTAACTATTGGAAAATTATATAATATGTTTTAAAAAATATCAATATTTTTTGTGATTTTATGATAGACTAATATTATGGATAGATGGTTGAGCTTACCGAAAATAATAAGATTTTTTATAATAGGCAGTATAAATGCAGCAATTTCTTATATAATATACGCAATTGCTATCTTTGTGTTGGGAGAGGTCTATTATCAATTGGCAATTGCACTTCAGTGGCTGCTGTCTTCTGTTACTTCTTATGTGAACCAAAAATTCTTTGTGTTTTGTACAAGAGGTAATTACTTGAAAGAGTATACAAAATGTTGTTCAACTTGGGTCGTAAGTTATTTTTTAAATGCGGTTATTTTGGAAGTTTTTGTGAGATATTTAATTAAAAATGTATATATTGCACAATTTGTATCATTATTTATTGTGTCATTGGTGACATATGTCTTGTTCAAATTTTTTGCGTTTAGAACTTCTGAGAAATAAAATCACATATGTAATTTGCATAAAAAAACACCTGTCGTGAACAGGTGTTTTTAGTATTTAAAATTCTGTTATTTAAGGCTAACGCTAACAGAAGTACCTTTCTTAGAAATAGAAACTTTGTCTTCTCTAGCTAACCAACCAAGACCTAAATCTGCAAAATTACCTTTAAGGTCTAATTCTTTTTTCATTTTTGAAAAAGTAGTAGTTCCGTTTGAACTTAAGTAGTTATAAATTTCTCCTGCTGAAGTTCCGATTTCATTTAATAATTCTTCTGTCATGATTACCTCCTGTTTTCCTTGTTATATTGTAAGATTTTTATCTTTGTTACGATTATAATAGAATAAATTAAAAAAAAAAGCAATAGGTTAACGGATGTAAAAAGTACACTTGTTTTTATGGTAAAATACTTTATAAGGAGTATTGATTTTTGATTATTGACGGAACTATATCATCTGATAAAACTCGGATTTTAGTTGAAAAATATGCATCGCTTTTAAATTCAGGAGTGGATGCTTCAGAAATACTTGTGCTTGTCGGAAATTCTTCATTAAAAGATAAATTTATAAATGCAACGCTTGAAAATTTAAAAATAAGTTGCTTTGAAAAATTACAGGTTCACTCCTACTTTTCTCTTGTATATAATGCAATAAACGATAATTGGGCTTTTCTTGAAAACAAAAATCCGTTTCCAAATCCTAAAGTTTTACCGAATTTAACGGGTTTAGAAATTTCCCAATTTATATTGAAAAACATTTTAAAGAATGTAAAATTTAGCGGATATAATTCAAAGAAATCCTTATTACATCAATTGTTCAGAAGGTATTCTTTAATCGTTCAAAATAATTTGAGCGATGAGGAAATTGATTATCGTTCTCATATTTTAAGAGAAGCTTTTGGCGATGATGCTAAATTTGCTCTAAAGAATTTTTTAAAACAGACGCTTGCACTTCGTGATTTTGATTATTTACGACAGAGTTTGGTTTTTGAGCATATATATAAAAATACTGATTATTTTAATAAAATTCAATATTTAATACTTGATGACGGGGATGAGATTACTCCGGCATGTTATGATTTTATTGAATATTTAAAACCCCGTTTAAAAAAGTATTATATAGCGTTTGATAAAAAAGGCTCCAGCAGAATAGGTTATTTGAGTGCAGATAAAACTGCAGTTTGGGAATTTGAAAAATTGTTTGATGAACCTGTGATTACTATTGATACTAATACGAAATTAAGGTTTGATGCTGAGAATTTGTATAGCAATGTATTAAACGATGCAAATAATACTCTGGAATATTTTTCTCGGTGTTCTCCGTCAAAGCGCTCAAAAATGATTGAGATTACAATTTCAAAAATAAATGAATTGATTAAAAAAGGTACAATGCCTTCGGAAATTTCTATTATAACTCCTGTTGTTGATGATATGTTGAAGTTTACATTAAAAGAAAGTTTGTATCAGACGATAAATCCTTTGTACTTAACAGGTAGTGAAAAATTAATCCAAAATAAGTTAGTTTTGACGGCTTTAAATATATTGAAATTTAACACAGAATTGCAGCAGACTTTATCGGAATTTGATATACGACCGATATTTGTTAATTGTCTTGATATCCCGTTAAAATATTGTTTTAAAATATTAGAGGAATTTGATAAGACAAAAACTTTAATCCAATATACTTTTGACGATGATGAATATTCATCAAGATATGATAAGCTTATAAATTTAATTACGAATGTTTTGCCTAAAAAAGAAAAACTTTCGGAACAAGTTTTAGCAATATATCAGGAGTTAATGCTCTTTAAAAGTTATGAACGAAATGAAATTGTAAAATTTAACTTTTTTATAAAGCAATTGGAAGATTTTGAAAATGTGTTCGGAGATAATTTTTCTTCATATAAAGAAGAGTACATAACTCAAATGGAAAACTCTATAATTTCTGAAAATCCTTATTCTACAATTGAAATTCATCAAAACGATTTGGTTATAGGAACACCTCAAAAGATTATTGATAATCAAGTCATGACAAAATATCAGTTTTGGCTTGACATTTCGAGCCAGGAATGGGTAAAATCCGATACCGGACCTTTATATAATGCTTGGGTTTTTCAAAAAGGCTGGTCAAAAGATGAGTATACGGTTGAGGATAATGTATTATTAAGCAAGGAAAAAACCGCACGACTTTTGAGGAAACTTACTCTCTGTGCAGATGAAAATATTTTTGCATATTCTTCTTTGTTTGATGGTAATGGTGTTGAAAATTTTGGAGGCATTGAAGAATATATAAAAGTAAAATTCGAGGATAACTCTAAAAAACAGAAAGCTGGCGGGACCTTTGTTATTACTCCCAGAGATGATCAAAAACCGGTTTTGGATTACAAATCAGGTAGGATGGCGATATCTGCGGTTCCGGGTGCCGGTAAAACTACAATATTGCTTGCATTAATTATTAAACTTTTAGAGCGGGGGATTAATCCTAATAATATTTTTGTTATGACTTATATGGAATCTGCTGCACGTAATTTCAGGGAACGTATAAAATCTGTCCGAGAAAATTCCTCGGAGCTTCCTTATATAAGTACAATTCATGGTTTGGCGTTGAGAATTATAAAAGAAAACGGAAATCATGAAAGATTAGGTCTGAATGCTGATTTTGATATTTGTGATGATACTCAAAAGACACGTATAACCCGAGAGGTGTTGAAAAAAGTAAAAATAGATGATAAAAATCTAAATGAATTTATTCAGGGAATTTCGGTATATAAATTAGGCAGAGGAGATTTAAAAAATATAAAAAATAATGATAAAAAACTGCTGTTATTTAAGTCTTTTTTTGAAGAATATCAGAGAATACTAAATACAAATAATCTTATAGATTATGACGATATTTTGCTTTTATCGGTGAAATTGCTTGAAGAAAATTCTGATATAAGAGAATATTACCAAAATATTTGTCAGTACATAATAGAGGATGAGGCACAAGACTCTTCATCTGTTCAACAGAGTTTGATAAATATGTTGAGTGGTAAGTACAACAATCTTATTCGTTGCGGCGATATTAATCAGGCAATTACAACAACATTTACTAATGCAGATGTAAAAGGTTTTAGAAAATTTATAGAAACAAGTCAACAAGTAAGTATGGATTGTTCCCAAAGGTGTTGCGAAGATGTATGGAAATTGGCAAACACGGTATTATTAGATGCGGAAGCCCAAGAAGAAACTAAAGAAGCTTTTTATCATATAATCATGAAGCCGGTTGAGGGAAAAAATCCGGTATCCGAGAATGCTGTTGTCGGGAAAATATTTGAAAATCCAAATGAGGAGAAAAATTACATTCTTAAAGAGATAAATCATTTATTTAGCAAAAATCCAAAGGCAACTGTAGGAATTTTGGTAAGAAACAATAAGCAAGTCATTGAGTGGATGAATATAATAAACAATAATGGTTTTAAGTGTATTACAAGAAGTGAATGTTTGGCTCAAAAATCTGTGTTTAGAGTTATTTTTGCGGTTTTAAATATTATATTGAAGCCGTTTGATAATGCGGTATTGGCTGAATCATATACAATGTTGGCTGATTTAGGCTTTTACAAAGTTAAGTATGCAGATATAATAAAAAATTATTCTAATCATTTTATAGAAGCTAACTATGGAAGTGTAGAAATTACTGATTTAGAAAAATTTTTGTGGGAGATAAATTACTGGACAAGTTTTCCACACCTTACTCCTGATGAGTTGGCTATAAAAATTGGGTTAAATTACTTTAATACTGAAATAGAAAAAGCAAATATTTATCTGATTTCAACATTAATTAAACGATTATCTTTTGATACTAAAAATTTAAAGACTATTGTAGACCGGTTAGGAGAATTGTCGCAGCGTAGTTCTCTTAGCGGATTTAAATTCTTTTCGGAAGAAGATGAAAGCGATAAAGAAATTTTAGAGGGCAAAGTACAGGTTATGACATTACATAAATCTAAAGGCGACGAGTTTGATTGCGTATTTTTGCCTGAGATGACAGAACGAAGTTTGACTATTGATTTTTCTAAGTTGAAATATAAAAATTCTGATTTTATGGAACAGTTGAAGGCTTTAAATTCTAATTATAAAGAAAAGTCAGAATATGAGTTGAAGCAGGATTTAGTTTCTGAAAATTTAAGGTTATTGTATGTTGCTATAACAAGAGCAAAAAGGAAACTTCATATTACAACTTCGGAAAAAGTTAAAGCTTTTGGGAAATTGAAAAAGGAAGAGCCAAATAAAATATTTGATATTTTATAATATAATTATTAAAAGAGGTATATAGCGTTGCAGATATTTTCACCAAATATGTTAAAGACTTTTGAGGAGTGTCCTAAAAAATATGAGTTTAGGTATATTCAAAAACTTAGCGTTCCGCAGCCAAAAGGAGTTTTTGAAAAAGGAAAGAAAATTCACGCGCTTGCTCATTATTATTTACGTGGGGATGATATTCAAAAATTTTTGCCTACACTTTCAGTGGAAGAACAAAATATTTGGAGATTGTTGCTAAATAATGAATATTTTCAAAAGAATTATGTAAATTCAGAGTACAATTTAACTTCAAAAGTTGGTACATATTGGATTGGCGGACGATTAGATGCATTTATGAAAACCGATAATAATTATTTTATATTAGATTATAAAACAGGTGCAGTACCTAAAAATCCATCTGAGGATTATCAAACTATGGTTTATTTAATTTGTGCAAATGAAATTTTAGCTAAGGGTTGGGGTGATAATTTCTCTTTGTCATTTGTTTATATCGATTTAAAAAATAATCTGAACCATGTTGTATCTTTTGATGAGGGTAAGAAAAAGCATTATTGCAGTGCTTTAGAAAATATTTGTGCAAAAATAACAACGGCTCAGCGCTTTCAAAAAAACGTGAACCGTTGTAAATTCTGTGAATATTCAAAATTTTGTTCTTAAACCCCGAACATCTTTGTAAATAATTTAAATAAAGCCGAATTATTTCTGCCGTCCATTTTTCTTTGCACTCTGTCGCCGACTTTGTTAACCATATTTAATTCTGCGCCTTCCGGTGAATATAAGAATGCTCTGACCGCAGCTTCAGCTCTTTCTTGTTCTGTGGCATATTCTTCTCTAATGTGTGTTAACTCTCCGTGATCAAGAAATTTGCCGCCACAAGTATAGCAATCATCAACTATAATTTCCCCTTTTACGCTTGTCGGGTTTTTTACCATTTTTGCACCGCATGCAGGACAAATTCTTACTGCATTTTCATCTACTTTAGCCGCGAACTCATTATTTTCCATAGCTTGTATAATTTCATCAAGTTCTTCATGTTGTTCATCTACAAGTTTGAATTCTCTGTTATCTAAAAATATGCCGCCGCAACCGTCTGTACATACGTCAATATTTACTCCGGCATCTTTAAGGAATATCTTTTTCATTTTATGTCCGCAAGCCGGACAATCAATTGTTTCATAAGTATCACCCATTAATAAAATCCTCCTGTTTTCTCTTGCAAATAGTAGCATATTTTTTTGAAGATTGTCAATATCTTATGTTTATAAAACAGCCTTAATGGCGGATATCATCCCTTTTTCATCTGCAATATTTTTTCCGGCAATGTCAAATGCCGTTCCGTGTCCGGGAGAGGTTCTTATTATATCTAATCCTATTGTCATATTAACGGTTGCATCTCCTGCAATCGTTTTGATAGGAATTAGTCCTTGGTCGTGATAGGTCGCGATATAGCAATCATATGGTGGGTTTTCATTCTTAAAATATGCCTGTCCTGCATTAATAAATAAGGTGTCTGCCGGTAGAGGATTTGTTATATTTATTCCGAGTTTTATCAGTTCTTCAACTGCCGGTTTTATAATCTCGATTTCTTCTCTTCCCAAAATCCCGTCTTCTCCGGCATGAGGATTAAGGCTACATAATGCAAGCTTTGGTTTTGTTATTTTAAAATTTTTCTCCAAAATATCTTTTAAATCTGATATTTTGGTTATAATCATTTCTTTTGAAAGTTTTATATCTTTCAATGCGCAGTGTCTTGTTAAAAGTAGTACTCTAAATCCGTTTGCCACAAATAGCATTTCTGCGTGTTGAGTATTTCTTGCCAGCTCTTCATTTAATATTTCAGTTTGCCCGTTATATTTGTGTCCTGCAAGATGAAGCGTATTTTTTGCAACAGGCGCAGTTACTATTGCTTTTGGACGGATTTCACAAACTTTTTTTATTGATTGGTATGAAAACTCCCCCGCTTCAGCTGTCATAATTCCCGGAGTAACTTTTCCCTCAAAAGGAATGTTAATTATTTCATAATCCTTATCAAGTTTACCGTAAAAATCAAGTATTTTTCTGTTAGATATCAGAACGATACTGTCTTTTGGTAAATCCAAAGCCTTTAATGCTTTGATTGTAATTTCTGTTCCTATGCCGTTTGGGTCACCGGTTGTAATACCTATTTTTTTTGAGTAATTATTCATGATTTTCAAAATATTGTAAGATTTCAATAAGAGTTTTTGTACCGCCTAAGTTACCTGATTTTGTAACTATCCACTGCGAATTGTAATCTATACTGAGTGCAATTGCAGGTGCAACTTCGTCTATAAGCTGAAGTTGGGTGGCATTTATTGCTTTGCAGCACTTGTATGAGGTTTCTCCTCCTAACAGTATAAGAATTACATCTTTTTGTTCCGTAACTTTTTGTGATAGTTCAGCCAGAAAATCGGTTATAAGGGCTGCAAGTTTGTCCCTTGTTAATTCTGCATCATATGATGTGTCGGAAAATCCATCAAAACTTTTTAACATTTCCGATGTATGAACAATAACGATGTTATTTTGTCCAAGGTTTGATGTAATACGGTTAACTAAGTCTTTTGAAACCCCATTTAGAATATCTTCAATATTAGGTGTTACAAACAAGGTGTTTTCATCAAAATCATCAGAATCTTCAAGTTCTCTAATTTGTGATGCCGTAATTTCTGTTGCGCTTCCTGATATAATAAGTTTTGGCAGTGTCGGAATTTTAACCGGCTCATTATCTTCATTGCTCAAATCCGGGAACCATATTTTGCTTAATTCTCTTGCTGTTGCCGCGGTTCCTGTTGGAAGAATTTTATACTCTGATTTGTTTACCGCAAGCCATACCTGCTGAATATCTGTTGCCGATACGGTATCTACAACTATTAAATTTTTACCTTGAGCTATAAGTGCATTGATAGCTTTCAATATAGGACCCGCACCCTTCATTACATCTCTTAAATCAAGAGATGCAATAATATTGGAATATTCATCTCCAATTTGATTTGCAAGTAATGTTGGAATATGAGATTCCCTAATTGGCGAGAACGGATCTCTTGCCATTTCCGTGCGTTCAATAGGCACACCTTTTAACAGGTGATATCCTCCTACTGTAACTCTTCCTTCTTGAGGAAATGCAGGAATGATTACTGCGGCATCCCATCCCAAAATTTCGAGCATGCCAAGTGTTTCTACTGCAATATTCCCTCTTACCGTAGAGTCAATTTTTTTAAAAAAGTAATCGGGTGAAAACTTATCTTGCATTATTTGGGTAATATGTTTTACTTTTTCATATGCATTATTGGGTGCAATATTCCTTGATTCAGACGAAATTGCCCAAATTTGAGTGTCATCAATGCGAGAAGTATTTTTGACCTCTTCGCTTAAAAGAATTTGTGTTTGCGCACCCTGCATTCTAAATTGAAGTGCGGAATCGTTTGCTCCGGTTAAATCGTCTGCAATAATGCATGCGACACTTGATTTAATTATCATAACGCTTGCTCTGCATCCCTTTTAGAACCAAGTAATCTGATACTGTTAGCAATAATTATATAACGCTCTCTATCTTCTCCGGTTGCTTTGTCAGACCACTTATCCTGTTGTATGCGGCCTTCTATGGCCACTTGTATACCTTTTTTTACATATTCGCCTGCAAATTCAGCTTGCTTGTCCCATACGTCAATGTTATACCAGTCTGCTACTTCGCTTTTAGTTTTAGAATCCCATCTGTTTACAGCAACTGAAAAGTTTGCTTTTGATTTTCCTGATTCATAATATTTAATTTCGGCATCTCTGCCTACTCTTCCGACTATAACAACTGTATTCATCTGAACCTCTTTTCTGTAATTCTTTGTTAATTCTACAATAAAAACAATTCTCCGATGTATATATTTTAATAAAACTTAATATAACCTCTTTTTAAAGCAATTATTGTTGTGTTTGTACTTTGTTAATCTATAATCAAAATATAAAGGAGTTAGTATGAAAACAGAAATATTAGGTGGTGGATGTATTAAACGTTTTAATCCAAATCGAGTTGTTCGTAATTTGTTAAATATATCGCCTGAACCACAAAGACACGTACCTCAGTCCGCTACTGTAAATCTTGAAGGGGTCAAACCTTATGACGTTTTTGAAGATGTAAAACAAGGTGTTGTAAAATTCAATTTACCAAACGGGCATAAAAAGAAAATTCTATCAGAAGAGCAAATTGAAAGAATGACATACTAATTAAAAATACATATTGTAAAAGCTGCATGATTTTGTTTTGTCATGCAGTTTTTTTGTTAATTTATGTAAATAAAAACCTGTTATACCCGCAAAAATTTTTTTTATCGGCATTAAAATAGAATAAATATAATTCAAAGGAGAAAATATGGACGTACAAAGAATTGAAAATGTAGCTATACCAACAGCAGCAGCTGCTGTTATCGGTGGTGCGACAGGCTATGTTACCAAGAAAGCCTTTACAAAAGATGGTCATATGACAAAAGATTTGTTCTATGATATGAAAGATTCTTTTGAATCTATAAATAAAAATTTAATTAAAAAATCAGATTATTTAAAAGAATTAGCTGAATTAAGTGATGCAGAAACTATTGCAAAAAGAGCAAGAGAAGCCGGAATAGCAGCTTATACGCCTGAGGAAATGGCAAAAGCTATGACTATTGCCGTTGAAAATGCAAAAAATGGCGAAAAAGCTACTATTGAACTTACAGGAAAAGCTGCCGAAGTAGCAAATAAATATATCGAGGATGCTTATAAAGCTAATAATAAGAAGTTATATAAATTCGTAAAGAAAAACTTTGATATGTTTGATATCGAAATATTAGAGAAAGAATCAAAGAAAGATGCAATAAAGAGATATTTAGCAAGCCATGATGTAAATGCCGTAAAAGCTGATTTTGATGCTGCTATCAGACGCTCTGATATAGAGAAAATGAATGTCAAAAAGTTCATCAGAACAACTTTTAATGATGTTTATGACAAAGAAGCAAAAGGTTTCAAAAAGGGCGATGAATACAAAGAAATCGTAAGCGGTTTCAAACGCGCAGCAAGAAGCCTTAAATTAAAGCAAGCCGGCTTGTTTGCGGGTATAGCATCAGGTATTGCGCTTGTAAGTTCTGTGATTACTGATCAATTAGCTAACAGATAATTAAAATTATGTACGTTTATATATAATAATAAGCACCGCATAAGCGGTGCTTTTGTTATAAAATAAGATAAGGTAGTTTTAGAATTTTATTCATTAAATATAGAAGGTTTTATGGTATTTTTTAATGCATTATTCGGGTCAAAAATTGTTATTTGACAATTCATTTTAACTACTTCCGAAAGTTCATTTTCAGAAGCTTCTTCATTTTTCAAGTCTTGCCAATATGTTTTGCCTAAATCGGGCATTCCTTTTTGAATTTCGTTAAAGTTTCCCATACGTGATACCTTTTTAATTCACTATAAATAACGGTGCTCAATGCTGAAAACTTTACTATTTGGGGCAAATTGTTACATAAATTAATATTCAAATCTTAAGATATAAAATATTTACCAAAAACTTACAATGCTTTGCCGATAAAAATTTCTGTAATGTTATTTATAACATATTAGAGGAGGATTATATGGATATTACACCTGTTAGAGTATTATTGGTTGAAGATCATAAATTAATGCGAGTTGGTTTAAAGTCTTTGTTTGAAGAGCAAGATAAAGTTGAGATTGTATCTGAGGCACAAAGCGGAAAGGAGGCTTTGGAAAATTATAAAATTTCACATCCTGATGTCGTGCTAATGGATATAGGTTTACCGGATATAAGCGGCATTGAGGCAACAAAGAGAATAATCGCTCATAACCAAAATGCTTCAGTTATAATATTGACCTCTCATTTAAGTGAACAGGAAGTGAACGAAGCTCTTCTTGCAGGAGCAAAAGCTTATGTAATGAAAGATATAAATATAGAAATTCTAACAATGATTATAAGAACAGTGAAGGATGGTGCAATGTGGCTCGACCCGAAAGTCGTGCCAATGTTAAGAGATAAAAATTGCGGAATTATTCCGCCCCGTCAAGTATCAAGGGCAATGTTTAAGGAACAGCACGCAAACCTTACACAGCGTGAGTATGAGGTCTTAAAACTCGTAGTTGACGGCAAATCTAATAATGAAATCGCTAATGAGCTTACTATATCCGAGCATACCGCAAAAGCTCATGTTTGTAATATTATTCAGAAATTGCTTGTAGATGACAGAACTCAGGCTGCTGTTAAAGCGTTAAAGGAGGGATTAGTATAAATATTTTGAAATAAATATCAGGTGTTTACAGTATTTACTATTTTTTGAAATTTCACTATAATTCTGTATTATAGGAGATTTTATATGATTGAGAAAAAACGTTGGTATGATGCGGATCCTGTACTGAGTAAGGCAATTGCTCTTTGGGAAAAAGCGGATGAAGAATATCAGACTATTTGTGCTGAGTATGTTATTGATAAGTTGAAGGATATCGATTTTAAGATGTCTTTGGATGAGCAGTATGAATATATTCTTCGTCGTTGGTACGATAAAAATGTAAAAGTTTCTCATGCAATGGAATATATCAAACACGCTCCTACAGAATTAAAGCACGAGCTTGCTTTAGATATTGTTGAATATATAGAAAAAATTGAGAAAGAAAATCAGGCTTAATTTTAGAGCACCCCTTTAAGGTATTGACCGGTAAAAGATTTTTTAATTTTAGAAACTTCTTTTGGTGTGCCTGTTGCGACTACCGTTCCTCCGTTAACCCCGCCTTCAGGTCCGAGGTCAATAATATAATCTGCGACCTTTATTAAATCTAAATTGTGCTCAATAATTAAAATCGTATTTCCTTGATCTGCGAGTTGTTGAATAATTTTAATCAACTTATCCAAATCGTACCAGTGTAATCCTACAGATGGTTCATCAAGCAGATATAAGGTTTTACCGGTTGCGCGTTTATTTAATTCCGAGGCAAGTTTAATTCTTTGAGCTTCTCCACCTGATAGTGTTGTTGCGCTTTGCCCCAGTTTTATATAGTCTAAACCGACATCGTATAGAGTTTGCAGTTTGTTTCTTATAGCAGGAATGCTGTCAAAAAACTCTAAAGCTTCTTTTACGCTCATATCAAGGACATCTGCGATTGTTTTTCCTTTAAATTTAACCTCTAACGTTTCTCTGTTATAGCGTTTGCCTTTGCAGACAGGACATTTTACGTATACGTCAGACAAAAAATTCATCTCAATTTTGTTTACCCCATCCCCTTTACAAGCTTCACAGCGCCCGCCTTTTACGTTAAAACTAAATCTTCCGGGTTTATAACCGCGTAATTTTGCCTCGTTTGTTTTAGCGTATAAATCTCTGATATGGGTAAATAAATCAGTATAAGTTGCAGGATTAGAACGAGGAGTTCTGCCTATTGGAGATTGGTCTATATCAATAATTTTGTCGATATTTTCAAACCCTAAAATATCGTCAACGCCTTGAGGTTTAGGTCTGTTTCCGCGTAATTTATGAAGTGCAAATTCGTATATTAAATCCTGCATTAACGTCGATTTGCCCGAACCCGAAACCCCTGTCAATACTACTATTTTGCCTAACGGAATATCAACATCAATGTTTTTTAAATTATTCAAATGGGCATTTTTAACTTGTAAAAATTTTCCGTTACCTTTTCTTATATTTTCGGGAACCGGAATTGTTCTTGTCCCGCTTAGATATTGCCCCGTTAAGGACTCTTTGCATTTAATTATATCCTCAAGACTACCTGTTGCAACAATTTTTCCTCCGTTAACTCCGGCTTTAGGGCCTATATCCACAATAAAGTCAGAATTTCTCATTGTTTCTTCGTCGTGTTCTACGACTATTAGTGTGTTTCCAAGATTTCTCAGCTTAAGAAGTGTTTTAATTAATCTGTCGTTGTCACGTTGGTGTAAACCGATTGACGGTTCATCAAGTACGTACAGTACTCCCGAAAGTCCGCTGCCGATTTGGGTTGCAAGACGTATTCTCTGAGCTTCTCCACCGGATAATGTTCCTGCCATTCGAGCTAAATTCAGGTAGCTTAATCCTACATCTTTCATAAATCTCAGTCTTGCTCTAATTTCATCGAGAATTTGTTTTGCGATTTTCAATTTGTATTCGTCAAGTTCCAAATACAAGTTTTCTACAAAATCCAACTCATCATCAATTGACATAAGAGTAAATTCATATATGTTTTTCCCCTGAATTTTTACGGCAAGCGGGAATGGTTTAAGCCTTGCTCCGTGGCATTTCGGGCAAGGAGTAGTTGTCATATATTTTTCAATTTCTTCACGCCAATAATCGGCATTTGAGTCGTGATAGCGTTTTTCTAAAAACGGTATTACCCCTTCGAATTGGCGATATTTTGTTTCATAGTAGTGTGTGCCGAATTTTTTTACTCTGAATTTCAAGATGTCGTCGCCACCGTTTAGAATAATGTCCTGTTGAGCTTTGGTAAGTTTCTCAAAAGGGATATCCATGTTAATTCCGTAGTGTGAGCAAACGGATTTTAGCATATCGTCGTAATAATCCGTTGAAGTCCTTGACCAAGGATAAATTGCCCCTTCTGACAAGCTTTTTGTTCTGTCAGGCACAACCAAATTCGGGTCAATAACAAAATCTGCACCTAACCCTCCGCATCTTTCACAAGCTCCGTATGGTGCATTAAAAGAAAAAATTCTCGGTGCCAATTCCTCAAAACTTATATTGCATTTTGGACAGGATAATTTTTCACTGAAAAGGATTTCTTCTTTTCTTGAAACGACATCTATTATTACAACCCCGTCAGCTTTTTTTAATGCAATTTGAACACTGTCTGCAATTCTTGATTGTGCGGCAGGTTTTACTACAACTCTGTCTACTACGACACTGATGGTGTGTTTTGTAGTTTTAGCAAGTTCTATTTCATCCTCATCGAGGTTATAAATTTCTCCGTCAATTTTTGCTCTTACAAAGCCTTCCTGTCTTAATTCTTCAAATAATGATTTATATTCACCCTTTTTATCTCTGACGACAGGTGCAAGTATTTGAATTTTTTCACCTTCTCCGAGTTTTAAAATACTGTTAACAATTTCATCAATAGATTGCGGTTTGATTTCTTCTCCGCAATTAGGGCAGTATGGTGTGCCTGCTCTTGCGTACAAAAGTCTTAAGTAATCATAAATTTCGGTAACCGTGCCAACGGTTGAGCGAGGATTGTTGCTTGTTGATTTCTGATCAATCGATATTGCAGGAGATAATCCGTCGATATATTCGACATCCGGCTTATCCAATTGCCCTAAAAACTGTCTGGCATAAGTAGAAAGGCTTTCAACATAACGTCTTTGACCTTCTGCAAATATTGTATCAAATGCAAGAGAGGATTTCCCCGAACCTGACACTCCGGTGAATACAATTAACTCATTCTTTGGGATTTCCAAAGAAACATTTTTTAAATTATTCTCTTTTGCTCCCTTAATAATAATTTTGTCTAGCATAGTTACATGATTGCACAAAAATTTTTATTGACAAATATATTGCTATTACGAATTCAATACTTCAAGTAATTTTTTGTGCAATTTAACGTTATGAACTCTCAGAATATCAACCCCGTTCTCCAGAGCTATTGCCGCTAATGCCGCAGAAAAAATGTCTTTTGTTTCATTGTCTGCATCGGGCATATTTAACATACTTTTTCTTGATAAACCGAGCATAATCGGGCATCCAAAGCTTTTTAATTCTCCGATTCGTCTAAGTATTTCAAAATTGTGCTCACGTTGTTTGCCAAATCCAATTCCGGGATCTATGATTATATTTTCTTTATTAATTCCCGCTTTAATTGCGTAATCTATTTTTTCTTTCAGGTCGAGGAAAATTTCGTCCATCAAGTTTGTGTATTCGGGATTTAATTGCATAATGTCGGGAGTACCTTTAGTATGTTGGATAATTACGGGGCAACCGTAATCAGCAACGGTGCTTGCCATATTTTTATCATAAGTCAAACCTGATACGTCATTTATTGCGGTTGCACCTGCGTTAAGACACTGTTTCGCAACTTCAGAGCTTCTTGTATCAATGCTTATCGGGATATCATATTTCTTATTAGAAATGTATTCCAATATGGGTAAAAGTTTTTTTAGTTGGTCTTCCTCTGTTATAGGTTCAGAATAAGGTTTTGTGGATTCTGCGCCTATGTCAATTATATCTGCGCCTTCTTTGATAATTTCTTCAAGTCGGGCGATTGCGTTATCGTAGTCATAATACAAACCGCCGTCAGAAAAAGAATTTTTTGTTAAATTCAAAATCCCCATAATACGCGGACTTTGTCGGTTCCCCTCTTGTGATTTAATAAATTCTTCCAATTGCCTGCCTAAACTCCTTAATCCGAATGGTTGAACTCCGAGTTTTACGGCAATTTTAGATATTTGAGAGATTGTTCCTCCTAAAATACAATCAGCACTTTCTATGTTGCCTGTAATTGTTCCTCGAGGAGTCGCGCAATCAGCACCAACGGTTAGTGCTGTTTGTTTAAGGATATTTGCTTGCGCGGCATTTAACCCGAAAATTTTAATATTTCTATATCTGTATTTGTCAGCCGCATAAGGAGCATAACCTTTATCAAAGCCTATTTGATTTAATTCAGTTAATATATCTGTGTTTTCAATTGACTTAAGTTTAAAATTTTTCATATCGGAATAATAACACACTTCTTAATTATTGAAAAGAGATGTGTTTATTACGGATGAGGTTTGTAAACGAGCCATAAAAATCTTATTATTTAGTTGATAATTCGACACCGAGTTTATTGATATTTTTCATTGTTGTATCAATAACTTCTCCGACACCTGAAATAAATACAAATAAAGCTGCGCCGCCGCCTAAGAAAGAACCGAGTTTACCGGTAAACATGCCTTTCATAAATTCAGGCATCTTAGAAGCCTTTGCCCAATTTGCAATATCAATTTTCAAACTCTTGTAATTAACTTTTAACGCATTCCATAATGATCTTGTTCGTTGTGCAGGTTCAGAGAGTGCCTGAGCCGCTTTTGATGTGCCGTTAACTACACTGCGTAATTTTTCGCTTGATTTGAAGTATTTAAAAGCCGTACTTCCACGTGTAGCAGCAGCACCAGCACCAACACCACCGGTTACTGTCGCAGCATCCTCAACTTTTTCACGACGGGTTTTTGCGTCACGATTAATAGGGTTTGCAGTAAAAGATACGAGATTAGGTGTAATACTAAACGGCATCTCTATACTCCTTTCTGTAAGGTAAAGAGTCCATTCCGTCTATGTAGTATCTTCCTTGTTCGTCTTTTTCTACGTTATATTTGTTCCCGTCAATCGTATTTGCGCCAATAGTGTTTACCGCTGCGGTACCGCCGCCTGCAACACCCATTGTTTCAATAAATACTCGTTTAGGATTTAACTTTTTAATTTTAGCTTTTGTATTATCTTTAAACTTAACTGATTTTTCGTAAACTATATTTTCTTTTATGGATTTTTTCCAACCTGACAAGGTTTTACCAACCGGAGTGTCAAGGAATGAAGATTTCCAATCGGATAATTTTTTCTTAGAAGCTTTTACCCAGCTGCGTTCTGCAAGATAATCTTTTGCGCTGTGATATTTCTTTGAAATACCTTTGCCTATGTCGGTAGCATGTGTTTTGATATATTTAGCGGCATCGGTCTTACCAATTTTTGATAAAACTTCCAAAGTACCAACAGTACCCCATCTCAAACCACCCCAACCGATTGCAATTGAGATTAAGCCCGATAAAATTTTTGTACCTGTTTTAAATCCCGGTACGGATTCTGTTGTATGAGCTATGGAATCCAAATTTTGTTTTGTCTGTTTCCATAAATCTAATTCTTTTTTAGTATCGGCTTTTTCCTGTTCAAGATTAAATCCGTCTTCTTCGGGGCTAGTATATTCATCCTCGTAAATCTCGGTATAATCAACATATTCCGATTTGTCAGGATAACGTCCAAAAGCCGGTGAAAACTGTTTGTTATAATTGTTTGAAACATTTGGTTGAATTGTTAACATATCACATACACTCCGGTAACTATATATTTTTTCAGTAGAATTAAAATCCCTAAAAAAATTTTTTTGCGCATATTTCTAAGACACTTTAATAATTTGTTACAAATATTTGCTTGTATATTATTACACATATTTATCCTTTTGTAAATTGTTTATGAAGAAACTTCAAGTGAGAAATATTAAGTTATGTGAAGTTGTAAGCTCAAGTATAGCTTGATTTTCTAAAATATATATAAATAGTATGCAATTTTTCCATACGAATAATTTTTATTAATTTACGAGGTATTAACGAGAGGATATATTTATGGCAGAAATTTCAGGTTTATCATTTGGTGATGGTAATGATTTAACTTTAAACAGAGATGAATTAAAAAAAGAATTAAAGAAAACAGACTTTAAAGAAGAAAAAATGCAGACCGTTTTCGAAAAGTTTTTCGATAAGAAAACTACTGACGGCAAATTAGATGCTCAGGAAAGAACAGCAATGTTTGATGCTCTTGCACAAGCTGCAAAGGCAAGCGGAGCCGCTGATAATTTGTCGGAAGAAGAGGCTCAGGCATTTATTACAGCACAAGGTGTTGAGGATATTTCGACAGCCGATTTGTTTGGATTTGTAAGAGAAGCAAAGGCTTTATCTGCGGCAGCTGATGAAGATGAAAATGTTGATGGCGCAGATGACGATTCTGATTCTGATACGGATGTTGATGAAAATCCTGATGGTGATGACGGCACAACGGTAAAAGAAGAACCTGATAACAAAGAAAAATGGAGTAAATTTGCCGAAAAAGAAGGTGTTGAGATGACATGCCGTGATGCAAGCGGAAGAACTCAACATATTCAAGGTAAATTTGAAATAGTTTCAGAAAGCTATGACAAGAACCCTGAACAGTTTACTATTACAGATTCTTCTTCGGGTAAAGCTCATAAATATTTATTTGAAAAAACAGGCGTTGATTCGGAAGGAAATCCTGTCTATAAATGCGTATCTATGAATGGTGCTGAATTTGAGGATAACGCATATACTTTAAAATGGAGTGATGACGGTACTCCTGAATTGGTACAAACGGAAGAACAGGCAAACTACGGTGTTGGCTTGAAGAAGAAAGCTAAAGCTCCGGCAGACCCGCCGGCAGCGGCGGACCCTGAAGACCCGCCGGCAGCGGCAGATCCTGAAGATCCGCCTGCCGACCCACCTGCAGACGAAGTTAAGAAAGAGGACTGTCGCGAAACTGCCCTGAAAAATCCGATGGTGTATTATAACGAAGCAACAAAAACTCACTACATAGAAAAAGACGGTAAAATGGTTGAATATAGACCTAATGGACTTCCTGAAGGAGAAAAACTTGTTCAGGTGAACGCAGATGGCAGCTTTGTCGGAGAATACGGCGGCGGAGAAGATGTAATCTCACATTCTGTATATAATAAAAACGGACAAGAAATCCGCACAAATTATGGCAAGAGCACAGATAAATTTGAACCGGATGGCGACTATAGTGTTTATCGATATCACGCCAATGGTAATAAAGCAAGACAAACTTATTATGATGTAAACAAGAAACCTAGTTATACGCAAGATTACGACACACAGGGCAGATCTATTAAAAGGAGGCACCATCAAACAGGTATAACTTATACTTGGAAATATCTGAATGATGGCAGTTATATCATTGAAGAAAAGAATGACACTGGAAAAACAAGATATATAAGACAACCAAAAGAGGGTGACAGCTATCCGTGCGACAAAGACGGTAACAAGATAGAATAATAAAAGGAACGAGAATAGCTGAAAGATATTATTTCCTCCCCGGATGGGGAGGACACAGGCGGGGTGAAATTAAACTTCACGTAGCAAAATAAAAACACCCCATCCCGACCTTCCCCGTGAGGGGAAGGAGCCAATCACTCCTCCCCGGATGGGGAGGATATAGGAGGGGTGATTATACCCCAAAAATATTTTTCAAATATTCAAAAACTCCATCAATATTGTTATCAATATCTGTATTCCAAAATCTTATAACCTTGAAACCAAGTGATTCTAAATATTTTGTTCTTTCATTATCATACCTTAAATTATCTGGTTCATTATGCTGTCCGCCATCAATTTCAATGATAATTGATTTTTCGCGGCAAATAAAATCTACAATATACGGTTCTATCGGAAATTGTCGTCGAAATCTAAATCCATAAAATTGCCTATTTCTAATAATATTCCATAACTTACGTTCCTGATTAGTCATGTTTTTTCTGAGAAGTCTTGCATTGATATTTAATTATTCATATATAGATTATAACACAATAACACCCCATCCCGACCTTCCCCGTGAGGGAAAGGCGCAAATAATACCTCCCCGGATGGGGAGGATAAAGGTGGGGTGAAAATGAAACTTCACGTTGAAAAATTAAAATACCCCATCCCGACCTTCCCCGTGAGGGGAAGGAGAAATAACCTGTCGCTTGCAATGACAAGCTTGTAGTGTGTATTATAATGCTTGAAAAATCTTTATAGCCATATAAAATTCACACTTGCGTATATGACATGTTTATCGTAAGATTTATGCCATAGGGAAGTCTTAAGAAGGAGAAAACATGAACGAGCTTTTGAAAAAGACCGCTGCAGAGCAATCTAAAGCGCTTAAAAATAAAGAGATTTCAGCCGTTGAATTAACTCAGGCTGCTTTTGAAAGAATTGATGAGTTGGACGAAAAACTCGGTACTTTCAATTCTTTGACTAAGGAAACAGCGTTAAATACGGCAAAAAAAGTTGATGAAAAAATAGCAAACGGTGAAGAATTGCCGCTTTTAGCAGGTATTCCGCTTGCTTTAAAAGATAACATGAATTTGGTGGGCTCAAAAACTACGGCATCAAGTAAGATTTTGGAAAATTTTGTATCACCGTTCAACGCAACAATTACTCAAAAGTTGTTGAATAACTTAGTTCCGATTGTGGGGAAAGCAAATTTGGATGAGTTTGCAATGGGTTCTTCAAATGAAAACTCAGCATTCAGAAAAGTTCGTAATCCTTGGGATTTGAACAAAGTTCCCGGTGGTTCATCGGGCGGTTCTGCGGCAAGTGTTGCAGCGTGCGAGGCTACTCTTGCGTTAGGTTCTGATACAGGTGGTTCTATCAGATTGCCTGCATCATTTTGCGGTATTGTTGGCATGAAACCGACATACGGCAGAGTTTCACGTTACGGGTTGATTGCATTTGCGTCTTCACTGGATCAAATAGGTCCGTTTACCCGTTCTGTTGAAGATGCTGCTAATTTACTTGAAGTTATTTCAGGTCATGACCCTAAAGATTCAACTTCGCTTAATTTACCAGTTGAACATTATGCAGATTATTTAAAGAATGATGTTAAGGGTAAAAAAGTCGGGGTTATCAAAGAATTGATGTCCGAAGGTTTATCTGATGACGTTGAAAAAGCTTTAAAAAACGCAATTGAAACGTATAAAAATTTGGGTTGTGAAATTGTTGAAATTTCGTTACCTAGATTGAAGTATTCAATCGGTATTTATTATATTTTGGCTACTGCTGAATGCAGCTCAAATCTTGCAAGATTTGACGGTGTTAGATACGGTTACAGAACACCTGATGCTAAAAACTTGATGGAAATGTATACAAAAACAAGAGCTGAAGGTTTCGGTCCTGAAGTTAAGCGTCGTATAATGCTTGGTACTTATGCGCTAAGTTCAGGTTATTACGATGCATACTATAAGAAAGCTCAGCAAATGAGAGCTCTTGTAACGGAAGATTTTAAGAAGGCATTTGAACAGGTTGATATTTTAATATCTCCAACTTGTCCGAATACGGCATTTGAATTGGGTGCTAAGGCTTCCGATCCGCTTGCTATGTATTTGACCGATATTGCAACAATTTCCGCTAACCTGGCTGGTATTCCAGGGATAAGTATTCCTGCGGGTTTTGACAAAGACGGTATGCCGATTGGTTTGCAAATTCTTGCTCCGCAATTACAAGAAGGTAAGTTGTTCAATATGTCTTATCAATTTGAACAATCTCATGATTATTGGAAACAATTGGCAAATATATAGTTTATATTATAAAATTTTAGCAACCGCAGTATACTTCTGCGGTTGTTTGTTTTATTCAGAATAGTAAACAAATATTAAATTGTTTAAAGAGTTACTTGCATTATAAATATTTTATGTTACAATGATAGTAGAAAAATGGTTAAATAAAAGAAAGTAGGAATTATATGGCTTGCGGTAAGTTAGAAATCGAAATTTTAAATTCTGTATGGGATTTGACTTCTGAAGAAGAAGGTTCTGATATTTCCATTCAAGATGTTGTTGATAACTTATCCTCAAATGGTGTAGAACGCGCTTATACAACCATTAAAACCGTTATGGATCGTTTAACTGCAAAAAGTGTTTTGGTACGTTACAAGGTTGGTAAAAAATTCTTTTATAGCGCAACTATGAATAGGGATGAGATGGCTAGAGACTGCATTAATGAGATTAGTGAACAATTCTTCAATGGCGACAGTTCAAAAATGATTAGATTTATTGAAAATCAGCTGGATTTAGTTAAGTAATATAATATGAATTACACTCAAAATGCCAGAGCTTTAGTTGGTGAAATTATTCGTAAGGTACTTGTAGGTGAGCTTACGGTAAAAGATGCTATGCCAATGTTTCCGTCTGACACGAAAGACAAAAGTATTGAGGCAGCTTTTCATGCCCTTTTGCATTACGAAGCTGATGAAGATATTCGTGCGCGCGATGCGTTGTATAAAGAAGAACAGGACGATTATCTTACTCTTGTGTTTCAAACTCTTGAACAGGGTGAACCCTTGCCGGATAATATTATAAGAAATTACGAAAAATACTATAAAAAGGCTGATATTCCGATGCCCAATAATATCAAATCTAATCTTATAAGATTTTGGCGTTTTATCACTTTTCGAGAATAATAAAATCGTTCGTGATATAATTATTTTATGAAATTTGACGAAATATATGAAAAAAAATCCGATAAGGTAAAGGTTTCGTTTGAAGTATTTCCTCCAAAAGATGTTGAAGCTTTCGCTCAATTAGAGAATACTTTGTGCGTATTGAAAGATTATAGTCCTGTATTTATATCTTTAACATGGGGTGCCGGCGGAAAATCTAATCAATCTGCAAAGTTAATTTCAAATATAAGGAATGCCGGTTTTGAAGTAATGCCTCATTTTACCTGTGTTTGCAGTTCGAAAAATTTTGTAGAAGAGCATATTAACGATTTGGAAAAATACGGTATAGACAAAATTTTGGCTTTAAGAGGTGATATTCCCGATGACAAATCGTTAATGTGTCATGATTTTTCTTATGCAAGTGATTTGGTAAGTTTTATAAAGAAAAAATCAAATTTGAATATTGCTGTTGCAGGATATCCTGAAGGACATATAGAGGCTCCGTCGTTAGACTTTGATTTAGTAAATTTAAAGAAAAAAGTTGATGTGGGTGCAAATGCGATATTCACTCAGTTGTTTTTTGATAATACAAAGTTTTATGAATATGTGGAAAAAGTTAGGGCAATGGGTATTTCTATTCCGATAATTCCGGGAATTATGCCTATTATAAGCAAAAAACAAATTGATAAAATGACAAATTTAGCCAGAATTAGTGTTCCTAAAAATTTACAGGCAAAAATTGAAAAATACCAAAATTCTCCGGCAGATATGAAAAAAATGGGGATAGAATATGCCCAGAATCAATGCCAAGATTTAATATCTAATGGTGTAAATGCTTTACATTTTTATACCTTGAATAAATCTTCGTCCGTAAAAGAAATTTTATGTAATATAATATAAAAAGGAGTTTTTAACATGAAAGAATTAAATGCGTACATAGAACATACCTTATTAAAGCAAGATGCAAAAACTGATGACCTGAACAAACTTTTCGATGAAGCAAAAGAGTATAATTTCAGAGGTGTTTGCGTCAATCCTGCCTATGTAAAAAAAGCAAAAGAGGCGCTAAAAGGTACTGATGTAAAAGTCGTTACTGTTATAGGTTTTCCTCTTGGTGCAAATAAAAGCGAAGTCAAAGCGTTTGAAGCATCTGTTGCAAAAGCCGACGGTGCGGATGAAGTTGATATGGTTATAAATGTTACAGCCGTAAAAGATAAAAATTATGATTATGTTGTCGAGGATATAAAAGCCGTAAAAATTGCGTGTGGCGACCTCCCGCTTAAAGTAATTCTTGAAACGGACTTATTGGATAAAGAAGAAATAAAAAAAGCCTGTGAACTCGCAATAAAAGGTGGTGCAAATTTTGTTAAAACCTCTACGGGTTTTGTAAAAAACGGTGTTGGTGCAAAGGCTGAAGATGTAAAATTGATGTATGATACCGTAAACGAGAAAGGCTTAAAAGTCAAAGCTTCCGGCGGAATAAGGGACAAAGAAGCTGCTATAAAAATGATTGAAGCAGGTGCATATAGTTTAGGTACAAGTTCAGGAGTAAAAATAGTAAACGGCTAATGAACTTTTATTACGATGATTGTCTTGTAATTTTTCTCGTGCCCTAAAATTTTTGCAAAATCTCGCGAGCGAAGCATCGAATTATGTGCAAATGTTGTGCTCGTATAAAACGGTACCGCTCACAATTTGGATAAAATTAAGTTAAAATAACCGTATAAATCTCGCGGGCGAAGCATCATATGCAGTGCCTCAGGCACAAAAAAAAACGACTTTGAAAAG
>DEFJ01000012.1 GCA_002350725.1 Cyanobacteria bacterium UBA2855 | reverse complement strand
TTTTGTTACATTTGTTTACATTATGTTTATAAACTTTTATACTGCTAAGTTCATAGAGGTTAAATTATTCTTTGTAAAATATTGTTAAAACCTTTATAAATCAATTAAAGTTTTTTAAAAATTGGTTCGTTATATATTTAGTATTGTGTAAAAGGAGATAGTTTTATGTCTTTAAAAGTTAATACGAATTTTAATATAAAGGCTTCAGATGTTGAAACAGAATCGAAATCGTCTGCGAACAAAGGGGTAGGAAATTATACCGTAAGTTCAGGTGAGACCTTATATTCGTTGATGAAGAAACTAAATTTTAAAAATGAAGCAGAAATTCGCTCTTTCTTGAAATTATCCGGTACACAATCTTTAAAAAAGGGGCAATCGTTGTCCTTACCTACAACTAAATTAGAAACTACGGTTTATGCAATTGCAAGAAAATATCATATGACATTCAATGACTTAAAAGCCTTGAATCCTCATATCAAGGACTTTTCAAAACTTCCAAAAGGGGCTTTAATAAATGTACCTATACGCCCTTTTGCCGGTTCTTCTTCTGCTGCTTCAACTGCAAAGCAATCCGATGACAAAAAGTCGCAATATAAGGCTTCTGATCAGCATTCTGCAAAATCGAAATCTGACTCTGCTCCAAAACCTACAACTCCATCACAAGTAAAAGCTAATAATGCTCAAAGAAAAACTCAAAGTTCAAAAAGCTCAGTAAAGCCCACCGAAGTTAAAGCTAAAGATGTTGAACATAATCAATCAATCACATCAAAAGAAATTGCTGAAAAATTAAGAGATATTTCCAAAAAAATTGGTGCGATTTCTTCTGATGAATTTAAAAAAACATTTGAGTTAATTAATAAAGATAATATAGTTGAAGTTCTTGAAGAGTACGCAAAAATAAAGGGTAATAAAGAATCCTTGATAGAAATGATATTATCGGAAGTTTCAAATAAAAAAGATGATCGTAAAAAAGCAGTGATGAAGATTTATGATTTAGTCGCAGAGCGTGCCGGAGATTTTGTTGCTACTCCTGAAAAACGTAAAGCTTTTGAAAATGAGCTTACAAGACAACTTACATCATGGAATGTATCAAATTTCTTCATGGCTGATTCAAAATATCTTGATAAGGCTATTGATGAACTATTAGAGTCTTTTGGGGAAAACTCAGGTAGTACCCCGACTTCTTCTGTATCAAAACCTACCTCAAAAAATAACGGGAAATTACCTGCAGGAGGAAAGTCAATGATAAAAAAGGCTCCTTCTCAAACAAAAGTTACCGTGAACGGTCATAAAACTAATAAAACAATAGCACAGGTTCATCAGGATTGGGAAAATAATGCTGCAAGATGGAAACGTAACGTTACTCGTCCTGAACCTGTTACGGATGAGAATGGTAATATTACTGCAGGAGTTACTATATATGAAGACAAAAATGTTAAAAATGGCGTTTTAAGTGGTAAAACAATAATAGTAAATCCGGGGCATGGCGCGGCTATGGCTAATCCTAAGAGTAGTTTTGAAGGACAATTAATGTTTGATCCAGGTTCAAGTAATGCTGTAATGAACGGAAATGTAGAAACCAATGAATTTATTGGTAATGGTGGTAAGCCGCTTGAAGAGTGGCATGTAAACTCAAAATTTGCGGCAGATTTAACAAAGCAACTGGTTTCTCAGGGTGCAAAAGTTATATATATTACCGGTTCTGTATATACTGTACCAAAAGCAATCCGCCAATATAGAAAAGATGCAGACATGGTTGTAAGTTTACACAGTAATTCCGCAGGAAATTCAAGGGGTATTGTTCTTATAGGTACAGATTTAGTTACCGGTGAAAAGCGAACTCCTGATAAAGCGGACTCAAATTTTGCTAATATTTTGCAAAACGAGTTAAATGAAAATAGTTGGTTCAGAGGTATAACAAATACTAAAACTCAAGGGCTTGCGGTACTTCGAGATGGTTCAAACCGTCCTTATAACGGTCCTGATATTCTTATAGAAACTGGTAATTTAAAAAATGAGAAAGATGTAGCAAACTTAAATTCAAGACAATTCAGAGAATATCTGGTCGAGGGGATTGATAGAGGGATAGTCCGGTGCCTAACAGGACAGAAACTCTCTACGCCCTGAAAAAGCCGGTGGTAATTCTGCAAAAGAAAGTACAAGTAAACCGGCAGTTTCCGGAAATAAATATTTAAGAGTAAGAAAAAATCCTTCGCATATTGTTGTAAAAGGTGAAACACCTTCTTCAATAGCTTCTAAATATGGTGTCAGGACAAGCTCGTTGCTTGCAGCAAACGGATTATCCGAAAACGATTCAATTCATATAGGCGACAAATTGAAAATTCCTGATACGCTAATTCCAACAGGTGTTACCGGATTATCTGCTGTTTCCGAGGCTACAGGACTAAGTTTGTCTTTTATTAAAAATTTAAAAGCAAATGAGGATTCTGGCGGTTTAGCAGAAAATCAATTTCATAATAAAGCATACAAAGACAAAAACGGTAATTGGACGATTGGTGTCGGGCATCTGGTTTTACCTTCTGAAGAAACAAAATATTTGAATAAAACGCTTTCTAATGCTCAAGTTTGTACCTTGTTAGCGGAAGATATTATAGCTCGAACCATGGATATCCGTGCCTTAATCGGGAATAGTGCTTATAATAAATTGCCGCAACCGTTAAAAGATGCAGTTACTGATTATGTATTTAACAGAGGAATAGGAACACTAAAGTCGCAAAAGGAGCTTATTAGTGCATTAAAAGGTGGAAACTGGGCTAAAGCAATTACTCTTATGAACGTAGATTATTCTGTTAAAAAAGATAAAAACGGTAAATCTCAAAAAATATTTTTAACCGGACTTTCAAAACGAAGATTATTTGATATGTATACTGCGTGTAAAATTTATAACGGTAAAATTCCGGCAGAGGTAAAGCAAGCTATTAATGCCATGTATAGAAGAGGTATTGCTCATATGAAATCGGAATTTCCTGATGAAAAAACGCGAAAAGCAGTAAAAGAGTCTTATAATAAAGAAGTTAGAGCCTGGTTTGGTAATTTAATTTATTATGTTTAAAGATAAGGGTTCATCGCGGCATCAAGTAATGCTTTAGCATCTTTGAATTTGTTTTGCGTTTTGTCTTCTTCTTTTATTCCAAGGAGAACTGCCAGATATACGTTAGCATTTTTTTCCGCAACAGCTATAACGTTGCCAAATTTACCTATTGACCCGACTTTTGCGGCAATGCATTCAGGTACATAATACTTGCTTTTTGGCATTAATAGTGGTGTTACTGTGTTTATTGTCTTTGTCGAATCATTTGAAGTTATAGTGTATGACAATGTTTTATATATTTTACAAAAATGAGGATTTTTAAATGAATATTCCATTAATTTAACTGTGTCTTCTGCGGTTGTTTGGCTGTTTGAACCGAGTCCTGTCGGTAATTCAAAGTTAGTGTTTTTAAGTTTTAATTCTTTGCTTTTTTCGTTCATTAATTTAACAAAATCTTCGATTGAGCCGGCGACAGCTTCTGCAATAATATTTGCTGCATCATTGCTTCTCGAAATCATAAGGACATTAACAATATCGTATACAGTTGCTTTTGAAATTCCCTCAAGAAAGCTTTCCGGTAAATTTATAGCCAATTGAGTTTTACCGCTTTCAAGGGCGATTAGTGCAGTCATAATTTTGGCCACACCAACTGCAGGAAATATTTCATTCGGTTGCTTTTTCATTAGAATTTTGCCTGAGGTATGATTTTTAATAATTAGAGAGGATGTATTTATGTTTGCATCAAAATTAATATTTTCTTCTGTTATTTCCGGAGCGCTGTTTGGCAGCAGTCCCTTTTGTTTGAATATTTGGTATATCGGTTCAGAGATTTTATCTCCTTGTTGATGGCTTTTTTCCAAAAAAGAAATATATGTTTTTCTGTTTTTCTTATAATAGTCTGTATCGAAAACTTGAGAAAAATAGTCTAATCTGCCCAAAGCATCCAGTGATAATAATGTTCGCATACATTTTCGGCAAGTGTTACAATTCTTTGAATCGGTTAAACATACGTGCAAATATTTTTGTGCCAGAGAATAGTGGACTATATCGGCGGTTTTTTCCAGACGGTCTTTTTCGCCTCCCTCAAGTATTATCCTGAGATTTGATGTACTTAGGGCTGAAGTGATTAGTAGCTCATAATTTGCGCAATCCGAACGGTCACAGTTTTCTAATGAAAATTTTTCATAGGGAATCCCTGAAGATGCGTAATAATACATTTTAAACATTTTTTGTAGTCCAAAGACCGGAAACAAATTGTTAAATATGTGATCGAGAGAGTATTTTGACGGGAAATCCTTTACAAGATTCGAAGTTATTGTTAAACAATCTAAATCTAATTCTTCAGCGAGTTTTCGGGATTCATTGATGCAATTCTGTTTTATTTCCTCTGCATCTTTCCCGCCTTCACTATATCCTGTTAAGTCGTAAGCTCCAATGTCATTAATTAATAAATGTGTTACATCAAGAGTTTTATATTCGGAATCGATAAAATTAGAGAGCACGTGCATAGAATTTATGCCTCTTGAAAGTCCAGTACCTACAGCACCGCCATTCCCTATTGGTTTTTTAATTTCATCTACTGATATTCTCGTTTTATATAAATTTGAACCGTTTTTTGCTAATGCCGGAATTAGTTGAGTTCTTAAATTCATTAGCAACTCTTCGGATACGGGAGCTATACAGTATAAATCTTTTTGATTTCTCATTGCAATTGGCAAAAGTGCTATTAAAAAGGCGTCACAGCGGTCTTTTACGAGATAGCCGGCATATTTATCTTCTACCTCAAACCATAATTCTTTTATCTCGTTATTCATTTCGATTTCACAAGATAAACGTGCACGTTTGTTTTTCTTTGTGATTTTAGGAATACCAATTGTAATCATAACCAAGCTCTCCTATATAAATTATAGCGTGAAAGTTTTGTTGTGTCTATATGAGATACTTAAATTTATTTGCTAAATCGGTTGCTGAATTTTAATTTTCTGCGAACGTCGGCTACATCTATAGATGTAGTGTTGCTCTCATCGCTTTTTGGGGGGGTGTCTTCCGGTGAAATCTCATCATCATTTGTGTCGTAATGCTCGAAATTATATTTATATTTGCCGGATTTATACGATAAACATTCTCTCAACGCAGGTGTTCCGACTTTATTTGCTGTAATTTCTACTATACTTTTAATAATAAAATCTTCGTTGTTTTGTTCAAGTTGAATTATGTAGTCGTACTCTTTTGCAAATTGCCTTTTGGCAAGCTTTTCCGTACATTTTAGTCTTGAAACTAAAAGAGAAGTATAAAAACTGATAACTTCATTAACAGTTTTAGCTCGTACGGTTGAGAAAAATGCACAATTTTCGGATATTAAATCGGACAGTTCTATGTTAAATCCGATACTGTTTATATCAGAGAATATGTAGTCAGGTTTATAATAGAGTGCTGCATTTATAAGGTTTTGCTGTTCTCTTTCTGTTAAATCTTCTATATCAAACCTTAAAATCCCGCTTCTGTTAGTATTTATCAGAGCTCCTTCTTCAAATAAAATAGCACGATTATTTTCCGGTATTTCTTGAATTAATGCGTTTAGAAAAGATGTTTTCCCGCATTGCGCAGGTGCAGATATTATTATTTTTTTATTAAGAGGAATTATACTTTTTATAAACTCCAAAATTTCATTGTTTATAATTTCTCTTCTTTCAAAATATTCCAAATTAAAATTAGCATCTTTAACTTTTTTCAAGATTAATTTTGTTTCACAAACGGGTTCTCTTATAATTGTTATAAGAAGGTTGTTTAACCTAAATGTCAAAACAGGAGAGGTCTTTCCTGATATTTCAAACAGTCTTAGAACAAGTGAATCAAACTGTTTTGAGTCAATTACAACATCTGTTTTTTCAATTTCTCCGTTAGTTTCTATAAATATGTCATCAGGTGAATTTACAAGGATTTTTGATATATCTTTTCTTGCAAGTAAAAAATCTAAAGAGCCGAAACCGTATATGTTATTGAAAAACATGTTTGTAATGCGGTCTTTTTCTATTGTTGTAAGTTTTATTTCAGAAAACTGTTCATTCAATTTTGTATTTAAAAAATTTTGAATAAGATTTTTTTGTTCTTCTTCTGTGTAATCAAACCATATTGGGATAGTTGCAATTTTTTTTGATAATGATTTTGTTAAATCTTCGCAAAGAGATACCAATTCGGGAGAAACATATTCTCCAAATTCATCCCCGTCATTTGGAAACATATCAAATTTTTTTAATCTTTCGCTTAATGTCACTTTTATATCTCCAAAATTTTATTAACTCTTCTTCCGTCTTCCGGAGAAAATTTCTTGATTAAATTATTACGAAATACGCTGTCTGATACTTGAAGAGCCAATCCCTTATAACTTTCGGCAACATTTGATGTAGGATTATTTTCAGTTACCAATATCCCTTTATTTATTGATGCCATTAGAGCAAAGTAGTTGTTAGGAACTTTCCAGTACACTTTTTTCTTCAGCAGATTTTCAACATCAGGTGCGGTAATTTCGTCATTTTCCATGTAGCGGTTTATTAAAATTTGCGTTTTCTTTGAGTCATAACCCAATTTCTCGAATAACCCTAAGCATCTTTGGCAATTCCTTAGTGCCGGCAAGTTAACTATGGTTACGAGAAAAATAATATCCGACAAATCAAGGGTGGTAATAGTTTTTTCATCAAAGGTGTTGTCTGTGTCAACGACGATGTATGAAAAGCATTTTTTTAATGCTTCAAAAAACTTCGTTACTTGTTTTGTCGTAATTTTCTTTGAGGGTTTAAAATACGGCGAATCTGCAAGCACATACAAGCTTGTATCTTTATATTTTTCCATTGTACTCAAAAGAAAATCGTTATTTAAAAGGTTTAAGTTGTCAAACATATAGGAAATATCAAAAGACGGCTGCAAGTCCATAAATGCCGTAATATCGCCGAATTGAAAATTCAAATCAATTAATGCAACATTTTCTTTTGTAGTTTGAGCAAGCTCGTATGCTAAATTTGATGCAATAGATGTTTTTCCTATTCCGCCTTTGTTTGAGAATACCGTAATCATTTTGCATTTATCTTGGTTTTTGTATTCCCCGCTAAATTGGAGTTTTATTTTTTCAAGAATAGCGGTAAATTCCGATTTTATAATCGGGTATCCCAAAATCTCTTTTGCCCCTGCTTTAATAGCGTTTACAATAAATGTTACATCAGGGTTTTCTTTTATAATTACAATTTTGCTGTTTGAAAAGTTGTCGTAAATATTTTTTATGTATTCGGTGCTATCGTCTGTGCTTTCAATAAAAAATATGGCTCTGTCGTTTTTGTCAATCAAATAGTTAAAATCGGAGGATAAACTAACGCCGTCAATGATATTAAATTCGTTCTCATACTCGTTAAGAAACATTCCTATTAATTCTCTTAATCTGTCGTTTTGAGAAACAATTATTACAGATATCTTCTCAGCCATTATATCCCTCTTCTAACTCTTAAAAAGCTCCACGGAGTGTGATTTTGTTACCTGCTAGGCTCGCAGGTGGGTGAGCGCCTTGGTCTATCCGTTTCCTGCTGGCAATATTTCTATTGGCGGGTATACTTCACGACCTTTGAAGAGTCAACTCTCCCTATTTAATTAAATGTAGGAACAAAATTGAACACCCCATAGAGCAATATTAGTATATCAGGTTTTTTAATTAAATTCAATACCTGTAAAGTCAATATGCAAATAGCTTTGTTGTGAAAATATTGGCAGAGAAAGTCAGTTATCAGTCGTGGTTATTCAGCACCGAACATTCCGCCAAACATGTCTTTCCCGTCGTTTGGTCCCGGCATATCCTGCTTGAATTTGTATGTCAAATAGTCTTCGCTGTTTGTTTTTAGCATATTTTTGTTCCTGATAAAATTCCATGCTTCTTTAGGTGACATATTGAACAGGTTCATCGTTTCTCTAAACCAGACATAGAGTTCTTTTCTTAAAGCCAGTGCTGCAAAATCTTTTCCGGCAGCTCCGAGGGTTCTTGTAGCTTCCCATCCTGTTGCGGTGCTTGACTTCTTGCCTGCCGCCCTATCTTCCGCTAACATATCATCAAGATCTGTAAATTTTTTAGTATATTTATCTTTAAAGAACGAGTTTCTCAATCCCTCATACGAATTGTTTGAAGAAGTTTTTGCTTTAACTAAGTTTAATTGAGTGTTATTAGGAATGATTCCGTAATTTCTCAAAAGCCTGTCAGATAGGGCATAGAAAGAGTCGATATCCATCTTATCGATTTTTGTTGAATTATTGAAGAATATGTCTTTTAGGTCATCCCCTATCAGTTTTGTAGCATCTGCTTTAGATAATCCTTCAGGCAGCACTGCTCCTTCTAATACAACATCTGTCAAGTCTTTTGTGTTTCCGTTTTTAATCAGAGCAATAAGTTTTAGAGAATGTTTTGCCTCTTCTTTTGACATTTTTATGGTGTTACCGGTGTCTATAAGTGTAAATAGTTTACCCTTTCCTGTTTTAAGTGCATTTAAGTTAACAAAGATGTTTTCAGGGTGAATGTCTGCGTGAATAACTTTTTCGCCTTTGTTTACCTTGTTAAATTGTTCTGTTGTAACAAGCATATATTGATTTAATAATTTTTTAATCTGTTTTGTATCTAAGTCAAAATCCTCAAAATCCGGAGATTTAGCTTTTATTTCATCCATTTTTGCTATTATTGCGCTCCTTTGAGTTTCAGCCCATTCATCACCTTTAAAACGATTGCTGCCTAATTCTGTCAGTCTGGCTTTACAATTATAGTATTCTACAAGAGTTTTAACACTTATACCGTCAGCTTTTTCCATTATGTATGCGCCGTCTACAGCTTTAATCGGTTTTACAACGTGAGCTGCACTTGTGTATTTTCTAAGTTCGTTTGCCGCATTCATTTCGTGGACGAAGTCTACTTCTTTTGATATACCGTCTGCAAGATTTTCGATATTCTTTATTAAATATTTTTGGTCTTCTGTCAACATATCGTCTGCGACACCGTTCTTGACCATTGCGATGAATTTTTCTTTATCTCGTTGTATTTTAGCTGCATCCATACCTTTTTTCAGAATTTTAATACAAACTTCTTTGCCGTCTTTACCTTTTGCTAAGTATGTTTCTGCAATTGTACCTACGCCTAAGCATTTGGATACTACGTAATTTTCTCCAGGGAATTTACCGTTGATAAACTCTTGAGCTTCGTCCATTGTTCTTGTTGCAGGACAGCTTGATTTTAGAGCATCAGTAAGTCCGGCATATTTATTTTTTGTTCCCAACAAATTATTATTTTTTATTTGTAAGAATTTAGCCGCAAAGATATTTTCATCTATTAGTTTTGTAACAGTCTCTTCCATATTTGAATAATATGAATGGTCAATAATATCTTTAATTTTAGGATTTGTAAGCATCATATCTTCAAGTTCTTGATAAGCGGTTTTTGTTTCTCCTACTTCAGGATTATGAAGTTTTACATCCTTAAATTTAGTTTTTAGTTTTTCAAGATTTTCACCTAATACTTTGCTGTAATTTGCTTTTCTTAATGATGGGATAGCAAGTAATGCTACTTCTGCAGTATTCATTACTCCGTTATCTGCAAACGATTTTACAAATCCTGCCAGTGATTTTTTATCTTCATGTTTGTTTGTTGCGTATTTTATGCCTAATGTGCTTGCTACAAATATCGGCACACCTGCGATCCCTCCTGCTAAGAATGTTACAGGAGCCATCAGACCGCTAACTGCGCCTGTCCAAAAGGCTTTCCAATTAGATGCACGTTTTTGCTTTTTGAGTATTTTCTTTTCTTGTTTATATTCGGCTTTAGTTTTGCCGTGTTTATCTGCTTTATATTCTTTTGAGCCTATTCTTTCAAATTTATTGAAGTATAATTTTGTGAAACCGCCGGCAAGTGCAAGGAGAGGAAGCGTAATCGCATAGAATTTTTTGTTTGTCATTGTAAGAGCTTTTTTAATATCAATATTTGTTTCTTTTCCATGCTTTCTGCCGTATGAATTAATAGCTTCTTCTAAAAATTCTTGTCCAAATCTTAAAAATTTGTTGTATGCGTTTAATTCAATGCGCGCATTATTTTTGGCAGCAAAATTCTTCATTTTATAAAATCCGCCAACCGTGACTGCCGCAGCAGCAATGTCTCCGCCTGTTTGGAGTGCGTTTTCTTGTGATATTTGGTATTGTTTAATGTTTTTGCGAACATCATCTTCGCTCACTTGACCTTGTTCAAACTTATCTATTTGAGCTTCAATTGCCTTAGAGCCAAGTCCAAAACCTGTGCTGTTTTTTAAGAAATTATAAAATTTACGGAATAACCCGTTATCTTTTTTGATTTTTACAAACTCATCCCTAATCGTTTGATTTTTAAGTTGGGGTTGAGCTTTAACATTTTGTGCTGCCGGCGGTGTTGCTACTGCCTGAGTTGGAGCAGCCTGTGCCGGTGCAGCAGGTTGAGGCTCTGTTGCTGCAGGCATCATCCATTGCTTATTTTTATCGAATAAATTTCCGTTTTGTAAGCTGTTTTGCTTAAAATTTTCTATTCCTGACATATTTTCCCCTATATGTTTTATTACTTATATAAAGGTTATGACATGGAAAATATTGCTAAAATAAAATTTTAAAATTTTACAAAAATTTACAAACAAAGTAATTTCTCATCCTGTCAATTGCGAGCGACCAACGAGAGTGTGGCAATCTATAACTTTATACTGGATCGCCACGAAAATCAAAGATTTTCTTGCGATGACAAATTATAATTCTAAAATTTCGGTTGCAACAAATAATAGCGCAACCGAAATTAAGAATTTATCCTCTCTAATGGAGAGGTACGTTTAAGTTAACTTTCCCTTACCCTGACTACGTGGTACTTACACACAGGGGGAAGATGTATGTGTTTTTAATTAGTAATTTTCAGCTCTTCTAAAGAAATATGATTGCGGATGGTTGCAAATAGGACAAACGTCAGGAGCTTTTTTACCTATTACTACGTGTCCGCAGTTTGCGCATTCCCAAATCGTATCGCCGTCTTCAGAAAATACAATTCCGCCTTTAACTTTTTCTAGCAGTTTTTTGTATCTTGCTTCATGCAATTTTTCAATAGCTGCAACTCCTTCAAATAATTTTGCAATTTCTTCAAAGCCTTCTTCTCTTGCTGTTTTTGCAAAATCAGGATACATTTCCGTCCATTCAAAGCCTTCGCCTTCTGCTGCCGCTTGCAGGTTATCTGTTGTTGAGCCTATACCGTTCAAAAGTTTGAACCAAATTTTAGCGTGTTCTTTTTCGTTGTTAGCTGTTTCTTCAAATATTTTACTTATTTGAACATAGCCATCCTTCTTTGCTTTTGATGCAAAATAAGTATATTTATTGCGAGCTTGAGATTCTCCCGCAAAAGCTGCCAATAAATTCTGTTCGGTTTTAGAACCTTTTAATTCCGTCATACAATACTCCTTTCATTAACCTATGTTAAAAGGATATTACAAGAGCCGATTGTTGTCAATTTTATACGCTTAAATTGGTATTTCTTTTTGAGCTTATAAACTCTCCCGCAAGTTCAGTCTGTTTTTTTAAATATTCAGCTTTACCCATATTTACATATTGTATCTCAGCAGGAGTTTTTGTCCGAAAAGCATCTTTAATCAGAACTCTCGCCATTCTTGCCCAGTAAAATATATTGAACGGGTTAAGCAAGTGAAACGTGATTTTTGGACTGGCTAAAGTTTTCATTACATCAAAGTTTTTTGTCGCAAACTCTGCCAATTGAATAGAACTTTCTTTGTATCCTTTATAATTTCCGTTGAATAGGTGTATAACTTTGTTGTTCAACAACATCTGTCCTTGTCTTTTTAGTGTTTCGGAACTCATTTTACTTGAGGCTTGCGGTAAATAATATTGCGAGCGAGATTTTTTCTTAATTCTTGTTTTGTTATATCTGTATGAAAGCGGGTATATTCTTGAAACTTTAATTGTAGGGAATTTGTTCAATGACATAGATAAAACCTCTCAGTTATGAATTTAAAAGCCCTCTTGATAGAGGGCTTTTTTATTTTGTCTTGAATTATATATCAGCTGTACAATGTGGGCATTTTGTTGCTTTGATGTCGATTTTTGAAAAACATCTTGGGCATTCTTTTGTATCAAGCGCATCCGCTGCTGCAGCATCGTCAGCTTCTTTTTTAGCAGTTGCCGCTTTAAGCTTGTTGATAGCTTTTACAAGTAAAAATACTGCAAATGCAACCATCGCAAAGCTAATTAAAGTATTTATAAACAAACCATAGTTGATTGTTACAACCCCTGCATCAGCTGCAGCTTGTAATGAAGAGTATGTTGCATCCGGATTAGGATTGTATAATGTTAAATACATGTTTGAGAAATCTACTTTTCCCATCAAAAATCCCAAAGGCGGCATAATTACATCATTAACCACTGAATTTACAACATTACCAAACGCAGCACCTATAATGATACCGACAGCCATGTCAATTACATTACCCTTTACTGCAAATTCCTTGAATTCATTCAAGTTTCTTTTCAACATTTCCAACATTTTAATTACTCCTTTTAAACATACTAAACTAATTGGATAACTAAATTATACACAATTATAAATATAATACTATAGTGTAGTTACAGATATTTACAAATACGACTTAAAGTGTATAATATTTGTATGTATAGTGACGGCGAAAAAGTTTATGTTGAAGATGATGATTTATGTCTGTCTTGCGAAAATTACGTAAAAGAATTTGATTGTCCGTTGCTTGGAGCTTTAGTGCAAGGAGATGTATATTTAGAGGATAATCTCATTGTGAAAAAGTGTGGGTTTTATAAAGAATTTAAAAGAGTTTTGCATATTGTAAGGAATAAAAAAGATGAGAACAATAACATTAATTAACGGTGATGGTATCGGACCGGAAATTTCAGACTCGGTTGTGAAAATAATAAAAGCAAGTGGCTTAGAGATTGATTGGGATATTCAAACTGCCGGTACCGACGTAATTGAAACTGAGGGCTCTCCGCTACCCAAAAGAGTTCTTGAGTCTATTAAAAGGAATAAAATTGCGCTGAAAGCTCCTGTGACTACTCCGATAGGTAAGGGCTTTCGTTCTGTTAATGTCCAGTTGCGTAAAGAGTTAGATTTGTACGCTAATCTTCGTCCTTGTAAAAATTTACCTAATGTAAAAACAAAATTTGAAAATGTCGATATTGTTGTTGTAAGAGAAAATACGGAAGATTTATATGCGGGTATTGAGCATCAAGTTGATGAAAATACTGCCGAAAGCATTAAAATTATTACAAAATCAGCTTCGGAAAGAATTGTAAAATTTGCATTTGATTATGCTGTTAGTAACAACAGAAAAGAGGTTTGTGTAGTTACAAAAGCCAATATTATGAAGTTATCGGACGGATTGTTTTTAAACACTTTTAGGGATGTTTCTAATAAATATCCGCAAATAAAAACAAGAGAAATACTTGTTGATAATTTATGTATGCAATTGGTGCAAAACCCCGAACAATTTGATGTCTTAGTGCTCCCAAATCTTTATGGTGATATTGTATCTGATTTGTGCGCCGGTCTGATTGGAGGTTTGGGGGTTGCAAGAGGTGCAAATATAGGAAAAGATTATGCCGTATTTGAACCTGTTCATGGCTCTGCTCCTGATATAAAAGGGCAAAATAAAGCTAATCCTTCAGCTCTCCTGTTGTCTGCTATAGAGATGCTACATTATATCGGAGAACATTCCTTTGCAGATAAAATTGAAAAAGCTTTGTATAAAACCCTTGAACAAGGATTTTGTACTGCAGATTTAGGTGGTAGCTGCGGCACAAAAGAATTTACCGATAAGATTATATCAAATTTATAGCTTTACGCTCTTGAGTATCTTGGTATAGGATAAATCTTTGCCGGAATAGGATCATTCGCAGCATAAATAGAGCTTGACGGAAGTTTATACTGATTTGCGCAATACCCTGCCAGAGCACGAACCGTTGAACCGTTAGCCATAGATAATTTAGATTTGTAGTGCATTATTCCTACTTCTAATCCGAGAGCAACATCGTGCTGAATAGCTTCATATAAAGCTTCCGGTGTCGGATATTGTTTCTTTAATTCTGATATCCTTGCTGAATCTGATTTATAATGTCTGCTATCATATGCTATAGCACGCTCCTTTTTGGAGAGTTTCGTGTTACTTGCATCTTTTGGATCAGCGTACATTGTTTTGGTTACGTCAGGACCAACTTGAGCTACCCCTTTGTATTTACTACCAGGATGCACCATTACTTTTGGTTCAAATACATAATGAGATTCATTTGCTAATATCGTTTCAACAATTTCCGGATCAATTCCATATTGATCTGCAAGTTTGCATACCATATTTGCTAAATATTTTGCATCGGATTTGTTGGTCAAATCTTTATTATTTATTATTCTGTTATAAACTCTGTCGTATTTTGTTTTATTCGTAGGTGTGTAATCTGCATACGAACCTCTCCATCTTGTAGGTTTTGTGGTTGTTATTGTTTTTCGCATAATTCGATTGTCTGAGTCTATACGAGCATTCTTTTTCGTATCAGGAATGTTATCTGTTTTTATAGTGTACTCTTGCTCTACGTTAATATTGCTTGCCAATGTTTGAAATCTCGGCGTATTTGTTTCTGTTTTCAATTGTTGAGTAGAGTCATTTTGGACTGTTGTAGGCTTTTTTTCTTTTGGCAAAGCATTAGAAATTTCTACACCCATTGCCTGATAGATTCTACTCATTTCTTCTGCTGTGAAATTTATTTGCTGTCCGTTTTTAACAGAATAGTTTTGACCAAAAATGCTTCCTTTGTTTGTTTTTATTCTGTTATTGTTAATATCATCCAAAACTTTAAGGGTTTGTTCCCATTCTGCTTTAGAAACATTACCGTCCGAGAATTTCAAACCAAGTTGTTTTACGTGATTTAGCAGTTCAAATGTAATACCTGTTTTCTTACCATTGTTTTTAATGGTAATAGTGGTTTGCTGAGCGTCAAATTTTTGTCCTGCACCTTTAATTTCTGTCATAACACTTCTTCTTTCTTAATATATATATAAAGTGTGAGGAGTGTTGATTTTTGACTCACAGGCAATTTTTCTTAATAAATATTTACAAAATATATAAAATTTATATAAAGTTTCAAAGACCTAAATCTTTCCAAAGCTCTTTATTATTAGAAAGTTCTTCAATTACTTTATCACTTAAGGGGTCTAATACATCTTCTTTTAAAAGTTGTTCAACTCTTTCGTTATGGGTAGTGTTTTCGGGGTCAGACAGTACAAGCTTTGTGAAATTTTTTATGTCACATTGCTTTTCGTGTAATTTAAGAGCATGCTTTGACATATTTTTCAAAAATTCGGTTCCTCCGTCAGAACTTGTACCGCAAAAAGGATTAGACATTCCGTTTTCTGCAGATTTTTCGCTTGTTAGATTTAATTTTTGTGCAAGTTTGTTGAATATATTCATATTTACCTTGCTAGTTATTATACTATTTTTGTCAAATTATTTCAAATATCTTAATATAAACTAAAAGCATAATATTACCTTGATTATAAGATATATTTATTTTATAATTCAACTGATAATGATTAAGAAAAGAGGTTATAATGCTTGATATTAAATTGATTAGAGAAAATCCTGAAAAAATTAACGAACTATTAAAGAGAAGAAATCCGGAATTATCAATTGATGAAGTTATTAAAATTGATGAGGATAGAAGAAAAATTCAGGTTCAGGTTGATAATTTAAGAGCTAAAAGAAAATCGGAGTCTCAGTCAATTGGTGAAATGAAAAAAAGAGGCGAAAACACAGATGCAATTCAAGCAGAAGTTAAAAAGATTGGGGATGATATAAAAGCTCTTGAAGAACAGCAGAACGCATTGGATGCAAAACAAAGAGATTTATTGTTACATATCCCGAATATTCCTGATGAAACTACTCCTATCGGTGAAACAGAAGACGATAATATAGAAGTTTCAAAATGGGGTGAACCGACAAAATTTGATTTTGATTTTAAAGCGCATTGGGATTTGTGTGAAGAAAAAGACCTTGTTGATTTTGAAAGAGGTGTAAAGTTATCACAGAGCAGATTTACCATGTATAGAGGAAAGGGCTCAAGGTTAGAAAGAGCGATTATAAACTTTTTCTTAGATTTTCATACCGAAAATCAAGGATATGAAGAAATTCTTCCTCCATTTATGGCTAATGCGGCAACAATGACCGGAACGGGACAATTACCAAAGTTTAAGGAAGATATGTATAAATGTGTTGATGAAGATTTATATTTGATTCCAACTGCAGAAGTTCCTGTTACAAACATCTATGCAGGTGAGATTTTATCTGAAGATGATTTGCCAAAATATATGACGGCATACACTCCTTGTTTTAGAAGAGAATCAGGTTCTGCCGGTCGTGATACAAGAGGTTTAATCAGAGTTCACCAGTTTAATAAAGTTGAATTGGTTAAATTATGTACCCCTCAAACAAGCAAAGAAGAACACGAAAAGCTTACACAAGATGCAGAAAAAATGCTTCAGTTATTAAATCTACCATATAGAAAAGTAGCATTATGTACTGCTGATATTGGCTTTTCGGCAAATAAATGTTGGGATTTAGAAGTATGGATGCCTTCTTACGGTACTTATAAAGAAATTTCAAGCTGTTCAAACTATGGAGATTACCAAGCAAGACGTGCTAATATCAAGTACAGAGACAAGGAAACCGGCAAAACTCAATTTGTTCATACTATAAACGGCTCAGGATTGGCTGTCGGCAGAACTTTTGCTGCTATTGTTGAGAATTTCCAGCAAGCTGACGGTACGATTATTATTCCTGAAGTTTTGAGAAAATATACAGGATTTGATAAAATATAATATTGCTAGTAAAGATATTTTGATTATGCCTGATAAATTTTAAGGGTACGTTCCATATTTTTAGTGATTACTGATTTTACGGATTCGTATTCCGTTTGTAGTGCATTATGCTCTGTATCAAGCAATTTTAACATGCTGTCATACTGTTTATCTTTAGCTTCAATTTCACGTTGCTTTTGCTCGTATTCAGCTTCTGCTCTTGCAATTGCCGTATCGTCCTGCTGCTCTGAAATATCAAGTGCATTAGATGTAACAATTGATGTCCAGGTGGCATATTTTAAGCCGGTGCCTTCTTCTGTAGGATTTGTGTAATTTACTCTCTCTAAAGTTACCCCGCCTGTTTCTATTGCATATTTTAACCATTGTTGACTATTCATCAACCCGTCTTCAAGAATATCCCATCTTCTGCCTGTTGTTGAATTGGTTGTTAGCGTTGTAGTCGTATTTATAACTGATGTTGTAGAAGTAGTAGTTGTTGTAAGTCCGTCTTTTTCTTGTGATGCACCATTCATTCTGTGCCACAAGTTCACATACCACTGTGCTTTATCCTTGTC
>DEFJ01000020.1:80472-155334 GCA_002350725.1 Cyanobacteria bacterium UBA2855 | reverse complement strand
AAGAAAAGAAAAAGAAATAGACAAAGTTACATAAAATTAGTTATCATCACAACGTGCCGATAACATATTTTATGTGCTTAACTTGTCTTTTGGGGTTAGTTATTCTATAATGTAGTTATGAGAAGGATTATTTTAATTATACTTAGTATTTGTGCTCTAGGGATTCAAAATGTATTTGCAGAACCTGAAACCGATCCTGCATTACAAGTTAACACCTTATATGCCGCGAACAAATTGGATGATGCATATAAATTATTAGTGAGTATTCCTGAAGAAGAAAAGACCCCGCAACATTATATTCTCTTGGGTAATATTTTAATGGATAAAAACAGCCCTGATGAAGCTATGTTTATGTATAAATCAGCATTAGACAAAGATATTAAATCGTACAAGGCTTATTACAACATTGGAAATATTCATTTGAATGCAGGGCGCCCAAATATGGCAATTGATAATTACAAGTTAGCAATAAAGTACAAACGAGATTTTGCACCTGCATACTATAATATGGGTTGCGCATATTTAAAATTACAGGATTACAAAAAAGCAAAATCCGCATTAAATAATGCTATTTATAACAGCCCTAACAATGCAGATTATTATTACAATCTTGCATATGCTTATAAAGCTTTGGGCAAAGAAAAAGATGCTAAATATTACTTGGATTATTATAACAAAATTATACAGAATAACTATTAAAGGCAAGCAGAGTGAGAGAATTTAAAGGAATAATATTTGATTTTAACGGGACATTATTTTTTGATTCTGAAAAGCATTTACGTGCTTGGCGTGCATTTTCAGCTAAATTAAGAGGTATTCCATTTTCTGATGAGGAAATGAGAGAACATATGTTTGGCAGGACAAACAAAGATATAATTTCATACGCAATTGGCAAAGAACCGTCAGATGAACTTGTTGAAAGCCTTGGAAAAGAAAAAGAACGCTTGTATAGAGAAGAGTGCAAGGCTGAAGGAGATAATTGCAAGCTTGCACCATACGCTATAGAATTTTTAAATTATCTAAAAACTAAAAACATACCAATGACCATTGCTACAATGTCAGATAAAGATAATGTTGATTTTTACATAGAACACTTCGATTTGCCAAGATGGTTTGATGTTGAGAAAATTGTATATTCCGACGGAAAAATTAAGGGCAAACCTGCGCCTGACATATATATTATTGCGGCAAAGAATTTAGGATTAAAGCCTGAAGAATGCATTGTTGTAGAAGATGCCGTTTCTGGTATTGAATCTGCTCGTGCCGCAGGTGTTGGCAAAATTGTTGCAATTGCATCTATGGAACCTATAGAATTGTATGAAAAAATTCCTGCCGTTAATCTTATAATTAAAGACTACAAAGATTTTGATAAAATTTTGAGTCCGGATATAAAAAATACGACACCTGTTAAAAGTGTCGTATAAATTATAGTGTAGGTGTGTAGGATTTTATAATTACGCTTTAAATGTGTTATAAGATCTTTCAACATTTTTGCTGAGTACACTCTTGATACTTTCTTCTTCTTGCATATATGCATTATATTGTGTATCAATTTTCTTTTGATCCATTTCATATTTTTTATCTTGCATTTGGACTTCTTGCATATCTTTATTATACTCAGCCTCTGCCTTTTTAATTGCATCGTTATCTGTTTCATCAGTAATAGTAGAACTGTTACTCAAGCCATAAGTTTCATAGAATAGTCCATTGATATTTATAGCCTTAGTATTATCACTTGTTGTAGGCTTAACAAGAGTGTATGCTCCGTTTCTTAGGCCTTCTTCTAAATCTCTTGTTGAAATTTTGAAGTCTTTATCTTGAACAAGTTTATATTCAAATTGTTCTACTTGAGTATAAATAGGCTGCTGAGTTTCTTGATCATAACCCATTTTTACATTTTCCATCTTACCTGTAGGTACTTGTTCCCACTTATACCCTAATATGTTTGCTCCATTTGTTACATACATTCCGATATTTTCCAAATTTTCTAAAGATAAATAATCCTTCTGAATTGATTGTCCGTCAGTAGCAAATATATTTGAATTCAAGAACAGATGGCTGGTATTTAATGCCTTAATATACTTTTCTTGAATTGCCTGAGTATCAAGAGCTAATCTTGTTTTAGCATCATTAACCTGTTGACCTTTTAATGACAAATTGTTCAACTGTGCTGTTAAATAAAATAGTCTTGCCTGAGAAGCTGATAAACCCATAATTATTATCCTTTTTCTTGTGCTATACTACTTTTTACGGCAAAAACAAACACAATCTTTAATAAATTTAGACATATATTAAGAGTTCTTAACAATAAATTTACACAGATAAATTACAAAGTTTTAATTTTTGGCTGCGAGATAAATGTTTAATTCGGTACTCTTCTTTTTGAGCATCGCTTTTGGAAGAAAATTCTTTTGTATAAACAATTTTTACAGGTTTATTAGCTCTTGTATATTTCGCACCTTTCCCCGACTTATGTAATTCAAATCTCCGTAATACATCATCAGTATACCCGCAATACAAAGTATTTTTCTCTGTTAATAGAATGTATACATAAAAACTTTTATCATCCATATATTTATACTAACTAAAAATGCCGGATATTACATCCGACATTTTAAGTATTAATTAGAGATTTTATGAAAACAATGGAATTATTACCCTATAAAACCGCCACCGCATGAACAAGAACCGCAAGAACCGGCAGACGCAACAGAGGTACATCCAGCACCGGCAAAGCCACCTGAGAAACTACCTTCTCCAAGAGCTGCCATTGCATTTGCAAAGCCTTGCATAAATGTAGAATTATTAGCTAAATCTTCAGCTCCGCCATTTGCATAGCTGCTAAAATCGATATTTAAGGAGAACGGATTTGTTGGAATAAACATATCGTAATTGTAAACCGGAACATCAAATAACGGAGTATAGCTATTTGATGCGATAGAACCTGTTGTTTCAACATCATTTTTCTGTTTTGATGTATGTGCTGTTTTGATATCGTTTGAATTACCTGTTAAAATACTGTTCATACTTCGAACTCCTTAATATCAACTCGTTACATTAATATAAACAATTTTCAATTTATCAAATTTCAGCATGTGATATTTTTGTAACATTAATTTACATAACAAAAAATAATATTAAAAATTAAAATTTACATGCTTATATATATACAGGGGAATAAACATGAACATGACAGTAAAAAAAGCATCAATACCGCATATGACAAATCGCATATACAGAGGAGCAAAAATTATGCGTAATCTTGCCTTTGCACCCGCCAGTATCAGCCTTGGAGTAGCGGCAATGGAAGCTTCCGCTCACTCTCTGAACGGAACCGTTGGGTTTGCCGCGCTAGGTTTTGCGTTTTTAAAAATTATGGAATTATCTATAAATGCAGTACGACAAACAAAATATAAATTTATGCGCATTAAATGCAGAGCTATGCGTTTACGATTAACAAAATTTGAAACCCTTAGCAAAAAAATGTTTCCGGATGAAACTCCACCTGACTATTCAGAACAAAAAGCTTATTTGACAGATTTATATAACAAATTGGATGAATTTGTATAAAAAAACGGTACATACCTAGATATACCGTTTTTATTATTATAAATCAATATTTTTATTTAGATACAACAGTTTCTTTTTCTTCTTTTTTAGATGTAGATTTTTTAGAATCTTTAACACTATCAGTAATTTCGGATTTCTCGGAATCCTCTATAATGTCCTCGCTTACCTCATCTACAGAAGTAGTACCCGCATCAATTATTTCTGACTCATCAACAGATTCATCAGTATCAGCAGAACTTTCGACTTCCTCCACAGAATTAGAAACTGCGGTCTCATCAACGGCCTCTTCGGCATCCGTAGAACCCTTTTCTTCATCTTCTTTTGCAAGAATTGCTTCGATTTCAGATTCTTCCTTTGCTCTGAGAACAGGGATAGAAAGCATTAGAGCCATTTGGGAACCTTCTTGCTCAAATCCTAATTCTAAAGCTTCTTTATCCATTTCAACATATTTTGATAATAGTTCTATAAGTTCCTTTCTCATTCTATCCATCAATTCAGGCGAAAGATTAGTCCTATCCTGCATCAAAACAAATTTTAATCTGTTACAAGCAACATCTTTTGCACTTTCTTCTTCCGGCTTTTCTTCTGTTTGGCGGAAGAAACCAAGAACCTTGTTATATAAATCCGTAAATATATCTTTCATTCTTATTTCTCCTTACCAAATAAATTTGAGAAGAATTTCTTTACCTTACCAGCAACGCTTTTATCTTCTTTTAAATTTAAAAGAGGAACGTCTTCGCCCATAATTCTTCTTGCTACATTACTGTATGCCTGACCTGCCAATGATTTTTCATCATTAACAATAGGTTCGCCCTTATTTGTAGATGTGATAATTCCGGCATCCTCAGGAATAACACCTATGATAGGTGTTGATAATATTTCTTGTACATCTTCAACACTCATCATATCATTTGATTCAATCATATTCGGTCTAACTCTGTTGATTAAAAGCTTATATGATTTAATTTCTTCCTTCGCCTCTAAAAGACCAATAATTCTGTCGGCATCACGCACTGCAGACATTTCAGGAGTTGTAACAACAATCGCTTCAGAAGCCCCAGCCACTGCATTTTGAAATCCTTGTTCAATACCTGCAGGACAATCAACTAAGATAAAATCAAAATCTTTTTTTAATTCTTCGCAAATATCTTTTAACTGTTCTTCTGTAACTGCCGTTTTATCTCTCGTTTGAGCAGCAGCAAGCAAACATAAGTTTGGATTTTTTTTATCTTTAACCAAAGCTTGTTTTAATTTACAACGTTCCTCAACAACGTCAACAATTGTATATACAATTCGGTTTTCTAACCCGAGCAATAAATCTAAGTTTCTGAGTCCCAAATCGGTATCAATCATTACAACTTTTTTGCCAGCTCTTGCAAGAGCTGTACCAATATTAGCATTAGTCGTAGTCTTACCGACACCACCTTTACCGGAGGTTACTACTATTACTCGACCACTCATTGTGTCTCCTTTTTCTGTCTTTTCAGTTTTTTCTTCCGTATTAATTTTAATATCTTCTTCCATTAATGCTGTCATATATTATCTCCGTTATGCTTCATGAAGCTTATATACCATAATGTGATTTTTATTTACCCTTGCTTCTTCAGGGACATAAGTATCTGTTCTTTGAATATAAGGTGTATTAACCGTATCAGGTCTGCGAGCAAACACGTTCCCGATTCTGATTTGGATTGCATTTAGTTTTAATGCTCTGATTTTTGAATACGAGTTTCCGTCAGAACCTGCGTGAGCAATACCGCCTAAGATGCCCCAAACGGTAATATCACCTTTTGCTATAATTTCAGCGCCCGGATTTACGTCCCCTATAATTACAATATTACCTTCAGAAGATATACTCTGTCCTGAACGTAATGTCCTGTGAATATACAGCGTTGGTAACTTTTCCGTTTCTCTGTCATTTTTTCTTATATTTTCTAATTCTTCAGAGTCTTCAAAAGTTACAATCTGAATATCAGTTTCTATAGCAGGCATTTCTTTAGCTTGAATATCAGAAGACGAATCTTCAACTGATTTCTCATTTTCCTCAGGATAACGCTCTTCAAAATCACCTTCTCCGAAAATTTTATCTAATGCAGTTTCTAATTCAGCATTGACTTGTTCATTTTTTTCTTCACTTGCTGAAATATCCAGAGCAGGAACAGAGGCACCCAACTGTGATATTTCAATTCCCAATGCCTTAGCTGCTTCAGAAGTAATATCAGAACTTGTACTTATAAACTCAATTTGAGAATCCATAATTTCAACAAGAGTTTTTATACTTACTAATTCCGTTTCAGAAAGTTTCATATCGCCTAATTTTAAGCAAATCTTTTTATTTTTTGCTTCAGGCATCTCAAGAATTTTGCTTAGTTCGTAAATGACGTCAGAAGTTTTTTTAGAATGCGCCAAGTCGACTATAAATCCGTTTTCTACGTATCCCTTTTCCATTAATTTCCCTTCCACAACATATAGTTAATCTGGTTATGAAAAAAGAATAACTAAAAAAACAATTATTAGCAATATTATATTGCGATATGTTGCAACATTTATTTACGTTTTTGGGATTAAGCCAAATCCATAAAAGCCTTACCACGATTTACTCTTGTTGCCAGCTCTAGTTGAGAAATTTTACCGTCGCCATTTATATCAAGACCTTCGTTACCCTCATAGTTACCATCACCACGAGATGCTACAATATCACTTTTTGCCCCGCGCGGAACATAATTCATAGCATATAACTGGCTTGAAGTTAACCTTTGATTGCCGGCAAATTTTGCCACCTCTTTTTCTCTTTTAAGAGTAATTTCTGCTAAATCTAACTGCTGCATAATAGTCATATTTGCAATTCCTTGCTTTGTTAAATGTAAACCATAACGCTGATTCAAATCTTGAATTGCAATATCTGTCCATTGTAACAAGCCAACTGCGCTTTTACCGTTCCAATTATCAGGAACAGTTTTAAATCCTGATTCTTTGTACATAACACCAAATAAATCTTTATAATCACAATTTACATTTTGAGCGATTTGCTGCAACCTTTGTTGAACAGCTTTACCGAGTTTTACATGACCATTCTTTTTATATGTCACAGAAGTATCATTAGATGTTACCCTTTGAGGAGCTTGCTGTCTGCCGGTAAAAGATTGTTGAGAAAGTTGAGAAGTCTGCTGAGGTTGCGGACTTCTTGCACCCTGACCTACTACTTGCGGTTGCTGAATTCTCTGTGGAGCCCGCTGTTGCTGAGATTGCTGCTGTTGTTGCGACATTGTTTGCATAACATACGGAGCTAACATTGAATATGGCAGCATATCTGCTTGAAAATTAGTATGCAATGTTGTCAACGCAGGATTTAATATAACACTATTATTTGCAGGATTACCAAATATTTGTTGTGAAGTTGATTGCGCGGGTAGTCCGGAAATATACCCGCCTGACGGAGGTATTGAACCAATCCAAGGATAAACTCCGTTTTGAGGAGTCAGACTAAATGGACCTATTGCATTATCTATAGTATATGATGGTTTTAATAAAGCCTGAATTTGATCCGGATTTAATCCCCCACCCGGCATTATACCGTTTCCTAAAGCTGCACTTTGACCAAAAATATTATTTGAATTTGAATATGGTGAAGTTGGATTTACGGACGGAGATGAAATCATAGACGGGTCAATATCTGACAACATAGAACCTACACTGCCAATACTGCCTGAATTTTGAGGGGAATTTCCACTTTGACCTTGATTACTGCTATTAGATGTTTGTGATGGATTTGAAGAAGATGCAGGCAGGTTACCAGGTAAATTTTGAATCCCTGCTTGAGCCGTAGAAGTGTTATTTTGCTGTGCTGTGGTAGGGTTTTGTACTCCTGATTGTTGGGATGAAGATTGCCCGCCAAGAATATTTCCGACACGTTGATCTGAAGAGTTGTTTGAATTTGAAGAATTATTTAAAACCGGAGAATTTGTTTGATTATTTCCTGAGTTATTACGTCTTGATGGGGCATGATAAAACAATGAATCTCTGTACGGATTGTATGAATATAAGCCATAAGGATATGCCCAATAAGGTTGCTGACCTATATTGTCGTTTTTTAAATTACGCAATACTGCCGACAACATGCTTAAACCTAACCATGCATCCATGTAGCTACTATTGATGTAACCATAACCGTAATACATTATTATTTTCCCTTACCTTACATATATAAAGTTTTTTTTATCAGTAAAATTGCTATTTTAAGCATCATGTAAATAAATCTTAACAAAATTTTTGTAATAGTAAAGCCAATTTATTTTTTTTATTGTATTATAATTTTCGGAGTAGAGATAAGTATTATGTTTAATGAAACAAAAACTCACGAAATTACAGTTGACGTAGTTATTCTGACTATTATCAACAATTCAATACAGGTATTGCTTGTAAAACGTACAAATGAACCTTTTAAGGACAAATGGGCAATTCCAGGCGGATACGTTCGATTGAGCGAAAATCTTGATCAAGCAGCATTGAGAGTTTTAAAAGAGAGAACAAATGTTGATAACATCTATTTGGAACAGTTATATACATTTGGAGATCCTCTTCGTCACCCTAATTCAAGAGTCATAACTTGCGCTTACTTTGCTCTTGTAAGAGCCGAAGATATCAAAGTTGTGTCAACTCCAGAACTTGGTTGGCATAAAGTTTCGGATTTGCCTCCATTAGCATTTGACCACAAGGAAATTATACAATACTCATTAAAACGCACAAGAGAAAGATTAGAAATTTGTCCTGTTGCGTACCAATTATTAAATGAGAAATTTACATTGACCGAAATGCAAAAATCATACGAGTTGATTATGGAAAAGAAACTCGATAAAAGAAATTTCCGAAAGAAGGCTCTTGCAACTGAAGGATTAATTGAATTAAATGAATTTACCAAATCTTCATCAAAAAGACCGGCAAGACTATACACCTTTGAAAGTATTAAATTAAATTCAAAGCGTGCACATTTCATTTCTAAGAAAAAGGAGAAAAAATAGCAAATGTTAAAGTTTTTTTGGAGTATACAAATAATTACAGCATTTTTACTAATCGTGTTAATTTTATTACATTCCCCTAAAGGTGATGGCATCGCGGGAATTGGCGGCGCTTCACAATTATTTTCTTCACAAAAAAGCGCAGAAAAAGGATTGAACAAATTAACAGGCATTGTTGCCGGGATATTTTTATTCTGTACATTTTTGCTTGGTTTCGGATTAATAAAGTAATAAAGATATGAAAATATTAGTAACAGGTGCTACCAGAGGAATAGGACGTGCCATTGCAGATAAACTTTCTGAAATAGGCAAAATTTTTGTAACCGGCAGAAATGAAACGCTGTTAAAGAGCATTCCTTACATTGAAGATTATTGTGTATGTGATTTAACACAAGATATTACACAACTAATTGATTTCATAAAAACAAATGAAATTGATGTACTTGTAAATAACGCAGGAGAGTATATATATTCTCCGATAGACAAAATAAATGACAAAGATGTTGAAAAAATTTATAATACAAACTTAATAAGTCCGGTAAAATTAATCTCATCAGCAGTACCACATATGAAAAGCCAACAGTGGGGAAAAATAATAAACATCGGCTCAATTTCCGGAGTAATGGGAGAAGCAGGAGCATCTTTATATTCTTCTACAAAGTCAGGATTAATAGGACTTACAAAGGCTTTGGCATTGGAACTTGCGGAATATAATATAACGGTTAACACAATTAATCCTGGATGGGTAGATACCGATTTAGGTTCAAATTCAATTGAAGATGGTGATTTTTCTAAAGAAGAGATTATTCAGTGTATCCCTCAACGAAGGTTTGTTGAACCCAAAGAAATTGCTGCATTAGTAAAATATTTAATTTCAGAAGAGGCAAAGGGTATTACCGGACAAAGCATAAACATATGTGCAGGATTGAGCGTTGGTATATAGCAATATTGTCGAGTTTGTATTTTTTTAGACTTCGTGATAACTTATTTATACAGATGAGAGGTTTATATGGTTAACAAAAAAATTTTGATATCATTTTTAATAATTTTAATAGCAGGATTTGGCTTAATATTATATAATAAAGCACAAAACAAAGAGATTGAAACAGCAAGTGCAACATTAGTTATTGATGCTGTTAATATTTTATCTCCATTTGACGGAAAGATTTCTAAAATAACCGCCCACACGGGAGATAACATAAAAATTGGAGATATTATAGCTGAAATTTCAGAACATTCAAATAGTAAAAAATGTTCCAGATCAAATACCGTTCTTAACGGGAAAAAGCAGGCAGACAAAGAATATACAGATGCTGCTATAAGCTACAAAGACGGAGTAATTTCAAAAGAAGAATATGATAAAGAATTAGCAGAATATAAAACTACAAAAAAAATATATGAAGCTTGCGATAGTAAAGACATGAAATATATTCATGCACCTCAAGACGGAATTGTGGATATAAAGCTATCAGAAGGCAATGAAGTATCAAAAGATGCTGTTGTAGCTGTCTTAAAAGAGCATAAAGAATATGTAAGAGCCTACATCTCACCGAAATATAAAAAACGCGTAAAACCGGGGAGAAAGGCTACAATCTCTATCGTTAAATACCCTGAAAAAACATACTCAGGAGAAGTTACAGATATAGGTAGCATAAACATAAACGGACTTCCAATTAATATCTCAATTAATGAAACTATTTCAGACTTAAACTTATCTGACGGCGATTATGTAATAGTTAAATTATTAAAGAAATAATAATTACGATTCAATTACTGGTCTTTAGAAATATTTAAATGTAAGATTTCATAGATATCCATTTTCTTTGACTTTCCACGAATTTGTACATCACCTATCTTTATAACATCAGCAATATTACTGATGTATGAATAGGTAGAACTGCTTACCAATAGGTTTGTGTGATATACCTTGTTGTAACCTTCAATTCGACTTGCCAAATTTACAGTATCGCCGATTACTGTATATTCAAGTCTTTTTTCGGAGCCTATATTCCCGACAAAAGCTTCTCCGGTATTTATACCAATACCGATTTCAATTTTGGGTTTTCCTTCAAAAAGCCATTTTTCGCGCAATTCTTCTACTTTTTTAAGCATTTCGTAAGCACATTTTACGGCATTTATCGGATGATTGAGATCTTGAACAGGTTCCCCAAAAATAGCCATAACCGCATCCCCGATAAACTTATTTATAACACCGTTATATTTAGTTATAATAGGTTCCATTTCAGAAAAATATTCATTTAAAATTTTTGATACATCTTCAGCTGAAAGCTTTTCGCTCATACTTGTAAAGCCTCTTATATCGGAAAACAAAACAGTTACAACAGCACGTTTACCACCCAGCTTTATGTCATCAATATTTTGAACAACATTTTGCATTACGTCCTGTGAAATATATTTACCCATGGCTTGTTTTATCTTTTCTTTATTTCTTCCTTCAACAATAGACCGATATGAATAGGCAAAGATTGAAGACAAAATCATTACAATCAAAGGCGTAGCTATCGGTACATAATAAGTATTTGCAAATGAATACATTGCAAATATCAAATAAGCAATGAAGGTACAGATTAAAGCCAAAATAGCACCAAATATCGGAAGCTTATGTATTACGATAAATACCAAAATTATAATCATTCCATACAAAAATAATTCAGTAAAAATGTCGCTGCCTGAAACAAAATCCTCATTTATCAAATTTTCATAATTTGTTGCCTGAATATCAACTCCGGGATGTCTTTCCATAATCGGAGTAGGTGTTACATCTTCAAGTCCGACAATACCCATTGCTTTGATATTTCCACCAATTATAACAGACTTTCCTTCAAATTCTTTTGGATCAATAATTGGCTTTAAACCTTTTCTCAAATTATCATAAGATTGAATTATATCAGAGGCTGAATATTTTTTATGAGTGTAACCGTCTTTGTGAATTTGCTTATAAAATCTTAACGGTGTTTCCATCCCCGCAGGAACAACTACCGTAGGAATTTCAAGTCCTGTTTTATCAACCTTAATTCTATCCGGATATAAAGTTATGCTGTCAGCGTTATTTGCAAGCAAATACATTCTTAAGGCTAAAGACGGATAATATTTACCGTTTACTATCACAACCTGCTCCATAGAAGTTGCGTAACCCCATAGATTTATAGGCTGCGATACAGAACCCGTATAATGAACTTTATCAAAATATTGTTTAGGGTATTCTGAAATTCCTGTATAATAACGTCCGTAGCCATTTGCTTCATTCGTATACATCTGTGAATACTTAATATTAGTCTTTATTGCAAATTTTTTATAAAAATCTTCCGTATACTTTTCATTCCGTTCTTTTGAAAACGCGCCCTCCGCAGCAGGAGCAAAACCTACAACAAGTTTTTTTGATTTACCGATTGCATCAAAAAATTTTAAATCAGATGCAATGTTATCTTTATCTACATTTTGAATAAGAGCATCAAAACCAACAACTTTTGGATTTGTATAATCATTAAAATAATTTAAGATTTTACCGTAAAACTCTCTTGGCCAAGGCCATCTGTGATAGGAAAGAGATTTATCATCAATTACAACAATCACAACATCCTCAGATGATATTTTTGTATTTGCAGTATATGCCTTTATCATTTGCTTTTGTGCCATTGGCTCCAGAAATGAATAAGAACAAATTATTGCAACTATTACGAAAAAAAACAGTAACAAGAATGCCTTAATAAAAAAACCTGCATCTTTAAATTGTTTCATGCTATATCTATCCCTCTTCCTACATTTATGATATAATGAATTTTATAAAAGGACAATTTATGAATAAAAATTTAATAGAACAACTTGGCGAGGAAAAAGTTTTTCCAATAATAAGAAGTAAAAAACAAGACGTAATTGTAAATACGGCAAAAGCTCTTATTGATGCCGGAATAAAAATTCTTGAGATTAATATTGATACTCTTGAAACATTTAAGGCAATAGAGGAAATTGCAGACGAAGTAACTGTATGCGCAGGCGGCATTATAACTTCATATCAAGCACAAATAGCAATGGAGGCAGGAGCTAAAATATTATCGTCACCAATTTTTCAGATGAATTTGGTAAAGATATCAAAAGACAGACAAATCCCCTTGATTGCAGGAGCTTCTACCGCAAATGAAGCTTATTCGGCATGGAAAGCAAGAGTCCCGCTCATAAAGCTTTATCCTATTACAGCAATTGGCGGCGTTCTTTATGTAGAAGATTTATTGAGACCAATGCCATTTTTAAAGGTTCTTGTTCAAGGAAATGTTAAAATAAATGAAACTCAGGCATATTTAAAAGCAGGAGCTTATGCCGTCGGTATAGGCAGAGATTTATACGAAAATCGTTCCTACTCCGAAATAACAAAACGTGCAAGTTATTTATTAAAAAAAGCGAGAGGATAGCATGGAAAATCAATCATTAGATATTATAACTATCGGAGAAAGCTTAATAGAGCTTTCAAGTGATACAAATTTATCTAATACAAAATGCTTATACAAATATTACGGAGGTGATAGCTTAGTTTCAGCCGTTGCGGCATCCAGATTAGGAGCTAAAGTCGGTTTTATAACCAGAGTCGGTAATGACCCCTTCAAAGATTACCTGATGGACAGCTGGGTTTCTGAAGGTTTAGATATCTCACAAGTTAAAATATCAAACGAACCAAATGGGTTTTACTTTATAACAAGACCAAGCGTACAAGAAAAAGAAATTATATATTACAGAAAAAAAGTAGCACAATCAAAGATTTCAATTGATGATATAAATGAAGATTATATATCCTGCGCTAAGATAGTATACACAACAGGAACAACACAATCAATTTCGTTATCATCAGGAGAAGCGGTTTTAAAAGCATATGAATTTGCTAAAAAACACGGAGTTTTGACGGCCTATGACCCAAACTATTCTTCATTTGTGCATACACCGGAAACCGCTAAAGAAAATTTCCACAAAGTTATAACTAATGTTGATATTTTATTTATGAGTACAAAACATGATACCGGAAGCATATTAGAATTAGATTCCATAGAAAATATTATACGTAATATATGGGATATGGGCGTAAACATTGTAGTCCTTAAATCGAGCGAAAAGGGCGGATACTATACAGGAGTAAACGGGAATATAGAATTTTGTGAATTTTACACAAAAGAAGTTGTTGATACAACATGTTCCGGAGATGCTTTTAATGGGGCATTTATGTACGGAATAACTCATGGCTACACTCCAAATGAGGCAACTAATTTGGCCTCAGTAGTCGCAGGTTTACAAGCAAAAGGAATAGGTGCAATAAAATCAGTTCCATATGCAGGTGAAGTTTTTTCAATTTTTAAAAGGGGTTCATAAATAGTGGGTAGACGTGTATTAATATCAGGATATTACGGATATGACAACTTTGGTGATGAAGCAATTCTTGGGGTATTAATAGACCACCTGAGAAGATTAGATCCTGAAATAGATATAACAGTATTATCAAATAATCCTTTTAAAACATCAAAATCTTTTGGGGTCAGAGCTGTAAAGAATTTTAGTTTGCTTGGATTATTATCAGCCGTTTCATCCTGTGATGTATTAATATCCGGCGGAGGAAGCCTGCTACAAGATATTACAAGTTTTAAGAGCCTATTATACTACTGTTTTGTTATATATTTGGCTCAAGTTATGAAAAAAGATGTAATCATTTTTGCACAAGGCATTGGACCACTAATAAGAGATTATTCAAAAAAATTAGTATTTGGATTACTTAACAAGTGCCAAATGATTACCGTAAGAGATTTAAAAAGTCAAATGTATCTTTTGGATAACGGGATTCAAGCAGAATTGGTGTCTGACCCTGTTTTTTCCGTAGACTTTCCGATTGGCGAAAAAGAAGAAGTTGTTGGAGTGCAATTGAGAGCTTTCCGCTCGATAGATGATGCATTTTTATTTACTCTTGCAAGGCAAGTTATAACGTACTTTGGGGATAAAGCTATAGAATTATATGTATTTCAAGAAAGTATTGATTATGAAATTTGCAAAAAATTTGAGAAAATGCTAAAAACTATATCCCCCGGGGTTAAAACTCAAATTATTCACAATATATCGGGAAACGACATGATTTTAAAAATATCCAGATTAGAATACATGATTGCAATGAGATTTCACGCGGTTCTTGTGTCGATTAAAACCGGAGTCAAAACGTTAGCGATAAATTATGATGCAAAAGTTGAAAAATTGGCATATGATGCATTTTTACCGCTATTGACTATATCAATTGACGAAGATATGGACCCGCCATTTGAAAGATTATTACAGCTTAACCCTGAAGATTTGATGAATTATTGCGCAAACCAACAATTTGAATGGGAATATTTTGATAACTTCTTCGTATAAAGTTATGCTTGATCTTCTCCAAACAATCTGTTAGTTACATCATAAATAAAAGAGCTTGCGGTATCGGTAGCTTGAGTCAGTTGTTCAAAGAAAGCTTTCGCACCTTCTTTTTTAATTTGTCCGTCAGCACCTTGCGTACTGTCTTTTTCATCTAATGCAGCTAACATAACTGCAACTTCTTTTTCATCCAGTTTATCATTGTCATTCGCTATATTTAAGGTATTGAATGCTTTTTCTGCATCCGCACTGAGTTGAGCATCGGTTTTACCGGACTCAGCCAGGTAAGACTTATATAGAGCAGTAAATTGTTCTTTACTCAAACCATCAGCATCCGCATTATTATTCATAGATTTTATTAATTCTTTTGAAAAAGCTAATAAGCTGCTGTTATATTTGCTTTTATCAGATGCTTCATCCGCTATTGTTGAATCATTACCAGTCTTTAAAGCATCTAAACCCGCTTTTTGGTTGTCAGATAAAGTTGTTTGTGCGGCATCTGCATCAGCATTTTGAGCCTGCGGGGAAGCTTGTCCTGCCGAAATAGCTTGAGAACCTGTCAATGATTTACCGGCATTAGCTATAGCAGCATTTATCTCGTTTTGCAGTTCCTGACAAGCCTGAGAACCATTACCATATTGTCCGTAATTAGAATATGCACCGGTATAACCACCATTAGAACCTACAGAATCCCAATTACCGGCAGAAGGGAGCGGCATTTGAGATTGTTGACCGCCAAAACAACCACCGACAGTCCAAACACTTGGTCCATACATACCATACATGCCGTATCCTGCCATCGGATATCCTCTTCCTTGTTGAGAAAAAGCATCCGCAGCGGTGACTAATCCGCCAACTTTATTAAAAAATGTTTGTAAACTATCTAAAGCACCCATATTTATACCTCTCTAAAGATATAAAGTATATATTAGTTATATAATTGATTTATTTAAAAAAATTGTTACATAATTTAATAAATTAGAAAAAATATAACAGATTGACATTACAAAATTTTTTTTATAAAATTTAATTTGTAATGCGTATGTGTTTTGCACAGAGCCGTAAGATAGCATTAAGAATAAAACTTACATGCTCCAGTGGCGGAATCGGTAGACGCGTCGGACTTAAAATCCGATCGGGGCTCAACCTCGGTGCCAGTTCAAGTCTGGCCTGGAGCAATTAAAAAGACTCATCATGAGTCTTTTTTTTATTTAATATAGAAATTACGTCATAAATATCTATGTATATTGCCATACACAGAAAAATTTGATATACTAAAAAGTAAGAGAGGCATTTATTGTGACAGAAATAGACTCAAAAAAATTAGCAAGCGTTATCGCTCGTTTTTTAGATGATAAATTAGGGAAAGATATTGCCATATTAAATATCGGACATGTTTCATCCTTGGCAGATTACTTTGTTATAGTTACGGGTGACTCAACCCCTCAAGTCAAAGCACTAATGGAAACGGTAAAAGAAAATATCAAAAAAGTCTTTAACAGATTACCATTAAGAGCCGAAAACGATGCAAAAAACAGATGGAACTTATTGGATTATGGAGATGTAGTTGTCCATATTTTACATAAAGATGAACGAGAAACTTATGCTATAGAAAAATTCTGGAGCCACGCATTCAGTGTTTCGGAAGCCGAATGGAAAGAATTATCGGAAGAATACACAATTTACGAGAAATAATAGAGAGTAAACATTATGGAAAGACAAGAATTAGAAAAACAAATTAACGATACAATTATGCAAATGTCACAAGAACCGCATAATTTGGAACATTATCATAAATTATCAAGATTATATATGGAAATTCAGGATTACGACAAAGTTATATCTGTATTAGAGAGTATTCTTGCAATAAAACCGGATGATGTTCAAGCTCTTGTCGGCATGGGTACAATGTGGTATTACGAAAAAGATTTCAGAAAATCTTTGCAATACTACAATAAAGCACTTGATATTAATCCTAAAAATTACCTGATATACTACAATATCGGAAATGTATTTGCCGAGTGGAAAAATTTTCCAAAAGCTTTGTTCTATTATAATAGAGCATTAGATTTAAATTCTCAAAACCCGGAATTGTATAATGCTATTGCGCTTTTATACCAAGATAATGAAGAATATATTGAGTCAAAGGCATACTACGAGAAGGCATTGGCAATTGATCCTAAAAATATTACAGCTCTTGTAGATATGGGTAATGTTTGCTTTAAACTTTTTGATTACGAAACAGCGCTTGATTTGTACAAAAGAGTTTATGATTTAGATATTGACAACAAAACAGTAGCTATGTGTATAGGTAACACATATGCACTTATGAGTAAAAAAGAGGAAGCCTATTCTTATTTTGAAAAAGCTCTCAAATTAGAAGGCGATAACAATTACAGGGTATTACTTTGTTACGCTATTGCACATTCTGAGTTTGGTGAGAATGAAGAAGCTCTAAAAATATATGATAAAGCAATTGAACTTGAGCCAAAGCAAGTAAACGCATACCAATTAAAAGCAAACTTGCTTGCAAACATTGGAAGAGTTTCAGAGGCTGTAGAAATTTATAAAAACATACTTCATTTTGCTCCAAACGATGCAGGTACATATTTGCTATTAGGGAATGGGCATTATCTTGAAGGGGACATTGAAAAAGCAATTGCAGCATATAGGGCAGCAATAAATCTTGAGCCTACAAATGATGAGCATAAGCTTGTATATAACCTTGTTATGGACGAATATATAGATAAAAAGCACTCCGGCGAGGTTGAGGGATAATGACAGAAAAAGTACCCTCTATACAGGAACGTTTGATTGCAGGGTTTTCCTACCTAACAGGCGGAATTGTCGGGATGTTTTGGCTGATAGCTTGTGCATTTAGGCAAAATTTTCCAAGAAAATTCTTAATGTTTAATATTCTGCAATCAATATTTGTGACGCTATGCTATGTGCTTGTAAATACAGTATTCTGGTTCACAGTAAACATCCTAAGCTATATTCCATTGCTGAACAGGATTATAAGACAGCTTGTATATTGGTTTAATATGCCATATTTATTCGGGTATTCGGCAATGCAAATAATTATATACGGAACTGTTTTATATCTGGCAGTATTTTCGTTTATGGGTGTTTATGCTTTCCTTCCTTGGTTCTCAAAAATTATACTATCTAACTTCAAGGATTAAGAACAAATAAATCTTCTTAATAAATACTTGCGAATAAATTTTGAGTATGATAGTATTGTACAGGTCGAAATATACAAAACATCAAGTTTGGAATCTTGAGCAAAGAAAGAGGTAAGTAATGAAAGACGGAATTCATCCTGATTATAAGAAAACAGTTATCAAATGTGTATGTGGTAACGAAATTGAAACAGGTTCTGTAACAGAAGGTATTACGGTTGAAATTTGTAACAAATGTCATCCTTTCTATACAGGACAACAAAAAATTCTTGACTCTGAAGGTAGAGTTGAAAGATTTAATAAACGTTACGGCAACAAAAAGTAATTGTTTATATAAGATTGAAAGAGGGTATCCGGCAGGGTATCCTCTTTTTATTTGCCATTAGAAAAAATACCCCTTGATTTAAGAAAATTCGAAAGCATATTTATTAACTTATCCCAAGCAGACAGATCTGAGTTTACATTAAATTTTGGTAAAGAATCCCTAATTTTGCAAATTATACCGCCACTAAAATCTTTTTTTAGATTGTTCTTGGTTTTTTGAAAGGCCATATGTAATGTTTGTTGAAAAAGCAACATATTTTTAAGTTCAGTACGCGCAATAGGGTTAATAATAGCAGCTTTTTTTACTCTTAAATTATCTTCTGTTTTTAATTCGTTATCAATATAGGCAGATAAATTTTCTTTAAAAAATTCATATTGTTGATTCCTGTAAATGGCATCATCAACAATGTATTCGTCATTATCCTCTTCAATTCTTGATTTTATATCTGCATAATTATCATAAATTTTCCTTAATTGCATATATTTATTTCGACAAAAACTGCACGTATTTAAATGATATTCTATATTTTTCATAAGATTAGAATTTAATTTTTCATCAATATAAAATGAAAGTAAAGCAATCACTTGACCACAACTTAAATTTTCCACCCTTGCACCTCCCTTATATATAACTTTTCAAACCATCTTGTAATTTCGAACGAGCACGAGAAATTCTTGACTTTACGGTACCAATACTTGATTTTGTAATATCTGCAATTTCTTCATAACTCAACCCTTGTAACTCTCTTAAGACAATAGCAATTTTAAATTGCCCCGGAAGATTGCTTATTTCTGCCCTTATTATTTCTTCAAGTTCAAGAGAAATACATTTTTCATTTGGTTTGCATTTTGTATCAGGTATTGAATTTACAATTGAATGTGCCCCGCAGGTATCATTATCGTCATCAATAGAGAGCGTATCCGGCCTGCGAGAACATTTTCTTAATTCATCATAAAAAAGATTTGTAACAATTTTATTAAGCCAACTTTTAAAGTGTTTCGGCTCTTTTAAATTTTTTAAATTCTTAGCAACTTTTAGCATAGCCTCTTGCGTAAGGTCAAAAACATCCTCTCGTTTATTAGACAGATAAGAAAAAGTTGCAAAAATATTTTTTTGTTCATTTCTCAATAGCTCCTCAAGAGCTTTTAAATCACCTTTTTGAGCGAGTTCTACCAGTTGATATTGATTTAAGTTTTTATATAGGGTATTTTGAGAGGACATAAAAAATCTCCTTATTAACATAATAAGAAGATTTTTCAGATATAAATTATGCACATTTATAAAACTTATGGACTATTTTATACCTATAATAATTTGAATTATTTATCTGAGATATATCCGCGAAGAGCAGTGTATGCTGCAACATACGGTGATGCAAGGTATATATTGCCTTCTGTATTACCCATTCTGCCCTGAAAATTTCTGTTTTGTGTGGCAAGACAAACCTCCCCGTCAGCAAGAGTTCCGGCATGAACTCCAACACATGGACCACATCCGGGTGGTAAAACTGTAGCATTCGCTTCGACAAAGATTTTTATTAAATCCTCCTCCAACGCTTTTAAGTACACGTCTTTTGACGCAGGACAAATCAACATCCTGAGATTATGACTAATTTTTTTGCCTTTCAATATATCTGCAACAACTCTTAAATCCTCTATCCTGCCATTTGTACAAGTCCCGACATAAACTTGATCAACTTTAACATCTTTTAATTCCTCAGCGGTCTTTGTATTATCGACCGTATGTGGGCAAGATACAGTATGAGGAATATCCTCAGCGTATATTTTTATAACTCTTTCGTATATAGCATCTTCATCAGGCTCAATCAATTTAAATTTATCTTCTCTGCCGCGCTCTTTTAAAAACGCTTTGGTTTTTTCATCAGTAGCAAAAAGACCTGCTTTTGCACCAGCTTCAACAGCCATATTAGCAAGCGTAAAGCGCTCCGACATACACATATTTTCAATAGTATCGCCGCTAAACTCCAACGCTTTATAAGTTGCACCATCTGCACCAATTAATCCTATCAAATATAGCATCAAATCTTTAGAACAAATTCCTTGACGGAAAGTTCCCGTTACTTCGATTTTAAAAGTTGCAGGCACCTTTAACCAAGTTTTGCCTAATGCCATTGCAACAGCAATATCAGTTGAGCCCATACCTGTTGCAAAAGCGCCAAGCGCACCTGAAGTACAAGTATGAGAATCAGCACCGACAAGTATTTCACCGGGATTAACAAAAGTTTCAACAAGACGTTGGTGACAAACTCCGGCGCCAACATCGGACAGAACTGCGCCATATTCTTTTGAAAACTCTCTTAATACCTTATGTGTATTTGATAATTCTTTTCTCGGACTAGGCGATGCGTGATCTATAAACAAAATACTTCTTTCAGGATTATGTAATTTATCAACCCCAAGTTTTTTAAATTCTTGTACTGTCAACGGACCGGTTCCGTCTTGAACCGCAGCAACATCTACATTAGCTATTACAAGTTCTCCTGCCTTTACGTCATGTCCGGCGTGCTTTGATATAATTTTTTCTGCAATTGTTTGTCCCATGTTGAATACTCCTTGTAGGTATATTCTACCACGAAATGATGTTTTATAACATAAAAATATGTAAATAAAAAAGAGATTACCAATTGGTAATCTCTTTTTTTATATTATATACAATCTACACACATGCGCAACCGCTTAGAGCCTGAGATTTCAAGCTGTCTGCCTTATCAGTTTGTTCCCAAGGAACAACTATATCTGTTCTTCCCATATGTCCGTATGCCGCAAGCAATTGATAGAATTTCCCGCCGTTTTTAGCAGGTAATCCTCTTAAATCAAACTGGCTAATTATTGCAGCAGGTCTAAGATCAAAATTCTTAGAAACAATTTCTGAAATTTCATCATCGGATATCTTACCTGTTCCAAATGTATCAACCATTATAGAAACAGGTTCTGCAACACCGATAGCATATGCTAATTCAATCTCACATTTTTCAGCTAATCCAGCTGCCACAATATTTTTTGCAACATATCTTGCAGCATAAGCAGCCGAACGGTCTACCTTCGTCGGATCCTTTCCGGAGAAAGCTCCACCGCCGTGGCGAGAGTAACCGCCATACGTATCTACAATAATTTTACGTCCGGTTAAGCCGGCATCGCCTTGAGGTCCGCCAACAACAAATCTGCCTGACGGATTAACCAAAATCTTGGTATCAGAAGATAACCCTATCGGTGATTCATTTTCAAATACATAATCAATTACATATTTTTTCAAATCATTTTTTATTATTTCTTGAACTTTTGAGTTGTCAGAAATACCGTTTATCGACGGGTCATGTTGTGTTGAAATCAACACAGTATCAATACTATGCGGTTTCCCGTCAACATATCTGACAGTTACCTGAGATTTCCCGTCAGGTCTTAAATAAGGTAAAATACCTTGTTTTCTTACCTGAGTTAATCTGTACGCTAATTTATGTGCTAAACTTATCGGTAACGGCATCAATTCAGGAGTTTCATTACAAGCGTAACCAAACATAATACCTTGGTCACCTGCTCCTATATTTGCAGTTTCGGAAGTGGAAGTATCAGCATTATTACTTCTTGCTTCAAGGGATTTATTAACTCCGCCTGCTATATCACAAGATTGTTCATCAATACTTGTTATAACTGCACATGTATCAGCATCAAAACCGCCGCCATGAGAACCTGTATAACCGATATTTTTAATAGTATTTCTTACTACTGACGGAATATCTACGTAACAATCAGAGGAAATTTCTCCGCAAACTAAAGCCATACCTGTTGTTACAGTAGTTTCAGCCGCAACTCTTGATTGAGGGTATTTCGTCAAAAATTCGTCCAAAATAGCATCAGAAATCTGATCACATACTTTGTCGGGGTGTCCTTCGGTAACTGATTCCGAAGTGAATAAAAAGTTTCTTGGTGTCATTTTTTCATCTCCTTAATTTTTATTTTACACCTGCCGGTAAGGTTTTTAATTCCGACCCGGCCGCTACTATCAATGTAGTTTACAACAGAAAATTTTTAAAATCAAATTTATGTGTAAAAAGTACACTTTTCTTAATAATATTTTTAAGATAATATGTAGCTATGGAGCATAAACTATTTAAAATAAATTCGAAATATTCGCCGGCAGGAGACCAGCCAAAAGCGATAAAAGAGCTTGTTGACGGCTTAAATCAAGGGTGTGACGCACAGACTTTGCTTGGTATAACAGGTTCCGGTAAAACATTCACAATAGCAAATGTGATTGAAAAAGTGCAAAAACCAACCCTTATAATTGCACACAACAAAACTCTTGCAGCACAACTATATAATGAATTTAGAGAATTGTTTCCGGATAATGCTGTTGAATATTTTATCAGTTATTATGATTATTATCAACCGGAAGCATATATTCCAAGAACAGATACTTATATCGAAAAATCAGCATCGATTAATGAAGAAATCGATAGACTACGCCACAACACAACTCGTAGTTTATATGAACGTGATGATGTAATAATAGTTGCATCTGTCAGTTGTATATACGGTTTAGGGCTACCTGAGAACTATTTTAGGGGTTCTGTTGAAATTAATGTAGGCGATGAAATTGAAAGAGATGATTTACTTAGGCATTTAATTAGTGTTCAATATAAACGAAACGATTTAGTTCTTGAACGATCAACTTTTCGTGCAAAAGGGGATGTAGTTGAAATTATGCCTGCATACGAAAAAATTGTTACCCGTCTGTACTTCTTTGGCGATGAAATAGAAAAAATAGTAAGAATAGACAACGTAACCGGAGAAATACTTGATACCCCTGATAAAGTCGTAATATATCCTGCCGTACACTACCTTTCATATGACGAAAATCAGGAAGAAACAATTTCTTTGATAAGAGAAGAACTCCAACACAGACTTGTTGAGCTTCAAAACGAAAACAAACTTATAGAAGCTCAGCGACTAGAACAACGTGTAAAGTATGATATTGAAATGATTAAAGAAATGGGATACTGCTCCGGAATAGAAAACTATTCCAGAATAATTGAACGCAGAGCTCCGGGTTCACCTCCCGCAACACTTTTAGATTATTTTAGAGGAGATTTTCTTACGGTAGTTGATGAATCTCATGTGACTTTACCGCAATTAAAAGGGATGGCTCATGGAGATGCAGCCAGAAAAGATGTACTAATTCAATACGGATTTAGATTACCTTGTGCAAAAGACAATCGCCCGTTAAAAAACAATGAATTCTTTGACAAGGTACATCAAAAAATTTACATATCAGCAACTCCGGGAGATTTTGAAAAAGATACATCCTCTAAACTTGTTGAACAAATTATACGTCCTACAGGACTTGTAGACCCTAAGATTTCAGTAAGACCTATAGAATCCCAGATAAATGATTTAAAAGCCGAAATACAAAAGCGCTGTGACAAAAACGAAAGAGTATTAATTACAACACTAACAAAACGCATGGCAGAAGATTTGACTGATTTCTTTATTCAAGAAGGAATAAGAGTAAGATATTTGCATAGCGGTATACAATCACTTGAGCGTGTAGAAATTCTCAGAGATTTAAGACTTGGTGAATTTGACGTGCTGATAGGCGTAAACTTACTTAGAGAGGGGTTAGATATTCCTGAAGTTTCTCTTGTCGCTATTATGGATGCGGATAAAGAAGGATTTTTAAGATCTGAAACAAGTTTAATTCAGACAATAGGACGTGCCGCCAGAAACGCCTGCGGAGAAGTAATCATGTATGCGGATAAAATTACTGATTCTATGAAAAACGCCATTGACGAAACAGAGCGCCGCCGAAAAATTCAAATGGAACACAATAAAAAATACGGAATTATTCCAAAAACAATTAAAAAGCCTATTGAAAATAATCTGTTATCGCTTGTGGCAAGCTACAGAGATTTAGAAGATATAGTTGCAGAGGAAATGGTTGAACTCGGGGTAGAAAAGAAAGATTTACCAAAACTTATTGACAAACTTGAAAAAGATATGCATAAAGCCGCAAAAATTCTTGATTTTGAAAGAGCAGCCGAAATTCGAGATCAACTAAAAAAACTACGGGAAATGGTAAACGAAAAATAATTAACCTTTAAATACGAGTTTACCTGAAGCATCTACTTCCCAATTGTCGGACAGCTTGTAAACTACAAAGTGACCGTGTTCACCTTTGCCCGAGCCGCTCTTATCACTTGCATAGTTGCCCCACTCTAAGTTATCAGTTGCATCAGCATAACCTTGTCCGTTACCGTTTGTAATTGCTATATGTCCCGCTTCAGAAGCATGTTCTTCCCCAGGTTCCCAGATTACAATATATCCGGCAGGAAGATGTTTTAAATCAGAATAATTAATAGCTCTTGCCGTACCATTACCTGTTGCAACAGTTTTTACCTGTGTAAACATCCTCGGATTTGCAGCAAACCAATTTTTAACATATTTTGGAGTATTACCGTATTTTGACATACCGCTTACATCAATTCCTGCAGAACTCATTGCACGCTTTACACCATCCAAACAATATCCGCTGTTATTGTTTGGATTAGCTTTTACAACCGAATCAGCAGCATTTGCAAGAGCCTCTTGCTGTTCGCTGATAACCCCTGATGTAGTATTTCTGTTTACGCCTTTCGCCGTTTCATGTTTAAAGCCCCGATATTGACCATTTACGCCCACATGACTACTTGACCCTGAATTTGTACTTTGTTCTCTTAGTACGCTTGAGTCACCGGCTTTATCATTTACGACTTTACTGTGATTATTCAAATATTCTGTCCTTAACGCATTATCAGCACTTCCGACAGTAGATGCGTATTTATTACGCAATGTTGCTGCTTCATTTACACTTATTCCGTCACCTGTATTTACATTTACTTTTGATTTTAATTGGTTTAAGTGCTTTAATATCAATTTTATATCAGAGTTAGTAAGAGAATTAATCTCATTCTTTGTCAGTCCAAAATTAAAACCTAATTCTCCGTTCTGCATAGCATTGCACAACTGACGGACAAGATTTGAGTCAAGTCCTTTTGCTGTCAGGGTCTCTTTTAGTGATTTTATTTCAGCAGCAGTGTTCACATGTTTTGCTTTATCGGTATACATAGCAGGCATGAAGGTAACACCCCCCATTTCACCTGTATTATCAATATTAGTGAAAGTTCTGATTGATTCTTCTCTTGCGACAGCCTCTTTTCTTGAATTTTCATTTTCATTTAGTTTGTATTCGTTTGTATATTTTCTGACATTGTTAGTATATGTAGAAACAGCAGGTCGGAAAGTGCCATTCTTAACAGAGGCTCTATCTGCACCATTCCAAAAAGCTGCTAACACATCTTGTCTGGTAATTTCATTAGTCCAAGGTTTTGTCGAGCCATCTGCAGTTTTCTTTGCTGCTTTAGTGTTAGGGTCGAGTTCATAACCTTTTAATTCAACTTGAGTTCCTTGAGCGGTTTTTATACCTTGTTGATAAGCTGGAGAATCAATTTCCTTATTAAGTTTTGCCAGTACCACCATTGTAGCTTTTGCAGAAACTTCAGGGTCTTCCAGTTGTCGTTCATTTGTAATACCCAGCTCTTTAAACTTTTGTTTTACCCACGGATCCTTAGAATGCAGAGTATATTTTAATTGTGTAATACCATGTGACCAGTCTTTACCGCTATAAGATTCATTTTCTAAACCTAATTTATCTTGGACCCAAGCAACAGAGTCTGACGGCGCCCTTAACGTATCTTTTACCCGTTGTCGCGCTGACTGTTCACCAAAATTTGTTTCTTGTCTTGCAATACCCATTGCTGTTTGAGCAAGCATATTGTAAGTATCACTATCAACACCAAGTTCTCTCATTAATTGTGCTTTATTTGATTTAAGAGAATTTGCAAATTTATTAGCATTAGCTGGTGCATTATCAGGCATATCGAATGAAATATCGGTTGCTGTACTTATTTTTTCTCTATCTTTTGCATTTGTTGCAGAATTTGCACCTCGCGTAGATTTTACCTTACCGGCTTTTAATGTTTGATTTTTTACAACTTTGCCTTTAGAATATGTCCCTTTAACGACTTTACCATTTGTATAAGTTGTAGTTCTATCTTCAAAATAGTCCTCTAATTTAATATTATTTTGGCTATTTTTCATCATGGCATCTTTAGCTTTACCCCAAGTACCCGGAGATGTTAACTTAAAAGTATTCCATGCATCTTTTACCCCATTTTTTACTCTATCAGCAGTAGTACCGTTCTGCTGCCATGCTTTTTCATTAACGGTTGTTTTTATTTCTTTAATATTAGAGTTTTTTGTATTTGTTTGAACTATCGAATATTTTTTTGTTTTTGAATCATAAGCTACACGGGCATTACCGCCATCACGTTTTGCCAATTGAGCTGCCATGTCCTGATATTTTTGTGGGGCAGCCTTTTGTTTTTCGACAGCCTGTTTCTTACCGTTAACCCATGTATTTTCAATAATTTTGCCATTGTTATACATATTGGTTTGAGAAATCAGTTTGCCGTCTTTGTCATACTTGATATCAATTTCACCCATCTTGTTACCGCGCATATATTTGCCATCGGTAATCTTAAAGGTATAACCGGTTTTTGCATCACCTGTTATTTCATATTTATCCCCGCTTTTTTTCAAGGCATCAATACGTTTTTGAACATTTGCGGGATATTTTTTATTTGCAGAATCTGGTTTATCCGCATTTGAAGAACTACCGCTTCTACTTGGTCCGGAAGCACCACCTGTTTTATTTGCACCACCAGTCCGCGAAGGCTTTGTTGGTTCGGAAGTTTCACCTGCGCCGGACGATTTCTCAGCATCTGAAGAACGTTCATTCTCCCATTCCCAATACTTATCGACTTCGGCATCGCCTTCTTTTTTTGAAATAATTCCGTTTTTATCGACTTTATCCTGTATTGACGGCGGAATTTTTACCTCATCACCAACGTTAAACCATTTACGTTTCTGGGCATCTTTATTTGCCTTTGCAAACTCTTCATATTCAGGAGTACCTTCTTTAAATCCAAGTCTTTCTGCGGTCTTTTGGAAGGTTTCGCCATGTTTTGGGTATGTAATGATATTGCCCTGCTCATCTTTCGGGAATTCTTCTGTTGAGGAATTATTAGACTCATGCGTAGCATGAGTCTCAGATGCTGCATCTGAGCGATTATTTTGGTTTTCATTAATTATTTTATCTGCCTTACTCCACTCATCGTCTGAGATTTTACCATCTCCGTTAGAATCTATTTTCCCAAAAAATTTACGCAATTCAGCTTCAACAGATGCATCAATTTTACCGCTTTTCCTTGCTGCGGTAATTTCATCTGCTGTTCTATAATTTTGTAATTGAGCTTTTATATTGTTTACAGACATAATAACTCCGCATAAATATACGGAACGGAATAAATATATCTTTATACAAAAGTTTGATAAATTTACAAAAAGTAATAATAATTAACCAACAACAGATAATTTTGCTTCGGATGGAGAGTTTTCTTTCATAAGCTTATGAGAATATTTAACAGCTTTTTTTACCACATCAACAGGATTATTAAAGAAATTTTCGGTAAAAATTTTATCACCAACAACAGCTCTTAATTTTACACCATCTTTTTTATCAACAGTGGACAAATCGATATTATAGGGATTATCAATTTCAGATTTAGCAATTGCATGAATTTTATCGTAAGATGTTCCAAACAAACGACCCTCCCGCTGATAATTGTATTTTATAATTCTGTTTACAACGGGGATTTCCTTGAGATTATTGACCGGCATACCAAATGCCGGATTGTATGCTTGTAACTGCGTTTTCATAAATATTATTTACTCATAAGTTTATTGTAAATTAGGACGTGACAGACCTTTACTTGCTTCATTTTGAAAGCTTTGTTCAGCCTCTAATTTATAAGCTTTTTTAATTGCTCGATATACTACAATATCAGGACTTTGAAAGAAATTTTCTACATACCTGTTGCTTCCGACCTCTGCCACAAGACGTTCTTTAAAATTTTTAAATACAGTGGAGAGATAAACATCAATTTTATTATTTTTTACGTTATTCGCCATTGATTCAATTGCCAACGCTTGAGATTTTGGCAAATTGTCAAGATAATTTGCAACATTCGGACAATTCGGATTAAGCTTTACTGCCCCAAAACTGGGTTCAACGCGGTTTATACGACTCATATATACTCCTTTAATTGCTATTTTTTGACTGTCAGCCTTTCTATTTTTCTTGCGAATCTCACTATTGGTTTTTCCGTATCAGCAGTGATTGAATCTACAAGAATAGTTGTACAACCTAACCTTTTTCCGCATAACGTATCGGTAAGAGGTCTGTCCCCAACAAAAGCTGTTGTTTCACCTTTTAAAGCATGATTTTGCATGAAAGTTTTTGCAACCTTTGTTGAGGGTTTTGCCGCCTGAAATACAATCGGAAAACCTGTAACAGACTTCACTTTTTCCATGTATTCAGGGTTGTGATTATTAGATACAACACCTATAAAAAAATTTTTTTGCACATTTTCCAGCCATTGTAAAGTTTTTGTATCATATTTAGCAGACTTAGATGCCATCAATGTGCTGTCTAAATCAAATAAAATCGCTGTTATGCCTTTTGATTTTAATTCATCAAGATTTATATCGTAAATACTCTTTAAATTATAATCAGGTTTAAGAAACATGAGCTTTTACCCCCACAGTCCTTGCCATAGCGTACTTGTAATTTTTTGGCGAATTTGAAAACTCAATCCATACATCCGCATTGGTATTTGCGACTTGGATTTCATCCCCTTCTTCATCAATAATTCTATCAACTGTAGCTCGGAATTGCTCATCGGGAGAAATAATTTCAACCTCATCACCTTTTAGCATTTTGTTTTTTACTTTAACAAAATACGCCCCGTTATTTTCCTGTCCTTTAAATTCGCACAAGAAATCCGCACCGGCTAGGCCTTTTGAAATATCGTAGCTATAGCTGTCAGGCTTATTTTCCCCTAACGCAAACCCTGTTGTATAACCACGATTTCCAACCTTTTGCAGCTCAATAAAATATTTGCTTAAATCTGCACTGTTATCATTCATATAGTCATCAATTGCATTTCTGTATGCTTTGGCAACAGCGGACACATAATACAAACTTTTTGTTCTTCCTTCAACCTTTAAAGAATCAACACCTGCTTCAATAAGCTGCGGGATATATTCAACAAGACACAAGTCTTTCGGACTTAGGATATGAGAGCCTCTTTCATCCTGATTAATTTCATAATACTGTCCCGGTCTTGTTTCTTCAACGAGTTTATAACTCCAACGGCAAGGTTGAGAGCAGTTGCCGTGATTTGCTTTTCTTTCTCCGTCTGTAAAATAATCACTCAAAAGGCATCTGCCTGAGAACGAAACACATTGGGAACCATGAACAAATGTTTCTATTTCTATATCAGGAACATGTTTTCTGATTTCTGCGATATCCTTAATAGGCAATTCCCTTGCCAAAATTACTCTGCTTGCGCCTAAATCTTTCCAAAATTTTACGCTTTCATAATTCAGAGTGTTTGTTTGAGTGCTGATATGAATATCTACATTTGGCATATATTTTCTAACAAGATTGAATACTCCAAAGTCACTTAAAATAACTGCATCAGGTTTTGCATCAGCAAACTTTTCAATATTTTCTTCCAAAGATTTTATATCATCATTAAAAGCAAAAATATTCAGCGTAAGATAGGCTTTTGCGCCTAATGAATGAGCCAATTCAACCGCATGGTTTAGATTATCAAGAGTGATAATACTTCCCTTCCTCATTGCTCTTAAACTAAAGTCAACAACACCGAGGTAAACGGCATTTGCGCCATATCTAATTGCATATTCAAGTTTTTCCAAGTTACCCGCAGGCATTAATAATTCTACGTTTTTCATATCCACCTGTATAATACCTAAAAGATTATAAATAATCAACTAATCGGGTGATGTCTTTTTTTGAAATTTGACGAAAATAGATAATGTAGAGAGAGTTATTTTTTGGAGAAACAATGCAAACAATATCAAACGCAACGGTTGCAATCAAGGAAATTTGGAATTTACAACATCCTGTAATGCATAAATGGTTTGTTTTTAGCGGTTTATCTATTGGCATTATGTTTGCATTACTGTTTACTGTTGTTTAGTTTTAACCTCTCCTAACAGATTAAAGATTGATTTTATTCTTTACTTTAATTATTCAGCGTTTTATCATGGTGTTGAATGTGGGGAGAAATTATGTATAATCCAAAATCACTTAAAGCCGAAGAATTTATAGATAATCAAGAAGTCCTTGATACATTAGAATTTGCCGAAAATAATAAAAATAATATTGAACTTGTTGACAAGATATTAGAAAAAGCAAGATTAAAAAAAGGTTTGACACACAGAGAAGCCTCTGTATTGTTAGCGTGTAATGATAAAACTAAAAACGAAGAAATTTTTGCTTTGGCAAAAGAAATTAAGCAAGATTACTACGGGAACAGAATTGTCTTGTTTGCACCGCTATATTTATCAAACTATTGTGTAAACGGGTGTGTATACTGCCCGTATCATTCAAAAAATAAACACATTCCAAGGAAAAAGCTTACGCAAGAAGAAATAGTACAAGAAGTTACGGCTTTGCAAGATATGGGACATAAACGACTTGCCATTGAGACAGGAGAAGACCCAGTAAATAATCCTATAGAATATGTTTTGGAATCAATTAAAACAATTTACTCTATAAAACACAAAAATGGTGCAATAAGACGAGTCAACGTTAATATTGCGGCAACCACCGTTGAAAATTACAGAAAATTAAAAGAAGCAGGAATAGGAACTTATATTTTGTTCCAAGAAACCTACGATAAAGAAAGATACGAAAGATTACATCCGACCGGTCCAAAACATAATTACGCATACCATACGGAAGCTATGGACAGAGCCATGGAAGGCGGAATTGATGATGTAGGTCTGGGAGTACTATACGGTCTATCAACGTACAAATATGAGTTTGCAGCATTATTAATGCACGCAGAACATCTTGAGGCAGTTCACGGAGTTGGTCCGCATACAATAAGTGTTCCGAGAATTAAAAAAGCAGATGATATTGACCCGACAGCATTTGAAAATGGAATTGACGATGATACTTTTGCAAAAATAATTGCTTGCATAAGAATTGCCGTTCCTTATACGGGAATGATTATTTCAACAAGAGAATCAAAAGAATGCAGAGAACGAGTTTTACAACTTGGAATTTCACAAATAAGCGGCGGTTCAAAAACCAGTGTTGGCGGATATTATAAACCAATGCCGGAAAAAGATGATTCAGCTCAGTTTGATGTATCCGACAGACGTCCTTTGGATGAAGTTATGCACTGGCTTATAGATTTAGGTTATATACCAAGTTTTTGTACGGCTTGTTATAGAGAAGGCAGAACCGGCGACAGATTTATGGCTATATGCAAAGATGAACAGATACATAATTTCTGCCACCCGAATGCACTTTTAACACTAAAAGAATACCTTGAAGATTATGCGTCGGATGAAACAAAGACAGCAGGGGAAAATTTAATCTCAAAAGAGCTTGAATTATTCGAAAATAAGAAGATGGCAGAAGATGTATCAGCAAAACTAAAATTAATTCATTCGGGCAAGAGAGATTTCAGATATTAATAATATAGTATAGTGCATAATAACGTGCCTATCGTTTATTTTATTTTGTTCTTTTTATGCTCATTATACCATTCTTGATAAGCTTTCCTGTCATACCAGCCGCCATCTTGATAATCATTACCTGCACAATTAAAGGTAAATGATACATCAATATGATCACCGGAGAAATCAGCCGGCAGAGGACGTGCCGGATTTGTAGCGTAAATTGCATTAATAGCTGCATCATCAGAAGCTTTAGAGCCTGAAGTTTCTAATATTTTAATATTTGTTATCATTCCGTCTTTGGTGATGGTAAAAAACGTTACAATATTATGTGAAACTTTACCTTTTGGCGGGTTCCAGTTTAATCTTATTCTCCTATCCAAATCCCGCATATAGGGGTAGATGTCGACACTACTCGAATTATCATTTAATTCCTGTTTTTGAGTGATTGCAGGTTTGGAAGAATTATTAAAAGTATTATTATCGCCATTAATTTCAGGTAATAAAATAGTATCCTGAGCACTACAACTTAAAGATGTAAACATAAAAATAAGTAATAAAATTCCACAAAATTTTAATAATTGGCTCATATGGATAATCTACTACTACTTTGTCAAGGTTTATAATAACCTCAATTCATATATAATTTTTATAAATTCTTTTGATACATCACTAATTCCGCTGATATTTTCTTTAACAATATGTGCAAATTCAGCTTTCTTAAACTCATGCGCCCCTCGTGTTCTGTAAAATTCTTCAAGATAATGAACAGTACCTTCAGAATAATCTCTTTCTTCATCAGAGTACAACGAAATATTTTTTATTGATGCGTTAATTGATTTTTCAACAAGGTTTTTAGGTAATATATCCTCAAATTCACCTGACTCGATTCTGTATATTTTGTCATGTTCTCTTAGTTTGGGCTCAATCTCAATTGCGTTCTGCTCTGCATCCGAATCAAGCAGAACAAATATTGGAATTTTTAACTGTTCCGCAAATTTATAAAACAATTTTACAACCTGATTTTTCCCGCCTGCAGAAATTAATTGCACACCGTTTTCATCAAAATTGTAGTCAAGAAGGTTTGCAAATTCAGGCAGTAAAATCTCTTCTGTAATACCTTCGCACAAAACAAGTTTCTTTAAAGGATACCTAAATCCTGATTTATAACTTTCCTCAATAGGATTTTCTGACGCTGCAATAAGCTTTAACCATCTTAAATTTAACGGAATATCATCGTTCAATAGAGATATAAATGCGTTATAGTTAATTTTATTATCCAATAACTTTGACGTATTCTCGTCTATAAAAAAAACAGAATTTTCAAACGTATACAAAAGATAATTTATATACCCGTCAGACTCCGTGTAATCTTTTACCAACAATTTTAAAGACTCGTTTACAATATACTGCGCAAGTTCTGTTAAGTCCGAATAATCCATTTCCTCCAACTCTGACTTTTTGTATTTTGGAGTTATTAAATTAGAAGTTAAAATATCACGAAAAACTCTTGTATACTTTTCCTCCGGATGCTTAAAACGGGTAAGCCTATCAATTGATATAATAAGCCTCTCTCTTGTCATTGGTTTAAATTTTAAATTCTCAATATCCACAAATAAATTGTACATGGATATATTGAATATTACAATAGTTTACATAAATTAAAATAATTATATAAAAATAGCAATTTTTTCTGAGTTTTGTTTTTAATTAATATATAATAGTGGAGTGTCAGTAGTGTTCTCATACAATAATTACTTAAATCAAAATTATTACAATTGTGCGTACAATCAGGAGCCGTCAAAACCTGTAGATGCCTCTCCTGTTGATAAAGTTGACGCGGATAATGATATACAAAAAAACAAATTGAGTTTTCATAAAAACACAATTAAGGATGTACCGTTTAATCCAGCATTTTGCGCATCTCAATTAAGAACACAACTTACCTCTTCCGATGAAATGAATAAATACAATCAAGTGCAGCAATCAGTAGATAAACACACTCGCAAAAAACTTGATTCTCTTTTAAAAAGCGGCATTTTATTAAATTCGTCCTCAAATAACAATTCAACCGTTTTAGATAATTTATATAATATTTTAAGCACCCCAAGAGCAGAAGGTTTGAACGCACAATCTTTGGTAAAAGATGTTGTAGACACCCTGGATAATCCTTATTTGATTACGCAGCAATTCGGGAATATCCCTACAATAATGAAAGAAGAAGCTCTTGATAAATATATGACTTCAACAAACAGAAATAAATCAGACAACAACGCCAAAATTGTTTCGATGAATGATATTAATATTACGCATTCGGGAACATGCGTTGCAGCAAGCATAGAATTTAATCTTGCACAAGCTCAACCTGCTGAATTTGCGAGGTTTGCCGAAGGCTTATCCTCTCCTAAAAATCAAGTTGAAAAAACCATCCATCTTGATAAACTTGCAGACAATTCTCTTGATGCAATTTGGCTTTTAAACGCATTTGAAATTCCTCATAAAGAAAGTGATTTTAAAACCTCAAACCTTACCTTTAAACCTGACGAGAACGCTCTTGTAAGGGCAAAAATTCAAACGATAGACAAAGATGCCGGAGAAAGAACTCCTGTTGACGTTCTTATGCAATCAACCTTTATGCAAGTAGGCTCACAACAAGCTTATAATGCATTGTCAGATAAGCGCGCCGGCAAATTTAATCAAAACGAAAAAGGATTGATTGAATTTGAAAAAACATTTGTAGAATCAATTGTAGAAGATAAAAATAAAATTTCCGTAACTTACCAAAACGTAGACGAAAACGCACGACTTGTAGGTTATGAAACAGATATGGCAACATTAAAGAAACATATAACAGATTCTATCAATATGGGAGAAAATGTAATTCTGGGTTACACTCAAACCGATAACGATAATATAATTATTAACGGACACGAAATTACAATTGTAGGCTACAAGACCGATAATAAAACAGGCAAAATGACCTTTATATGTAATGATACCGATGATAATCTTTCAAAACCAATAGAATATACAGAAGATTATCTGCTACCGAAAATTCACCACGCAGCGCTACCAAAAGAAGTTGTTGAACATGACGTTGAATTGGTTGAAAACTGGGTAGAAGGACTAAAGAACTACAAAGAAATGAAAAAAGAACAAGAAGCAAACAACGCACAACAAATCAAAACTGCTGCATAAACCGAAAGGATATATAAATGAACACCATAACACCGGCAATTTATACAAAATATAATTCGAAAATAAAGTTTGGAAATACTCAAACTTTACAGAGTGCTATGGCGTCTACCAATCCTCAACCACAAAATACAGTAGCAAATAATAATTCCGATACCGTAAAAACAACTATTCTATCAATTAATGACGTACATGGCAAAATGACCAACATGGAGCGAATATATTCCGTTACAAAACAATTTGATAGAACCGTACCGGAAGGAACTGATTCTTTAAAATTATCCTCAGGCGATTTTATTTTAGGTGCAAACTTTGTTTCTAATCAAGTCGCCAACAAGTTTATGAATTGGGTAGGAGTAAAAGCAAATACCCTTGGTAATCATGAAATGGATGTTGTCCCGTCAAAATTAGCACAGCTTATGGATGAAGCAAATTACAAACTTCTTGCAATAAATGCCCACGTTGCAAAAGATAGCCCTATGTACGGTAAAATAGGAAAATCAATTATCCATGAAGAAAACGGGCACAAATACGGCATAATAGGCATTGCACCTTCAGATATTGCCGAGCGAGTAAAACTAAATGATTCCCTTAAAGATATTACCGTCGATAATCACGAAACTACAACAAAACTCGTACAAGAAGAAATTGACAGACTAAAAAGAGAAGAAGGAATAAATAAAATTATTGTTTTATCGCATAGCGGCTTGAAGAACGACAAAAAATTAGCAGAGAATACAACCGGCATTGATATTATTCACAGTGCCCACACTCATGAACTTGTACCTGGAATAGAAAATGGCAAGAACTTGCTGTATTCAAAATCCGGCGAGCCTGTAATATTAACAGAATACGGAAAAGACGGAGAAAATGTCGGCATACTAAATGTAGAATTTGATAAAGACGGAGTTATAACAAAAGCTCAAAATAATATAGTAAAAACCAGAAATTTTAACAGGACATTACCTATCCGGACTGCAGTTGAAGGAATAATAGGGAAGCCTGAAATTTTAGGTAGAGTATCAAAAGCTCCTGCGCCACCTAAAGATAGATTAATTGAATATAACCCGCATGGCGGACTAATTGTGGATGCGATGAGAGCAGAACTCGGAACAGATATTGCGGTTCTTAATGCCGGGAATATAAGAGGTCATTTTAGCGAAGGACCGGTTGACTCTCGATTAATTAACGACATTACACCTTTTGAAGACAAAATTTGGGTAAATGAATTAAGCGAAAAAGATTTGGTAGATGCAATAAAAGTAGGGGCAGAATCATTTAAACACAGTAGTCATAAACCGGGTATCTTATACTTTTCCGGAATGAAATACACCCTAAGTGATAAAGGAGATTTACTTTCTTTAACATATATAGATAAAAATGGGGTTGAGCACCCTATTGATATAAATAATCCAAGCACAGAACGTAAATTCACAGTAGCTTCAGATGATTTCTTTGCAACTGGCGGGGACAATTACTTACCTTCAAATGAAAATCCTGATTTTGTAATCAAAAAATATGATTTTGACAAAAACAAATTAGCCTGTGATTACATTAAAAAATTACCTCAACCATTCGAAATTGTTGATGATAAAAGAGTAGAAATAATACCGACAAGCAATAATCAATAATCATATTGCTCATGTTCATGAAGATATTCTTTGATTATATTCAAAGAAGATTGAACAATACGGGTAACACGTGACGGCGATAAACCTATTTGAGTTGCAATATCTTTTACCTGCATATTTCTGTAAAAACGATATTCAACAACAGTCCTTTCTTTTGGCGGGAGCTTTGAAATAGCCTCTCTAATCATTCTGCCCATTTCAGAAATTTCAGCATTTTCATCAGGCATCGCATGAGTATCTTTCAAAAAGTCAAACGGTGAATCATTTTCACTTGCAGCCTCAGACAAGCCTTCTATAGACAACACGGTTTCATAGATAGCTTCTCTAACTTTTCCTTTCTGAATTTCACCTTCACTCTCCTGAAGTTCTTCACTCTCTTCAGCTTCATTTTTATATTTTAAAGTGTACCACTTGTATCTTCTTCGTAACTCGTTACGAATAGCCCAACGGACACCGGTTGCAACATATGCATTATTATATCTTTCAAGTTGTTCAGGCGTTTTATTTTTTATTAAAGCATGGATAGCAATAATACCTATGGATAGTAACTCCTCATAATCCAACATGTGAGAAGGTATACGATTAAACTCTACTCTGGCAACTTTTTGCACCAAATCTATATATTCTTGAATTTTATTATTTTTGTCTTGCATAATCATAATAAAGGTACTACTATCCTCTTCCTATATTACCTTGATTTTGTTTATTTTTCAAGTTGTAAACAAAAAGTAAAATTTCTGCAACTGCTTTATACATCTCCGGCGGAATTTGCTGATTTAAATCAACCATTTTAAACAGAGCACGAGCAACAGGAGGATTTTCTATCACAGGAACACCATGTTCTCTTGCAATATCAATAATTTTCTTAGCAATTAACTCTGTACCCTTTGCGATAAGCATCGGAGATTCCATTTCCTCTTGTTTATACTTTAGAGCACAAGCAACGTGAATAGGATTGGTAACAACAAAATCTGCTTCCGGAACAGAATCCATCATCCCTCGCTGTAACATTTGCATACGACGCTGACGAAGAGCCGCTTTGACATTCGGATCACCTTCTGTATTCTTATATTCATCCTTTATTTCTTTGAAGGACATCTTTTGGTCTTTTAAAAATTTCCACTTTGTAACTCCATAATCCGCAGCAGCAATAACCAAAAAGGCAATACAAGCTTTAAAAATAAATTCTGTAATCAACTTACCAAACTCTATCATTACAGAAAAATTGTTGTCAATTGCCGCAAGCATCAATATGTTCTCAATATGCGACATATAAACAGAATAACCTATAAAGCCAAGCAACGTAACCTTTACAATATTCTTGAACAATTCAAAAAGAGTTTTTATAGACATTAAATTTTTAAAATATTTTGTTGGATTTAATTTATCTAATTTTGGCATTAAAGGTGCAATCGCAACTAGAGGACCTACCTGAATAAAATCTGCTAAAATTGCAACCAACCAAGCAATAAAAAGAATAGGTCCTATAATTAAAACCGCAGCCTTAACCGTAACAGTAAAGATATAAGTCATACCAATTGAATCGACATGCGTATTTGGAATTTGCTCATACAAAAGAGTATACAGTTGCGCTATCTGATTCCATATAAAATTTGCAAGCCCGAAGATAACAGAAAACAATACAAGCAAAGACACAGCCATAGAAAAGTCCTTAGATTTTACAACCTGACCTTCCTTACGTGCTTGTTCCAATTTACGCGGCGTGGCGTCGTATTGCTTATCCTCGTCACCCATTGGTGAATTAATCCTTTCTGAAAAATACTACAGATTTACCCTGTATAAGATTATTATAACACAAATACCCCAAAAGTCAGAGAACATATAAAAACCGTACCACTGTCTATCGAATAAAACAAATATAATCTCTAAAGGGATTTTCTCCTTCCGAAAATATTCTACCCGCAAGGATTGCCTTAGTGCTGCTATGTTTCCATCCTGACACGGTTCGACAGCTTACGCCAAAATAAAATCGGATATCATAAAAAATCACGTTATCAATATATAATTGTCAAATCCTCACAACAGGCTCTGCACCCCGCATAAACTTCGGGTCGAGGGATTGCAATTCCCCGTGGAGTACGGCTTTATTATATTATCACAAAAAGAGTTATTATCAAGTCCGTTTGCTTGCATTCAATTATAATAAGCGGTATAATACATGTATCTATTGGAAAAGGTATGTGTTATGAAAAAGTTTATACTTTGCGCAGAAGAATTTGGTTATTCTCAAGATACAAATAGAGCCGTTTTAAACGGATATAACAACGGCTTTGTTAAAAGTGCCTCGCTTCTTCCTAACGGAGATGCTTTTAATACTGCAATAACCGAAATATTACCTGAATGCCAGCAGTTGTCAGTCGGAATAAATTTAAATATATCATACGGAAAACCTCTAACAGGAGTTACCTCTATAACAAACGAACAGAATTCATTTTCAGTTAACCTGCTAAAATTAGAAAATATTGTAAAACAAAATAATGTTATGAAAGACTTAGAAAAAGAATTTCGTGCCCAGATTGAAAAATGTCTTAACGCTACTGAAATTGTCCACATTAATTCTGTCGATAATTTACACGCAATTCCGGAAATTTTCGAATTGGTATGCAAACTTGCAGATGAATATAAAATCCAAAATATTAGAGTGCCTAATGAAGAAACATATATTGTTCCTGATTTTAAACACATCGCAAATTTTAAATTTATATCAAACATTCCAAAAACATATAAAATTAATTCTTGGGCAAAAAGAAACAAAACTGTTGCTCGAAGCTACGGACTTAGAATAAATGATTATGTTATAGGGTTAACTTATGATGGTATTATGGATAAAAAAGCTTTGGAATACGGCTTAAAAATTATATCGGATACTGATAACATAGTCGCCGAAGGGATTATTCATCCCCGCAGCTATCTTCGCAATTTAAACGATAACCACGCAAAAGAATTTAAACTGACTCAAGACAAACTCCTTGAGGATAGTATTGCGAGAATGGGTTACGATATAGTTAATCACAAATATAAATAATGAGAGAGAAAATATCAGCAGTAATAATATTAATAGTATTTGCGCTATTTGTAATTTATCAGGTATTAATAGGGCAGAAACCAACCGTAATAAAGGTTATAACTCCTACCTTGATACAAATAGACACAAACGGAAACAATGTTGTCGATAAAAATGAAACTTTTTGCATTCCTGATATAACAACTTTCACTTCAGATACAACCAAAAATTCCGAAAATGCTACAAAAGAAAATGGTCTTACTTACGGACAATCACTTGCAATTGGATATTTGGCTGATGAATATGCACATAAGTTGCTGGATTATAAAACAGTAAAAATCAAACCAACGGGAGAAAAGACACCGGAATGTGAGTATGCAAACATATATCTTGATGATATTAATTATTCCCAAAGCCTGAAGGAGTCCGGATTTGCGCTAAAACTGTCTGATTTTTCTGTTATAAATAAAGAAAAATTTAATGAAATTAAAAAGCATGCTGAAAATTTAAAATTGGTTATTCTAAATCATCACAGCGGGAAATATCACACTCTTGATTGCAAATACGGGCATGTAGCTCACGATGCAATAATCCTTCCGGCAAGAGATATCCCAAAAGATGCAAAGCCTTGTCAATTTTGTCATGTTAATCAGCACCTTAACATCAATAATAAACAGCATAATAAATTTACCGATTTAAACAGCGATATACCGGACATTACTCCTCCGCCCGGTAAAATGACACACGAGAATATTACATTAATTATTACGGATTTCACAAGAATTTTAAAACCTGACAAAACTTGTAACCACGCTGTATGCAAAGAATTTGTAAACAGTATAAATAATGCTAAGAGATCTATTGATGTTGCTGCGTATGGCTGGGCAGAAATACCTGCCGTAGTCAAAGCTTTTGAATTGGCGCAAAAACGAGGAGTTGAAATCAGAATGGTATATGACACTAATTCAAAAAATGGAAATTACTATTCCGAAACCCAATCTTTTTTAGCAAAATTTCAAAACAAGCATTCTGATGAAATAACAAAGAATCCAAAACTTACAAATATGCTTATGCACAATAAATTTGCAATTTTTGATGAACAAAAGGTATACACCGGTTCAATGAATTTCTCTGCAACAGGTTTGTCAGGCTTTAACCAAAACAGCATACTAATCATAAATTCAAAAGCAGTAGCAGACATATATGAAATTGAATTCAATCAAATGTACTCAGGTAAATTTCACACACAAAAAACTGCATCTAAAAATAACACAAATATTGTATCAGGCTCAAGTATTATCTCTGTGTATTTTTCGCCACAAGATAAAGGACTTACGGAAGGGGTAGTTCCAATTATCAGACGAAGCAAAAAATACGTATACGTGCCGACATTTTTAATAAGTCATGACGGAATAAAAAAAGAACTTATAAACGCATACAACAGGGGAGTAGATGTAAAAATTATAGTTGATGCGAATAATACTCGCACAAAAGCATTTAAAGAACTTCGAGCGGCTAACATACCAATAAAAGTAGAAAATTACGCAGGGAAAATGCATTCTAAATCACTCCTTGCTGATGACGAATATATAGTTGTAGGCTCTGAAAACTTCTCTTATAGCGGAGAAAATAAAAACGATGAGAATTTGGTTATAATAAAAAATTCAAAACTTGCAATTTTATACAGAGATTTCTTTAATTACCTTTGGGCAAGAATACCTGATAAGTATTTAAAAAAGACAATAAGACCGGAAAGCACAGATTCCATAGGATCATGTTATGATGGGATAGATAATAATTTTGACGGAAGAATTGATAATTCTGATGCCGGATGTAAAAAAAATATAAATAAGAGGAGAAAATAAATGGAAACTATAAATATATTATTAACACATTTAATAGCTTGGATAGAGCATGTTATTACAATACTGGGACCGTCAGGAGTAGCACTTTTAATGGCAATAGAATCGTGCAATATTCCTCTTCCAAGTGAGGCAGTTTTGCCTTTTGCAGGATATATTGTAAGTAAAGGAGAAATGAATTTCCACGTTGCAGCCATCGCAAGTGCAATAGGCTGCGTCCTCGGTTCATTACCGTCTTACTATATAGGGTATTTTGGCGGAAGGACTTTTGTGGAAAAATACGGTAAATATTTTCTTGTATCGCACAAAGATTTGGAAGAAGCTGACAAATGGGTTGACAAGTACGGGGATTGGGCATTTTTCCTGTGCAGAATGTTACCCGTTGTAAGAACTTTTATTTCACTTCCTGCAGGAATTTTAAGAGCCAAAAAGAGATTTTTCTTTACTTTTACATTTTTAGGTTCGCTTGTTTGGAGTTATATATTAATATATGCAGGAGTAAAAATGGGGCAGAATATGGAAGCATTCAAACATTTATGGCATAAGTTTGATGCTCTGATTATCGGTATCTTTGTATTCTTAGGGTGCCTGTACATATATAAACATTTTAAAAATTTAAAAGAAAGCTAAAAAAAGATGCAGCTGTTAACTGCATCTTTTTTCAATAATATTCTATATTATACAACACCTTGCATTTTCATTGCCTCTGCCAATTTTTTGAAAGCTGCAATATTTGCGCCTGCTACATAGTTTGAACCTAAATTATATGTATCAGCGGCGTTTTTACAATCATTAAAAATATTTATCATAATATTTTCTAATTTTCTTTCAACTTCTTCAAATGTATAATAATATCTGATACTATTTTGCGACATTTCTATAGCAGATGTAGCAACACCTCCCGCATTTGCGGCTTTTGCAGGAGCAACAAGCACACCATTATGATGGAAATATTCTATTGCATCATAAGTACAAGGCATATTTGCGCCCTCCCCTACAGCAAAAACACCATTCAAGACAAGTTTTTTGGCATCCTCTAAGGTAATATCATTTTGAGTAGCACAAGGTAAAGCAATATCCGCCTTTATTTCCCATATTGGGGAATAATTCGGAGTGTTTTCTATATACGTAACATCCGAATGTTTTTTCATATACTCTTTTATTCTGCCACGCTCAACTTCCTTTATTTGCTTAATCAAATCTAAATCAATTCCCTTTTTATCAATTATAACGCCATTGGAATCGCTCATAGCTATGACTGTAGCTCCCATCTGATAAGCTTTTTCAGCCGCGTAGATTGCGACATTTCCGGAACCGGAAATAATAACAGTCTTTCCCTTTAAATCTTGACCATGAGCTGAGAGCATTTCTCTCATATAAAACAGTAATCCGTAACCGGTTGCTTCTTTTCTTGCCAGTGACCCTCCGTAGCAAATATCTTTACCGGTAAGAACACCTCCTTCATAGGCGTTTCTAATTCGTTTATACTGACCAAACAAATACCCTATTTCACGACCGCCTACGCCTATATCTCCGGCCGGAACATCCACATCCTGCCCGATGTGTCTATATAACTCCGTCATAAAACTTTGACAAAATCTCATAACCTCGGCATCAGATTTTCCTTTAGGGTCAAAGTCACTTCCGCCCTTTGCACCACCAATAGGAAGTCCGGTTAATGCATTTTTAAAGATTTGCTCAAAACCTAAAAATTTTATTATACTTAAATTTACACTAGGATGAAATCTCAAACCACCCTTGTATGGTCCGATAAGTGAGCTAAATTGAACCCTATACCCTCTATTTACAACTATTTTACCATTATCATTGACCCATGGAACACGAAACATAATTATTCGTTCAGGTTCAACCATTCTTTCTAATATAGACAAATCTTCATACTCTTTATGAACATCTAATATTGGCTCAACGGAAGATAAAACTTCATTGACAGCCTGAATAAATTCCGGTTCATTAAGATTTTTAATTTTTACATCTTTCAATACACTATCTAAATAATTATTCATACATTTTCCTCTATTCCATATTTATTTATACAATTATCAGAAAAAATATGCAAGAAAATTTTGTATATTTTTGCAAAAAATATTTTTTATAATAGCAAAAAATATTTTTATACGTTTTAAATACAATCATGATTATAAATTCGACTGCATCAAATAACGCTATTGACAGAATAAGACAGAATGCATATATTGCCCATATCGAATTAGATAGGGCACTGCTTGCATATGAAGGGGATATTAACGGCAATCTTGCCCATTTTGACGATTGTATAGCCTGCCCTGTCCGCGGACTTATAGCAAGAGCAGAACAAGGAACTAGCGCATATACGGCACCAAAATTTTATAAAAATAATGTAAGGTTAATGCTAAGTTTTCCTTCTATTAAAGAAAAAAGGGAAATATTTAACAATATATTTGATAATGTGTTGTACCGAAAAACAGGAAAAATAAAAAAATACTTAATTAAACAAAAACGAGTCGTCTTTGGGAAAGTAAAACCAATTCCTCTTTATAGGCTATATTTACGAAAATTACGGCAATTTACAAGAAAATTAAAAAAGAATTTTAAGGCATGAGAAAAGGGGCTCGTCGCCCCTTTCCATTCGATTTGATGAACATAATGCAGTATTTTTAACTGCTATTATCAGTATAACTTATTTTCAAGACTTTTCAACCCCAAACAGGATAGATGTTACAATATTGAAATAGAGTATTTTATACACTTTCAGTTATTTTTGAGCTTTAAAGTACTTATAGTCTAGCATAATACGGTTTACAAAGCCTCTTGAATGAGTTGGGACACCCTTCGCTCTTTTTACGGCATCAGGGCCGCAATTGTATGCCGCAACAGCCATTTCCATCGAGTCAAATCTTTTATACATATTTTTATAATACGTTATACCGGCTTTTATATTTTCTTCCAAATTATACGCATTATATCCCATTGATTTAGCAGTAGCTGGATACAACTGGAAAACCCCGACATTACCGGAAGTTCCGCGTGCTTCTTGCCTAAAACCTGATTCCATTTTTGCAATACTTAGCATAATAGCAGGTTCTACCCCCATAGCCAAAGATTGGGTTATGATAGCTTTTTTTACATTATCAACGGTCGCCGACACAGCAGGAACAACTGACAATATCAATAAAGATAATATAGTTACAAAAAACTTTCTCAATATAAACTCCTCACTAATTTTCACAAAATAAATCTACCATAAACATGACAAATTATCAAATCTAAAATTTATAATCGTATTTCAGGTTAGTGGGGAGTTTTAGGAATTTGAACAAAAATAATAAGTATATTAACACACTTCCGACCTCCAAAACTCAAACAGCAAGCCACTTGAAAAATAACAGTCGGTTTGAAAAGAAAGAACAGAAATTTTTAGCATTATATCTTTTGATAAATCCCGGAATATAATACTTTGAAAGTACTCAAAATTTCAGAGTTTTGTACATCTTTAAAATATGGATCTGATATAAAATATCCATCTTCTGTTTTTAGTATTCGCTTTATTTGCTTCATAGTTTTTGCATAATCATTATCTGATAAGTAACCAAAAACATTGTTTGCTGATATAATATCAAATTCATTATCTGAAAAATTTGTAATAACTTCTTGAATACGACTATCCCATTTTGATTTTTCGGGATTATTGTATGCTTCATTAACAAATTTAAGTATTTCGTCATTTACTCTGTAATCTTTACTCGGATGCGCTGGTTTATGCATTTGGGTATAAATATAATATTTAATCGGAGATAAATTATTCGGTTCTGTATTGGGAAATTTTACATCTTTTATAAAACTTTTACTTGCATATTTTGGGAATTTTTCATAAGGAAATAAATTAGGAAAAGCATTGAGTCTGAGTTCATTGTATTTTGGTTTTGATTGTAAATCTACAACGTATAAATCAACAGCTTTGTTTAAAGGATTACTTTTTATAATTCCTTTTATACTTGCTAAATACGAAAATGGTTCTTGAGAATGTCCTATTCCTATAATTAACATTTTCTTAGGTTTATTTAGTTTAGATTGAAAAATTTTACAGAATAAATTTTCTATATCTGCATAACCTTCATTATTAGCTAATGCTACTACACCACGCCTAAAATAACAAGATTTAGTGCTATTAAATTTATAAAAATCAGGATGAGCTGTGAAATTTATTTTGGTGGGATTATAATTACTTGTATTAGTATTTTTTATAGAATGTATTAGCATAGTATATTAAAAACTTGTAAAAATATTTTTTGATAGACTCTCATCTAAATTTTTAAAACAAACTGAAGCAGGTATGGTAGACTTCAGCCTACCGATATTATTGTATAATAACAGTCGGTTTGAGAAGAAAGAACAGAAGATTTTGAGAATACAAAAAAAGTAGGTTGGGTGAAACCCAACAAAAAATTTTGTATTATGATTTTATTATGAATTATAGGCGATTATTTATACCAAACAGTATTGTATTTATAACAGTTGTTACTATTTGATAGAAAAGAATTTTTAATACAGAATATTGAATTATTAAAAAATGCAATTAAGCAAACAAAACAAAAATATCAATTTAATATCGTAGCAATTTGTGTATTAGCAAATCACATACACATGCTTATAAAAACAAACAACATAAAGGAATATCCAGATATAATTAAGAATATTAAACGTAATTTTTCTGTTAATTTTGATACTTCACAAATATCGAATTATTATGAATCTGATAGTAGAAAAAGTAAAGGTGAAAAAAGTATTTGGCAAAGAAGATATTTTGAACATACAATAATAACCGAAGAAGATTTAAATAAACATATTGATTACATACATTACAATCCAATGAAACATTATAATGTTGCCCCAAAAGATTGGAAATATTCGTCATTTAATAAATTTGTACAAAATGGATATTATGAACAAGATTGGTGTAATTTTGAAGATAAGTACAATATAAATGAATTAGATTATGAATAGTGAGAAATAAAGTTTTTGTTGGGTTTCACCCAACCTACGTACTATTTTTTTAATTTTGGAACATAATAAATAGTAAATATTACACAGAGTGCATAAAAAATTATACCAATTTTACCGACTAAATCTTTATCAAGAAATAATGCTAACCAAATAAATATTAATGATGCAAAAAAAATAGAGACTCCTATGTCATGGATTATGTTAGTTCTATTAACTTTCTTTATTTGTTTTTTAGCCGTACATGCAGTATAGATAAAAATCCATCCTCCAATAAGTACAAAATACCCAATAAAAAAAAACATAATAAGAAAGAATACAAAAACATTACTAATGCGAGTACATATAAAGTAAAATAATATTAAACCAACATATGAATGATAACTCAATAAACGGTAACCCGAAGTTTGCCTTAAATCAGAAAAACTATACTTACTCATTTATATATACTCCTACTACTAAAAATGGGGCAAGCAATGGGTTGAACTTCGAACCATATTGTGTAAAGTTAGCTCACTACTCGCTTCATGATGAGTATACTATAAACACAATTAAAATACTACTTAATTATAAATGATTATGAAACTTCGGACACTATTTTTGGAAATAACCGTTTATTATACAAAGTAATAAGTAAATGAATGGAGAGGCAATTATTAGCCAACCAATAATAAATCCAATGTCAGCTAATAAGCTGGTGTTAGGATTAGATATCTTTTGTTTTTCAATACAGGCTATTATTACTCCAATACATAATAATATGAATAAGAAAAATAAGAAAAAAGGTACAAGTATGATATTCAGCATTTCCAATTTCAAAAGTGAAAAAACATACAAAAATAAAGAAGGATAAGATATATAACTTACCACTTTGTATGATATAGTACTTCTGAATTTATCAAACATATAATACCTAAAAATGGGGCGGGTTGTGGGATTCGAACCCACGCATAACGGAACCACAATCCGTGGTCTTAACCACTTGACGAAACCCGCCATAAACCGTATGTTTTAATATTACCAAATAAATTTCTAAAATCAAGAGGATATTTTATCTCGCATAAAAAAAGACCCCCTTATTGGGAGTCTTTATACTTAATTCTAGCTTATCCTCTGAAACATATACCCAATTCCGCGAGCTGTTAGGATTAACTCCGGATTTGCAGGGTCTGATTCAAGCTTAGAACGCAATCTTGAAATATGAACGTCAACTACACGAGTATCTATTCTGTGATCAGGCGGATATGCCCAAACATGCTGCAATATTTCGTTTCTTGAAAAAGCCTGACCTGAATTATTTACCAACAACTCTAACAAACTGAATTCCATACCCGTCAATCTGATTCTTTCATTCTTTCTATATACTTGACGACGAGCTGTATCAATTTTTATATTTCCTGTCGTAATTACATTCTTTGTGACTTTACCTGTCGGGGTAACACTTTCTCTGTTGTTTGTTCTTCTAAGAACAGCCTTAACACGAGCTTCCAATTCTTTTGGAGAGAACGGTTTAATAACGTAGTCATCAGCACCCAACTCTAACCCCGTAATTCTTTCCGATACATCACCTAAGGCTGTTAATATAATAATCGGAACATCTGCGGTTCTTCTTATCTCACGAGTTACACCATAACCGTCCATTTTTGGCATCATGACGTCTAAAACTACCAAATCAGGATTATATTTATTAAATGCATTTACAGCTTCCTCACCATCAGCAGCCGTATACACATCATAACCAGCCATCTTCAATCTGGTTTCTAAGATTCGTCTAATACTTGCTTCATCATCGGCTAATAAAATTCTTTGACGATCTTCCGTTTCCCCCTGAAATTCCAAATTCTCTGTCATTTTCATTATTCCTTACATTCAATAATCTACACTAATTTCGATGTAATATTACGGAATTTTGAGTTTTTTATCAATCTCGTAATATTATGTACTTATATTAATATACTTTAAGAAAAATTGCAAGCACTTTTTCGATATATAGCCAAAATATCTGCTAAGATACAAGGGACTTAAATTTTGCCAAGTCTTCCAAAGTATCAATGCCTACGGGAACAAAATCTACTACCGTAACTTTTATTTTCATCCCGTTTTCTATTGCTCTTAGCTGTTCCAAGCTTTCTGTTTTTTCTAGCGGAGTCTGGTTTAGAGCGGTCATTCTAAGCAAAGCCTCACGCTTATAACCATAAATTCCAATATGCCCGTACGTTTTTGATATTCCGGTATTCCTGTTATACGGAATTGGAGAACGAGAAAAGTACAACGCATATCCGTTTATATCAAAAACACATTTTACAAGGTTTGGATTTTTAATATCATCTTCATCATCAATAACTCTGACAAGAGTCGAGATATCTGCATTAGCATCATTTTTTACGTTATTTATAACGGCATTTACACTTTCAGGTTTTATCATCGGCTCATCACCCTGCAAATTTACTATATAAGAAATTTCAGGATGTCTTTCTACAACCTCTCTTATTCTGTCACTACCACACTTATGTTCGGTTGAGGTCATTTCAACTTCACCTCCAAATGATTTTACCGCATCAAAGATTCTTTTATCATCAGTAGCGACTATAATCATATCTGCTAATTGTGCCTGTTGAGCCTTTTCATAAACCCATTGAATTATCGGTTTGTCATTTACTTCTATCAGCGGTTTTCCCTCTAATCTTGAGGACCCGTACCTTGCCGGTATTATTATTGCTGTTTTACTCATAATATTATTCCTATCTTTATTAAATATAACCTTCATTATCTGCTTCTTTTATTCTTCTGTTAATTTTTTCTTCTGTAGTTTCTTCTTCCTTATTTTTACGAATTTCTTTCAATTTACCATATTTTTCAGGCTCTAAGACTTTAAACATACTTTCTATCTTTTGCGCATCTTTTGTGCTCTCTAAAAAATATATATTCAGAAAATAGTTATCCTTCTTATCAAAAAGTTGAATTGCCGTCTTATTTTCACTCATGACAAAATTCTCCAACTGCGGAGTTAATATTGTAGCTCTGCCAAATCTGCCTATCAGAACATATTTTTTGTATACAAAAATTTTTACATTATATCCAATATTTGTAAGCCATTTTGTAAAAACCCCTTTAAACACAGGGAGCTTATGGATACAACCTTCAATTTTCGCAACAGGAACTTCAAAAGGATCAAATAACTCGTCATATTTTTTAGGAAAAAGTTTATTCAGCATATCTGTCTGATATTTGAAGAATAAAATTATCATAAAAAATAAAGAAACAATTAAAGCTCCTAACAACCAAATTTCTCTTATATCAAAAGTTGAAGTTTCCATACAACTCCTTTTCTACATTGTTACCACATAACCGACCCATTGGTCTTGATGCAATGTTTCAACTATTTTTAAATTTTCACGTTCAATTGCACCTAGCACAATAGGAGATTTTTCTTCTAATATGCCACTTAACACCAAAACCCCGTTTTCATTCATAAGTTTTTTTAAATCTTTCATTATATCATTTAAAACATTATGAAGAATATTTGCCATAACAAAATCGAATGTTCTATTAATCTTATCTGCGGTACCCAATTCAAAAGCACATAAAGTTCCATTCTTTTTTGAATTTTCTTTTGCTACATCAATTACATCTGCATCGATATCGCAGCCATAAGCGGACTTTGCACCCATTTTCATTGCGCATATCGACAAAATCCCTGAACCCATACCGATATCAGCTACCGTCATTCCTTTTTTAAGATATTTTTCCATAGCAGACATACAAATCTGTGTTGTCTGATGAGTTCCTGTACCGAAGGCACAACCGGGTTCTAACCTGATTACAACTTCATCCTCACGGCGAGGTTTATACTCAAGCCAATCCGGGACTATTGTAATTCTATCAGATACATGAGTTATATCCCATTTTTCTTTCCATTTTTTAGACCAATCTTCATTTTCTTTTTCAACAAAGGTAAATTCCCAGCTGCCTAAATCGTTATCGCTTAATCCTCTTGACTTCAATAAAGCTCTTTGCTGATAAAGAATCTCTTTTACGTTAACCTTTTCAGTTAAAAATATCCTTAAAGTACCCTCTGTAGACGATACCATCTCTAAGTCTTTATAAGCCTCTTCAGCAAGTACCACACCCTCACAAGGAAACACCTCAAAGCAGATATCAGAAATAATATCTTCCATGTCAGGATTAATTTTTAATTGCAACTCATAATACTTATCAGAATACATACAGCCTCAATTAAAAGTTCTAACCTTCAATAAATTCACCCATTTTACGGAATTTTTCATACCTATGAGTTTTTAATTCCTCAGGAGAAAGAAGAGAAAGTTCCTCTATTGCCTTTATTATTGTATTTTTCATTTCGTTGCACATTAAATCATAATCATGGTGAGCACCACCGACAGGTTCTTTAATAGCACCATCAATAATGCCAAACTTTAGTAAGTCAGGTGCAGTAATTTTCAACGCTTCTGCAGCTTCAGGAGCTTTTGCCGCATCTCGCCACAAAATAGAAGCACAGCCCTCCGGTGAAATTACCGTATAATATGCATGCTCTAATAAGTAAACTCTATCGGCAACAGCTAAACCCAATGCCCCGCCGGAACAACCTTCACCGGTAATTATCGAAATTACCGGAACTTTTAATTTTGCCATATCCCTAAGGTTAGTAGCTATCGCAACCCCCTGACCTGTTTCCTCGGCACTAATACCCGGATATGCCCCCGGAGTATCAATTAAAGTAATAATCGGCATTTTAAACTTGTCGGCATGCTTCATTAATCTTAATGCCTTACGATACCCTTGCGGCTGAGGCATTCCAAAATTATATTCTAAATTTTCTTTGGTAGATTTGCCTTTCATTGTACCAATTATCATAACGGATTTGCCATTCAATTTTGCAATCCCGCCAATAATAGCTCTATCATCCATACCCTGCCTGTCGCCGTGTAATTCAATAAAATCGGTACACATACCGCTAACAAAATCCAAGAAATTTGGTCGTTCCGGATGTCTTGCGATTTGAAGTTTTTGAGCCGGGCTCAAACCACCATACAACTGTTCTTTATGAGCTTCAGCCATTTCCATAAAACTGTCAATCTGTTTAGAGTAATCTATTCCCGATTCTGCACTCATTTTTTTTAATTCCTCAATTTTTTTTTCAATTTCAACGATAGGTTTTTCAAAATCTAATATTATTGCCATTTTAACTTGTCTCCGATATTTATTCATGCATTGCAAAAATATTAGCCAGAGTATTACGCAAATCCTTGCGGCTTGAGACGACATCTACCTGACCGTATTTTAGCAAATATTCAGCAGTTTGGAAATCTGACGGTAATTTTTGGCGTATAGTTTGCTCAATAACACGTCGACCGGCAAAACCGACTCTTGCGCCTTGTTCGGCAACAATAATATCACCCAATGTTCCAAAACTTGCGGTAACTCCGCCAAACGTAGGTTCTGTAATTAGGTTTACGTATAAAATACCTTCATCATCCAATCTGGAAACGGCACAAGAAGTTTTTGCCATCTGCATCAAGCTCAATGCACTCTCTTGCATTCTTGCTCCGCCTGAAGAAGTTATAGCTAAGACAGGAAGTCTTAATTCTATAGCTTTTTCCATAAGTCTTGTTATCTTTTCCCCTACAACGCTACCCATAGATCCGCCCATAAAATCGAAATCCATTATTGCAACAGCGACTCTATGACCGTCTATAGATGCTGTTCCTGTAACAACGGCATCATCAAGATTTGTTTTTTCTTTAGCTTTTTGTAATCTGTCCTTATAAGATTCCGTGTCAACAAATTCTAATGGGTCAGTTGGCTTTATTTCCGAAAAAAGTTCGTCAAAAGAATTTTCATCAAACAACTGTCTTATACGTCTTTTGGCATTTATTCTGTAATGATAATCGCACAACGGACATACCATATCATTATTATCTAAATCTTCCTTCAAAATTTGAGCATCACAATGAACGCATTTAGTCCATAAGGAAGGATCCGTATCCGATTCTACTCTTGCTTCTAAGGCTCTACGTTGAATTTGAGCTTCTTTACGTTTTTCAAACCAATCTTGTATAGTCATATAATTATATCCCTAAAAATCCTATCACTAAGATATCATATATCAAACAAATACGTATTGCAAATTTTGTTTAATCAGTAGCAAAAATTAATATTTACGGGTTTTAAATTGCCAAAAGGAGAAATTAATGGATAATATTAACTTTACGGGCGGATTTTTATTAAAACCTACAAAAAAATTCCCATGGAGAAAAATTGGAAATGAAATTATTCCCGATAAGAGTTCATATATAAAACGAGATATGCTTGCTAAAGGTAACGTATTTTTGGCAACTAATAACAGATATGACAGAGAAATTGCGGATTACCTGCTGGATAGAAATATTGTATTCACCTACTATCCTAATGTCGATTTAAAATCCGGAATTTGCAAAATGGATTTTGGAAGTGCAGAAAATCTTGTAAGAACATCAAAAGCTATTACCGATAAAAAAGAAATAAAATCTCAAGTCAAAGCTATGGAGGACTTAAGCGTACCCGTTGACTATGTATGGAAACGTAATGATCACATTTCACAGACACTTTCTGCGCTTAGAACATTGCCGTATATAAATGTTGATACCCTCACTCCTTTTACGCAAAAAGGCATTACTATTTTTGTTGACAGGGACGGAAAACTTGTTGCAAAAGCCTCAGCTAACAACGCCAGAGGAACTAATTATATTCAAGTATATCCACGGTATGGTGATGAAGATATGCGATTTTTAAAAGTCAATTACAAAAACGAAATTCATTACAATACAAAAGAAATTGACAAATTACGCGGATTTAAAAGGGACTTTATGGCTGCTGTTAATACAGACTTGAAACGACCAAAAACTACCATTTAATTTTCGATGCTCTGTCCATCTCTCTTTGCTGATCTTTTTTAGCCAAAGCATCACGCTTGTCGTGAAGTTTCTTACCTTTTGCCAGCCCTATTTGAATTTTCGCAAAACCCTTTAAAATATAGACCTCAAGAGGCACAATAGTGTAACCATCTTGTTTTACTTTGTTTTGCATTTTTAAAATTTCTTTTTTGGTAAGTAAAAGTTTTCGTGTTCTTTCTGCTTCGTGATTATACCTGTTTCCTTGTTCATAAGGTGAAATATGACAATTATATAAAAATATTTCATTGTCTTCTATTTTACAAAAACTATCTTTTAAATTTATGGCAGATTTTCGAACAGATTTTATCTCTGTTCCGGTCAAGACAATACCCGCTTCATATTTATCAAATATCAAGAAGTCGTGAAAGGCTTTTCTGTTTGTAGTAATAACTTTCTTATCCATACAAATATTCTATCACAAAGTTAATCATTTACTGAACAATTTTCTGCTTTATTCAAATATAAAAAGCACTTTACTTTATGACCATCATTAATTACAATATCATTGGGAGCCGCTTTTTTACATACATCCATACAGTGAGGACATCTTGTATGGAATTTACAACCCGAAGGTAAATTTGAAGGTGACGGCAAATCTCCTTTTAAAAGAGTACGTTCAGACTTCATCCCGTCAATATTTGGAGCCGCATTAAGAAGAGCTTTTGTGTAAGGATGCTTCGGATTAACAAAAATTTGAGATTTAGAGCCTATCTCAACAATTTCTCCAAGATACATTATAGCAACTCTATCAGCAAGATATTTTATTACGCTTATATCATGTGTAATCAACATAAACGTTAAATTGAAATCCTTTTTTAGAGCTTTAAGTAAATTTAATATTTGTGCCTGAATACTGACATCAAGAGCACTTACCGGCTCATCGGCAACAATAAACTCAGGGTTCAAAACAAGTGCTCTGGCAATTGCAATGCGCTGTCTTTGTCCACCGGAAAACTCATGCGGATAGAGCTTTAATGAATTTAAATCTATGCCCGTTTTATCTGCTTTGTCTTTGATAATTTCAAATTTTTCAATTTCAGACAAACTTGTATTTATATCAAGAGGTTCTTTAAGTGTTTCAAAGATTTTCATTTTAGGATTTAAGCTTGAATACGGGTTTTGAAAAATCATCTGAGCAGAATTTCGATATTCTTTAAGCTGTTTTTTATTCATTTTAAAAACATCAAGTCCATTAAAAGAGATTGTACCTGCTTTAGAAGTTTCAAGTTTTAATATGGCCTTAGCAAGGGTAGATTTACCACAGCCGGATTCCCCTGCCACAGCTAGAATTTCTCCCTTATACACATCAAGAGAAACCCCGTTTACAGCATGGATAATTTGATTTTTACCAAACGCCCCTTTTTGAGTTACATACTCTACGTACAAATCTTTTATTTCAATAAGCTTATCTGTCATAATAAAGATTTTATCCTGATATTCAAATAAATGCAATCAGATATAAGGACAATCTACTGATGTTCAAATTTTATTACTAAAGAATAGCACCCTTTGGAACAACGGTAACACCACCGCTTGAAACATGAAAGCCTCTGCGTTCGTCTTCTTCCCTGTCAAAACCTATACGCGTATTTGGCGGGATTATTACATTTTTATCTATAATTGCACGGCGAATTTTGGAATACCTTCCAACCTCAACATTTTCCATCAAAATACTTTCATATACCTGCGAATAACTGTTTATTCTGACCTTAGGAGAAAGTACACAAAGAGAAATGCTGCCCCCGGATACGATACAGCCCTCGGAAACCATTGAATTTGTTGCCATACCAACACGATCACCTTCCTGCCAAATAAATTTTGCCGGAGGATAATTATAATTAAAGGTTCTTAATGGCCAATCTTTTGAATATAAATTCAATTCCGGATTTGCTGAAAGTAAATCCATATTTGCTTGCCAATACGCATCAATACTTCCTACATCACGCCAATATCCGCGTTCTGCATCAGAAATACCCGGAAATGCGTTATCAGCGAAGTTATAAATATAGATTCTTTTACCCTCTTGCAACAGCATAGGTATTACGTTTTTGCCAAAATCATGATTTGAATTATCAAGTTTTGAATCTCTTGTAATAGCATCGACAAGTATATTTTTATTAAAGATGTAATTGCCCATAGAAGCTAAGCACATATTAGGATTTCCCGGGATTGATTTTGGTTTATCTTTAGGCTTTTCAACGAAATTTATAAGTTTCCAATTATCATCAACTTCAATAATTCCAAACTCAGAAGCTTCTTCTATCGGAATTGGAATTGCAGAAATTGTCAAATCAGCATTTCTATCTTTATGATAATTGAGCATCTGAGATACATCCATTTTGTAAATGTGATCCCCGCCAAAAATACAAACATAATCGGGATCTTCATCATGAATATGGAATATATTTTGGAAAATAGCGTCAGCAGTACCCTTATACCAATCCTGACCTGTTCTCATTTGTGCCGGAGCTAAGTCAACATATTGATTAAGAAACGGAGATAATGCCCAGCCTCTGGTTATATGCTTATTTAAAGAATCCGATTTATACTGCGTTAAAACTTTTATCTTAAAAAAGCCTGAATTAATGAAATTGTTCAACACGAAATCAATAATCCTATAACGTCCGCCAAACGGAACTGCAGGTTTTGCTCTATCTTTTGTGAGCGGAAGCAATCTTTTACCCTCACCACCTGCAAGTATCATAACCAAAGCATCATCAATTGACATGTTTCCCCCCTATGAAACCATATTTATATAAAAATTATACATTAAATCAGAATATTTTGCACTACCTAATTTTATTTATTTTAAAATTTATAATTAGAAAACCTATAAGTCCGACCGACATTAAAACAATAGAAACAGCCTGAGCAACAGGTATACCTTGAATATTTAAAGCACTATCTACTCTTAACGCTTCAACAAAAAATCTGACTGCACCATACAAGAATAAGTAACAAAAGAACGTCAAACCTTTTCTTGCTTTGTTATTACGACTTATCACATGAAGAAGGATTAAAAATACTAAAAAGTCTAAAATGCTCTCATACAAAAACGTCGGATGAAAATATTCGATATTTTCCATTCCTATAGGGCGATTTGAAAGCGGAACATACAATTTCAAAGGCAAATTCGTCGGAGCACCAAAGGCTTCGGAGTTAAAGAAATTTCCCCAGCGTCCGATACTTTGAGCAATTGGCATACCGCAAGAAAAGACATCCAAGAATTTTGGAATGCTTGTTTTATATTTCTTGCACATAACAAGTATTGCTCCGATACCTGCGGCTAAACCGCCATGAACAGAAAGCCCGCCTTCTCTGAAATTTAAAATTTTTAGCGGTTCCCCAAGATAATAAATAGGATTTAACATGCAAAAGTACAAACGAGCGCCGATAAAACCGGAAATTAACAGTACAAGCGAAATATCCCATATATTATCAGCATTTTCCTCGGGGTAAAATTTCTTACATACAAGATGTGAAACAACAATACCAACAAGACAAGCTAATGCCATAGTGACACCATAGGCATATATATTAAAATCTCCAATTGAAAAAATTACACTACCAGGGGACTTAAAAATCATATCTACTCTTCAACAGGATTAATCTTTGCTTCTAAATCAGAGATATGTTTTTTTACTTCCTCAATATCATCTATTTTTTCACCTTTAGAAAGATATAGATTATAATTTTTTACAGCATCAGTTAACAAATCTTTATAATAAACTTCTTCTGCAGGAGTAAGTTTAACCGGAGCAGGCATTACATCATATTCGTCCTCAGCAGAAGCATTTTCAGCTTTAGGTTCTTCCTTTTTGATAATATTACCATCATCATCCAAAGTTAATAACCCTGCTTTTAAATCAGTAGAAAGATTTTCTTCTGTAACCGCAAGTGAATAATAACTGTCCGCGAAATCCGGTTTCAAGGATATAGCTTTTTGATAAGCCTTCATAGCATTTACATAATCATCAGATTTTGTATAAGCAACAGCCAAATTATAATGAGATTCAAAAACCGAATCGTCTAAATCAATACTTGAACGTAGCCTTTCTATTGCTTCCTGATAATTACCCTGCTCCATAAATGACATTGCTTTATTATTCAATTCTTGTACAGCAAAATTATTTATGCAAGCAGTTGTTACAACGGATATAGACAATATACAAATAAGCAAAAATGCTTTTTTCATCAATAAACCCTCTCAAATCTCTCCAATAATTATGAATAATACTATATATTTTTATTCAAGTCAAATCGGTTAATTGTATGATATTTTGGAAAAGCATATAAGATTACAAAATTTGTATATTTTGTTAAAAATATATTTTATGTTATACTAGACACACAAGAGAATTTGGTTGTTCGGTTATAAGGAGAAATATATGTCAGAAGATAAAGTTGTCGCATTAGGCTCAAAAAGGGAAAAACACAGCCATAAAGAAGAAACTCACAATGACGATGCTGTGTTTTGCAGCTTTTGCGGACGACCTAATACACAAGTCTTAAAAATGGTGCAAGGACCGGGAGTTAATATTTGCTCTGAGTGCGCAATGATAGCAGTTCAATATCTGATACTAAACGACAGAGTGCCTTCTGCTGAAGCTCAGCAAATTTTGGATGCATTCTGGGGAAAGGCCAGAAGATAACCTTATGCAGCTAAATCCCTTTGAAATAAAAGCAGAAATTTTGAGTATTATTGAGGATTGTAAAGACGTAGACGACCCTAAAATTTTATTGCAAAGAGTAAGCCGATTAGATAATCAATCAGATTCTCAAACTATTGAGAAGATTTTGTTTAAAGAATTGTTACACGCAAATACATCTAAAGAAAAAATTATAAGATTTTTACTTAAAAGATACATAAAAAAAGATGTTCTTATTTTAAAATTATGGGAAGTTTTAAAAAATAATTTTACCTCCAGCGAAGTAAAAATAATAGTTTTAAGCTATCTAAGAGAATTAGAGACCGATTGGAAATATGAAGATTTTGAAAACCTGTCAGGATTGGATGTCGATATCTTAGACCATGACACAAAAGAGTTATTGGAAAATGCTATAGCAAATCCTGAAGTTCAAATTGATTTCTTAGATTTTGTATCCTCTGTAGATGAAAAAGACAGATTACTGTTAATACAGTCTTTATCAGACGACTATAAAGAGGATGCTTTGGCAAATGTCTTGATACCTGTGTTTCTATCAGCTCCCGCTTCAAACATAGGTAAAGAAGCGCTGAATATATTAGGAACCTCACACTCACAACTCGCTTATCATGCCTTAAACAGTATTGTTGAGTCTTTAAGCGGCGATTTACAAAATTTGGTAAAGAAAAATATTTCTATGCTAAAGCTTAGCGGAATAAGAACCGATAATACGAAACAATTTTATAAAGAATTATTATCTGCATCTGTTCCATATCGCTGTTGTGCAACATATCCTGACGGGCATGGCAATCAAGCACTTATTTTTTCAAGAAAAAATATTAAAACTTCAAGAATACAGTTTGTTGCAGTTGTTATTAACGATTACTCGGGTATACGCGATTGCTTTGGGTTTAACGATATATCAGAATTTGAATGCGATAAAATAATTGAACGTTTTTACAAAGACGAAAAAAATCTTCCTCTTACTCCGGAAGCTCTGATTACGCTAATAAAAAGAGGGGAGGAAATTTCATATACGAAAAATTCCGGATGGCTTTTACCATATGAATATGTTTGTTGGAAAAATATAATGGCAGACATAGAACCTGATAAGACGGATCTAGTAAAAGTTTTATCTGAAACTTATAAAGAAAAAGAAATAAGCAACAAAGACTTTCAAGAAATAATTGATGCAGATTTTTGTGCTCACTGGTTTTTAGATTCACATTACAGTTCCGAATTTGAAGCTTTTTTAGAAATTACAGACTCAGAAGTCCTATCTAAAGATTTTGACTTTGACACTTTAATAAACAAATATATTAGCAGCATTTTTTATCCTGAAGAATATGAGATAAGAAGGGAACGCTTATTGGTATGTTCTTATATGGAACATATCGCCGACAACACAAAACTTGCTGATAAATTATACCGACTATATTTTGATAAAAATAAGTTTGAAGAATTATTAAAGAATATTTTAAGACGCAGTATCTATGAATATTATTTTACATTAAAATACAATACGGAAGAAAATCAGAATAAATTTACATTAAAACAGCTTGATGATATTATTACATCTATAGAAAGTAAATGGGTAAAAAATGTATAAAATAATGGCTCTTGACATTGGAACAAAAAGAATTGGAATTGCACTGAGCGATTTCCTTTTAATGCTTGCAAACGGGCATTCATATATTCCCAGAGTTCCTGAAAACATTGCCATTGACACTATAAATAAAATAGCGAAAGAAAATCACGTCGAAAAAATTGTAATTGGAGTTCCAATAAATATGGATGGTACCAAAGGTACTCAGGCTCAAGATTGCATAGATTTTTCACAAAAACTTCGAGATTATGATATCATTTATGAAGATGAAAGATTGACTTCCGACACGGCAGAAGAAAATCTTAGAGAAAGAAAAATCGACTTCAGAAAAGATAAAGGCCTTGTCGATATAGAAAGCGCAAGGTTAATATTAGAACAATATTTAGCAAGAGGAAATAAATAAAAGAAAGAGGTTAGAAATGGAAAACGAAGAAAATCATTTAATTGAAACAATTGACGAAGAAGGTAACGTTATAACATTTGAGCTTTATGATATTGTAGAAGTTGACGAGCAAGAATATGCGCTGCTCCTTCCTTCAGAAGATGAAGACGAAAGCGATGAGGCTGAAATTGTAATCATGAGATTAACAAAAGACGGCGAAGATTACATATTTGAAACAATAGATGACGATGATGAATTCAACAAAGTCGCAGAATATGTAGAAAATTTACAAGACGAAGAAGACGAAGAAGAGGAATAACCATTGTTTGAACGTTTTACGGAAAAAGCTCTTAATGTAGTAAGCAGAGCACAGGATATTGCGTGCAAAATGCACTCCGAAAATATCTTATCTGAGCACCTGCTATTAGCTTTGGTTGCAGAAGCAAAAGGTGTATCATTAAAGATTTTCAGGATGTATAACATATCCTACGACAATTTATATACTGAAATAACTAAACATATCAGCTATTCAACCTCATTAAAAGTTGGTGATATTTCGGGATTTTCACAACACGTGAAGATATTATTGAAAGATACCCTTGATTTAGCATCAAAATCAGGGAATCCCAGCATTTTGTACGAGCATATATTCTTATCTGTAATTAATGATAAATATTCAAACAACGTAAAAACATTGGAAGCACTTGGTTTTGATGTACCTACCGCAAGAGGTTTGTTAAGAAAATTGGTACAAAGAAAAACAAAAGTTCTTGTTCATCCCGAAGGGGAAGATAAAGCAGACAAAACCCAAAACAAAAGTGAAGAAACAGATTCTCTGGCTTTTGACAGTGAAGAGTCAAAACAGGTGTTTGAGCGTGCAGTATCAAAATTATCCGCATCAGGATATGAAATTTTAGGAACAGAACAAATCATATCCTCTATTCTAGAGGATAATCAATCTCAACTTGCACAGATACTTGCTCAAAACGGAGTAACAGCAGAAGAATTTAACAATAAATTGGCAACTGTTCAATCGCGTAACTCAGAATACGAAGGACGACAAATTATTTTTACACCTAATGCTTTCAGAATGATGAGCGTTGCTCAGCAAACAGCAAAAGAACTCGGCTCATCGGTTGTTTTACCTGAACATATAGTCCTTGGAGTATTAAAATCAAAAAAGGGGATTGCTTACGACATATTAAAAGAACTCAGAATAGACGAAACTAAACTTGCACACAGTATAATAAAACCAATTGAAAAACAAATGCCTGAGACACTTACTATATTAAGGTTTGCAAAAGAAGAAGCGAGAAGAATAGGTCGAAATATTGTCGGCACTGAAATGTTTTTATTGGGTATCATTGCAGAAGGCACCGGTATTGGAGGAAGAGTACTTGCGGCATTAGAAATTACTATTCGAGATGCCCGTAAAGTTGTTGAGGGTCTAATAGGTTTTGGTAATGAATATTATGACAAAGAGATAACCTTTACCGAAAGAGCAAAACGCGTTTTAGAAAAAGCCTGGGAACTTGCAAAAGCTGAAAAAAAACCGCGTATAGAATCACAACATGTATTGCTTGCAATAATGACAGAGCCTGATTCTCTTGCAATGAATGCTCTTGAGCAGCTTGGTACAGACTCTCTTGAAATCAGAGAAGGCATAAAGAGATTCTCCAATGAATAATATTTCTGACGCAATTAGAACTTTTATATCAAAATATAACTTAGAAAGCCTTGATTCTCCATACCTTGTGGCATTTTCAGGAGGCTATGATTCAATGTGCCTGCTTGATGCGCTATCAAAAATTACAGATAAAAAAGTTATTGCAATACATCTCAATCACAATTGGAGAGGAGAAGAAAGCAAGAGAGAAGAAAATTACTGCCGAGAATTTTGCAAAAAAATCGGTGTAGAAATATACGTTGAAGAATTACAAGCAAGTACACCAAAAACAGAAACAGCAGCAAGAGATGCAAGATATTTATTTTTTCAAAAATGCGCAGACAAATTTTCTTCACAAATTATTTTTACGGCACACAATGCTGATGACAATGCAGAAACTTTAATATATAGAATTATAAAAGGCTCAGCAATTGACGGACTCTGCGGAATAGCTGAGCATAGAGATATATATTACAGACCTCTGCTTACAATAGGCAGAAAAGAAATTGAAAAGTATTGTACAGAGAATAAATTACAACCAAATCAGGATTCTTCCAACTCAAATATTAAATACAAAAGAAATTTTATCAGACAGAAAATAATGCCCCATCTTAAAGAAATCAACGAAAACGCAGTAGAATCAATAAATTCTTTAGCACAGTCGGCACAAGAAGATTGTGAAGTTTGGTATAACTTAGTAAACGACATTGGTAATTCTACTGTAAAATTTATAAATTCTCCAACACCGGTTCAAAACAGATATATAAAAAAGCTTCTTACATCAAATAGGTTGGATTATGACAAAGAAAGGCTTTTGAATATTAAACAATCAATTTTTGATTTTTCAAATTCAAAATCCGGCAAAACACTAAGTTTATCAGCACAACTAATGTTATTTGTAAATAATAAAAGAATTGAAATTATCAAGTCAAAAATAACGGAAATAGAACCGGTAAAAATAAAAACAATTGGGAAATATCATACAGACTTAGGAACATTAATAATTGAAGAAACAAAAGAAATTCCTAAAAATTTTCCAAAAGACAGAGAGAACCTCGCCTTTGTAGATTTGGATAACATTGATTTTACGTTGAGAACAAGAAAAGATGGGGATATAATATACCCTCTTGGCTCCGGCGGTTCTCAAAAATTAAAAAAGTATCTTAACGAAAAAAAAATACCACAGCACGAAAAATCATCTTTAGTGTTTTTAGCAAAAGGAAATGAAATTTTTTGGGCTCCGGGATTAGGTATCAGCGATAAAATAAAAGTTAAAAATAAAGTTACCCATAAGTTACAATTCATAAGAAAAGAAGAGGAAAAAGCATGAAAAACATAAATTTGTCTAACATAAAAATTTTAATTTCTGAAGAAGAAATACAAAAAAGAATTACTCAAATCGCAGATAAAATAAATAAAGATTATCAAGGAGAAGAAGTTTGCGCCATATGCGTATTGAGAGGTTCCGTAATGTTTTATACTGATTTAGTAAGACAATTAACAATGCCGATTACAATGGAATTTATACGTTTATCCAGCTACGGGCATTCTACCTCAACAAGCGGCAAAGTTAATGCAGTAGATATAAAGTTACCGGATTTGACGGATAAAAACGTCCTAATTGTAGAAGATATAGTAGATACAGGTATTACTGCAAAATTTTTGTTAGACTATATATCAATGAATTTTAAAACAAAATCGACTAAATTTGTTTCATTATTAGACAAAAAAATTGCCAGATGCACAGATGTAGAACCTGATTACTATTGTTTTGAAATAGACGATAAGTTTGTAGTTGGCTACGGCCTAGATTATGATAATCATTTCAGGAATTTAAAATATATAGGATATGCTGATAAATCTATTTTGCAATAATTTGCAATTTTCAAAAAATATGATAATATAATCCTAGTAAATAAGAAGTATGGAGGTTGGGATGGCATCAATATTTGAAGCTTTTGATAGTACAATGAAAGAAGCTTTTGCCGGTGTAAAAGTTTTATTATGGGGTATACCGTTTGCATATGCAGCAAACTCGCATACTGCTGTAGGAAATTTAATCGGAATAATTGCAGGCTTTTTATTGTTTGGATTTATGGTAACCTTGGCACACGGGGTTATAACAAAAAGACCAACAGTAGTGCCCGGAATTAATTTTCTTGAATTTTGCGTAAACGGAGGCATGGGACTTGTTGCGGTACTACCATATTTAATTCTGACATGGGCAATAATATATTTCACAAATATGTTTGTAATGATACCTGATCATCCAATATATACGGATTCTATTCGCATTCTTTGTTATTTACTGGCTTTTTCGTTTCCAACAACAGCACTTGCAATATTCATCAGAAGAAGAAATATGCTTGAAGCATTTAACTTAAAGAAATTTAATCTTGGATACGGTGAAGTTTTTCTTTCATACTCATATTTATTTGTAAAATTAGCCTTAGTTTCATTCTTGGTAGGCGGATTTCTTGTTTATATTTTCTATTTGTTTATAGGCTTCCAAAATCCGTTCTGGAACTATTTGATGTGTTCACTCGGGGTATTTTACGTAATTATTGCAGGAAACTATATAGCCCAAATTAGTGATGAAGTATACACTTTCCCTGAAAAAGATGAAGAAAAGAAACGTGAAGATGAAAAAATCGAAAAATTAATAGATCAGCAAAAGTAAGACAATTTTCATATTATAGAAATCCTCGCAAAGCGAGGATTTTTGTTGAAAAATAAAATTTTTGACATATAATTAAGCATGTAAAAATTAAATAGCGGTATCGTCTAGTGGTTAGGACGGGAGATTCTCATTCTCCAAACAGGGGTTCAATTCCCCTTACCGCCGCCAAAATAAAAGGAGCCTGTTATGGCTCCTTTTGTTTTGGCTAACGATAATCGCAGAATTTCGAGAACCCCTACAAGGCGTAAGCCTTGTCATAGGGGGTCAGCGAGGAGGGAGCAGAGGGCGAAGGCTTGATTGCGGAATAATTGAAAATTATGCAGCAATCAACCGTAGTCCCGTTTAATGCGACCGACTCAAGACAATTCCCCTTACCGCCGCCATAAAATAATCTTTTAGTCATAAATATTAAAGTAGCACACATTTTAATGAAAAATAAATAATTGAAATATTTGATACAGTTTGTTATAATTTATTTAAAATAAATTATAGGGATATGCACAGGAGTAGAAAATGATGACAGCAACAAACTCTTTGTCAGGCGATATTAATAAGTTATCCAATAGTGATTTGGTTTCTGCGAAACGAACAATCGATACAGAGATTAATGCATTACGAGTTATGGAAGGCGAATTGGGACAAAACCTTACAGATGCACTTAATTTTATGCAAGCAGCTAAAGGTAGAATTATCCTAACAGGTATGGGTAAATCAGGGCATATTGCAAAAAAAATAGCAGCATCTTTAGCTTCAACCGGAACTCCGTCATTTTTTGTTCACCCTGCTGAAGCAAGCCACGGCGATTTAGGAATGATTACAACAGATGATGTTATTATTGCTATTTCTAACAGCGGGGAATCTAAAGAACTGGTTGATATATTAAATTACTCTAAAAGATTTGGAATTAAACTCATTGCAATAACAAAAAATCCGGAAAGCTCATTAGGCAAAGCCGGTGATGTAATATTAAAATTGCCAAAAAGCGCAGAAGCATGCCCCCTTGGACTTGCACCAACATCTTCTACAACCGCGACTCTTGTTTTAGGAGATATATTAACCGTAGCCATGATAGAGCGTAACGGATTTTCAAAAGAGCAATTCAATCAACGTCATCCGGGTGGCAAATTAGGTTCTGTATTACAAAGAGTTTCAGATTTAATGCACAAAAATGAAGAAATGCCTATTTTACCGGTAACAGCCGGAATGCAAGAATCATTATTAGAAATGACATCAAAGCGTCTGGGTTGTGTAGGGTTTATTGACGAGAACGGATTATTGGTTGGAATGTTAACGGATGGAGATTTAAGAAGATGCCTTACAGGGGATATTTTGTCCAGAAAAGCCGCCGATGTCATGACTAAAAACCCCAAAGTTATATCACCGGATGCGATGGCTAGTGAGGCAGTAAAGCTTATGCACGAAAAGAAAATCACAAATATATTTGCTGTTGAAAACGGTAAACCTGTCGGTGTAATTCACATCCACGATTGCCTAAACAGCGGGGTTGTGTAAATATAATATTGAGAGAGTAGGGAAAATATGGAAGACAACAACAAACCAAAAGTCAGCTTAATATCAAAGCCTGCGAATATGCTAAAAACTGTCTATACGGCTTGCAGAACCTGTTATAGTGCAGATTATCCGATTAACATTTATAACAGCACAGATGATACCGAAAAAATGTTGAAACTTGTCGAAAGAGTAATTTCTTCAGGGCATTATTCCACAATTGAACATATTCAGGTAAGCTTTGCTATTTCAAATGTTTCAAGAGCATGTACTCATCAATTGGTACGACATAGACACATGTCATTTTCTCAAAAATCTCAAAGATACGTAAAAGAAAAAGGACAGTTTGACTATTTAATTCCTCCGACAATCGATAAAGACCCCGTTTTAAAGCAAAAATTCATTGATTTTATGGGAGAAATATCTAATAAATATCAGGAATTTGTCGAGGCAGGAATTCCGGCAGAGGATGCACGTGCGGTTCTACCGAACGCAACAGCAACATCTATGGTAGCAAGTTTGAATTTAAGAGAACTAATACATTTAGCTAATTTAAGATTATGCTCAAGAGCTCAATTTGAAATCAGAATGTTGGTTAAAGGTATGTGCGATGCGCTTGTTACCGAGGAGCCTTGGTTAAAACCTTATTTAGTTGCAAAGTGCGATAGATACGGATACTGTGATGAGGACAAGTCTTGCGGAAGAAAACCTAAACTTGAAGAATTAGTTAAATCGTAACATCTTCTTCACAAAACATGTAAAAATAATTTTGTTCGGGTTATACTTAATCGGTTGATTAAATAATGATTTAATGTGAGGATAAATTGATATGTATAATGTAGCAATAGTTGGAGCCGGACCGGCAGGAATTTTTGCGGCTTTGGAAATTATGAAATTAAAACCTGATTGGAAGGTTGTTTTAATTGAAAAAGGCGAAAGAATTGAGAAAAGGAAATGCCTTTTAAGAGAAGGTTATGAGAAATGCCCAACATGCAAAAAATGCGGATTGCTATGCGGATGGGGCGGAGCCGGAGCTTTTTCTGACGGCAAATTAACATTAACCCCTGATGTCGGCGGACATTTGGTTGATTACATGTCCAGAGAAAAAGTTGAAGACTTAATAAGATATTCTGACGATTTATACTTGGAATTTGGTGCTACTGAAGAAGTTTTTGGAACAGACATAAACACTTTTAAAGAAATAGAAAGACAAGCTGCATTAGCTGAATTAAAGCTGGTATACTCTCCTGTACGCCATCTTGGTACAGAAAGAAGTTTAGACGTATTAAAAGCAATGCAAGATTACCTTGAAGATAAAATTACTATTTTAAACAATTCTATTGCCAGAAACTTGATTGTAGAATGCGAACAGGTTAAGGGACTTGTCCTGGATAACGGGCAAGAAATCAGAGCTGAATACACAATTATTGCACCGGGTAGAGAAGGCGCAGACTGGTTAACGGAAGAATTTGCAAGAAATAAAATCGGTATGGTAAATAACGCAGTTGACGTTGGTGTTCGTGTTGAACTTCCGGCACCGGTATTTGATCCTATTACTTCAAAATTATATGAGTCAAAATTAATATATCATTCACCGACATTCGGAGATGAAGTAAGAACGTTCTGTATGAACCCAAATGGTGAAGTTGTTCAAGAAAATTACAATGGTATAGCAACTGTAAACGGACACAGCTATGCTGAGCAAACAACAAATAACACAAATTTTGCATTGCTCGTAAGCGAAAGATTTACTGAACCGTTCAAAGAGCCTATTCAATACGGACAACATATCGCAAGATTAGCTAATATGCTTGCAGGCGGCATTCTTGTTCAAAGATTTGGTGACTTATTAGACGGACGCCGCTCTACTCCGGAGAGAATTAAATCCAGTATATTAACACCGACATTAGCATGCGCTACACCAGGCGATTTGAGCTTGGTTATTCCGTACAGACAAATGACAAGCATTATCGAAATGCTATACGCGTTAGATAAAATTGCTCCGGGTACAGCTTCAAGATATACGCTATTATACGGGATTGAGGTTAAATTCTACTCTGCAAGAGTTAAATTAACAAATGAATTGGAAACCGATGGTGTAAAGAATCTATTCGCAATTGGAGATGGCGCAGGAGTAACAAGAGGATTGTTACAAGCTTCAGCTTCAGGAGTGCACGCCGCAAGAACAATTTGTGCAAGATAAGGAGATAACATGAGAGGTAAAGCATTTAAATTCGGAGATAATATTTCAACAGATCATATAGCACCCGGAAGGCTTTTCCATTTGCGTTCAAACCTGCCGGAATTTGCAAAGCACGTATTAGAAGACGCTGACCCGGAATTTGCTTCAAAAATGCAAAAGGGGGATTTTGTTGTCGGAGGTTCTAATTTTGGACTGGGTTCTTCAAGAGAACACGCTCCGCAAATCATAAAAATTGCAGGAGTCGGCGCTGTTATTGCAAAATCTTTTGCCAGAATTTTTTATCGTAACGCAATTAACATAGGTTTGCTTGCAATAGAATGTGATACAGATGGAATCAACGCCGGTGATGAATTAGATTTGGATGTCGAAAACGGGGTATTAAAAGATTTAACAAACGGAGTAATCATCCCTATTGAACCTCTTCCGCCAGTCATGATAAAGATGTTGAATGATGGAGGATTGGTTGAACACATAAAGAAAAATGGCGGATTTAATTTATAATCTACTTTAGAGAAAGTTCATTTTTTAAATCATTAATAAATTCTTCTCTATACATATAACCCAAATGAGAACCATTATTCAGGAATACACTTTTGTTTCCCGTATATTTTTTCAAAATATTTAATTGCTGAGAATTTACAAGATAATCATCTAATGAATGATAAATTTTATAGTTATCATTATTTTCAAGATAATTTGAAATTGAATATAAACTTGTATCGTAATTTACATCATCATAAGCAAGCAAACTGTCACCTAAAATATATTTTTTCAAGTAATCGCCATAATTCATATTGTTTATTTCCTTATAAAAATCGGTTTGTTTATTATTAGGGATTTGTTCTATTGCAAACACCAAATCTGATAATTTTTGATGCATTATGAAACTTGTTATTAACTTCGCTTCATAGTCACTAAATGGCAGAGTTTCAATTTTAAAATCTTTTGAATCCTTTTTATTCCAAAGATTTAGAATTTTTGCAGAAGTAAGCGCTACCCTATCTTTCAAATTATTGGGGTCTTTTTGCCACTCATCATTCTGTTTATCTACGACTTTCATTGCATATATCAATTCTATTGGAGGATTTATCGATATAAATTTACATTGTCCAAGAGTATTTTGTTTATATTCACTATCAGCTAAAAATAAGCTTGTTAATGCTCCAAAAGACGTTCCAAGTACAACTTTATTATTAAATTCACAATTATATTTTTCTTGCAGTTGTTTTATAATATTTGCCGTAATAATACCGAGTTCCTTTGCATCTTGCTTTGGAAGTCCTGGAGTATACCCTTTGGGCATACTTTTCACAAATTCCCAATTAAAGCTGCTGCCCTCAATTACTACAGAATAGCCTAAGTCATAAAACAGTTTAGCAAACACAACAGAATGATTAGATTTTATTCCTTCCCCAATAGATGGGAATATTATTGCAAGAGGGGATTTTTTATCCTTTTGAAGAATATATCTGAATTTATAATTTTCGCTGTTATCGTAAGTCTTTACAGAGGAAGTCCGTATTTTATGCGCGAAACTTCTATTCCATACCGACAAATCAGTCCAAATTGAATCATTTATCCCCGGTAAATTAAAAAGTGCTGTTCTCATAGCATCAATACTGGGGGTTTGAGCATTGTAATTTTCTAAAATAATATCGGCTTTAGGTTTTGAGTGTTTTAAAAGATAGCTTTCTTTTGTAATTCCGTCACGCAATAAGTCAGTATACGAAATTTTATCAGGGTCAAAAGTTTTATCTCCCGCACGGAGTTCAATTTCATCACTTTGAGCATCATTGTTTACAAATTCCTGAGAATTATTTAAGACATTTTCATGTTCCTGAATTACAGATTCCCTATCCAAATTTTGAGCTTTTATATGATTTTCTATTCCATATAACTTTTTAGCAATATCATAAGGATCTGCATAATTAGATTGAATCATATCTGCAAGAGGCTGCATATATGAGGTTTCGTTTATTGTAAAGCCCAGTTTTATTAAAGCTAATATCGGTGTTCCTATGTAACAAGTTGGATTTAGCGCAGTGTCAAGAGCTTTTCCGCACAAGCCCCTTGGAGTAGCACCATTTATAACAGGCATCACCAAATATCTTCCCTGATTGCATTTACAGCGAGTAAGTGCTTGTTCCATATTTTCATCAACAGGTTCTAAATGAAATAACGTTTTTGCAGGGTCAAACATTCCGGCAAGCCCCAATGTGGAATTTGTAAGAAACCTCAAAGTTTCTCTACCACTGCCTTTGAAATCTTTTTGAATAAGCGAGCTTACAACTCTTTTTGGGAACTCAATATTTTTATATATACCTCTTATCCTGTCCATTCCGTATTTTGGCATAATTGATGCCCACAAAATATCAACAGGCTTAATTACATACTTGTTCAATTTTGTATTAAAGTTAAACATTTTCCGATTAAAGGTCTCGCATTTATCTTCACCCAAAAACATACAAGCATAATCCGGATGCTTTGTTGAAGTATTTTGGGGTAATTCTTCAGCATTTACTACTAAAACAAGACAAAATAACACAGAAATTGTCAAACAAAGCTTTTTATAAGTATTCATTTCTCCCTCATAATTTTATTTGATATCTTATTTATTTTCTAAACAAAGTATCAAATAAATATATTAGCCTGTTAGGCTTTTATGAGGAGTATTTATTATATTTTTTTAATCCTTTAAATTCAACCCCCACGCCGTCTGCGCAGGCAATAATTTTTGAAGATTTATCGGAATATAAAAATTCATAAGGGATACCGAATTCATCAGTTTTTTTGATTTTATAAGCATCAACCTTCCAAAACAAATCATTTTCCTCTATATACGTAGGACGAAAAGGATGAAATGCCCGAACATGCCTTATTATTTCATCAGAGGTTTCATTTCTGAAATCCAGTGTCATTTCACATGGTTCAATATCCTTAAAATACGTCGCAACAGACTCATCTTGAGGAGTAGGAATAATACAACCTTGCTTCAACTGTTCTAATAATCCTTCGCATAAAAATCTTGCACGAAACGCTGTTTTATTTCTTAACTCAAGACCTGTATAGCTATCAAGTATTTCTATTTTTTCTTGGACAAGTATAGCACCTGCATCAAGATTTTCTGTCATAAGATGAAATGTAATACCGGAAAACTTCTCACCATGACGAATAGTTTCAAGATACGGATTTACCCCTCTATATTTTGGCAGCAAAGACGGATGAACATTAATCGTACCAAGTCTGGGGATATCAAAGGTTTTCTTTTCAATCTTCTCACTCCAAGTACCAACCAATATCACATCGACATTATTTTTTATCAAGAATTTTCTAAATTTTTCAGAGTTAGCTGTACAAAAATTTAAATCCACTATACCGTGTTTTTTTATCAATGTTAACTCAGGAGAAGGATCAAAAAAATCATGTATAATCATAGACACAAAATTTAAATGCAATCGTTCATACCTCAAAACGCCAACAATATCAACATCAGAGAGAATTGCACCTCTGATAAGATTTGCAAGCATTGCACCTTTACCAAGAATAACTACTTTCAGTTTTTTATCCATCTGACCCCGATTGCTTAATCCTTTTGAATATCCTTATTATTAATTGCGTTGTTTTTAAAAAACTCTTTTGCTTTGCAGGAAATACTAACATTTTGCAAGGATATATGATATCTTTGCAACAATGCTAAGTTTTCGGTCTCTTCCATTAAATCTCTGCGCTTGATTTTTATTGAACTTTTGACTTTTTCAAATTCACTTGGTGCATTTTTTTCTACTATTTTTGATATAATTTCGTCTATATTACTGCCGCCAACACCATAACGGGATGCGATTTCAGCCGGGGATGCGCCTTGCGGCAACTTGTAAAGCCAATTAATTGTAGCAATATCTCCTGCTGAAACTTTATGAATACCTTTTTGGTGAGGGGTATACATTATATCTGTTTTATACGGACTATGACCTAAACCTATCGCATGACCTATTTCATGTAAAATAGTATGATAAACCTCTGATTCACTCCCATACTGGCTGTGAATTAACCCATCAGTAAGTCCGATTGCGACTTCAGCACCATATAACCTATTATTCGCATCAAAGCTAAAATAACAATGCCCTAAAGCTACTCTTTCAACTCTTTTCCAATCAATATTTACGTTTGATTCAAGCAAAGTATTTACAACCGTAAACGATACCTTACCTTTTGTTGCAACTTGCCACTCGTTCAAAGCTTTTCTTACAAGCGCATTATATTTATAATCTTGCCCTTGTTTTGCGTAAAATTTCATAGGAGCAATATAAACTTTTAACGGCATAAAAGTCCATCTCATTAAGCGCCCGTTTTTTAAAGATTCAGAAACATAGGTTTTACTTTGCATATTTTTATTGTATAATAAAAGTTACCAAATGTGTATCTGGTAAAATTTGTTAATGATTAGGAGGATATAAACTTATGAATATGATGCAAATAATGAAACAAGCACAGAATATGCAATCAAAATTAAAAAGCGCACAAGCAGAATTGGCAAACCTTGAGATTACAGGTGAAGCCGGCGGCGGGGCAATTACTGTTACTTGTGACGGACAAGGCAAATTTAAATCTATTAAGATTTCCGAAAGCGCTGCATCAGGCTTAAGCGAAGATGATAGAGAAATGTTGGAAGACTTGATTTCCACAGCTATTAATTCGGCGACAGAAAAAGCATCAAAAGAAATGGAATCAAGACTAAAAGCCGCAACTGGCGGGCTTAATATCCCGGGATTGTTCTAATGATTTACCCTAAATCAGTTGCTACTTTAATAGAGCAATTTCAAAAATTCCCGTCAGTAGGACCAAAATCTGCACAACGTATGGCATTTTATCTTTTGAGAATGCCCATGGCTGAGGTACAAAAATTAGCGCAAAGTATCGTTGAAGCGAAGGAAAACACAAAAACCTGTGAGGTATGTTTTAACCTTTCTTCGACATCACCTTGCGAAATCTGTTCATCGGAAAGAAGAGATAAATCCACAATATGCGTTGTTGCTGAAACAAAAGACCTTATCGCTATTGAAAAGACGAATGAGTACAGAGGATTATACCACGTACTTCAAGGTGTTATATCGCCTATGGATGGGATTGGTGCTGATGATATCAGAATTAAAGAGCTTTTGACAAGACTTACCGATGATAAGGTTAAAGAGGTTATATTAGCACTCAGTCCATCGGTTGAAGGCGAGGCAACAAGCTTATATTTAAGTAAACTCATAAAACCTTTTGGCATAAAAATTTCACGTATAGCTTTCGGATTACCTGTCGGGGCGGATTTAGAATATGCTGATGAGATTACGATTGCAAGAGCAATTGAAGGAAGACGAGAATTATAAATACTACGACTATTGGTAAATCTTATTACGATATTTTAACTTTGTAACATATATATTTTCGCAAGCTCCAAGCCCTGTATCAGACCTTGATAAACTTGTATGAGAACTGTAAGTTTTGTTACCTTCTTTATATTGCATATCAACAAGCTCACCTTCAATTTCAACAAGTTGAAAATCCTTAATTTTCAGCAAAGCAGCCATTATATTACGAGTTGCAGGAATAAGATGAGAATGAGAGAAATGGGATTTTGCATATTCTTCAGACACAGGCATTTGTGTGGTTTTCATCTCTGTCCACAATAACCTTGGGCCAAACATTCCGTTTTTTGCGGTATAACTTTTAAAATATTTTTTATAAAAATCTTTATCACCTAATTCTCCCCAGGCTAAACCTATATCATAAAGGGCTGCAGCATCAAACATTTTGTCTTTAACAGGGAAGAAACTGTTATGTGCAGTAACTAATGCACTAATCTTATAACTTGCCCTTGGTATTAGACTTATCACTTTACGTTCAGTAAGGGATTCGTAATTTATTATTCTTTGGTTGATAGTATTATCCGGATAATCAATTTGTTGCGGCTCTTGACTTGTATTTATTTGAATATTTTCATATCCATTTGGAAAAGCAAAAGCAAATTTTATGTGATAAATGATTGTACCTTTTAATAAAAAGCATAATAATAAAGTAACAATTAAAATCAATAATTGCTTATATTTATTGTGTTTTTTTAGGTCTAAATCGAGTTTTTGTTCAATATCTTCAATATTTTCTATATCCATAAAAAACATATCCTAACTGTAAGGGTCAAAAACAGTATATCATTTTAAACAATTATATACAAACATGATACTTTTTTATAAATCAAATTTCTATAATTTATATTATGTAAAAATGGATACAATTCCCATTATTACATTAAATTTGTCTATTTCTTTCTCTTTGAAGCTATGCAAAGAGAAAGAAATA